>NZ_FUXU01000050.1 GCF_900167155.1 Enterovibrio nigricans DSM 22720 | reverse complement strand
AAGGCGTTCAATATACCTCGAGCGACTGGCGCAGTTTCCTAAAAGAACACAATATGGAAATTAGCATGAGTAGAAAGGGAAACTGTCACGACAACGCCGTTGCTGAGAGTTTTTTCTCGCTGCTCAAGAAAGATAGAGTAAAACGAAGAATCTATAAAACCCGTGAGGAAGCACGCTCTGAGATATTTGAATATATCGAGTACTTCTACAATCCAAAACGGAATCATGGTACTAATGGTGGACTGTCACCGAATGAATACGAAAGACAGTATTATCAGAAGCTTGAAAGTGTATAGAGTTCTGGGGTCTTACCACAACGTTCATTATTGGCCTTCCCAACCAAACATCCCTAATATAATTACTATGAAATAGAATGACTATTTCTACAGCAATTTGCCTTGAATTGAATGTACTGATGGGCTCTAAAATCGAGCATCTTCAGGTAGCTTCTGTATACGTACGTAGTAAAGTAAAACAAATCAGACCAAACCAGCCTAGTACGGTGGCGAAACAATGGGATGTCTCATCCTTGATGCTTTGTCGAGTTCGATGTTTATCGCCAGTAACGCCATCTGAAATAGGTATTGTGAGTGTGGTTATGACGAGGAATGTTTTCGAACAGTCATTTATCGCGCGGTATTTTCACTTTATTGAACAGGGACAAAGAACGAATAAACGCCTCCACAAATGTGAAAGCGTTGATCTGGGCTATGCATCAATATGTAATGTTTATTTCCACATCATAAGGCGTTTCTAACTGAATGGTATCCCCAAACTTCACGATGGTTTCCATCGCTAACACCACGCCAGCAAATTGGGTTTCTTGATTTTTCAGCAGGCGTTCCCAGACAGAATCGAGGCGAAGTACTCGGCTGTCGTTAAAGCCTTCTAAGTGCACATTCCTACATGCCTGCCACTCTTTCCCTTTACCCGACTGCTCGAATTCAGTGCCAAGATCTCCAACCGTGCGTTTTGTCATCACTGCAATGTCGAAACCAGCAACTTCTTTTTCTAACCATTCACTCATGTAGGCGCCTCATTTATGAAACATGTCGAAATTATAGACAATAATTTCAAAAAGTTGCGAAGTATGACATACACCACAAATACTGTTTATATATACAGTTAAAATGTGTTTTTTCTTCAGGATGTAAATATGAATAGTTTTACTACCGACATGCTTTACGCTTTCATCGTCAAAGCAAAAGCGAATTCATACGTTGCCAGGGCGCCTAAATGTTTGCCTTCTCGGCTAGGCGCACATGACATTCAATTCCAAGATGGCCCATTCCAATACCTCGACAGCTATTTCGGGGGAACCGATTTCCTAGGACAGGAAACCGTGTATTTTAAAAGTCAGGCTATTTGGGCGATGAATTATTATGGCAAGATTCTGGAACCTTCGATGTTCGACGGAGAAAAAGCAGGTATTGTCGTCTTAGACAGCCTTTCAAAATTGTACGAAACCGGTCACTTCCTCGGCGACTCAGTTAACGAGACGCCACTGGGGACCTATCATGATACCAACTCTGGGACAGTAGACAGCTTTACTGGGTATGAATGGATTAAGTTCGAAGGCAGGAAAATGTACGAATTGCATTATCACGGTGGTTTGATCAAAGCATAAAAAGAGCCTCCCACCTAACCAGAAGTGGGAGGTAGATCCTAGCCACATTTATAATCGTTGTTGTTACGCTGACGACGCTTCTGTGAGCACCGGGGTATTACACCAAACGAGATAGTTGAACGTTCTGTTTTGTTGTTCATCCACTATTCGTTGTTTGTTACCTATACTCTGGCCGTTTATTTGGGCAATGTCCTCCCCCATTTGGGGGATTATGTTGCGAGAGGTGATAAAAAGGCGTATACGAAATTAGAATTGGCGCAATACGTCAAAACGTAACCACAAAATACTTAAGGACAATAACTAGACGCTTTGTTGTAAAAGCATGCTAATCAGTTTAGTTTGAGTGTGTGTCTTTGTTTTCATCATGAGGTTTTTTAAGTGCGTCTTTATGGTTTCTCGCGAACGAAATAATGTATCGGATATTTCTTGGAGCGTATTCCCTTGAACAAGTAATTCTGCCACTCGCGTTTCTGACTTAGTGAAACCATAAGTTTGAGAAACATACTCCATTGCATTGTCTTCAGCGACTTTTATCGTCATCAATACCCGAACGTTAAGACGACTTGGAAAATCATCATCTAACACAAGAGGAGACAAACGGATCTGCATAGCAGGCTCATTCTGACTTGCCACAATGGGAATGATAACTTGAGAAGCACAGACACCAGCGTGAACAATGTCTCTACATGCTTGCGCCAGCTTACTTCTGATGGGGATACTTGATGAACTAATCACGCCATCATTGACACTTAACACATTGTAATCACAGAAAATATCATCAGCCAATCCATTCGAAAACAAGATACATCCGTTTTCATCTATCACACCTACCCCGCAATTGTATGACTCACAAATTGCGTCAAAAATGGCTTTATTTTGTAAGTGTTGGCGGTTCTGATCGTAGATCTCGAAGGCGTTAACAAAATGAGAAATAAGACCACTCAACAAGCGAAATTCCTCCTCATCAAACCCTTGCATTTTCGAACTGCGGTTTACCGCCACAAACGCATATTCGTCGTCTGTAAGGAGAAAGTTGCTTCCCATAATGTGTCCAATATCCGCTGGAATATGATACTCATTGAAAAACCAGCTCCCTTTGAAAGGTGCTTGATTTTGGACTGAATTTAAAACCATCACTTCGGTAGGTGGAATTTCCGCTGCATGCTTATATATTGGGTCGTGAACAAAAGCGTCTTGAAATGATGCCAAAACTGGCGGCAAGTCAGTGATATGCAGCGAGTTAGGCGTGAGGCTTTGGGGATTGAAGCTGCCGAGAATACACCGGTTGGCACCCAGCTCCTTTTCTAGTTTTTCCAGAGCAGGCATCCAATTTCCGCTAGCCGCACTTCCGTAAATAGAAGCGATCAGTTGATGTATGTCTGCTTTCATACCACCCAGCCTCAACGACTATAATCAGCCGAATTGAAATCGAACCTGAAAAAGGTTCAGAGGATTAAGTCTAGAAATATGGATGACAAGACAACTGTCTCAAAGTAAGCAGCAGGAAAGAAAAAACGGGAGCGAAAGCTCCCGTTTCAATGCGATGTTCAGGCGTTATTGACCTGCATTCATCGCTTTTAATTTGTCACCCACAGGGCCTGAGAAGTTGAAACCATCATGCTGATCCCAATTGATAGACCACGTCATAACACCCCCGTAGTTCGGATAGTTAAACGCGGGTACGACTGAACCACAGCGGGTACCTTTCGTTAAACAATCCAAGGCATCAAGGATGTTCTGGGTTGGTGCTTGACCGGAATTAGCAGAGCTAGGCCCAGACGGCAAGCCGATAGTCACCTGATCATCACGAAGTGGTGCAAACATCTGCCCGTTTGCCAGCTCAAAGCCCTCAATCAACATCTTAGATTGCGCAACCATCATATCAACAGACCCTTCAGGGGCAGAACCTGGAAGGTAAGGGTTAGGCAAACCACCATTGTTGTACAATTGCACGTGCAGTAAATCCAGTGTGTCACGCAATTCGTCAATCAATGGAATGTAGGCCCCCCAAATGCCACTGTAAGCAATCATACCGCCGTGAACATATGGATGCTCAGGTGCCATGGTCAAATACATGTCTCCACCCATGTTCATTTCGATTTGTTTCAGCGCCCTTGGCAAACGCGCCTGAATTTGCGAGCCATGGAGAAGGTTGGAGCCACTTTCCAAGTCGATGTCTAAACCATCAAAACCCCACTCTTTCACGATATCGGTTAAGCTTGCGACAAAGTTCGCTTCATCAGTATCAGTGTTAAGTGTGATGGTACCTTCCGCGCCTCCGAGAGAGAGAACAAACACTTTCCCTTTCGCTTGCAACGCCGCCATATCTTGCTTAAAGCGTTGTGGATCGAGCGGTGCACAGTCACTGTGAATATCGCCTGCATACAGGTTGAAGTGAACCGTGCCATCACTACCACGGTCGTTTTCTGCAAATGCGATATCGATGATATCCCAGGCATTTGACATTTCGCTGAGATTCATCGGGCAACCCGCACCATTAACGAAGTTATGCCAGTATCCAACAAGCTTGTGCTTAACCGCAGACTGCTCAAAGACTTTGACAGTTGCACCATCTGTTGTTGCTGTTAGGCCCGAATCATCGGTTGCGATCGCAGACACCACATAACTGCCAATTGCTCCCGGCGTCCAACTTACACTGTACGGCGACGTTGTATCCGTCGCGACGACAACGCCATCAACGGCGAAATCAACTTTTGCAATCGCACCTGTGAAGGAATCTGCATCCGCTTCTAACTGGATTGCTTTGCCAAGTCCCACACTTGAACCAGACGCAGGCGACGTGAGTGTAGCCACCACTGGCTGGTCGCTGATACTGACCAACACAGCATCTGATCCTGTGTTGCCTTCATTGTCAATTGCAACCGCACGAAGGTTAGTATTCCCCACGCCGCTGGCCAGCCAGTTTATGGCATAAGGTGCACTCGAATCAGTTCCTAAGCTTTGCTCATCTGCGAAGAACTCAACGCCAGTGACAGAACCATCAGCATCCGTTGCGTCAACAGCCAATGAAACCGTGCTACCCGAAAGTAGCGTTGCATTGTTGGTAGGAGTGGTAAAGGTTACTGTTGGCACAATCGCGCAAATACCTAATTCCGTCCATGCATCTTGCCAATGCGCACCATTGTTCGGCTCGTACGCCCATGCTGCATCCGAGGAACACCACCCTGCAACATCACATTGGTATTTGTAATTTCCGTTCTGAACAATATCACCAGCGGCATAGCGGGTTCCTGCTTGATAAACCGGCACACCCGCGCAACCTCCGCCCACGGATTCGCCTGCGACATTGACTGATACCTCACCTGTCCAGCCAGATAGTCCATCTTGATCAATGGCCTTTGCTTTGAACGTTCTCAGCCCTTTCATTGCGGTCCATACAACGTCATACGGTGCTGTGTCATCATGACCGACAATCGCGTTATCTACGTAAAACTCAACACGTGAAACCACACCATCAGCGTCCGTTGCCGAGGCTTGAATCAACACATCTTCGCCCGCTTTTATTTGCGATTGTGCGGTTGGATTTAGCAGTGTCGCTTCTGGCGGAGAGGCTACATCGGTAGGAACAACGCTAACATTAACCGTGGACGTTGCCGTTGCGCCTTCGTTATCCGTAACAACCGCAGAGATAACGTAATCTCCAGTCGTCGCCATCCAATTTAGAGTGAACGGTGCTTTCGTCACAACGCCAAGGCTAATACCATTGGCAAGGAATTCCACATCACTCACTGAACCGTCAACATCTGCTGCATCTGCTGCAAGTTCAATAAGGTTCCCGTCGGTTAATTGCGCATTATTTAAAGGAGAGGTGACGTTAACAGTGGGTGGTTGATTTCCGGTAATAGAACATTGTCCTAATGCCTGCCATTCTTGCCATTGACCCGAATGGTCAGCAGGATTATTACCCGATGTCCACCAGTTGGCTTTGTAGGCTTCTCCGAGATAAGCAACCTCTTCTCCGCTTGTGTAAACCCCAGATTGCTCCCAGGTTGGCAATGATGTGCAATCCACTGCCCAAGACGGAAATGCCGCCGCGATACTCAACGTAACCGCTGAAAGTATGATGGGTTTGTGCATGTTGAATTTCCTTATTCGAGAAATAGATAGGTGGGATTTCACTTTATTTTTATTATGAAATATCCCAACCTCATCATGGAAAATTCTGTTAAAACACTCCATTGGATTGACAACATTTTTTGTCAATTTGCAAGCCTGACTCATAACCACAACGCAACATTACTTACTTTCAAAATCAAAACTCTGACAACATCACTCTTTTCGGTTCAGCTACGCTTTACCTCGTTGGCCTGACCCAAGAAACAAATTCTCAGGCCGAACGCTACTGATACAACAAATCGACGCAAAAAAGGACTGCGCAATATGTCGAGCACTCGCCGCAATACTTTCACTGTTTTTGGCATTTTACTTGTCGTGCTATGGGCCAACCGACTGATAGCCAATGAGGAAGAAACTAAAATTTGGCGGTTTGGATTGGAAGAAATCGAGGGTTCTGTGCAAGACGTCTACGCTCAGGAGTTCAAAAGAACGATAGAAACCAAGTCTAACGGTGCGATAACCATTGATATTTACTCTTATGGCACCCTAGGTGAATCAGAAGATCTTACTGCACTCACCGCAAACGGCACGTTGCAGATGACCAATGCCTCTACCGGCATTCTGGGAGATTTAATTCCAGAAATTCAGGTTTTCACCATACCGTATTTGTTTTCAATGGATGACCGCATTAATCAACGTGTGCTTCATGACACCAAAGTCATTTATGAAATCATTGGAGACGCACTGATAGACAACAACCTTCGGTTGATGACCTTGTATTTAGAAGGTGAAATGGTGTGGTCTACGAATAAATTGATCCGTCATCCTCGTGATTTTAGGGGGTTTAAAATGCGCGTAATGAACGCGCCCCTTATAAGGCAGACCTACACGCTTTTCGGGGCAGAACCGGTACCACTTCCCTATTCGCAAATTTACGGTGCATTACAATCCTCCATCATTGACGGTCAGGTAAACCCTCTATTTGCCATTGAAGAAATGAAATTTTATGAAGTTACGGACTATCTGATTTGGGCAGGACAGCAAAGGTTTACCACCTCTGTGCTCGCCAACCAAGCATGGTATCTTTCGCTAACCAAACACGAAAAGGAGATATTGAGAGACACATTTAGTGAGATGTCTGAATTTATTTACCAGCACCAAACGACATTGAATGCGGCGCAACTGAAGAAAATCAAATACTACAAGCCAGACATGATCTTGGTACACCTGACCCAGCGTGAGCGAAGTAGATTTAAAAAACTGGCAGCCCCAGTAAGACGTACCTACATAGAAGAAAGCGGAGAGAACGGGAAGCGTCTGCTAATGTCGTTAGAAAAAGCCTTCTCGGCGCAAAAGTAAAGAGGGGTCATCCCCTCACTGTCAAATCCGCTCCAGTGAACCTTTCGTTGGTTTTAACGAAAGTGCGCTTTTTTGCAACGCATACGTTTTAAAATCTTTCGCCGAAATGGATTTACTGAAGTACCAACCTTGAACAACAGCATCCGTTTCACGGATTACGATATTAAATTGTTCCGCGGTCTCTACGCCTTCAACGATGATATTCATACCCAACTGCTTCGCAATACCCACCAAGCTATAGAACACTTGTTTACCACGCTCAGTTGATAGCGCCAGTACAAAACTTCTGTCGATTTTAATCGCATCAATGTCGAAGCGGTTTAAATAACTCAACGAACTGTATCCCGTACCAAAGTCATCAATATGAACAGGTGAACCCGCTTCGTGCAGGCGAGTTATGGACGAATCAACAAGTGATTCCTTTTCAAGTAACGACTCTTCCGTGATTTCAAAATGGATAAGGCCCGGTATTTCTGACACCAGCGCAATCACCTCTTCCATCACCGTCATGTCCGTCAGTGTGTGGCTGGTAATATTTACGCTGATTGGCATGTAGAAACCTTGCTCAATCCATTTTTTACTTTGCTCAACTGACTGGCGGATCACCCATATGTCAATGTCAGTCATCAAATGTGCTTTTTCAAAAACAGGCAAAAAACTCGCGGGGGATTCCACGTTACCATAGCTGTCTCGTAACCGGATTAAGGCTTCCGCCCCCACGACTTGACGCGTTTTTCCAGAAACCTGAGGCTGATATTCTAAGTAAAACTCCCGTGTTGCAAGCGCCTCTAACTGCTTTTGAACACCTTCTATCTCTCGTATTTTCTTGAGAGATTCCGTCACGGGATCCACAGCAAGAATATATGCCTCTTCTTCTCGGCGGGTGAAGGTCGTGTCAAGAGAAGGGATATAAAGATCACGCGTCTTCACATGCTTGTCCAGCAATCGAACGAATGGCCAATAAATAAGCGTGCTTAACACCACTAACACGAGCTGTAAAACAACCGCTCTGCTGTCACCCCCAGTGGATATAAAGGCATTCAATATCAGTGGACTTGTTATCGGTGCCATCACGACGGATATAGCGACAAGGCCCAGCTTCATCACCGTCACGCTGATGAACATGTTAGTAAGAGGTGCAATAACAAAGGGCAAAAGAAGTCGAAGATTAAAAATGACGGGCAAGCCGAACATCAGAATTTCATTGATGTTAAACAGGCCTAAGGGAACGCTTGTGATTGCTATCACCCGCATCACTTTATCTTTTGAAAACAATATGAGTGCTAGCGACAACCCCAATGTTGCACCCGAACCACCGACGAACATGAATGACGACAAGGTCGAAATATTCATGATATTGCTGGGGGTTCCACCCGCGTTGTAAATCTGCCGATTGATATCAAGCACATCTATCAGTGGCTGCACTATCGGTGTCAGTGCGTAATATCCGTGGATACCTAAAAACCAAAGAAAAGAGTTGAGAATCGAAAATATCGCACCGACTGTATAAGGTTCATTGGCCGGGTTAAAACCTTGCAGTATCGCCGCTGAATCAAACCAAGTGTCACTAATGGCGAGGAACTTGGTGATTATCATCACGACCAAGGTGACAATCACACCAGGAACGATAAGATTCATCGAATCCTTCACCAGCTTGCCTGATACCTCACTTTCAACCAATCTCGCCCATTTTTGCTTTTTAAGTTTTGACAGCAGAGGGACAGCATAAAGAGGGAGCGTCAGTCCTATAAAAGTCAGCATGATGGAAGACAAATGGCTTTCATAGCCAAGGACTTTTTCAGCTACCGCGACGTAAGAGATACAAAGAACAGCAATTGGAGGCCGAGGTAATCGCCACTGAATGGCGAGCATCATGCTGATGTTGGCTGAAAACAAGTAAGGATATAACGACGTTAGAGACAGCCTTAGTAAATTCAATTCATGAATAAAAACGGGCGCATCGACCTCTAAGAACTCAAGCATGCTCGCGGCAAAGCCTAGAATACTCGACACAACAAGGCATGGCACGAGCCATAGCATTCCATCACGCATTGCGCGTAAAGAACGTGTCACTGCTTCAAGCTTATAAGGATTAAACAGTGAAAATGGCGCGCTACTCAATTTTTTGGTTATCATGAAACATCGCTATTAAAAGCTGCAATAATTCAACAGCTCTACATCTAAATTAAAACGAGGTGTAACTCGAATTATTTTGAGTATATGAATTTAAGTGCCCTATTGTAGTGCTTGCCTTTATCAAAGCAATATGTACCTATCAATATTTATTGTGACCAATGCCACTATCATTCAGTGCGTAAATGTAACTTTCCTTTGCATCACTCCAGAGAGTGAATGGCTTTGATCGGAGCTTCAACTCGAAACCTCGTGGAGAAACTGACAGGAAGATTTTTCAATGAATAGATGAAATTGAGATCTTGAGTCAAAAAGCGCGAGTTTACAGATTGTTAAATAATGAACGAGAAATGACCAAAAGTTAAGTTTAAAGGGTTTTTGAGGCTACATCTCTTATACTTACCATTTTCACTTCTTCTTTCTTTTAAAATTATCAATGACTCAATTACGCTATATAATTACCGTTCTTCGCTATATTAGAGACTCATACTTTCGTTATCGAGAGAAAATATTGCGACACGAGAGGAATTAGCCTAATGCTTTCTAAATACATGCTATTTTTGCTTTTCTTTAACCTGTACATGCCTACAACTGTTGAGGCCTTTAACAAATCTAAGCCGCACTTTGTCGATTCCATCAAACTACATGGCTATATCGATACTTACGGAAACTTGCGCTTAAAAAACACACATTTTGAGAGCTTGCCAGACGATTTAGTCATAGACGGATTTTTAGACATCGCGGCGAGCAATATCATTCGCCTTCCTGAGACCCTCATCGTTAAGGGATACCTGGATGCATCCCACAGTAAGCTGAAGCGTATTCCCAAGATCGAGGTTGGCGGTTATATGAATTTTACTGGCTCTACGCTTTCGGCATTACCCGCAGGGTTAACCGTTAATGGCGATCTGAGCTTGGTGGACACGCCTATGGCTAACCTGCCCCGTAGGTTGAACGTAAAAGGAAACCTTTACCTGTCCAACACTAAAATCAATACGCTACCGCCGGATTTGCGGGTATCAGGAGATGTATACCTGCGAGGAAGTCAGGTTAAAGACATCCCCAAAAACCTCGCGGTGAAAGGGAATATCTATCGCTGATCACGCCTCATATAGCTCTAACGGCAATCCATCAGGGTCATTAAAGAATGTGAATTTTCGGTTTGTAAGCGTATCAATGCGCACAGGCTCTGTTGGAACACCATGACTGCCTAACGCCGCAATGGCACCTTCAATGTCAGTAACACTAAAAGCCAGATGCCTTAGCCCTCTGGCCTCTGGATAAGAGGCCCTTTTCGGGCTATTCGGAAATGAAAAGATCTCAAGCTGACTCCCGTCCGGCAATTGAAGATCAAGCTTCCAAGAGTCACGCTCGCTTCGATAGGTCTCGTTTGTGACCGGAAGTTGCAATATCTTGGTATAAAACTGCTTCGACACGTGATAATCACTCACAATGATCGCAACGTGGTGAATCCCATCTAAAAATGACATCACTGCCCCTTCCCATAGATCGTAAATATCGCCAAACTTATCGGTAAAGTTTACCACACCAAGTCAACACGCTGACATACTCCCCACTAACGAATTGATTTATAAGGCGTGTGATTTTGGTACATAAGTTGCTACTAGTAGGATTAGGTTCTTAGTAAATGGACGTTCTTTATGTATGTATCAAAGCGAGCACAGCGCAGTTTATTGGGTATGGCCGTATTTAGTGTCGGTGCCGCATCAGGTATCGCGTTGTCAGTATTGCTGTTGAGTTAGCCAAGCTCAACCTCTATGTCTTTATCCTCAAAACCCGCGAGCATAGAAAGTATACAATCGGTGTTAACAGTTATAAGGTAATGAAATCGTGTTATTTGTCATCGAGTAAACTCAATGTCCAAAATCGACTTCGGTACCAAAATAAGTGCTGCGCGTCCTTACAGTAAGCACACCTCGCGCGACAACATTCAAAGAGCATTTGAAAGTGACCGAGGGCGGATTATCAACTCTGCACCCATTCGACGGCTTCAGCAAAAAACGCAGGTATTCCCTCTTGAACGAAATTCCGCTGTTCGAAGCCGCCTCACACATTCCATGGAAGTTCAGCAAGTCGGTCGATTTATCGTGCATTCAATTTATGAAAAACTGGCACGATCACCTTCATATTGTGGCCTTGATGGGCTTGAACGTTCGGTAGAGTCACTCGTTGAAATCGCGTGTTTGATGCACGATATGGGCAACCCGCCTTTTGGGCATTGTGGAGAAGACGCGATTAACCGTTGGTTCGCTTCTCACCTCGATACACTGAGCCCAATGCAAACGCTGACAAAATACGGTGTAAATGCGGAAACTGCAGCCGTTAGACAAGAGCTTTGCCACTTTGATGGCAACGCGCAAGCTATTCGCTTAATTCACTCTTTGCACCGTTTCAATCTCACCTATAGCCAAGCTGCATCCGTGTTGAAATACACGCGTCCGGGTACAGAGTCCAAAGAAGACACCCCGTCTAATAAAAGCTATTTGACCAAAAAGGTCGGCTACTACCTCACGGAAAAATCCTATATTTCCGAGTTGATGAATGAAATGGGGATGGAAAAATATTGTCGCCATCCGCTCAGCTACATCATGGAAGCGGCCGATGACATTTCATACTGTCTAGCAGACATTGAAGATGCCGTCGAAAAGCGCATTCTGTCGCTGGAGAAACTGACAGAATTACTCACAGAAACCTTCCGCGTGATTGAGCCCAAAAACCGCCCGATTTATCGAACGAAAACATTCGAACAATCACTGAATGAGGTCTATCAACAATCACAAACCGACGAAATCAGTAAGCCACATCGCTTCTTTATTAAACTGCGCGTGGCGATGGTTCACCCTCTGGTCAGTCATGCCGCTAAGCAATTTACTGACAATTTGGACGCGGTATTTTGTGGTGAATTTAATCGAGCTCTGCTCGAAGACAGCAGCCAATACCACGCAATAGCCAAAACCTTTAAACAAGTGGCTATCGAGCATGTCTTCAACGATGCCGAAGTCGAAACACTGGAATTACAAGGCTATAAGATCATTGGTGGTTTGTTAGACGAATACCGTCCATTACTTGAACTGGCCAAAGACGATTTCGCCAATATCGTTAACGGCGAAGGGAGGTACTACCCCGTTGAACGGCGTCTTTTCAATAAGTTATCACAAAAACACGTCGCTGCTTATCGACTCGAGTTGAAACAATCATCGCAAGTCGAAGATCCAGACTTATGGGAGTTCTATCTCCGCTGTCGTCTACTACAAGACTACATCAGCGGTATGACAGATCAGTTTGCATTTGACGAATACAAAAGCCTGATGGTGACGGAATAGCACGCCGCAATTTATTAGTAAGCTAATACTTGAATCCATGGCCTCTTAAAAAGAGGTCAACGCAGCTGTCCGTATAAGTACGTCGTGTGTTTTCATCTTCGTTTGCATCAAACCCGAAAAAGGCCCAATACACTGAGCGGCCATGTAACATAAGAAGAAGCTGCATAGCAGATTGTCGAGTGTCGTGACACAACGGCAGATCGCCACGCTCCACCAGTAAATTAAGATAGCCACTGAGCAAGTGAACGTTGCGTGTCGGCCCTTGCTCAAGGTAAATCGCCGCTATTTCTGGGTGCGAGTCGGATTGACGGACAATGTTCTGAAACATATTGACGGCTTCTTCGCCCAGAATCAGGTTATGAAATTGCCAACCATACTCCTTCAAAACAACATCCGCAGGCCGGCTGTTTTTTTCCAGATCCCAATCTATACCTGCATTCTTACATTTCTCAATGATACAGGTTTCAAACAATTGATCTTTATTGCTGAAGTGAGCATAAACCGTTTGCTTGGAAACGTTTGCATAGTCAGCGATAGCTTCCATTGATATGCCGTAACCCTGCTTTGTAAACAGGGCTGACGCTGCTTCCAATATCTGCTGCCTTTTTTGTTCCTTTCGTTGTAGAAGGTTCGTAGCCATTTAGATCCCTAATGAAAGCCGCGCAAAAAACAAACGAAAATACGCGCAAAAAATAAACTAATCAAACTGGACAGTCTAGTCTAGGTGATTTACTTTTAATCAATATGGACTGGACAGTCTAGTCAAAAAGATAAACGGACGACGAGAATTTCGCAATGCGCAAACGGATTATCCACCTAGTGTTCGTCACTTCACTCACGGTGCTGACAGCATGCAATACGCAATCAGAACCCAAAGACGAAGCAATGCGAGAAACGTTACTCAAAGAGTCTGTGACATTACCAACAGTGTCTGTGACAACGGTGAATCTGTTATCAAGTTATCGCATTCCAAAAGAGTTTGTTGGCACGATACAGGCGAGTCAACGCGCCAATTTAGGATTTGAACTCAGTGGGAAAATTAATACACTTTTCGTCGATGTCGGTGATTCAATTAAAAAAAACGCCCCCCTCGCACAATTAGACACACAACTTCTTGATACCGAATTACGCCAATTATCCGCTCAGCGAGAGCAACTTGACGCCCAACTTGCGTTAATGAAAAGTAACCTCCACCGTCAACGCCAATTAAAGAAAAAAGGCTTTAGTGCGGACGCTGAAATTGATTCACTCACCAGTCAGCGTGACGCCCTTCTCGCACAAGTCAGGGAGCTTAATGCATCCATTGCCTCCAACACGTTACGCAAAGAGAAATCGACCATTTACGCCCCCTATGATGGAACGATTAGTGAACGTTTTGTGTCACAAGGGGATGTCGTCAATATGGGCTCTCCCACCTTCACCCTGTTATCTCAACATCAAAATGAAGCACTAATCGGCGTCCCACTGAAATACCTTGCTTCAATATCCGAGAAAACCATGTCAACAATTCGCATTGGCGAACAGGTGTTTTCATCTCAACGGATTAACCCAGGGGCCACGATTGATGCTCGCTCTCGCACTGTCCAACTCAGGTATTCAATACCCGATACCGTGTCGATCATCAGCGGACAACTGGCTTACCTCCAAGATGAAATTGAATTTCAGTCCGAAGGCTTTTGGGTTCCGCTTACCAGCCTCACTGATGGTTTGCGAGGAACTTGGAATCTCTATGAAGCCCGTGAAGATGAGAGCGGTAATGTTCAAATATTTCGGAGATCAGTGCAGGTTATCCATGCAGAAGAGGAAAACGCGTTTGTCTCTGGCCCTATAGCGCAGGGGGATAAAATTGTGACTGATGGCGTTCATCGCATCGTGTCTGGACAGCAGGTCACCATCGCTGAGGAGTAAGTCGACATGGAAAAGCTTCTCAAAAATACGCGATTGCTGGTTCTGTTTACAATCCTAATTCTCGTTTCCGGTTTTTCAGCGCTGTCTACACTACCGAGAGCCGAAGACCCTGCATTGATAAACCGATGGGCAAGTATCACCACGGTGTACCTTGGCGCGAGCGCTGAACGTGTAGAAGCACTCGTTACAGAGCCAATAGAGAATGCACTGAGATCACTGGATGAAATCAACCTTATCGAGTCCGAGTCTAAACCGGGCATTTCCATCATTACTGTTGAACTTAATGATAGCCTCACTGAAACCGAACCCGTCTGGTCAAAAATTCGAGACAAACTTAGCGACGCAGTCCCATCATTACCCGACGATGCATTAGAACCCAATTTCGATAACGATCATTCCAATGCATTTACTTATATCACTGCGCTTCAATGGCAAGGTGATGGCAAGGTCGATGAATTAATCCTCGGACGCTATGCGAAGGAACTTGCGAAGCGGTAGAGAAATCTCTCTGGCACGGAGTTCGTTGATACTCACGGTGTTCCCTCAGAAGAAATCCTTGTCACACTAGATATTGCCGATGCCAGCGTTTTAGGGCAAACCGCCCTCTCTTTATCTCACGCTATTGCTGGCGCAGATGCAAAGGCTGCGGCTGGTGAACTTCATAACAATCACAATCATTTTCAACTGGAAGTCGCCGGTGCATTGGATTCGATTACACGAGTCAAACAAGTGCCTGTTGTCATCGACCAAAATGGCTTTGTGGTGCGGCTAGAAGATATTGCAACCATAGAGCGAACGAAAGCGTCGCCGTCGGAACAAATTGCCATCATTGATGGCGAACCCGCCGTTTTAATTTCGGCAAGAATGCAAAGCAATATTCGCGTCGACCAGTGGACATCCTCCGCTGATCAGATGCTGGATGTTTTCCGCAGTGAGCTGCCCGATAACATCGTCCTCAAACCGATATTCAAACAGAGTCGCTATACAGAAACCCGACTCTCCGATTTGGTCGATAGTTTGCTATTGGGTTTCGCGCTCGTCTTGATTGTCCTTTTCATTACCCTCGGTTTTCGCTCTGCTATTTTGGTGGCCTTATCGCTACCCATCGCATCTGCATTTACACTGGCCATGATGAGCTTTACGGGTTTACCTATAAACCAAATGTCCGTCACCGGGCTTATCGTTTCTTTGGGGATCATGGTCGACAACGCCATTGTGATGGTTGATACCATTCAGCATTACCGCCAACAAAACGTGAAGCGTTTAGACGCAGCGATGCGTGCAATACGCCACCTTTGGCTTCCCTTATTGGGTTCAACACTGACCACCATTTTGGCATTCGCACCGATATTTCTCATGCCTGGCCCCGCGGGGGAGTTTGTCGGGGCCATCGCCATAACTGTGAGTTTTTCTTTGGTCGGTTCTTACATCGTTTCGCAATTGCTGGTCGCGGGCTTTGCGGCAAGATGGTTACCTTCGGGAGAAACAAGCACACGCTGGTATCACGCGGGTATAAACATTCCCGCAGTCACTCGTCTATTCAAGCGTTCAGTTCTGCTTGCCGTACGCTTCCCTTGGCTTGCAATTCCTCTGGTTTTCACTGTGCCATTCGCTGGCTTTTGGGCTGCGGGTCAATTAACTGAACAGTTCTTTCCGCCGTCAGACAGAGACATGTTTGAAGTTCAGATTTTCCTGGCTCCTCAAGCAAGCATGTCCGCCACACTAGAAACAACACGTGAAATAGACAAGGTATTGGCTCAGGAGGAAAACATCGAGAAAGTAGGTTGGGTAGTCGGCACTAATTTTCCCTCTTTTTACTACAACCTTAAAGCAAGACAGCACGGCGCCCCTAATTTCGCGCAAGCGATGATTACCGTGAAAGATTTTCGTGCAGCGAATCGAATGATTCCAGACCTTCAGGTGACACTGTCACAGACATTCCCCCACGCACAAATAATTGTACGTAAGCTAGAGCAAGGCCCGCCATTCAACGCCCCCATCGAAGTGCGTATCTATGGCCCGAATTTAGACACGTTAAGGGATGTCAGTGAACGTGTAAGGCGCTTGATGGCACAAACGCCTGATGTGACTAATACGCGAGAAACGTTACAACCCGGCACCCCAAAAATCTCCGTGAATGTCGACGAAGAAGCGAGCCAACTGACAGGCATGAACCTTTCTGATATTGCGCGTCTACTGAATGCATCCATGACGGGGTTGGTTCAAGGTAGTGTGATTGAAGGGACAGAGTCTATTCCCGTTCGGGTACGGGTCGCGGATGAATCAAGAACAACGATGACTCAACTTAGCCAATTACGTTTTCCTGCATCTGGAAGCAGTGCGCTATATGATCTGCCTCTTTCAGCATTGGCCGATTTGACGGTAGAACCAAGTCGTGGCGCCATCCCACACAGAAACGGAGAGCGACTCAATGTCATCGAGGGCTACATACGGGCTGGTGTATTACCTCAGACAGCACTCAACGCCTTTACCGAGATCCTCGAAAACGCGAAGCTACAATTGCCTGCAGGCTATCGACTTGAATTTGGTGGAGAGTCTGCTGAGCGGGACGACTCTGTGAACCAGCTTATGGCAAACCTAACAATTGTCATTATTTTACTTGTTGCCGTCGTCGTCATCTCGTTCAATTCATTCAGGCTGAGCGCCATTATTTTCCTTGCAGGTGCGCAAGCAGCAGGATTTGGGCTCTTATCAGTCTGGCTATTTGGCTACCCGTTTGGGTTTACCGTGATCATCGGCTTACTCGGTTTGGTTGGTCTGGCTATCAATGCATCCATCGTCATTCTCGCTGAACTAAAATCAAGCCCTGAGGCTAAGGCAGGAAATACGGAGGCTATCGTCGCCGCTGTCAGCAGTTGTGGCCGCCACATCACCTCAACAACCATCACGACAATAGGTGGGTTTCTGCCTCTGATCCTCGCTAGCGGTGGGTTTTGGCCTCCTTTTGCAATCGCAATTGCTGGCGGGACATTACTAACAACCATACTCTCGTTCTATTTCGTTCCTGCAGCGTTCAAACTAGGCGGTATATTACGGCCATACGATAAGCCCTGCGCCCTAGAAAACAGTGCGCTATAAACACAAGACATAAAAAAACCGCCCCCGATGTGGTGGCGGTTTTTCTTCTACCCAAGCTGGCAATCCAGCGAAGATAAACCAACTAAAACGCGGTCAATACAGGACTCGCCATTAAGCCCATGAGCAGCAAGATTGGAAAAAGCAATTTGAGGTAAAACGGAATCCGCATTCTCATTATCCTTATTTTGGTTTCGCTCGTTCGGCCTATTACTGACCTTGTTTGTTGAACAAGCGCATATTCATCCTAATGCAACTAAGCGAGATAATTATAGACACGAAATTTCGAACTTACATACAGAATTGCATACTATTTTAGACATTTTTTTTGATCTTCTGCACACGCTGTTGAAATCACTCCATTTTACTTTCACTCTATTGAGAGGGTAATCAGTACGCTGTCTACATTAAATCCACCAAACACCAACATTTAGTCTGGCCAATGCCAATTTGGCGTATCCAACATTCCTTGCCCTTGAACTTCGGTCTGTCCGAGTACCTTCTCCAACGCTATGGCATTACAATCAGGATGTGCATTCAATGCGTTGATCAATCTATTCGCATGGGAAATGACCCAAACTTGAGAGTGCTGGGAGGCGTGCCCTATTAAACGCGCCAACGCAGGCAGCAAGTCAGGATGCAAGCTGGTTTCGGGCTCATTGAGCACCATTAACGAAGGCGGACGTGGCGTGAGTAATGCTGCCACCCAAAGTACAAACCGCAATGTCCCATCAGAGAGCTCGGCCCCCGAGAGCGGACGCAACAAGCCCTTTTGAAAAAATTGAATCGAAAAGCGTCCATCTTCGCTAGAGATAACCGTCAGGTGGCAGCCAGGAAAAGCATCCTCAATGGCACGATCCAAGGCTTCCTTGTCGCCAATTTCAATAATGGTCTGAAGTGCGGCCGCCAGATCTCGACCATCGTGATGGAGAATCGGTGTCCTCGTACCGAGTTGAGGTTTCCTCGCAGGTGCATCAGCATCCGTTCTGAAGTGATCGTAAAATCGCCAGCTCCTGATCATCTCGCGCACATGAAAAACTTCTGCAGCCGAGCTGGGATCAGCATGGGCGTCAAACAAGCTGTCATAACTTGGAATATGTTGGGAAGCCACCTCCCACTGACGGCCATCCCTGATTTTTACAAGGCTCCCTTTTCGTTCGACCAAACAGCTCGCAGGTCGATAGTAGGGGCCATTGAATATGGTTTCCTGCTTAATTTCAGGGTAAAAACAGAAAGCCGAGTTAGACGGCGTGGGTAAGCCCAACGATATCGCATAGCCAAAAGTCTCACTGGAAAAACCCATTTTCAGGCGTATAACGTTTTTGCGTGTGCTTCCCTGTACATCAACCTCTCCACGACGCATCGCACCTGATATTTCTTCCGGCCCCGCCCAATATGTGGAGTGAAGACCGCCTTCTTCAGCCAACGAATTGATGACGCCACCCGATGCGGTTTTCGCCAAAAGGCGAAGCGCTTTATAGAGGTTCGATTTTCCACTGCCATTCGGCCCCGTGATAAGGTTCAAAGGCCCTAATGGGATAGTGAGGCTCATGATTGAGCGGTAATTTTCAATGGATAGGGTTGTTAACATGGACGCATCACACCAACTGTTTTTATATACAGTATCACCACAATAAACTGCTTTTCAACCCGGCGCCCTCGGATTAACACAGTTTGGCAATAGTGAATTGCCCGCCCTACTTGTTGCGGTGTGAATCAGAGATCATCCACACTTTTCAGAATGGCGTAAGGAATACGCCACAAAGCACAACATTCTCAGCTAGGGTTTGATCATTACAAAAAGGATTGATAGGAGCCAGTATGGAAACAATGTTGTATCAATCACTTATCGATGTCGTGGGTGCAGAATTTGTTATCGCAGATAAAGAAACCATGCGCCCTTATGAGTGTGATGGCCTGTCTGTGTATACCGCGCTGCCTGACTACGTAGTATTACCCGCGAATACTAATGAGGTGATGGCGGTTATATCTCTCTGTTTTCAAATGAATATCTCCGTCGTTGCCCGTGGACCGGGAACGGGATTATCAGCGGGAGCACTTCCGCTAAAAGGTGGCATATTACTTTCACTCGCCCGTTTTAATCGTATTTTATCTATCGACACTGACAATGGCGTCGCCCATGTTCAACCCGGTGTGCGAAACCTTGCTATTTCCGAAGCGGCCTCGCCTCATGGACTCTATTACGCCCCGGATCCTTCATCACAAATCGCCTGTTCAATCGGGGGAAACGTCGCCGAGAATGCGGGGGGTGTCCACTGTCTTAAATATGGCCTTACGGTTCACAATATCGTCTCGCTGGTCATCGTTACTGCTGAGGGGAAACGTATAAATATTGGCGCAGCCAGTGCAGACATTGCTGGGTTTGACCTTATAGCCCTTTTAACCGGTTCTGAGGGCATGCTAGGTATTGTGACTGAAATGAAAGTCAAACTTCTCCCCACCCCTAACATTGCCAAAGTCGTGCTTGTCGGTTTTGATTGCATCGAGAAAGCGGCCAATGCTGTCAACGATGTTATTAGTCAGGGGATCATCCCTGCGGGGCTGGAAATGATGGATGGCTATGCCATCAAAGCAGCAGAAGACTTTGCCAATGCGGGTTACCCTACCGATGCAGAGGCGCTGCTTTTATGCGAACTGGATGGGGATGAAGAGGAAGTTAAGCAGCAAATTGAAGCTGTAACTCAAATTTTCCAACAAGGCGGCGCAACATACCTTCGCGTTTCGACCAATGAAGCAGAACGTGCGCTGATATGGAAAGGCCGTAAATCTGCCTTCCCCGCCGTTGGGCGAATATCGCCAGACTATTACTGCATGGATGGCACGATTCCTCGTCGCGAGCTGGCGAACGTGCTGACGAAGATCCACCAGCTTTCCCGCTATTATGGGTTACGGGTAGCCAATGTCTTTCATGCGGGAGACGGCAACCTTCACCCCTTGATTTTATTCGATGCCAATGTTCCCGGAGAGCTTGAAAAAACGGAAACCTTTGGTGCTGATATCCTCAAAGCCTGCGTAGAAGCAGGTGGCTGCATTACAGGCGAACACAGTGTCGGCATAGAGAAAATCAACGAAATGCATCACCAATTTAGTGACGCGGAACTCGAACAATTTCATCGAATTAAACGCGCGATGGATCCGAAAGAAATCCTCAATCCTGGAAAAGGTATTCCTCAACCGAAACATTGTCAGGAACACAGAACCTTGATGATGTCGAAAGGAAGTCATCATGAGTGATATCACTAAAGCGCTCATCGAGCAGGTTCACGATGCAATATCGGATAAGTCACCGCTCAATATCATTGGAGGAAACTCCAAAGCTTTCTATGGACGCGCCCCGCAAGGAGAATCTATTTCTGTGTCGCCACACAGCGGCGTCGTCTCTTATCTTCCGTCGGAATTGGTCATTACAGCGCGGTCAGGCACCAAAATCTCTGACATTCAGGCCTTACTCGCCCAACAAAATCAGATGCTGGTCGGTGAGCCTCCAGCATTTAACGGGGCCGCAACATTAGGCGGCGCTGTCGCCACAGGGCTCAGCGGTGCATCCAAGCCATTTTCTGGGTCGCTTCGTGATGCAATATTAGGTATCAAACTTATCAATGGCTACGCTGAACACTTACGCTTTGGTGGCCAAGTAATGAAAAATGTCGCCGGCTATGATGTTTCTAGACTTCAAGCAGGTGCTTTGGGTTCATTTGGAATACTCACCGAAATCAGTTTGCGGGTTAAACCCATCCCTGCTGACACTATCACCCTTACTAAAACAGTTTCGGCGCAGGATGCATTAAAGGAATTGCGCAAACTATCGTCAAGTGGCGCACCCATCAGTGGCGGCGCATGGTTTGATGGTGTGCTTTATATCCGCCTTTCAGGATCATCCCCTTCCGTTAAATTAGCGAAAACAACGCTCGGCGGTGACCTTCTCGAAAATGCAGATCTTTTCTGGCGGGCAATCCGAAATTTCCGCCACCCTTTTTTTAAACAACGTGACGACCTATATCGTCTATCCATCGCTCCCGCCTCACCTCACCTTCAAGACGTTAAAGACACATTCATAGACTGGGCGGGCGCTGTGCGTTGGGTTCACGCACATTCTCCATTCTCTGAGATCTCGGCGTTAGCCGAACAATATGGCGGACACGCAATGCGCTTTAGGGAAAATGCCGAACACGCAGAATGCTTTCATCCACTGCCTGAGGCATCTAAAAACGTTCATAAATCGCTAAAACTCGCGTTTGACCCCGAACATATTTTTAACGCAGGGCGTCTTTATTCTTGGTTGGGGAGTCACGGATGAAAACATCAATTCACGACGACATACTCCAAATTCAAGCAGGGCAAAAAGCTGAAGAGATCCTTCGAAAATGCGTGCATTGTGGATTCTGCAATGCCACTTGCCCGACCTATCAAGAGCTCAATGACGAGAGAGACGGCCCCAGAGGGCGTATTTACCTGATTAAAAGTATGCTTGAAGGCAATGAAGTATCAGAGAAAACGCAACGACACCTCGACCAGTGTCTGACTTGCCGAAGCTGTGAAACAACCTGTCCGTCAGGCGTTGAATACAGCAAACTTCTTGATATTGGCAGAGAACATCTCGAAAAACGCATACCCCGTCCTATAAAAGAAAGGTTCACTCGATTTCTGCTGACTCGGCTTTTACCTCATCGCACATTGGTGACTGTCGGCTATCACACTTTGCTAAAAATCAAACCGCTCCTTCCCACGTTTTATCAAGCCAAACTTCCGGGGAAAAAGCGCACCAAAGCGGTTTCTGATCACACCACCACGCGCACCATGATTGGCTTTCAAGGCTGTGTACAATCGGCATTGACACCTGAAACACTGAATGCTGCTAAATTCGTGTTACGCCATTTTGGTATCAACCTCGTCAGACTTAAAAAAGAAGGCTGCTGCGGGGCATTAAATTTGCATCTCTCAGAGCGTGACCGCGCGATCAAACAGGCAAAGGACAATATCGATGCATGGTGGCCCGCTATCGAAAATGGCGCAGAAGCCATTGTCATTTCGGCCTCGGGCTGTGGCGTCAGTATTAAAGAATATCCTCACTTATTTTTGGGTGATAAAGACTATAACTTTAAAGCCAGAAAAGTCGTGTCTTTAGCAAAGGACCTCAGTGAAATCGTCGCTAACGAAGACATTGAATCACTGTCGTTGCAAGACGACGATCAACGCATCGCCATCCACTGCCCTTGTACACTTCAACATGGACTGAAACTGAATAGCGTATACGTATCGGTATTTAACCGGCTCGGATTAACCACGGTGAATACCGCAGAAGATCATCTTTGTTGTGGTTCAGCGGGGAGCTATTCGTTACTACAGCCCGATCTCAGCAATCGACTAAAACAGCGTAAATTGAAAGCACTAACGCAAGACACGCCGGATCTCATCGTGACCGCTAACATAGGCTGCCAATTGCACTTAGACGCTGATTCCGAAACACCAGTGAAGCATTGGATTGAAGTGATTGCCGAGCGATTGGAGAGTAAAAAAACACCTGACCATTGAGGTGCATTTACTTTCGGAAAATCAGGTGTAAAAAGAGGTTGGCTGTGCTGTTTTTCACTCACCGCCGTGAGATCACGTTGACCTTTCAATCTCTTGTTGGTGTCCCAATGACACCATCAATATAGACGTACAAGGCGATAGGCATTGCAGTGAAAAAGTGCAGTTGCCACAACCCGTTTCCCCAAAATGACATACGCCCTTCAGACCAAAATCGTAATGCAATATTCATCGACTCACTAAACAACAGCAGGATACAAACCGCAATAACGTAATAGATGCCCAACTCATACGCCTGCCTCAACAGCCATTTCATATTTTTCATAAGCGCATACCAAGGCTTCCTTGCATCATCTCGACTATTCAATCGGTAAATAGATGTCAGCTATTGCTTCAGGCTCTGGAACAAATGGAAAGAAACTTACCCTTTCTAGCGTTAACGGAGAATCGCGTAGGGTCTCACCCGATTGAGGAAGCCACTGCTCATAGAGATATCTCACGGCAATACCGATTGAATCACTGCTGCCCACAAATCGTGCTTTGGCGCATCGCCCGCTCGGCATCGTTTTTTTCTTAATATATCCACATGAGAAGTCGATATTCCCGTTATAGGTACAACCAATACCCATACGAAAGCGTGACTCATCGTCTATGTCATCGGGGTTATCGTAGCAAATGTTATAGATACGTGTTTCGTTATACCGGATATGTTGGGATTTCCGCCATTCTCTGAATTTCGCCACACTCTAGCCAATTTGCATGGGCGGCCCCTGATGTTCAAGCACCGCAATGTCTATGGCTTCAACATCGACAATGGATACATCAAATTGATTGGTGTTCATCGACGGATCATTCCGCGAACGATAAATAGCCTCAAAATGAATCCTCCATTTTTCCCAGTCAGGCGATACTCTAAATTCACTGGGTGAACGTTCAAACACGCGACGAAAAGCACGCGAGAAGGACTCGCTATTTTCATAGCAGCAATCCAAAGCAATCTCAGTGATCGATGTATCGGGATAATACACAAGTAGATAGGAGGCTTTCTTAAGTCGAAGTAAACGTACGTAATTCGCGACACTGACTCCATATCGGCTGGTGAATTGCCGATGAAAATGAAATTTTGATAAGCACGCGACGCGGCTAAGTCCCTCGACATCCAGTTTGGCGTCTAAATTAAGTTCTATAAACTCTCGTGCGGCTTCCAATCGTGAGTGCATCATCGCCTTATTCCATTCAACGTGTTCACTTTCTTTGCAAAGCCTACAGTAACAACCCGCTCGTGACCTGACTGTTATTGCTATTCGACATTTAGATATTGCCGTTTGAAATTTAGAGATACAACGAAAAAACGGCAGCCTAGGCTACCGTCTTGTTAATGCTTTTTCTTTGTGAGTCAAGCTGGAAGGCTTTGACGATTTTCATTTGTTTCTTGCTGATGCAAGCTCAACAATTTTTTCGATGACTCACCGATTAGTTTCACGGGCACTGTAGCAAAGTAAACTGAAGCCAGAATCACCATCATTGGGTCTGCATACACAGCATATTCACCATAGCCAGTCATTATCAGTACCGTTGCTGCCAAGAAGCCTACCAATACCGCGGCGCTAATAACCGTATCCATCAGCCATTGGCTAGATTCTGCTTTAAGGATATCTGACGGACGTTTACCAGAGTGATTGCTCACAACCTTATACGTTGCCAAACAACCTGCTACGTTAACAATACCGAACACCAAGGCAAAACCCGCGTTCACTTCTCGACCACCAGAAAACAATGCATCGAGTGCGGAAGCAAATGAAATCAAACACACAACAGCGACAGTCAAACCTTTAACTAGTACAACGAGAGATTCAATAACGGCTGCTTTCTGCTTAGAAATTGGCTTACTTTGTTTTCCATTTTTTGCTGACGGCTTGCGAATATATGTTGACGCTGCAAGAGCCATTAAAGAGAGTGCTAAACCGACCAGCGAGTAAGCTCCGTCGAAGACGATAACCATAGACCCCGCCCAAATACCGAGACCAATACCCAGTGCCGCAAAGCAAAAACAAGCAAAGGTAGAAAATTTCAGTAAGTTACGTTCTTTCGCATATTCACAAGACATAAATCCCCACAAGTGACAAAGTTATTGGCTCACACCTTTATGCTTAGGTGCTTGAACACACAATATCCCTCATCCAGGGATAACACGAGCCACTGAGCGACAACTTTTTCGTTGCCACCTCTTTACGCCAATATATTTAGAGTTAAAATTGTTTGCATCAGAATGTGATGAAAATGCAGGCAGCACATGAAAAGCAGTCAGATCGAAATGTTCCTCACCGCCGTTGAAACTGGCTCCATTGCGGGGGCAGCTCGCGAGCTCGAAAAAAGCCGTACTACCGTGAGTGCTGCAATCAGTGCGTTGGAAGATAACCTGGGTGTCGAACTGCTTTCGCGCTCGGGTAACAGCGTTTTATTAACGGACGTGGGTAAAATGATCCACGATGATTGCGAGCGATTATTGCAAGCCGTTCATGACATAGAAGCGAAATGCCGACAATTTGAAAGCGGCATTGAATCCGCATTAAGGATCGGCCGTGATGACGCCCTTCCCGAATCGTTTTGGCGTGCCACTATGCGTGAGGTTCACCGCTTATTTCCTGAATCCAGCGTCTCTCTGTATGTTGCGCCACCGCCAGAACTCTATGAAATGGCGGATGAAAATATGATTGATGTCGCTTTTGGCCTCTTACCAGAAACCCGCGCATTCGGACGCATTAATCGAAAGAAGCTCGGCCAAGTACGAATGATGTCTGTGGTGCATAAAGACCATCCCCTTGCGGCGGTTAAAAGGGTTCAGCGTGCTGATTTAGAACGATACACTGAGGTCACCTTAGCCTATGTCGATGACGAAGGTCTAAAAGCGCTAGACCCAATATCTCCGCACTACATTGCGCTTCCATTTTATGAACACCTTCGTGATGCCGTTCTAGATGGTTCGGGTTGGGCCAATGTGCCATCAGCACTACTGCGAAAATACCTCCGAAGTGGGACCTTGCAAGTACTCAAACACTCCAATGCAATGCAATGGCAACCTTATGGTGAAATCACTGCGATGGACGCACGAGGGGGGGCACTGACAGCATGGCTATCAGATCGATTGGAAAACTATCTTGTTGCAGAAGCTGAATAAAGCCTCGCCAATCAACCGAACCAAGGCCGATTAGTCATTGCAGTCAAGGTACACGGTGGTACTCTCTTTGAGTAAATAACCATTAAGGAAACGAGAATGAGCACATCAAACACATTCCCAATTGGCACGTTTGGCCAACCATGGGGGGACGAAGAAAAAGCGCAATGGCTGTCAACAACCAGCATAAAGCGCAGTTATAACGATGATGTGATCACCAAAATCGACGCACTGAGCGATCGATTTGATATCACCCAATATGGTGCTTTATCTTTCGACAGCGAACGCTACCCTCAGTTTGGTATTCGCAGCCGCCACTTTGATGCGTCAAAACCAACCATTCTTATCACAGGCGGCGTACACGGTTATGAAACCAGTGGTGTACACGGTGCACTGCAATTTCTTGATACTGAAGCACAGCATTTCACGGAACACTTCAACTTCGTCGTTGCCCCGTGTGTCAGCCCATGGGGTTATGAAACCATCAACCGCTGGAACCCTCATGCTGTAGACCCAAACCGTTCATTCGTAGAAAACAGCCCCGCGGAAGAATCTGCCAATGTCATGGCATTCGTAAATGGCTTAGGCATCAATATTTTCTGCCATATTGATCTTCACGAAACGACAGATACTGACGAATCAGAGTTTCGTCCCGCACTCGCGGCTCGTGACGGAAAAGAATACGAAGAAGATGAGATTCCAGACGGTTTCTATCTGGTCGGCGATAGCGATATGCCAAACACTGCGTTTCAAACTGCAATCATCGATGAAGTGCGTAAAGTGACGCACATTGCTCCACCAGACAGCAAAGGCAACATTATCGGAGCCCCGATTGAGCAGAAGGTGTCATCAACTATCCAACGAAAAAACTTGGCTTGTGTAGCGGCTTCACCCAATGCCAATACGGCACGACAACCGAGGTGTATCCTGACAGCCCGAAAGTGACTGACCAAGAGTGTAATGATGCACAAGTTGCGGCAATTCGCGGTGCGCTGAATTACCTGCTCACCAACAACAATTAGTGCGTCGATTTTGACAATGTATTAGCCACCGTACGATGGCTTTTTAATTTTGCAGCCTTTCTACTTTGATGGCAGACCCGCGACAAAACCTCCCGTAAAGCATTCGTTTACTCTCACCTTTGAAACGGCAGTCTTTGGCATTTCATCACTACACTGCTCAGAAGCCACAGGGACTGAGCTTTATGTTGAAACAAAGTGCGACCATTAAAATCATCCACTCGCTTGAGCATCTCGTTCTTTCGCTCATCGTGATTGCCACGACTTACGCCATCGGCGAAGAGATCTACATGGTGATTGTGAACGGCACTGTCACGGTCGGTGACCTTCTGCTCATGTTCATCTACCTCGAAGTGTTGGCCATGGTGTCTATTTTCTTCGAGTCGGGTAAAGTTCCTGTGAGAATGCCGCTTTACATTGGCATCGTTGCGTTAGCACGTTATTTAATTCTGGATCTTGATTGGCGAATTATCACCATCTCTATCGCGGGTCTCATTATGGCAATCAGCGTGTTTATCATCCGCGTAGGCCATGTAAAATTCCCCTACCCTACAAATTCAAATGTCGAAGACTGAGGCCCTGCGTTTATTGTCATTAAACGCAACCGATTAATTTCCGTTAAGAATTAATCCCCCACCATTTATCCTTTTTTGACTGAAGATCACAACGTTGAAGATGGTGTGCGTCTAACCTCAACATCCCGAAATTAAAGGGATAAACTAAAAACGTGACCCCTGCAATACTTGCAGAACGCTGTACCTTATATTTTCGGTTAATTATCACATTCCGCGATAAATCGTATTGTTGAGCACCCTTTTAATTTATAGGTTGAAATAAATTAAACACCCTAAAAATAAAAAGGATAATTATGAAAAAGTCTGTACTCAGCCTTATTGTTTCTTCGATTCTTTTCGCTCCTGCTGTTTTGGCTGATGCGCCTAACACTGATCTCCAACTGATGCCTTATCCGAAAGAAGTAACCTTGCTTCAGGGTAAAACAGAAATCGATCAGGACTTTTCAATTTTCATTTCAGGACACCATTCTGAGCGCGTTGAAAAGCTCAGTCAGCGCATCATAGATCGCGTGCAAAAACAAACCGGTCTTCTGCTGAAAAAACCCATTGCCTCCCATCAATCTGATGCGACACTGATTATCAATGTTAAACAGGCATCCGCATCTAACGTACAAACGATTGATACAGACGAGTCATACACACTTACCAGCAAAAATGGACAGATTACCTTAGCGGCTGATTATACCGACGGCGTGATCGATGGAGCCGAAACATTCCTTCAGCTCATTACTTTTAATGACGCACTAACATATATCCCTAATGTGAAAATTGATGACGAACCACGATTCAAACATCGTGGATTGCTGATCGACTCTTCACGCCATTTTGTTGAATTGGAAACCATTAAACGCCAAATCGATGGCATGGCCTCTGCAAAACTCAACGTACTACACTGGCACTTAACCGATGACCAAGGTTGGCGTATCGAGTCTAAGGCTTATCCATTGTTGCAAGAGACATCTTTAGGCGGTCAGTTTTATACACAAGAAGAACTCAAAGAAGTGGTTAACTATGCCCGTGATCGAGGGATTCGTGTTGTACCAGAAATCAACTTACCGTCTCATGCTAGCCAAATTGTAAAAGCGTATCCGAACTTAGGTTCAGGCGATCCTGACACTTACAACGGAACCATTGAATGGGGTGTATTCCCGCCGCTGCTTGACCCAACCAACCCAGAAGTGTTTGAGTTTGTTGACGCCATAGTTGCCGAGATGGCAGAAATCTTCCCAGACAAATCTCTGCACATTGGTGGTGATGAACCAATGTACGGTGAGTGGGAAGAAAACGATCGCGTTCAAGCGTATATGAAAGAGCACAACATTAAGGATGAGCGCGCATTGCAGGCCCACTTTAATGCGAAGGTACAGAAAATCCTGACCAAACACGGTAAAGAGATGAGCGGTTGGGATGAAATTCTTCATCCAGAACTTCCTAAGACTATCACTATCCAGTCTTGGCGTGGGCATGAGTCACTAGAGCACGCCGCTAACGAAGGCTATCAGGGTATCTTGTCAACGGGGTACTATATTGACCAACCTCAGCCAACGGATTATCACTACCGCAATGACCCAATCCCAACAGGATTAACGGTCGATGACGCTCTCCATTCGGGCGAAACGTTTGAGACTTATACGTGGAGTAAACCACGTGGTAAGGGCTCAGATCGCACGGGCACACTCACTATCATCACAGGTAAAGACGGCAAGGCTCGCGCATTCACTGATTACGCTGGCAAACCTCGCGCAGAAGTGTTCATTACAGAGTATGAAGCGGGTAAACGTTTCGTGGGACACTTCGATAACTTTATGTCCTACACCAATTTCGTTCTCGATATGGACGACGGTGAAATTCAAGCGGACACCTCTTACCAAGTCGTCGGTAACGTTCGCTGGCCAACCTCCGGCGAGAAAACTGCAGGCTCTGATATCAAAAACTCAGAAATCCCCGAACACACACGTCCATTCGCATTGCCAAAAGAGTTAGAAAACAAAATTCTTGGCGGCGAAATGACACTGTGGGCCGAAAATGTATCTGATGAAACACTGGCCGTTCGCCTCTACCCTCGCGCTTATGCGATTGCAGAGCGATTCTGGTCACCCAAAGAACTGACTGATGAAAATTCCATGTTCGAACGCATGCAATCCGTCTCGTCTTGGGCAACGGTTTCTGTCGGCCTGGAACACGAAACGAGCCCTTACACTATGCGAGTAAGACTGGCTGGCACCACGGACGTTACGCCGCTTAACGTTCTCGCTACCTACCTTGAACCTGCTCAGTACTACGCGCGAAATTGGATTAAGTTCAACAATGGTGTGTACCACCAATTTGAACGTCTGAACCGTTATGTGGATACACTGCCGGTTGAGTCATACCGAATTCGTGCGATGGAAAAATTGGCGCAATCTACGCAAGATGAAGACACACGTACATTGCTAGAAGACTTCAACACCATTGTGCAAAATCATGATGCCGTCGTATCAATGATGAAAGCCAACCATTCAATGAAGGATTCAGTGGCTGCGGCCGATGCTGCCAAACAAATGGCTGAACTAGGCAAGAAACTGGCGACGTTAAAACTTGAAGGTAAAACGGTGTCCCAAAAGGACTACTCTGAATTTGCTAAACAGATTTCCATTGCTGCCCAGCCGCATGACGAAATCATTGTGGCGTTAGTTCGTCCGGTTGAAATGTTGCTCGGCTCAATAAAGTAAGCGGGAATACATTGCGTTAAGAGAAAGCCACATTATGTGGCTTTTTTTTGAAAAGCGGTTTTCTTTGGTATTAACGACGTGTTTTTAACAGCAAGCTTGGTACCGCACCTTTGCTTGTTTTGCTGATGGTTTGCATCAAACCAAAACTTGGATTCGCAATGTTCTTTTGCGCTAACTCATCCAGCATCAACAGCCACAGCTTCGCCGTCATCTCGGCATCTGCTAACGCGCGGTGGAAAACCCCGTCATTGTCGATTTGCTTATAACGTACCAAATCACCCAACTTATGCGTAGGAGAATCTTGAATTAAGCGTCGGGCAATCAGCATCGAACAAGCAAACTGACCCGAATACCGAATATTCAGCCTTTCCAATTCCGCATCAAGAAATCGCTTATCAAAAGACGCATTGTGCGCGACTAAATGGGCACTTCCCATAAATTCAGCGAACTGAGACATAACCTCTTCACAACTCGGTGCAGTGCGAAGCATATTGTTGGTAATACCGGTATAGCTTTCGATAAAGCTACTGACACGAAAGCCAGGATTCATCAATTGCTGAAAGGTGTCTACCACGTCTCCGTTCACCAGCTTAACGGCACCAATTTCAATCGCACGGTCACCCTGATTGGGAGAAAGCCCCGTGGTTTCGAAATCGAGCACGACTACTGTATTGGCGGGTGTTAAGGGCATAGAAGAAACCATGAAAATAAGAATAAAGAATGTCGGCAGAGTATACCGAGAAATGTGGGTTTCTAGCAGGTTTTCTGCTGCTCTAACCGAATTCTCAGAAGAGAGTAGCAAGGTCAGCGCGTTCTCGTAAGGTGCGTACTAATGAGCATACCGTGATGGTAGATTTCCACCTAAATTACGATTAATCAATAACACCTCACTGTTTTAACATTTCTTTGCGATAGCTATTGAACACTAACGCTTATCGGGTGACGATTCTTACATCCAAAACACAGAGCGAACGCCTCAATGACACTCAATGTCTATAAACGAAAAGCCAACATGTCAAAAGCCTGTTTACCCCTCACTGTGTTTGCCTTAATTGGATTTATATCGACGACCGTTTATTTCTCATTAGGTGATCCAGCGCTTGCCCTGATAGATAAAAACCAATTAAAAACAAACAGCACCGTAAATTCTGAGCCGGAATTGCAAAGGCTTCAAACCGCACTTCGTGATGATAAACAAAATGGCCAATTATGGTTCCAACTCGGTAACGAATATATGGCGCAGGGCGAATTTGATAACGCAACCTTGGTTTACCAATATGCAGAACGACTATCTGATTCACCGAATGCCGATATCTATGCAGCTTTGGCGAGTGCACGGTATTACAACATGAACCAAAAACTCGACAAGACCGCATCAGCTTGGATAAATAAAGCCTTAGCCATTGATAGTAACCATGTACCAGCACTCACTGTGATAGCATCTGACCACTATCTCTCCGCACGTTATCAAGACGCCATTGATGCTTGGGTAAGAATTTTGGACACCAATAACCCTACCGCGAATAGAGTGAATATTATCCGCTCAATCAATCAAGCAAAATCGATGCTGTAAGAAGACGTTAACGTTGGATTAATCCAATAAAAAGGGCCCAATCTTGGGCCCTCGTTGTAATTAATACTCTTTAGAACACTCTTATCAGCCTAGTAAGATGCCTCTCTCACTTCGGCTTTTTCTTCCCACGCAGGAATAACTGTTTTCAGAAATGCTTCTTTCTCTGCATTCATCGTTTCCATATCCATACCCAATGCTGCTTGCGCCGCTTCTTTCGTGGAGATATCTGGAATGACGATAGGATCGGTAATGCCTTTCGTTGCGAGTAAGCGCACCAGTTTCGTACGTGCATCTGCGGCTCTGTCAACGGCAGTGCCCAATACTTGCAGTGCTATCTCAGGGGCATGCATATGAACACCATGAGAAGCGATTGCATAATCCCAACGCCATTGGGCGTGTCGAATATCTTGAAGGATCGGTGCCATTTCGCTTTCCGTTGCACCCGCTTCCCATGCAGCTGCCGCTTCAAAATGCGCCGCCACAATATGCTTCTCCGCCGTCAACTTCATGTTTAGCACTTGCATTTTACGGGTTGAAACGATTTCTTGCAGAGTGGCTTTATCTTGGGTGTGGCATTGTGCACAGGTGTACTCAAACTGATCAAACGGGTTGCCGATTTTATGGTCAGTGTATACAACGCCTTTTTCGTTTTGCACTTTAGGCATGTGGCAATCAATACAACCTACGTCGTTCTTGCCGTGTATGCCATCACGCCAGGTTTCGAATTCAGGGTGCTGCGCTTTCAACATTGGCGTTTTGGAGAGTTTATGCGTCCAATCTTTGAAGCCCAAATTGTCAAAATAGGACTCCATCTGGTCGACATTCGTCCCTTGTGCCCAAGGGAAAGTAACGGCTTTAGTTTCCCCGCCAAAATAATATTCAACATGGCATTGGCCGCACACCTGAGCTTGTTGGGTAAAACGACTTTGCTCTTCGAAAGGCTTATTAATAGCGTTCATCGCACGTTCAGCATAGGGACGAGACAGCTTGAGCGCAGGCTCACCTTTTGCGAAACCTTCACTGGCGGTGTCATGACAGTCAGCACAACCTATTGGGTTGCTGATTTCGTCACCTAGCCTTGCCCATTTACCGCTGAAATAGCCATCCTCTCCACGCTCTTCGATGACCCGTGCAACATCGGGGCTCTTACAACTCCAGCATGCCATTGGCATTGGGCCGGAGTTTTCATCTTGAGGAGCACCCGTACGTAGCGTGTTACGCACATCATCTAATGCGTAAAAATGTCCACGCGCTTTCTTATAATCTTTAGCAAAGCCATAACCCGCCCACATAATGACCATATTAGGATCTTCTGCGAGCGCATCTTCCAAATGCGCACTTTCGGAGGTAGCTTTCCAGGTTTGGTATTGATCTGAATGGGAAGTTTTAAACGTATCGTTTCTCGCCTCGACACGTGGCGTTTCTTTATTAATAGATTCAGCGTGTGCGCCAAGCGAATAGGCTTTGTTGCTTAAATCGATGGAACTAAATCTAGAAGCTACGATCTGATCGGCTACACCCATCAATCGTC
>NZ_FUXU01000069.1 GCF_900167155.1 Enterovibrio nigricans DSM 22720 | reverse complement strand
GCCTGAAACTCAGTATATTGCTTAAGAACCGAACAACTTTAGGCTGCCATGTCTTCCAACCGAATTAAGCAACAAAGCCGATCAAAGTCTCAATGTGCTGTCCTCATCATGGTGTTTGGCTGAGTTACCAGTGTGAGTTCTGTAAGAGTCCTTTAGAGGTTAAGAACCATAAGATCGATGCCTGTTCATGTGGTAAAGCCTTCAGTGAAGCGAAACCGGAAGCCTGCTCTCAGGATGTGATTAATCTTCAGCGTTTCGTTGAAGGCGATTACAGCAATATGGATGACGAAGCACTACGGCTTCTCGAAAACCCTGATGAACTCGATATGGCTAGCCGAATTCAACTCGTTAGATCTACTATCCGGTGGATAGATAAAGAGCAAAGGGAGCAAATGGTACCCCAGATAGACTTGTCGGATTTTGTGTATGCGAGAGAGTATATAGATGATGCCAGTGAAGCCCTTTTTACGGGCAAAGCTGGCTTCTTTAGTTTTTTGAAAAAAATACATGGAGTCACACCTAACGCACCTCAAGTATCCGACCATTTCAGCCACTTCTATCTGGAGTTTTTTGACCGTTTCTCGGGCCAGGAATTTCATAAGTATCGCCAGTTGATTGAACAGTACATAAACAGGTACTGGACGAAGCCGCTAAGCAGAAGAAACAGTCATTTTTCTTCTAGAACGATTGATGACCATCCCTGGATACCGTTACAGCAGGCATGTCGTGAGTTTGAGATACATAAGAGCACGCTGAAGTCAGCAATCGAGCAACGGCTTGTTAGAAGTGAATCACTAGAGAAAGAAAAGCGAGTAGTGACGGTAGTCTACAAACCGGACTTGATAGCCAGAGAAGATAGATTAAAAAGTCTACTGTCCGCTAAAGATGCTGCATCTGTTCTGGGTTTAACCAAGGCTCAGTTTGCCAGGTTAAGAGAGGTCGAGGGCTTTGATGTAATTTCAAAGCCTAATGAGCAAGGTGGCTCTAAATGGCAATTCTACAGAGATGATATCTACCACTACCGTGATTCACTCTTAGATGAAGTTTCGAATAGCCCCGGAGATCACTGGTCACTACCTCACTTACTTCAATACTTTGGGGGCCAAATTGACGATCCTCTGATCACTATCCTACAAGCGGTTAAAGACCAGGAGCTAACAGTTGCTGCCAGACTTGAATCCGGCTCAGGCTTGTCTTCCATGCTGTTCTCTCAGTCTGAGTTTTTAGCCTGGTATGAGAAGAAGAAATTCAGAAGCAATGTTATTAGCATCCCAGTTGCTGCAAAGATAATGAAGATCCAACAGGAGTTTGCTTATCAGTTGGTGGAGGCTGGCTTGCTTGAACTATCCTCGCCACCGGAGGGAGCTACGCGATGGCTTACACAAACCAACATTGAACAGTTTCAGCAGAAGTACATTTTGTTGTCGAAGTTGGCGAAGAAGACGAATTTGAGTTCGAGAGCGTTGATGTCGTATTTTGCCAGTATAGGGATATACCCGTTGGATCAGGGCTGGGAAAAGCCGCTCAGGCAGAAGGTGTATTCAAAGGAGCTGCTTTCCGATATTCAAATTTTAGTCGAATATCTTTGAATGAGTTATTGCACTAATGATTCAGCAATATACTCGTTTACTTACTGGGCCGTGGAAAGATCTGTTAGCATGGGAGTAGACCAGCATCAGGGAGTAAGATGTGCATCTTTCCAATCTAATCATTAAGAACTTTCGCAATTTTGAATCGATCAATATCCCGTTGGCTCGAAATATAGTGCTTCTGGGGGAAAACCGAATTGGAAAGAGTAACCTACTCTATGCGATAAGGTTGGTGCTTGATTCTTCTCTTTCTGATTCGGCACGGCATCTAAAGTTATCAGACTTATGGGATGGTTGTGATTTAGCTCAGACGCCGCAGGTAGAGATACACCTAGACTTTTCAGAATTTGACGATGATGTATCTCTCGCCGCTTTGTTAACAGACTTTCGTAGAGCGGATAACCCAACAGTGGCGAGATTGAGTTATGTGTTTAGGCCAAAGGCAGGATTGCAAGGAGTTCCAAACTCCAGTGAGGACTATGAGTTTTTAGTCTTCGGAGGGGGCGATGAAACGCGCTCTATACCTAGTAGAGTTCGTCGACGGATATCTTTGGATATGCTTCATGCTTTACGTGATGCGGAAGGACAGCTTGCATCATGGCGAAATTCTCCTTTGCGTCCTTTATTGGAAGAAGCTATCGGGTCTGTTGATCGAGCTGCTCTTGCTGACGTTGCCGGCACCTTAGAGGCTGCAAATACCAAGGTAGAATCATTTGAACCAGTTAAGGAGCTTGAGGATACCCTGAGAAATGGGATTTTAGAGCTTTCCGGAAAAGCTCAGGATCTTGATGCGCGCCTTCGCTTTTCACCTTCTGATCCTATGCGGCTATTTCGAGCTATATCCCTCTTTATTGATGATGGTAAGCGCGGAATAGCTGAAGCCAGTTTAGGCTCTGCTAACGTAGCTTTGTTAGCGCTCAAGCTAGCCGAGTTTAGTTGGCTTCGTAAGAAAAATGAGCGCAACTACTCGGTTCTATGTATCGAAGAGCCTGAAGCCCATCTTCACCCACAGCTCCAGCGTTCAGTGTTTGATAAGCTTTTTAATGATAATGCAGCAGATCAATCGCTTATTGTATCGAGTCATTCACCTACTCTTGCGGCTGTTGTTCCACTCAAGTCTATTATCAACTTACGGTGTAAGGATGGCTCTAGCCGTGCATTTTCACTAGCTCAGCTTCCAGTGACAGGAGATGAACTTGAAGATATTGAACGTTATTTAACGGCAACCCGTTCAGAATTACTGTTCTCTAGAGGAGTTATCTTTGTTGAGGGGGATGCTGAGGAAGCTTTGGTGCCTGTGTTTGCAGAAAGCATTGGGTGCAATTTAGATCAATTAGGTATCACCGTTTGCAATGTGGCTGGCGTCAATTTTAAGCCTTATGTGAAATTGGTAGCATGTCTTGGATTACCTTTTTCTGTTGTCACGGATTGGGATCCACTTGATGGGACTAAACCCGCTCTTGGAAAAGAAAGAACTTTAGGAATCTGGGAGGCCTTTCTAGAAGTATCTGGTATCGAGCCTATGAGCGCTCAAGAAAGAGTTAAGTGGATGGAGACTGATTTTTATAATTTCTATAGAGGTTGGTCAAACGCTGGGATCTTTTTGAACGACCGAACCTTTGAAGTAGCAGTAGCTCATACACCTAACTTACAGAATGCTCTTTTGGATATATTGAACGAACAAGGCTTTGGTGCCACGCGCAAGGCGAGAATTGATGCGTGGAAGGCTGGCAATCCAATTGACCCTGGCCACTTATTATCAATGGTGTCGGACATAGGTAAAGGGCGGCTGAGTAGTAAACTTGCCAAAAAGGCAGTAGGGCTGACACCGCCAGAATACATTGCGTCTGCGATCAGATTTGTGGTTGCCCGTATCTAGGCCGAGATCTCTTGAATTAGCTTTAGAGGATCTCAGGAGTAACCCTGAGCAGTGGCAAGCCGCGCATTCAGCTGGTCATTGTGTTGTGCTTGCAGGTCCGGGAAGTGGTAAAACCAAAACACTTACTATCACGATGGGGAGATTACTATCGGAAGAAGTGGCTGAGCCTCGTGGTGTAGCATGCATTACCTATAATAATGAATGCGCACTTGAGCTGGAATCTCGCTTGGTTAAGCTTGGCATCACAGCCAATGAGCGTGTTTTTATCGGTACTGTCCATAGTTTTGCTTTAACTCAGATCCTTTCACCATATTCTCGTTGTGTACCGGGTCTCTTGCCCCCCAGTTATCGCGTAGCAACGGCTGCTGAGTGCCGTTCGGCGGTCGAAGTTGCTTACCTTAAGGTATTTAATGACGGAGGAAATCCCCATCAGCACTGGCAAATGGCTGCTGAAAAGCGCAGGAAACATATAGATAGAGAACTCCAAAACTGGCGCGGGCAGAATGAAGAATTAGCACGTTTTATTGAGGCTTATGAGGCGGTACTGCGGTTTAATGGGCTTATCGATTTTGATGATATGCCTTTAATTGCTTATCGACTGGTTAAAGAGCATCTTTGGATACGGCGAGCTCTTCTATCTCGATTCCCGGTACTATTTGTCGATGAATATCAATATTTGGGTCACGCTCTTCATGAACTGGTAATGCTACTTTGCTTTGAAAGTGGGATTCGCTTATTTGCCGTGGGGGATGTTGATCAGTCTATCTATGGTTTTACTGGAGCTAATCCAGATCTTCTTGATGGCCTGACTAAAAGAGCAGATGTTTCCACAGTTAGACTCCGTCTCAACTACCGTTCCGGAAGTAAAATAATACGGGGCTCATTGGGAGCACTTGGTGAAGAGCGAGACTACCAGGGATTAAATGGAGTCACGGAAGGTGAAGTTCACTTTGTGCCAGTGGTCAGCAACATTGATGGGCAAGCAGCCTATATTGTAAAAGAGCTAATCCCTTACCTATTTTCAAATGGACTCAAGCCAGAGCAAATAGCTGTTTTGTATCGGGCTGTTTGGCTTGGAGATAAACTCACAGATGCGCTCGATTCATCGACTATTCCATATTTGCGAACGGATAGAAACGCTTTAATCTCTAGGAGTTCGCGTCTTGCTCGCTTTATTGAAGCCTGTGCTAGTTGGACTACAGGAGGCTGGATTGAGGCAAATCCTTCATTTCAACGGTTACATAAAGAAGCTGTGTCGTTGGTATATGGTGGAAATTCGATTGATGCTGAAAAAGATTTGATTTCAGACCAATTGATGGACTTCCTTCAAAGTGGGGTAGGTATGCAGGAATCCACCAACCTTTGGCTGCGCCGACTGTTGGTGGAATTGGTTGAGCCATGGAAGCTGGTGTGCCGAAATGTTCACCAAGAATGGGATCTATGTTTAACGTTGATTGAGAGAACTAATCCAAAGCAAGGATTAGATATGCCCCTGAAAGTCTTCGCTGGTCGCATTAATGATTCTGGTCGCATGACTCTTAGCACTTTGCACAGCTCTAAAGGACGTGAGTTTGAAGCAGTAATAATGTTTGGTGTTAATAATAATATATTACCCAATTGGCAAGATTCTCAAAATGAGAGGAGCTTAAGAGAAGCCCGAAGGCTTTTTTATGTTGGAGTTACAAGGCCTAAGCAATATTTATATTTAGTGTTCAGGCAAGATGAGCAGTCACCTTGGGTTAATGATTTCTATAATAGAATTGGCTGAGTTCACGAATAGCGAGATTTGATGGTGAAAGAGTCACAAATTATGAAATTTTTGGTTTGCACTAAAATTTCATAACCCTTGAGCTGGCTTGTAATATCTAGGCTCTTGAGTTCATGAATCATGAGATCCCACACTACGTAAATTCTGAGTATCAAACGCCGCATTAGCGGCGTTTTTTTGCGTAGCGCAACTTTGTCATTTAAGTGTTTGATTTTATTGTACTTAACGCGGCAGTAATGGCGCGTTCTAGCTGGTGGTGTAGAGGAAGAAGCGGATTGTTGTAAGACGCCATGTTTTCTTCTAACTCTCGCGGCGTTTTCACTAGCACGTGATTCATGTGCTCACATCGTGTGACTATGGCACGCTCACCGAGTGCTTCTCTATATAGCTCACCGTTTTCTGCATCGACTTGAACGTCATTGTCACCCTGAATGACATGGGCAGTTTGATTAAGAGACTTAGCAATTCTCATTGGCTCGATAAAATAGCACGAGGCTAAGTAGGGAATGACTGAAGGTCGAAACAGCATTTCAATGTGCTCATTGGGATAGCGAACTACACATGTCCATTTTTAATGCTCGCGAGGGCGGCTTCAACATCATTGGCTAAGTGGGGAGCTCTTTCTCGGTATTGTTGAATCAACGATTCGCTCATAGGTCTTGCAGGTGTCGCCAACAGTACGAGTTTGTCTACTTGCATTTTTTGCGCTGCCAAAAGGGCGATAATGCCACCTTCGCTATGCCCAATAAGATTGATGTTTTTAAAGCCATAATCGTGTCTGAGCGTTTCTGCGATAGCCAGAATATCCCTTACGTAGACGTCAATCGTCAGGTCACTTTCTGTTAGTGATGGAAAAACAGATTGCGCAATGCCACGCTTATCAAAACGAAATGTTGCACAGCCATTTTCAAATAAGCGGGTGGAGATCTTCTTCAAACTGTCATTGTGTAATCCGCTCTGATTTCCGTTTCTGTCTGTCGGTCCAGAACCTGAAATGATGATAGAAATGGCTGGGTTGATTGTATTTTCAGAGATGAGAAGTGAGCCACTGATCTGGCCTTCGGCTCTTTCAATAGTGATTTCGGATTCATTGCTCATAGTGGCGTCATACATCTCATAGATATGTTCCACGTGAAACACTAGCCTTCGTTGTAAGCGCGTTCGATTTCTTCGGCAAGAATCGCAATACCTTTCTGTATCTTGTCATCGTCCTGAACATAGTTCATACGCAGGCACTGGTGGGTATGGTCCCAATCAAGTTCTGAACCAAAGAAGAAATACTCACCCGGAACAACGAGCAGGCCGCGTTGCTTTAATCGCGAATATAGTTCTTTAGTGGTGATAGGGAGTTCGTCAAACCACAGCCATAGGAATATGGCGCCCTCTGGTTTATGAATTTTGAAACGCGAGTCGGGGATAGCATCCAATAATTTTTGAACGGTTCGCTCAGCCTTGTCTTGATAGAAAGGCTTAATGACATTTTCACTCAGTGACAACAAATCACCGGTCTTGATCATCTCAAGTGCTAGGGCAGGACCAACGCCACAAGGTGCCAAACTGACGATGCCGTTGATGTTTGTCAGCGAGGTAATGATGTCTTCGCTCGCGATGATAATGCCGCAGCGTACACCTGGAAGACCGAGTTTAGAGAGGCTAGAACACAGAATGGTGTTGTCATTCCAAAATGGCTTCACATCTTCAAAGATGATGTTGGGGAAGGGCACGCCGTATGCGTTGTCGATGATAAGCGGTATATCATGTTTGCGCGCGAGCTTATCGAGTTTTGCTATCTCTTCGTCAGTCAGCACATTGCCCGTTGGATTAGTTGGGCGAGACGCACAAATCGCCGCGATGGTGTCATCTATTTCCAACGCTTCGAAATCTACATGGTATTTAAACTGTCGATTGTCCAATTGCGTAATAGTAGGTTTGAAACTGGTGAAGATATCTGGATCGAGTCCAGAATCGGCATAGCCAATATACTCTGGGGTCAGTGGCAGTAAGATTTTCTTAAAGCTGCCATCGTCATATTGTCCGCCAAAAAGATTGAACAGATAAAAAAAGGCACATTGGCTGCCGTTGGTGAGCATGATGTTTTTTGGTGAAATCTCCCAACCCAAAGTTTTGTTCAGCATCTCTGCCAAGGCCGCTATAAAGTCTGTTTTTCCCTGTGGGCCGTCATAGTTGGCGAGGGCAGCGACAAGAGAACCGTCATCAAGCATACGACGAGTGAGCGCATCAAAGTGGCTTATCATTTCTGGAATTGCTGCTGGATTCCCACCACCGAGCATGATGGCGTCTGGATTTCGTAATCCATCATTCAGATCGTCCATCAATTGTGTAATGCCAGAGTGGTGAGAAAATTTGGTGCCGAACTTAGAAAACTGCATGAATGCGTAACCTTATCGCTGTTCAATCCTTGTTGTATTCGCTCCACAATACCTTAACCGTTGAGCATTTTAAAACCAATTTCTAGGACATAATTGAGAAGGATAGTTTCGGGTTTTTAAGTACTAAATACTGATGTGTTCCACGTGGAACATAGGAGGTGAGATGACGGTTTTGGGGTAATAAAAAGCCCCGCATATGCGAGGCTTTTATTGTCAGCGACAGAGGTTTATTTCTGAAGCAGAGAGATGTCTGCAACATTCATAAACTGACTACGCAGGGTGTTCAGCAGAGCCAGACGGTTCGCTTTCAGCGCTTCGTCTTCTGCCATCACCATGACGTTGTCGAAAAAGGTATCAACAGGCTCTCGCAGGTCAGCAAGTTGAGTTAGCGCGGCTTGGTAGTCACCTGCTGCGAATACAGGCTTCAGTGCCTCTACCATAGCGGTAACTTTCTCAGCCAGTGCTTTCTCTGCGTCTTCAACCAGCAGTTCGCTGTTGATTGTTGCTGATAGTTCACCGTCGAATTTCGCGAGGATATTACCAACACGCTTATTCGCTGCAGCCAGAGACTCTGCTGCATCCAGTGAACGGAAGTGTGTTACGGCTTTCACGCGCTTGTCGAAGTCAGCCGGTTGAGTAGGGTTCATCGCAAGCACAGCTTGGATAGCATCAACACTGTGGCCTTCGTCTTGGTACCATGCACGGAAACGACCCAGCATGAATTCAATGACGTCTGTTTCGACCTTGTCGTTCGTTAGGCGGCTAGTGCCATCTTCATTGGCGAACAGTGACTTTGATTTCGCGATAAGATCAGTCAGGTCCAGATCGTAACCGTATTCAACGATAATACGCAGCACACCCAGAGAAGCACGGCGCAGTGCGAATGGGTCAGAACCTTTTGGTGCTTGGCCAATACCGAAGATACCTACGATAGTGTCCAGCTTGTCTGCCATTGCCAGTGCCGATGAGACGCCATTGCTTGGCAGTTCATCACCTGCGAAACGCGGCATGTACTGTTCGTTCAGTGCGACTGCTACTTCTTCAGCTTCACCGTCGTGGCGTGCATAGTGCATGCCCATGACACCCTGGGTGTCGGTGAATTCGAATACCATTGAGGTCATCAGGTCACACTTCGCCAACAGGCCGGCACGTTGTGCTTTCTCAACGTCTGTACCAATCTTGTCAGCGATGTAGCCAGCAAGCTCAGTAATGCGGTCTGTCTTGTCTTTAATGGTACCCAGTTGCTTCTGGAAGATAGCCGTTTCAAGCTGAGGCAGGCGGTCAATCAGGGGACGCTTGCGGTCAGTGTTGAAGAAGAACTCGGCGTCAGCAAGACGTGGGCGAACCACTTTCTCGTTACCTTCGATAACATGGCGAGGCTCTTTAGACTCGATGTTAGAGACGAAGATGAAGTTAGGCAGCAGTTGCTTGTCTTCGCTGTAAACAGGGAAGTACTTCTGGTCACCTTTCATGGTGTAAACCAGTGCTTCTGCAGGTACCTTCAGGAACTCTTCTTCAAACGTCGCGGTAAGTACCACTGGCCATTCAACCAAAGAGGTCACTTCTTCAACCAAGTCGTCATCAAGATCAGCAATACCGCCAACCAGTTCTGCTGCTTTTTGAGAGTCCGCAATGATCAGGGCTTTACGAGCGTCGTAATCAGCCATGACCTTGCCGCGCTCTTCAAGAATTGCAGGGTATTGATCAGCATTGTCGATCGTGAATTCTGCTTCGCCCATGAAGCGGTGACCGCGAAGTGTACGAGAAGACGAGACGCCCATGATGGTGCCTTCAATCAGCTCGTCACCCATCAGGATGGTCAGCGTTTTAACCGGGCGGATGAACAGAATGTCTTTGTTGCCCCAACGCATAGGCTTGGCAATTGGCAAGTTAGCCAGTGCTTTGTCAGCCAGTGCGACAACGATGTCTTTGCTGTTTTGGCCTTTGACTTCTTGTTTGAACAGAAGCCATTCGCCTTTGTCTGTCGCCAGACGTTCCGCTTGATCGACAGTGATGCCACAACCACGCGCCCAGCCTTGAGCAGCTTTGGTTGGGTTACCTTCCGCATCAAACGCTGCAGAGACTGCTGGACCACGTTTCTCAACCAGTTTGTCAGCTTGTTGGTCTGCCAACGCTGCCACTTTAAGCGCAAGACGGCGAGGGGTCGCATACCAAGTTACACCTTCGTGCGTCAGTTCAGCGTCTTTCAAGCCTTGCTCGAAGTTTGCTGCAAACGCTTCTGCCAGTGTACGAAGTTGCTTTGGTGGCAACTCTTCTGTACCTAGCTCAATCAGAAAATTCTTTGCCATCTTACTTCTCCTCACCCTTCTTACACATTGGGAAGCCTAACGCTTCTCGTGATGCGTAGTACGCCTCTGCAACTGACTTTGTCAGGTTGCGAATGCGCAGGATGTAGCGTTGACGCTCAGTCACTGAAATCGCTTTACGTGCATCAAGCAGGTTGAATGCATGGCCTGCTTTCAGAATGCGCTCGTACGCTGGTAGTGGAAGTGGCTTCTCAAGCTCAAGCAGAGTCTTACACTCTTTCTCACACTGGTCGAAGTAGGTGAACAGGAAGTCCACGTCTGCGTATTCGAAGTTATAAGTCGATTGTTCAACTTCGTTTTGGTGAAAGATGTCACCATAAGTCACTTTGCCAAACGGGCCGTCAGTCCAAACCAGATCGTAAACCGAGTCTACGCCTTGAATGTACATTGCCAGTCGTTCAATACCGTAAGTGATTTCACCGGTAACAGGTTTACACTCAAGACCACCTACTTGTTGGAAGTAAGTGAACTGAGTGACTTCCATACCATTTAGCCAAACTTCCCAGCCAAGACCCCAAGCACCCAGTGTAGGGTTTTCCCAGTTGTCTTCTACGAAGCGAATGTCGTGTACTTCTGGGTCGATACCCAGAACACGCAGCGAACCCAGATACAATTCCTGAATGTTGTCCGGAGACGGCTTCATGATGGTTTGGAACTGGTAGTAATGTTGAAGACGGTTAGGGTTCTCACCGTAACGGCCATCAGTCGGACGACGTGAAGGTTGCACGTATGCGGCAGCGATTGGCTCTGGGCCAATTGCACGCAGACAAGTCATTGGGTGAGAGGTGCCAGCACCTACCTCCATGTCGAGTGGTTGCACAATGGTGCAGCCTTGTTGGGCCCAGTAATCCTGCAGCGCGAGGATCATGCCCTGAAAAGTTTTAACGTCGAATTTTTGCATCGTCAGGTTCGCGCGGTTAATTGAAAAGAAAATAACATGCGATTATAACGCGCTAGGCTTGGGATAAGTAGGGGTAATGGCGGTTTTTTGTCCTTTGGCATTAAAGGTGGAGAGGGCGGTCGAAAGCTTCGTTTCGTCTAGGTTGTTTTACGCTTTGCCAACACGCTAGAATGCGACCGCTCTTGGGGAGTAGTCTCTCGCGCCAGCGAGGTCATTATCAACATAGTTAAAGCCACAATGCTTCATGGTAATGGCGACACACGACAGTGGGTTTGACGAGACCAATGACACTATCCACGAACCGGGCGGGGCGTGAGAAGTGTCATGGTTGTCGATAACAAACCTCGCCCTTGGAAGACAGAATGAGCGTGTTAGCTATTTCAATTGCCACCGTCGCTTTGGCGGAAATCGGTGATAAAACACAACTCCTTTCGCTGGTGTTGGCCAGCCGATATCGAAAACCGATACCCATCATTTTGGCGATTCTATTTGCTACGCTACTGAACCATGCGCTCGCTGCTTGGCTGGGTGTGGTTGTAGCGGATCATTTGACGGAATCAGTTCTGCGTTGGGGGCTGATTGTCAGTTTTACCGCAATGGCAGTTTGGGTGTTAGTTCCTGATAAGCTAGATGACGATGAGAATGCGACAAATCGCGGGCCGTTCGTTGCGAGTTTTATTGCTTTTTTCATTGCTGAAATCGGTGACAAAACGCAGATCGCGACAACGATGCTTGGCGCTCAGAACGCCGACGCTTTGGGGCTGGTTGTTGTTGGTACGACAATAGGCATGTTATTGGCTAACGTGCCGGTTGTGTTGTTGGGGAAAAAAGCGGCAAATGCGCTTCCACTGAACATTGTTCGGTATGTCACTGCGGCTCTGTTTTCACTGCTTGCTATCGCGACTTGGGTTACGCAATAACCATAAAAATGATCGGCAGATAGTGTGATTGTGGCGACAACCTGCCTGTGAAAACCATGGTAGCGTGAACGTATAGACATGGTGATCTAGGAGCATGATATGGACAGGTTTCTTGCGATCAGCCCGAAAAGCCAGATGTGGCTGTTTCATACTGCGTTAGCCCTCAACATACTGGGCATGGTTCTTACGGATATGTGGCTTCCAATGGTGGTAGGGGTGATAGTGACCACTTGCTTATCAGTGGATGCAATGGTGCGGGTTAGGTATGTGCTACCGATGAAAAAGATGCTGCGTGACCTAGAGTATGAAAATGCATTGCTGCGGCGGAAAATGAACGATGTTGAAGAAACGTCGGTTTACTAGACGGGGGAGGATCAAAAAGGCAGCAATAGCTGCCTTTTTGATCCTTACAGACCCTTTTTGATTAGGTACTTATAAGGACTTGAATCTGAGTATTGCGCGACCAGAGTGTGATCCATAAAGCGACAGAAGCTTGGGATATCACGTGTGGTCGACGGATCATCTGCAGTCACCAGCAAGGTTTCACCATCGGCCATATTTCGAATCGTCTTTCTTACCATCATGACTGGCTCGGGGCAGCGAAGTCCCAAAGCATCTAAAGAGTGATCCGGATTTTCAAATTCTGAGCTCATATTCATTTTTCACATAGAAAACGTCGGCCTGATCATACTTATGAAGACTAAATAATCAACAGGGGTTGGAATTGTAAATTTGTTGTGTAAATTATTTAACAAGCTGTTAACGAGGTCTTGGAGAAGTCTCTCGGTACGGACAAACAGCTAGACTAACTCACTCATCGACTACACTCGTCCCCAGTTTTCTTGGGCTTCCCCGCTTTCATGCGGGATTTTTTTTGCCTAAATTTCGTGATCAGCAAAGCGGGTGTCTGTGTCACGAAAGGCATACGACGAAGATAGGCTTGCGTATAATGGCTGAACATATCACTTCTTAGGCTTTCTATGGAACTTGAAGATATCTATCGTCGCGATTTAAACCTGCTTATTGCGCTGCGCGTTTTACTGGAAGAAGGTAGTGTCAGTAAGGCCGCCGTTCGTCTTAACCTCAGTCAATCTGCGATGAGTCGCGTTCTAGGTCGTTTAAGAAGTTTAACGAATGATCCATTGTTTACGCGGCATGGGCAATATCTCATTCCTACTCAACGTGCGCTTGAACTAAATGCGTCGCTTACCGCGCCACTTGATGCACTTTGTACTGTGTTGTCGCCGGAAGAGTTTGATCCCGCTAAGTGCGAGCAGACATTCAAAATAGCGACGACGGACTACGCAATGCAAACCATTCTGCCGTTTGCATTGCCAAGAATATATGAAGAAGCCCCTGGCTTATCTTTAGAGTTTGCGCCGTTGCAACATGATCAATTGATGCGGCAGTTGGCCACCGAAGGGTGTGATATGGCGATATGCCGTCCGACTGGCCCTGTTGACCCATTGCAATCTGATAACTTGGGGTTGGTGAGTGTGTTTTGTTTGGTTGCGAAGCATCATCCATTGGCGGACAAAACGCTTACGCTAGAAGATTACTTAACCTATCCACACGCCGTTATCGCAATTAGTGACGGGGTGAAAGCACTTATTGATGAGGCTCTGCGCGGCCATCCACAACCTAAACTGGCACTGCGTGCCTATCATTTGGAAGCGGCAATTGCGATGGTGGACAGTTTGCCACTCATCATCACTGTACCTGCTGACTTGGCTTATCTTGTGGGTGAGAAGTATGACTTGGTGATCAAGCCGCTTCCTTTTGAATTCAAGCCTTTTGATTATTCGTTGATCTGGCATCCGAGAACAGAGCATTCCGCAGCGCAGGTTTGGCTTAGAAATCTTATCAAAGAAGAGTGTGGACGATTGATCGCGAGTCGCATCAAAGATATGGGGTTTGTCTGAACAGCCACTTTGAGCCTAATAGGTTGTCTGAAGCAATTAGACATGTAGATTTATCCAAACGATACAAAAAACGGAGCCTGGGGCTCCGTTTTGTTTTCTGACAGCTTGATAGCGATTAGAGCTTAATCACTACGCGGCCTTTAATCTGACCGTTAGTAATGGCTTCTGCTGCTTCAGGGACTTCTTCCAGTGTAATTTCGCGACAACCCTCTTGGAAGTAGCTTGATGGTAGCAAATCAGAAATACGAGACCATGCTTGCTGACGGCGCTCGTACGGCGCGTAAACAGAATCAACACCCAGCAGTTTCACACCGCGTAAGATAAATGGCATGACGGTTGTTGGAAGGTCGAAACCTCCGGCTAAACCACACGCTGCAACCGCACCGTCGTAATCCATCTGTGCCAACACTTTTGCCAGCATTTTGCTACCAACAGTATCTACTGCACCCGCCCACAGTTGTTTCTCTAGCGGACGCGCGGGTTCATCAAATTCACTGCGCTCAATAACGCGGTTTGCTCCCAAAGCTTTCAGCCATTCGCTGTTTTCGCTTGCTCGGCCAGTAACGGCAACAACAGTAAAGCCTAGTTGTGCGAGCAGTGTGACTGCAACAGAACCTACACCGCCACTTGCGCCAGTAACCAAAACCTCGCCTTTCTCGGGCGTGATGCCGGCATCTTGCAGTGCTTGAACACACAACATTGCAGTCAGGCCTGCGGTACCGATTTTCATTGCCTGATCAGCAGCGAGCTTTTCAGGTAATGGAACTAGCCAATCCGCTTTTAAGCGTGCTTTTTGCGCCATGCCACCCCAGTGGCCTTCACCAACGCCCCAGCCTGTTAGTACCACTTTCTGACCAGCGGTATAGCGAGCATCAGTAGACTCTGCAACCGTACCGACCAAGTCGATACCTGGCACCATTGGGAATTGACGACAGATTTTGCCTTTACCTGTGATCGCCAAACCGTCTTTGTAGTTTAGGGATGAGTAATCGACATCAATAAGTACATCACCTTCAGGCAATTGAGTTACATCCAGTTCTTGAATGCTAGATGTGGTGATTTTGTCTGCTTGATCCAGTACGAGAGCCTTAAACATGGCATGTCCTCCGAAGGGGGGAAGAAGATAATTGGTTGAGAATCAATATGCTTAAAGTGTAGAGCGAAACAAAACATGAAAATAATGAAACAAATTCATTTAATTTATGCATTACAAGCATACGGATTGCCATAAACGGAAATGCCGGGCGTGTGCCCGGCATCGTTAGCGTAAAGCGTATTAAACGCGCTCAAACACCGTTGCTATCCCTTGGCCCAGTCCGATACACATGGTGGCGAGTCCAAGCTCGACATCATTGTGTTCCATCAGGTTGATAAGCGTAGTCGATATCCGTGCACCTGAACAACCAAGGGGATGACCAAGCGCAATGGCGCCGCCATTCAGGTTAACTTTCTCGTCAACGTAATCCAGTAAGCCAAGATCTTTTGCACAAGGAAGAGACTGTGCGGCAAATGCTTCGTTGAGCTCTACCATGCCAATGTTATCCATGGTAACACCTGCACGTTTCATGGCTTTGTGCGTTGCAGGCACCGGCCCATATCCCATGATGGAGGGGTCGCAGCCAGCAACGGCCATTGAACGAATGCGTGCGCGAATTGGCACGCCAAGGGCTTTGGCTTTTTCTTCACTCATAACCAGCATGGCCGCGGCACCATCTGAGAGGGCAGAAGAAGTACCTGCGGTGACTGTCCCGTTAACAGGGTCAAACACCGGACGTAACGCTGACAAGGTTTCCACCGTGGTTTCAGGACGGATCACTTCATCATCTTCCATCAAAAACAGCCCGCCTCTTTCGTCATGCGCTTCGGTAGGCATGATTTCATTTTTAAAGCGGCCTTCTATTGTTGCTGCGTAAGCTCGCTGATGAGATCGGGCGGCAAAGGTATCTTGTTGTTCGCGACTTATCCCATGAATACGGCCTAACATTTCCGCGGTTAGTCCCATCATACCTGCGGCTTTTGCGACGGACTTTGATAGACCTGGATGGAAATCGACACCGTGAGTCATTGGTACGTGGCCCATGTGTTCCACCCCTCCAATCAAGCAGATATCGGCATCACCGACCATAATCGTGCGCGTAGCATCATGCAGTGCCTGCATGGAGGAGCCGCACAAGCGGTTTACGGTGGTTGCAGCCACTGAGTGGGGAAGCCCAGCAAGCAAAGCAGCATTGCGTGCTACGTTGAAGCCTTGCTCTAACGTTTGTTGCACACAGCCCCAGTAAATGTCTTCGATTTCATTTGGGTCAAGCTGAGGATTACGCGCAAGTAATGAAGCCATCAGATGCGCAGACAGATCTTCTGCGCGGGTGTGTCGATATGCACCGCCTTTTGAGCGTCCCATTGGCGTTCGGATACAATCGACAATCACAACGTTTTTCATAATATTTTCCCTCTAAATTCCTTGTGGTTAAGCCGACTGTCGTTGGGCATCAAAGTATCCTTCGCCTTTAGTGGCTTTGTCGCGCAGTCCTTGCGGTACCTCGTAAGCTGGCCCCAAGTTGGTGAGGCTATCAGCAATTGCCACATAGTTTGCCAGTCCAATGGTATCTAGGTAGCGGAAAACGCCGCCACGGAAAGGAGGGAAACCTAATCCGTAAACCAGTGCCATGTCGGCTTCTTGAGGTGAAGCGATGATGCCTTCTTCCAAGCATCGAACCACTTCGTTGATCATCGGCACCATCATACGATTGATGATGTCTTCATCGCTGTAGTTTGTCGCCGTCCCTAAAACAGAGGCGAGAAGGCCAGCGACATCAGCGTCTTTGTCCTTTTTAGATCGACCTTTTTTATCAACAGAGTACTGATAGAAACCGATGCCGTTTTTCTGACCAAAGCGTTGACTTTCAAACATCACATCTACCGCGTCGCGATAGCTTTTCGCCATGCGTTCGGGGAAACCTTCAGCCATGACGGCTTGTGCGTGATGCGCAGTATCGATTCCGACGACATCAAGAAGGTAGGCTGGACCCATCGGCCAACCAAATTTTTTCTCCATCACTTTGTCTATCTTGGTGAAGTCAGCACCGTCACGCAGCAACAAGCTAAAGCCTGCAAAATAAGGGAAGAGAACACGGTTAACGAAGAATCCCGGACAGTCATTCACAACCACTGGGCTTTTGCCCATCTTGGCAGCATAAGCTACGACACGGGCAATGGTTTCGTCAGATGTATCTTTCCCCCGAATAATCTCAACGAGTGGCATGCGATGGACTGGGTTGAAAAAATGCATGCCACAGAAGTTTTGTGGACGCTTGAGCGATTGCGCGAGTAGATCGATAGGAATGGTCGAGGTGTTGGACGTCAATACTGCATGTTCTGGTAGGTGTTGTTCCACCTCGCTCAGTACTGCAGCTTTCACTTTTGGATTTTCAACGACGGCTTCAACAACAATATCGGATTGTTCTATGCCTGCGTAGTGCAGGCTAGGGGTGATTGAAGCGAGAATATCTGCCATTTTTGAGCCGTTGAGGCGGCCACGCTCAAGCTGTTTGTTCAGCAGTTTAGAGGCCTCCTTCATGCCAGTTTCAAGTGAGACCTGACTGATGTCCTTCATCAGAACAGGGATGCCTTTACTCGATGACTGGTAGGCGATGCCGCCCCCCATGATACCAGCCCCTAATACGGCGGCACGTTCAGTTGCTTTGCCTTCTTTGGCTGCTTTCTTGGCTTTGGATTTGAGGTATTGGTCATTAAGGAATATGCCGACCAACGCCTGAGTGACGTCATTTTTCGCGAGTTTCACAAAGTGTTTGTTTTCTACAATGAGTGCATCGTCACGACCAAAGCGAGAAGCTTCCTCAATGGATACCACTGCAGTCATTGGTGCTGGATAGTGTGGGCCTGCCACTTTTGCGACCATGCCTTTTGCCATGGTGAAGCTCATGGTGGCTTCAATTTTGTTCAGTTTCAGCGGGGCTTTTTTCTGGGCGCGACGCGATTGCCAATCAAGTTTTCCCTCAATGGCTTGCTTCACAAGGGATAATGCAGCGTCTTCTAGGTCACTCGGTGCGGTGACCGCGTCAACTAAACCAATTTTCAGTGCTGCGTCTGCTTTGCTTTCCTTGCCCGCGGTGATGAGTTCCATCGCAGTATCCGCGCCAACTAGACGTGGCATCCGTACGGTACCACCAAACCCCGGCATAATACCGAGCTTGGTTTCTGGTAAGCCGATGCGAGCCGTTGAATCTGCGATTCGAAAGTCAGTAGCAAGAACGCATTCACAGCCACCGCCTAACGCGAAACCGCGAATGACAGAAACCGTGGGAAAGGGTAAATCTTCTAGTTTGTTGAAGATGTCATTGGCATGGGTAAGCCACACAGACAATTCATCTTCTGGCTTTGCAAACAAACCGAGAAACTCAGTGATGTCCGCCCCAACCACGAATGCAGGTTTGGCGGATGTGAGAAGTAGGGCTTTTACATTTGATTGTTGCGTTAACGCATTGAGTGCTTCATTCAAACTCTCAAGTGTTGCGAGATCAAATTTGTTAACAGAACCGGGTGCATCAAGCTTTAGTTCCGCAATACCATCATCCAGATAGCGAACGGAAAGTGTGTCACCTTGGTAAATCATGTTCTATCTCCGTATTGCCAGCTCTTCGTCTGGTTTAGGTTTACCTTCATGTAGGGGGAAATCCTGATTGTACCAGAGTTTTAGTCTGAGCCGCCCCGAACGAAAAGGCAATAAAAATGTTAAACGCTTGTTTGAATTTTGTGATCTTCTGTTGGGGTGGGTTCTCTAAACGCTTATTATTACTGTAGTTAATTCGAATAAGGGGAAGAGGAAATTCCTGTGGTAACATTTCGCCCCTTTTCATGACGTGGTGGTCCGTATGAATAACGCTCCGTATCTGATACCTGCCTTGGCAGTCGTAACGGAAGAAGAAATAAAGAAAAGCCGCTTTATTACGTACTTAGCGCATACACCTAGCATTGAAAGTGCGAAGGCATTTGTCGCTGAAATTAAAGCGAAGCATGCGGATGCGCGTCATAACTGTTGGGCTTTTGTGGCTGGGCGCCCAGAAGATTCCATGAGTTGGGGATTCAGTGATGATGGCGAGCCATCAGGAACGGCAGGTAAACCTATCCTTGCACAGCTCACCGGCAGTGGAGTAGGCGAAATCACGGCTGTTGTTACTCGGTACTATGGTGGTATTCGTCTGGGTACGGGGGGCTTGGTGAAAGCTTATGGCGGAGGAGTTCAGCACGCGCTCACACAATTGGTAACAAACGAAAAGGCAATTACGGTGCAGTTCACAATAAGCTGTGAATACCCTCACATTGCACTAATTGAATCTATACTGGCTTCCCATAACGCGGTTCAGGTTAATACTGAATTCAGCCATAATGTGGTGATGACAGTGGAAGTGGATGCACGGAGTGCCGATCAGATCGCGGAAGAAATAGTTAACCGCTCCCGAGGTCAGGTAAGCATGGTTGCATTAAATAATAATCAATAATTCAGGTTATAACCTGAATATAAGGAAGAGCCGTTTTAGGCTATGCAATTTCGCTCAATCATCCGAATCGTCGGGCTGTTATTGGCCCTTTTTAGTATCACCATGCTGGCACCAGCTGTGGTGGCTTTTATCTATCGTGACGGGGAAGGTTTCCCGTTTGTCCTTACTTTTTTTCTCCTTCTCGCTGGTGGCGGCTTACTCTGGTTTCCAAATCGGCAATTTCGCCATGAATTGAAAGCGCGAGATGGTTTCCTCATCGTTGTCTTATTCTGGACGGTAATCGGCAGCGCGGGTTCCATTCCATTTATGCTCTCCGAACAACCCAACATGTCAGTGACCGATGCCTTTTTTGAATCATTTTCTGGTCTGACGACAACAGGTGCAACGGTAATTGTAGGGCTGGACAATTTGCCCAAAGCGGTACTCTTTTATCGTCAGCTTTTGCAATGGTTTGGTGGGATGGGGATCATTGTACTTGCAGTGGCAATCTTGCCGGTACTGGGTATCGGTGGCATGCAGTTGTATCGTGCGGAAATCCCAGGCCCAGTTAAAGACAGCAAAATGACTCCCCGAATTGCCGAAACGGCGAAAGCGCTTTGGTATATCTACTTAGCACTGACCGTTTCTTGCGCTTCGGCGTATTGGTTGGCGGGTATGTCAGTGTTTGATGCTATCAGCCATAGCTTCTCGACTGTGGCAATTGGTGGTTTCTCTACACATGATGCGAGTATGGGTTATTTCAATAGTCCGGCAATCAACTTTATCACTGTCTTCTTTCTCTTTATTTCTGCGTGTAATTTTTCGCTTCATTTCGCGGCGTTTGCAAGTGGCAAGTTGCACCCGGGATTTTATTTTAAAGACCCTGAATTCAGATCGTTTGTGGCTATTCAGATCATTATGCTAGCCATCGTATTCTGGATGCTTTTGAACCACGGCACCTACGACTCAGAATTTGAAGCTTTTAACCAAGCGATTTTTCAAACCGTTTCGATTTCCACAACGGCAGGATATACAACAACCAGTTTTGCAGATTGGCCGCTGTTTTTACCCGTTCTTCTTCTGTTTTCTTCATTTATAGGAGGGTGTGCAGGATCGACGGGGGGCGGCATGAAAGTGATTCGTATTTTGTTGTTATCACTGCAAGGCTCTCGTGAATTAAAACGCTTGGTTCACCCTCGCGCTGTTTACACCATAAAGGTGGGTAATAAAGCTCTGCCGCAACAAGTAGTCGATGCGGTTTGGGGATTCTTTTCTGCCTATGCCTTAGTTTTTGTCATTTGTATGCTTTGCCTTATTGCTACAGGCATTGATGAACTCACTGCCTTCTCAGCGGTTGCTGCCACCTTAAACAACCTAGGACCTGGTTTGGGAGAGGTGGCGGTACACTTTGGTGATATAAACAGTTCGGCCAAGTGGGTATTGATCGTTTCCATGCTGTTTGGTCGTTTGGAAGTCTTTACGTTGTTGGTATTGTTTACGCCGACGTTTTGGCGCAGTTAACCATTTTTAGGGAAACACATGAAAAAGGCACTCTTACTCCATTCCAGTCGTGAAGGGCAGACAGTAAAAATTCTTCGCTTTATTGAAAATGAACTCTCTGATCAATATCAGTGCGAGCTGGTGGATTTGCATGCAATGCCTGACGTTAACCTTGATGGCTACGATAAGGTATTGATCGGCGCTTCTATTCGATATGGACATCTAAACAAAAAGCTCTACCAATATATAGAAAAGAACCTTACAAGCCTGAATCAAAGTAAAGCAGCCTTTTTTTGTGTGAATCTTACTGCGCGTAAACCGGGTAAAGACACGCCGGAAGGAAGCGTGTATGTGAAGAAATTTCTGAGGTTGTCTCCTTGGCAGCCTGAAGTTATCGGCGTCTTTGCGGGAGCGCTCTATTATCCCCGCTACAGACTGTTTGATCGTGTGATGATTCAATTCATTATGCGCATCACTGGTGGTGAGACGGACACAACGAAAGAGGTGGAATACACTAACTGGGACAAAGTGAAGGAGTTTTCAGAACAATTTGGGTCCCTTTAGCCTTATTTTGCTTGAAAAATAACCGAACGCGCCGTTTTCCTAAGAAAACTGCAAAAAAGCCCTTGCCAACTTTTCATCGCTCCCTATAATGCCGCTTCACCGACACGGAGAGCGGCTTCCAACAAGGAAACGCCCACGAAATCGGTACGGCGAACAGGCTTCAAAACTGAATGAAAATAAACGCTTGACGCGTTGAAACGAATCAGTAAAATGGCCGCCCGCTTCAACGAAAAAGCCACTTCTTAGTAAGCGCGCTTTAACGAGAGAAGCAAGTCAACAAGACGTTTTGATGGTTGCGAAAGCAACGCGGAAATGCCGCAAAATTTCTTCTTGACTTCATCGCCCGACAGCGTAAAATTCGCAGCCCTGACGGTGAGAAGCTCCGGCTTCTACAGTC
>NZ_FUXU01000036.1 GCF_900167155.1 Enterovibrio nigricans DSM 22720 | reverse complement strand
CTTACAGGACTGGGTATGCCTGAAACTCAGTATATTGCTTAAGAACCGAACAACTTTAGGCTGCCATGTCTTCCAACCGAATTAAGCAACAAAGCCGCTGTCGGTATAGCCAAATCATGTGATTCGTGTGAACGCCTATGAACGTCACCTCAATGATGATGAGTAGGAGTGTGAAAAGTACGATAACGTCTTTGACGGGTAACGATTTACGTCGATTTCGGTACAGCAAATGCAGTACCGAGAGTGTCGTACCAACGTATATTTGGTTTTGTTGCCGAATGCGGGGTTATGCGGAAAAATCAAATCCTAGGACTTAATGTCCATCCCCGTGGTTTTGCCAAAAATCATCGAGCTGAGCGTTTAACTGGCGGGCTTCTTCATCGCTGATGAATGACGCTTCAATGGCGTTTTTCGTCAGTTGTACCAGTTGGTGTTTGCTCGGACTCAGCGCATGTGTCAACGCGAGAAAGTTGTCTGTCATATAGCCCCCAAAAAATGCGGGGTCATCAGAGTTTACAGTGACGCACAATCCTTTATCTAACAGCGTTAGGATATTGTGGTCCTCCATGGTGTCAAAAACCCGAAGTTTAACGTTTGAAAGTGGGCAGACCGTCAAAGGCATTCGAGTTTTGGCAAGCTCTGCGACAAGTATGGGATCTTGCGTGCATTGCACACCGTGATCAACACGGCTGACATTCAGCAGAGACAACGCATCCCAAATGTTGTTTGCTGGGCCTTCTTCTCCCGCGTGAGCGACGGTTTTTAACCCCATCGACATTGCTTTCGCAAATACACGTTGGAATTTAGCGGGTGGATGCCCGATTTCCGATGAATCCAACCCAACACCAACGATTCGATTCAGATGAGGCTCTGCCTGAGACAGTGTTTCAAAGGCTTCCTCTTCTGACAAATGCCGCAAGAAACACAGGATAAGTTTGCTGGTGATACCGAGCTCTTTTTCGCCTTGGCGCAGCGCATGGTAGATACCATTGATGACTGTGTCGAAGTCAATACCTCTGACTGTGTGTGTCTGTGGGTCAAAGAAAATTTCGGTGTGAATGACGTTGTCCGCTTTACAGCGCAGTAAGTAGGCCCATGTTAGGTCGAAAAAATCTCTTTCTGTGACGAGAACATTCGCGCCTTGGTAGTAGATATCCAAGAAGGATTGGAGATCTTCAAATTGGTAAGCTTTTCTCGCGTCTTCGACTGTTTCATAGGGTAAAGGAATACCGTTTCTTTCGGCCATTTCGAACATCAACTCCGGCTCCAAGGCGCCTTCGATATGCAGATGAAGTTCAACTTTCGGTAATCGACGAACAAATACTTCCATGACAACCTCCCAGCTCAATAAAGAAGCACCGTGATTAGTGGGCATTTGAATTAGCGGTTTCATTCATTACCGTTTACGGCAGACGTTGAGGTAATGAGCGGTGTGCATACTGTATAAACACAAGCTAGTAATGTCTGGAGGAACGGTCAAATTTCAGAGAGGCAAAATTGAAAAGTAAACGATTTTTTAACGATTTATGAGAGATCCCAGAAAGGTTCAGTAAAAAGGATTTACGCGGCGAGAAATGTGTGTCGCCGCATAAATCAAGTCGCGATTACGCATCAAAAACGTCGTGTTGCTTACCCATCCAATTGTCAATCATGTCAAGCATAGTGCGCCGATTGACAGGCTTTGCGATGAAGTCATCCATGCCCACGCGTTTGCAACGATCTCGGTCTTGTTGGCTGACATTCGCGGTCATTGCAAGAATCGGTAGTGCATTACTCTGTTCGTCAAGTTCCCGGATCTCTTTACAGGCTTCGAATCCGTCCATTTCAGGCATTTGAAGATCCATTAGAACCAACGCAAACTTTCGCTGCTTAATCGCTTCAATGGCCTCTTTATCCATTACTTGCGGTTGTCACTCTGAACCCTGATAGCTCAAGGATGGTGCGTGCGACCAATTGGTTGGCGGGGTTATCTTCGACTATCAAGATTTCTACCGTGTCCTTGGTGCGATAGGCTTTTCTCGTTTCAGCGTATATTTCGGTTTCTTCGGGGAAGCGCATGGCGCAAGGAAGCAATACAGTAAACTCACTCCCGTCGCTGACTTGGCTGCATAAGGTTAATTCGCCTCCCATGAGGGAGACGAGTCGTTGAGATATTGCAAGCCCCATGCCTGTGCCGCCATGAATTCGAGAGAAAGTGCCGTCTTTTTGTGTGAAGGGTTCGAAAATGATTTGGCGATGCTCTGGTGCAATCCCAATACCGGAGTCTCTCACTTGTATTTTTAGCCCTTTGGGAAATCCGTGACTGAGGACGACTTCAACTTCACCTTCTTCGGTAAATTTCATGGCGTTTGATACCAAATTAGTCAGTACTTGTGACAATTTCCCCTTGTCACAAGTGGCAAGAAATCGATGGTTCAGATCGTCATCCAGCAGCAAGGTGATGCCTTTTTTTTTCGCCGAGCTCTGAAATAGCGCGAGGACGTTCTTACTCATCTCACTCACATCAAACTCAGTTTCGTGCAGATCCAATGCGCCAATGTCTATTTTCGAATAGTCCAGAACATCGTTGAGCTGGCTTAGCAACAGATTGGCAGCATCATCAGCCATTTCCACGAGGGGTTGGCAGTGTTCGGGGATGTCGGCTTCCTGAAGAATGTCGAGAGCGCCCATAATGGCATTCATCGGCGTCCTAATTTCGTGGCTCATTGTGGCAATAAATTGCGATTTGGCTACGTTAGCTGAATCCGCATTCTTCTTCGCATCGACAAGCTCTGCTTCTCGTTTTACATGTTGGTTTAGCAGGCGCTCTAGTACGTTCACCCCATTATTTAATCTGATCAGTTCATCGCTTTTTGTATCTAAAACTTCATCGGTATAAGACATGTTAACCAGTCGCTTGTTGATTCGCGAAAGGGGAGAAAGTACGAGATATTGTGAAATGAACATCGTCATTAAGGCGAGGGTGATCAATAGGCCGGCTGAGTATATTCGGACTTCTTCAACGTGCTTTGAGATGTCTGCCAGCATTTGCTTTTTACTCATCGAAATTCTCATGGTTCCGATAGAGCGGCCTTCATATTCAACCAGATTGCTGAAGTTGAGCGCCATGGGGTTATCGTCATGAGGTCGATCTCCCCATTGGCCAATTTCAGTGTCACGTTGGGAGACGATCGAAATGTAACAAAGGTCAGGATAATGTTGTGCCATGCGATCGAGCTTTGCGTTGAGCGCGCCACTTTGCTCGGCGAGAACATCATCTGAAAGGGCTTCAGTGAGGGCGAGAAAATTGGCACGAATTTGCGCATCCATTTGTTTTTCAAGGTAGGTTGTCTCATAGTTTCGAACCACTTCTCCGGAGAGATAACTGAGCGCAAGCGTAATCGACAACACCGACAAGGTGTATTTAAACCACAGAGGTAAATGAGGCATGCAACGTACTCCTACCGTTATTCTCGCTTTCCCATTCTGCATACCAAACGTCAGTTTGAGAGTCAAAATGACGTCTTTTTACGCATTTGGGCCTAAATAATTAGGGAACGAATAGATAGTGGAGCTACTGCATATAGCTTGCCAATGTCGTAGTGAGGTTCGAGTGAAAGGAGATAAAGGTGAAGGGGATAACAAAAAGGGCCTCAGCGTTACTCCTGAAGCCCTTGGGTCAATGGGTAAAGGTATAAATTAGCCGATGAACTTTGCAATGAAGCCGTTGACATTGCTTAAGCTTGCTGCCGCCATTACCACCACGATCATCGCTCCGATGACGGACAGATATACAGGGTGTTTATAATCACCCACGATGTCTTTACGGCGGGTTGCAGCAAGAACAAATGCCAGTACAACAGGTAGGATAATACTGTTTACAAGACCTGCCAGCATCAGCAGAAGAATTGGCATGTTCATCATTACTGTGCCCACGCTGGTCACTATGATAAAACCACAACACCATGCTTTTTCATTGCGAGCAACCACAGGGAACAGGGTTTTAATCAGTGAAATTGCCATGTAGGAGTTACCGACAACTGACGTGATTGAAGCGACAAACAGGACAAGGCCAAAGATGAAGTAACCGACTTCGCCTGCGCCTTGACGGAACGCATCAGCGGCTGGGTTAGAAGCATCTAGCACTGCGCCCGATGCGATCACACCGAATACGGCGAGGAACAAAAGAATGCGGATAACGACGGCGATGGAAATGCCCGCCCATGCCGCTGTTTTGATTGAATCAACGTTCTGTTTGCCTTGAAGGCCAATATCAACAAGACGTTGTGCACCGGTATAGTAACCGCCCACCGCACCACCAACGATCGTTAACGTTGGAAGCAAAAGGTTGCCCATATCGCTTGGAAGAACAGCTGCAGCCAATGTTTCACCTAACGGTGGCAGGCTAGTCATGGCGACGTAGGCAATCAGGACAATCATGAATAGTCCCAAGTAGCGTGCCATTTGGTCCATGCGTTTAGATGCGTTGTGAACCACAAACAACAAACAACAAACAACCCACCACACCCGTGAATAGTGCACCCCAAGTGGTGTCTACACCCGTCAGTACATTGATACCCAGTGCCGCACCGCTGACGTTACCAAAATTGAACGCAACCGCGCCCAGCGCCAACAGAATACCAATGAAGTAGCCTGCGCCCGGTGCAATTTTGTTTGCAATGTCTTGAATGCGCAGACCAGAAACACCCACGATGCGCCACAAGTTCATCACAATACCGAAGGTGATAAACATGGAAGCGAAGACAGGGAAAGCCATGTCAATTTTGTAGATGTTGGTGAATACAGCGGTTTGAGTCAGAAAGCCGGGACCTACAGAGGTCGTCGCCATCAAAAATGCGACGCTTAGGATTGCTTTTGTTTGCCAGGATGATGCGTTTGAAGCGTGTGTTTGCGTGGTCATGCCGATTCCGAAATTTTGTTGTTTCCCTATTTATAAAAAAAGGAAAAGCAACTGACCGGGATCAGCTGACATAAGGGCGTTAACCCTTTGAAAACGCGGCCTGTGTAGAAGACCGTTTTTGCTGGGCGCGGATGTTAGTGCGTTCGAAAAAGTAAGTCAAACACTTTATTTCAATCGTTGTGAAATAAATATCGGGTCCGTTTCAGTGCGATGCAAACGATTGCCTAGGTTGTCAGATTTCTCCACCCAAAAGAGTGAGATATTGACGACGAATCTGGATGTATATAGACGAAAACATAAGAAAATGACGAATCGTCATTGTTTATTGACGGGGGGTTAATTAGGGTGAGTAGGGTGCAGAAAAGAGTGAAAAAAGACGACAGAGAGAACACATGAAAGGAATTCCGGCATTCACGGAACTGAACAGTTACAGCGATGATGCATCTTTTGCGGATAATCACTCACAGGTTATCGCCTATTCCGGTGAAAGCGCCATGGATATCTACCTGAAAGTGATGGCGAACACACCGGCTTGGATTAGCAACTTGATGAAGTTACGAAACACATTGGTTTCTAAAATCGGACTTAAACACCTTGGTAACTTCGATGATTTTAGTCCTCCCAAAACCGCTGACGAGTACCACGTTGGTGATCAGGTCGGGATTTTCCAAATGATTTATAAATCGCAGACGGAGGTGATCATGGAAGACAGAGACAAGCACCTTGACGTTAAACTCTCTTTTCACATTCAACCCAATGGCAGTGAGGTAACCGTGACCGCGAGTACTGTGGTGCATGTTAAAAACACCCTTGGTCGTGTCTATATGCTTTTTGTTGGGCCGGTGCATAAGCTTATTGTTCCTGCATCTTTAAAGCGGTTGCCCTGAACAATGTGAAGTTGACCGCGATTTAATGTGACTTTTTGGGGGAGCAACGCTATCTTTCGCGCAAAGAGACTGCCCCAAAACGTTGAGGAGAATACGTGGCTACTTTATTCAGGAACTTACTGCGACTTTGTTTGCTCGTTACCCTTTCTTTTTCGATTGTTGGCGTGTCTGTTGCGGGAGATAGATATGCAGGGACAAGCTGTAATATCGAGGCTGGGCTACTCAACAAACACTATGACAATCGGTTGGATTACCAAAATAAACAGGTAGATACAGATTTCTTCTTGTTGGTGTATTCAAATTCTCCGCGCTTTTGTGATTATATGGCACGAAAAAATCGCGATCAGGGTGTGAAGTTTCAATGTCAATCTGACAATGATTTCGGTTGGGTTGTTCACGGACTTTGGGGTGAATCAGAAACAGCCTACAAATCAGGAAATAACAAAGGACACCCGAGATTTTGTAAGGGAGACTTGAAGCCTCTTCCACTAAATACCATCGAACCTTACTTGTGTATGAGCCCAGGCACTAAGCTGCTTCAAGGACAATGGGAAAAGCATGGGGCGTGCGATTTTGATTCTGCGAAAGAATACTTTGATAAAGCGTTGTCTCTGGCGCAGAGATTTGAAGTGCCACCGAGCGAATTAAATGCAAAGCGTGCAATGCGCTGGATGAGAGACAATAACCCTGAACTCAAACACATTTGGCTTCACCAAACACGACATGAGTTTGGTATCTGTTTTGACACTAATTTCCAAGTGATGTCTTGCCCCAAGAAAAAACGATAGTGTAGACGGCTAACAACTCGTTGCTTTTTTCCTCTTTTGGGGCGGCTTATTCTTGGTCGTGATGTATCCAGCATTGTGCCAGATACTGAGTTGTCGAATATTTGTTAGGTGGAATTAAAGAAAATGGCAGGCTTTATTAGCCCGCCACTCATTTCCTTTATGATAATTGTTTCAGAGTGTGACGGCTCGATATTCTTTAGGGTTAATGCTATTTAATGGGGAAAGTGTGGGTGTGCTATTTCCTATTGGTTGTGTTTTTCTGATTCAACGATGAACATGTGTGCATATAAAGAAATTCAGACATAAAAATTCACTATTGAGACAGAATCCTCCTGATTACCCCTGTTTCCTCGTTAAAGTCGCGTTCCGCACTGTGATAGTGCTGCATGGGTATTCACGCGATGTTTAATCATCGTGTTGAGGGATAGTGTTTAAAATGGGCATTTTTTTCTTCTGTTTAAATACTTATGAGAGAAAAGTGAGTTTGTTTGTTTTAACGCTTCTTACAAATCTAATTTAATTAATAAGACTGTGTATAAATATTGGTAACAAATATGGTTAATTAATGCATTTGTTAGTGAGATGAATTTGTGAGTCATCCCTAACTTTGGATGGGTTGATTTTTTTTGGTTCTGGTTGCTGCTTATTTTGAATGCTTGACTAGTAACGTCAAATAAAAGGACTGTTTCTATGAGTACATTCAATTCAAATGTAAAAAAGGTCACTCTTATTGTGGTGAGTGCGGCCTTGTTGACGGGCTTTTCAGGGTGTGAAGACCCTCGTTGGGTCGCGAAAAAAGTCAGTAAAGCAATCAAAGAAAAAAGGCTGGTTGATCACCTTGAGGCAATGGAAGGTGCTGCTGTTGCGACGGAAGACGGCAACTCAACCACCCGAGCCGCTGGCACTGACGGATATGAAAACTCCGTTGATTACATAAAGCAAAAGTTAGAAAGGCATGGCTATGACGTGACCTTACAACCGTTCGATTTTCGAAGTTGGATTGAGCTAGACGGAACAACACTCACGGTTAACGGGCAATCCTTAGTGCATGTTCGTGATGCGACGGATGATATTCCTGCTGATTATGCTGCGATGTCCTATTCAGGGAGCTCGGACGGTGCATTAAACGCTGAAATCGCCTTTGTAACACCCGATTTTGATTTCGACTCAGCGGATTATGATGATACCGATGCTTGTACAGCCTCAGATTTTGACGGTGTCGATGTGTCTGGCAAGGTTGCTGTCATCCAGCGTGGGGGTTGTACCTTTAATGCCAAAGTCGTGAACGCTGAAGCTGCTGGGGCAGTGGGGGCGATAGTATTCAATCAAGGCAACAGCGACGGTAGAAAAGGCGTTGTAAATGGTACTCTGGGCAGCGATTCTGCGGCCACTATTCCGGCATTTGGTGCAAGATATGATCTTGGAAAAGGCTGGTATGACGCGCTACAAGGTGGTGGTGATGCGATTGCCGCTGCGTTGAACATCGGTGTTAAAGATGATGTCGTTGTGACGCAAAACGTGATTGCAGAAACCAAGGGCGGAAACCCAGATCAAATTGTAATGCTGGGGGCGCATTTGGACTCGGTACCTGAAGGGCCGGGTATCAATGATAATGGTTCCGGGTCTGCGGGTGTGCTTGAGTACGCCATACGCCTGAAAAAGAAACTGAAGCGTTTGCCTGTCCATCAGAAAAACAAAGTGCGTTTTGCGTGGTGGGCTGCCGAAGAAGCAGGGTTGGTAGGGTCTGAATATTACACCAATGAAGTGTTCGGTGCGTACTATCAAGATGCGCAGACGCAAATCATGGAAGAACTCGGTATTACCGATCCTAGCGAACTAACGGCTGAACATCGCGAATTGATTGAAGCGAGATACTTAGAAATCAATCCGGTAAAAATGTACTTAAACTTCGACATGATAGGTTCGCCCAATTACATCTATGGTGTGATGGATGGTGACTTGTCGGATACCAAGGACAGCCCTGACAATGCGTATCCTGATGACTTTGAGCCACCAGAAGGGACCGCGCATATCGAGGGAATGTTCAACGAGTTCTTTACCAAGAAAGACGAGTCGACAGTGCCTCAAGCACTCTCTAAACGTTCGGACTACTCCGGTTTCGCTGATTGGGGAATCGCGTTTGGTGGTTTGTTTACAGGGGCTGAAAAACTCAAATCGGCGGAAGAAGTTGAGCAATTTGGTGGCGAAATCGATGTGGCATACGACAAGTGTTATCACCAAGCGTGTGATGACTTGAATAACGTTGCCAACAACGCGCTGACGATGAATTCGCGTGCAATGGCGTACGTTGCGACGTTTTATGCGATGAGTGAAGACCTCTATGCGGATACGCAAAATGAGGCTCCAGCACCGCAACAAAGAACGCTACGTACGTTGTCGGTAGATAATGATGGCCATGAGCATGAACATCGAATCGGTGAGAAGATCAAGTCGGCATCGCGTGAAGTGGCAGATCACGGGCACTTCCATGGTGATTTTGACCAAGATCGAGAGTAAATACCTCGCGATACTTCATTCTTGAAATGTGAAATAGAGGGGAGCCTTCGGGCTCCTTTATTCGTTGATGTTTGAATGTGATGACAAGCTACGAATCTCCGCAGGCGACAACCCTAACTCGCGAACCAGAGAGCGACTCAGAGTCCGACCTGATGTAAACCCCAGAGAAACCGCGATTTTGTCCATCGAGTCGTTGGTATAACGCAGTGCGTGGTAAGCCTTTAAACGTCGCCAGTGATTGAGGTACGTCATGGGTGCCACACCAACGGCATCTTGGAAGTGCCTGACGAGGGTTGCTTTAGACATACCCACTTCTTTGCCAAGTTCTTCTAGTGTCCAGTCTCTGGCTGGATTTTCGTGAAGATATGATAATGCTTGATGAATGCGTTTATCGCGTATCGCGCGTAAAAACCCAAAAGTACTTTGATGCTCATCAACATGAAACTGCAAAAGCTTTAAAAACAGCACTTCGGTTAGCCTATCTGCGACAGGGCTATTGATACTTCCTGCTTCACGAATTTCCGCATCGATAAGTTCTACCAATCGCCATATTGCACTGTCGTGTCGAATGCCTTCCACGTGGATCACACTGGGCAGCGCATCCATGATGGGGTGGCTGAGTCCTTCATCAAATTGCACCATACCACAGATGAGTTTATGTGTTGTTGGGCCTTGTTGAAACAAGGGTGAATCGAGCTCACAAGCATTGACGGCACGCTCGCTGGGTGTTTTTTTATTACTGGGGTTATCGGCAATCCAGTGTGCATCACCATTGGGCAACAGAAAGATGTCCATCTCCTTTGCCCTTAAAAACGCGTCTTGATGGGTACCCACATAGCACTCTCCCCGAAGGGTGATGTGAAATCGGGGATACCCTAATTTTTCAAGCGATATTCCCCACGGCGCACTGAGTGCAGAGCTGAAAAAAATGGTGCCGCGAAACTTCAGCGTTTCAAGGATATCAGCCAGTAAATTGAAGGTTTGTTGGTGTTTGATTCTTTGGGGCACTGATGTGAGCCTCGGGGCGATAACTCGTGTCTCAACTGTAGCCTAGACTCAGGCCAAACGCTGGATTGTTGAGCGTTTTATCTGTAAGCGAGGTGAAAAATGGAACTTAAAAAAGCAATGTCGGTATCTATACATTCAAACGTACTTTTTTCGTTGGCTTTCCTGAGTGCTGGGTTGTTGTCGATGAACGCCATGGCCGAAGAATATTTCACGATCAAAGACGGAGAGCTACTGAGGCCAACGGGGTATAGAGAGTGGGTTTACGTCGGAACACCTGTAACACCAAATGATATGAATAATGGTAAGGCGGCGTTTCCTGAGCATCACAATGTGTATATTGACCCGAAAAGTTGGGCTCACTGGAAAGAAACGGGCGAGTTTCGAGATGGCACCATCATTATGAAGGAGTTGGTCAGCGTAGGAAGTAAAGTGGCAGTCAGTGGGAATGGCTATTTCCAAGGGGAATATATTGGGTTGGAAGCCACGATTAAAAGTAAAAAACATAACCCAAATGAGCCGGGAAATTGGGCGTATTACAGTTTTTCAACGCCTGATCACTCATCCATTACCAAAGTCGCTAAGCCATTCCCTGCGGCCTCGTGCAACGCGTGTCATCAATCAGCAGCAGCGGATGACTTTGTGTTTACCCAGTATTATCCGGTGCTCCGTGCGGGTAAAGGGAAAGGGGAAGCTGCTTCCGGTGGCTTTACGTCCACGTTGAAATAGTGGTGGTTGAATGATCAACCTTATAAGAAGTGTTGCGTTGACCACTCTGGTGGCAACGAGTGCGTTTGCAAGCGTCAGTGAGTTTTCCCCTTATGTCGACGAAAAAGGGCACATCAGCTTTCCGACGGATTTTAAAAGCAATATGGTGCATCTAGGATCCTGGTTTGTACCCGATGGCGGTGCGAGTGGATTTCATGATGTCTATACGGAAAAGTCGGCGGTTGAGGCGTTTCGCGAAACTGGTGAGTTTCCTGATGGTGCAACGGTAGTCAAAGAACTTCGCGCACACAGCAGTGGGGATTTCACAACAGGCTCGGGGGTAAGCCATGCCACGAGAGAACTGAAACAGTGGTTTGTGATGATAAAAGACAGTGAAAATCGCTTTTCGGGTAACAAAATCTGGGGTGACGGATGGGGATGGGCCTTGTTCAAACCCGGCGCACTGTCGACCAACGCATCCAGCAACTATAAAACGGATTGTTTGGGGTGTCATATTCCCGCAAAAGACACGGATTGGATATACACGCAAGCCTACCCAATGTTGTTTGAATAATCCTTTTGCCAGCCTTTGAGCTGGCTTTTTTAATGGCTGCGGTAAATGGAATAACTAAAGGGGGACACAAATAAGGGCAAGTGGAAGTCTTGTTCGTGATTTGAAATACCAATCCTAACGACAATTTCATCAAACAGTGGAATCGGGTCGAGCAGGAGATTGTAGTGCCGAAAATACGGGGCGGTTTCGAATACCAATTGGTAATGACCAGAGGAAAACTCGCTGTTTTCAAGCAGGGGAGTATCGGGTTCGCCCACTTCGTTGGTAACTGTGGTCAGCAGCGGGATGAGGCCATTTTCATTAATGCGATAGAGGGAGATTTTGATACCCGGCGCGGGTCTACCTGTAGAAGTGTCTAAAACAAGAGTGGTTAGTTTCCCCATAAGAACCAGCCTTTACTGTTTGCCGTACATGACCAATTTCATTCGTTCTCGTACAAATTAGCATTCAATACGGTTTGATTCTAATTCCGATGGTTAAAGTTTGAACAAAAACAGGCGTCGAAACGCCTGTTTTTGTTATAGATACTAGGCTGTTACTGGAGAAGCAACGCGTACCAAAGGCTTGTCGTTGATGGGTAAATGAAGCAGTGCAGCTGCGATTGCCAGCACGACCGATGCCCACCAGATTGGCTCGTACGACCCATAGTAGTCAAATACGCGTCCCCCGACCCATGCACCGAGAAAGCTGCCGATTTGGTGGGTAAAAAACACCAAACCGTAGAGCGTCGACATATAGCGCGGGCCAAAAATCTGGCGAACCAATCCGGATGTTAACGGCACAGTTCCCAGCCAACAAAAACCAATTGCCGCGCCAAAGATTGTGGCTGATTCGGTTGTCAGAGGCAGCATAACAAACAAGGCTAATACAACGGCGCGCATCATGTAGAGACTGGTCATAACAATGCGCTTATTGAATCGGTCACCCATGAGTCCCCAGAAATACGATCCGAAGATATTGAAGATGCCCACGTAGGCCAGCGCCATCGCGGCTACACCACCGGGTAAGCCTTTGTCTGAAATGTAGCTTGGCAAATGAGTGGCGATAAACATGACTTGGAAGCCACAGACGAAGAAACCCGCATGAATTAACCAATAGCCTGGGTGTTTGAACGCTTCTTTCAGGGCCTCTGTCAGCGTTTGATTATTTTCCGCTGCACTCACGGTGGAGTTCTTCGCGGAGGTTTTCATAAACACCGAAAAGGCAATCATTACCGTACATACCATGGCGAACACTTGCATCGCTGTCTGCCAGTCGTAGTTGGCAAGTAGAGATTGTGCGCCTGGGATAACGGCAAACATGCCGAACGACCCCATGGCTGTCGTCAAGCCAAATGCTTTCGCGGTGTGCTCTGCGGGCACTACTTTTGCAACGGCACCCAGCACGATCACGTAGCTGGTGGCACTCAAACCCAGACCAATAAGTACACCCATTGAGAGATAGAGTACGCCAGTCGTTGTTGCAATCGATGTTAGGTACAAGCCCAATGCATAAGCGATACCGCCCAGCGAAATAATGCGTTTTGCACCGAATCGGTCTGCCGCCATGCCTATAAAGGGTTGGAATGCACCAAACATGAGGTTTTGTAAGGCGATGGCAAGACTAAAGAATTCGCGACCTGACTGAAAAGTGTCAGCAATTGGCATCATAAAGATACCGAATGATTGCCTGATCCCTAGGCTGATGATCAAGGTTCCTATTCCCAGCCATACCAGCAGAGGGAATCTGAAAATACTCATGAAACTACCTTAACGTGAGTGTTAGTGATGTTGGGGGACAGACGGTGTGTTAGCGTCCATGTGTCCTGAAGGTTGTGTGGAGTGGCGTTGATGACATCCACCGTCGACGGCATAGTCACTTAACGCACTCCTTAGTGGTGCGCAGTGATGTACGAAGAACAACGTAAAAATCAGCACCAGGAGCCACCTAGCAAGCTGCGCTGCAAGAGATTGTGAAAACATATTGGCCTCTGGGGTAACAGACGCGCGTAATGTAGAGTTATCAATGGCATGATACAAATGAATAAAATGCAGAAAGGTCATGCGCTTTGCGCATGTCTTGTGGGCTGGGATAGTTTTGAGCAACAAAATGCAAATAGGGTGGGTACCGCTTATGCAGCACTGTTTGAATTTCAGGCGCTTTTCGTTGTAAGGGTGTCTTGTCGAGAAAAAGTTCCTTTCAATCAACAAAATGTCAGTAATAACGGGGAACATGAAACCGCACTTATTTTGCATAGTCATCCGTTTTTAAAAGACCATTTTCTGGAATTTGAAGACAGTATGGAAAAGCGATGTTCCGGTGCTAACCCATTGAATTTCATTTGGAGTGTGATTCGCGTCACATTGATGGGTGAGAAAAAATCAGGGCAGATCAGTGATGAATGTCGAATTGAATAGTGATTTACATCACACCTTGAATCCGGATTTGTGTAACGGATGATTGCATTTTTAGGGGTTTAAAAAAATCGAAAAAGGATAAGAATAGGCCCATCGAATAGAGCGGCACGGTCTAAACGATTTAATGCATATGTTTTTAATTTAGAAAAACATATTCATTAATGGATATGTTCACACGAAGATTCCATTGTGAATACTTGCTGTAATAAGAGCACGTTCGTTATTTCTGATTTTCACCAATATCAAATTGACGCCCTTTAAAATACAGTCGCCACGGAATTGGCCTTGCAACGAAAAACTCACGTTTATTATTCTATCTCGTCTGAATTGAGGGTTAATTTAATGTCTTCAGATGCCAGTAGTAAAAAAATGGGATTGGTTGGTTTAACCGTCCTTGTTGCTGTAAATATGATGGGCTCCGGTATTATTATGCTGCCAGCGAGCTTGGCGCAAGTCGGAACAATTTCACTTCTCTCTTGGGTTATTACCGCGCTAGGCGCGATGTGTATTGCATACACGTTTGCTAAATGTGGTGCCTTCTGTAAGCGTTCTGGCGGTATGTCTGCCTATTCTGAAGAAGCACACGGTAAATCTTCCTTCTTTATTTCCTCATACACATATTACGTATGTTTGGTTATTAGCTGTGTGGCAATTGCAGTTTCAGCGGTAGGTTATATCAAACCGTTTATGCCTTGGCTAAATACCCCAATGCATACCTTCTATGGTGTTGTTGCTATCTTGGTTGTCACTATGGTGGCTAACTTCGGTGGTCCAAAAATTACTGGCCAAATTTCGTCTGTCACCGTATGGGGTATTATTCTTCCAGTACTGGGCTTGTCAGTCATCGGCTGGTGGTGGTTCGATCCACAAACCTTTATCTCAGCTTGGAACCCGCACCACGATACAACAATGCACTCTGTATCTTCAGGTATTGCACTGACACTGTGGGCGTTCTTGGGTATTGAGTCAGCAGGCGCAAACTCGGATGCAGTAGAAAACCCAGAACGTAACGTACCTCTTGCAGTACTGTTTGGTACGGGTTTCGCAGCGGTTGTTTACATCCTGTCTACTACCGTAATCCAAGGTATTATTCCTAACGCAGAACTGGCTAACTCTACAGCACCTTTCGGTCTGGTATTCAGCCACATGTTCAACCCAACTGTGGGTAACATCGTAACGCTTGCTGCAGTTATTGCGTGTATCGGTTCTTTGTTGGGCTGGCAGTTCACCAATGCGCAAGTGTCAAAAGCTGCAGCGGATTAAGGTCTGTTCCCTAAAATCTTCGCGAAAACCAACAAAGCGGGTGCACCTATCATGGGTATGCTGATCATGTTGGTGGCAGAACTTGCTCTGGCAGTGATGACTATCTCTCCAAACTTGGTGAATCAGTTCAACGCCCTGCTAAACCTGGCTGTATTCGTAAACATGGTGCCATACATCCTGTCTATGACGGGTCTGGAAGTGATGCTGCGTAAAAACAAAGTGTCTCCAGCGCAATACAAACTGGGCGCAACCGTCGGTACTTTGGGTGTTATTTACAGCATCTATAGTGTGTATGCTTGCGGCGCAGAGGCAGTATTCGGCGGTACCATCCTGACGCTGTTCGGTTATATCTTCTACGGCTTCATTGCTGCACGAGATGTGAACCCTGAATCAGATGTAAAAGCAAAAGCATAATAAGTGATATTTTCTCCCCAATTAAATGATCACTAAGCAAGAAGCAAAAAAGAAATTTAATCGAATGGCTGGTCTTAATTATTCTCCTGTCATTGGGACTGGCCATTTGATTATCAAAATGTCGAGTAGGACGAGAGATACCCTCGCCACTCAAAATGAAATAACGTTAACCACTCTGCCTGACTTATTTATTTTTGGATAAAAAAGCCATCCAAGCCGTTGACGCTGAAATTAGAAAATTACAGATTAGGTAATTATTATGAGCAACAACTTCAGCAAAATGCGCACTCTGGTTGTAGAGCCGCAAAATATCGATCCAAGCAGCTATGCTGCACGTACAACTCAAGCTCTAATTGAAGAGCTGACTCAACGTACCATTGATATTATTACCGCGAAATCCTATGAAGATGCCAAAGCGGTTATCTTGGCATCGCAAATTGATAGCCTTGTACTGACGCTGGACAAATCTGAAGAACAAATCGTTCACTCTGAAGAAGAAATCGATCTGCTGAATACGCTGAAAGATCGCCAATCAGAAGTGCCAGTGTTCCTGTTAGCAGAACGTGCACGTACCTCTATTCTTGCAAACCGCAAACTGATGGAACGTGTTGACGAGTGTTATTCAGTACTTGAAGACACTGCAGACTTTGTTGCAGGTCGTATCGTGGCAGCGATGAGACGTTACCGTGAGCAAGTATTGCCACCGCTGATGAAAGCGATGATGCAGTACAATGACATCCACGAATATTCATGGTCTGCGCCTGGTCACCAAGGTGGTATTGGTTTCACCAAAACCCCTGCGGGTAACCAGTTCCACCAATTCTACGGTGAGAACCTGTTCCGCACTGATATGGGTATCGAACGTGCAGCGTTGGGTTCATTGCTTGACCACACTGGTGCATTCAAAGACAGCGAAGTAGAAGCAGCGAAAGTGTTCGGTGCTCATGAGTCTTGCTCTGGTATCGTGGGTACGTCTGGCTCAAACCGTACCATCATGCAAGCGTGTCTGAAAGATGACGACATCGCGATCATCGACCGTAACTGTCACAAATCGATTGAACAAGGCCTGATCCTTACTGGCACACGTCCTGTTTACATGGCACCAACTCGCAACTGCTACGGCATCATTGGCCCAATCAGCAAGTCAACCATGGCTGCTGCAAACATCGAGAAGATGATTGCAGAAGGCAAAATGACCAAAGATGCGAAAAACAAAAAACCAAAATACGCAGTGGTAACCAACTGTACTTACGACGGTATGGTTTACAACTCAGAACATGCAGAATCACTGCTGTCTGAAAGCTCTAACCGTATTCACATGGACGAAGCTTGGTTTGGTTATGCTCGCTTCAACCCTGTATACAAAGGCCACTTCGCAATGCGTGGTGATGCGAAAGACCACAATGGTCCAACAGTATTCGCAACGCACTCAACACACAAATTGCTGAATGCACTGTCTCAAGCATCATACATTCACGTTCGTAACGGTGAAGACGCTATCGATTTCGATCGCTTTAACCAAGCGTACATGATGCACACTTCAACATCGCCATTGTATGCAATCTGTGCATCTAACGACGTTGCAGCGAACATGATGAAAGGCCAAAGCGGTCTGTCTCTGACTAACGAAGTGATTCGTGAAGCAGTTATCTTCCGTCAAAGCGTGCGTAAACTGTTCAACGATTACACCTCAGATGGTGATTGGTTCTTCAAACCTTGGAATGCTGAGGTTGTGACTGAAACCAATGGCGACAAAGTGAAGTTCGAAGACGCATCTGTTGAGTCTCTGATGACAGTGCAGGATAACTGGAAACTGCACCCAGAAGACAAATGGCATGGTTTCGACAACATGGACAACGACTGGTGTATGCTGGATCCAATCAAAGTTAGCTTGCTGACTCCGGGTCTGGATGGCAATGGTAACTTCCTGGATCAAGGTGTACCTGCTGCACTGGTTAGCGCATACCTAGGCCGTTTCGGTATCGTTCCAACGCGTACCACTGACTTCCAAGTGATGTTCCTGTTCTCAATGGGTATCACTAAAGGTAAACGCGATACATTGGTTAACACGCTGCTGTCGTTCAAACGTCACTACGACAAAAATGCGTCTCTGGAAACTATCCTTCCAGAACTTGTTGAAAGTGCACCAGAAGTGTACAAAGGCCTTGGCCTTCGTGACCTGGGTGACCGTATGTTCCAATACTTGGTTCGTCACAACCCAGCACAAGTATTGAACGAAGCGTACTCAACACTGCCAGAAGTTGAACTGAAACCACGTACTGCTTACCAACACATTGTTGCGAATGAAGTGGAACTGGTTTCTTCAGACAAACTGGAAGGCCGCGTTGCAGCGCACTCAGTGATCCCTTACCCACCAGGCATCCCAATGCTGATGGGTGGTGAGAACTTTGGTAGCGAAAGCAGCCCTCAAATCCAATACCTCAAAGCACTTGAGGCATGGGATGACGAGTTCCCAGGTTTCGAACACGAAACTGAAGGTGCGGAAAAAGAACACGGTAAATACCACGTTCTGTGTATTAAAACCGACGCGCTTTAAGTAAATAAACAATCAAACGCCTTCCCAAACGGAAGGCGTTTTTTTATCCATTTCTTGCCGCTCTTTCTATTTGTCTAGTTGCCGACTTAATTTATATCTACCTACTTATGCGGCAGGGCACCATGTGTAAACGGTGTTGATGTCTGTCGCCGGCATTTTCAGAACACTGTTACTGCATCTGATATCGCTTCGTTTCATCGCGCGTTCGACATTAGAATGTGGATCCAACTCGGCGTAGTCGAGGATGCTAAGTAGGGTTTTCGACGGGTTGGCGACAAAATCTTCGTAGTTTATCGTGAGAAGGTCGATATCAAGCTCATCGATCTCCTGTCTTGTTGTTTGCAGCAGTTTGTTCAGTTGAAACGCCGTACCCGCGACAGCGTGACGTCGCAATAAATCGTATTGTGCGAGTTCTTGAAGCGAATAAGCACCGCGCCACCACAACATGTTTTTGCCTTTAAATTCCCATTCTTCACTGGAAATGATCGAATTAACTGTCGATGCGGGGTCTCGCATCACGTGAACAAATTTGGCGTCTGGGAAAAGGCTTTGCAGATAGTAAAGACGAGCAGGGCCTGTAAACTTCAGCGCCAATCTTTCTTTTTTGGTGGTTCTCATTCTGTCTTCAAAGATTTTTTTAATCTCGGTGATTTCCATCGGAGAGGCTTGCTTGCCTCTTGCAAAGCCTCGATAGAAATCAACATCGTCGCGGGTCATCGAATCCCAAAACAAGGTCGCTTCTGCTGGCGTTGGCGAAAAGTCATTCGCAAGAGCCGACATCAAGGATTTTTCTGGGTAGTCATTGGCTTTCGAGCGCCATTCATTGGTGTATTTAAACAACTTACGCTGAAAGTTCGATGTCGGATATTTTTCAAACTTTTCGTCCAACCAACACAAGGCTGGGTGGTGGAAAACAAGGTTTGAGATCAGACCCACGCCAGAGCAGGGCGGACCGACAAAAATCAACGGTTTTTTCAATGATGGCTCGTTCATATCAGAAAACCCTCCTTTAGCTTAGTAAAGTGGGGCTGCAATATGAATGCCAGTGTTAATGTTTCGTCTAATCAATAGGTTGAAGTTTTAAGCCTTGCGATGCACAAAAATGATTTGCATATTGAAAATGTGATTTTCTGTTATGCAATTTCCCTGTTGTTGAAATGAGCGTGATGGGGTCGGTGGCGAGCATTACGAACAAGACAAAATGAAACGTCGCAGGAGTGAAACCACGTATTGCCGTTCTCCTTCGCCAAACCACTCGACAGTGCGCCTCGCGCGGTCGACGTTTTCGTCGCCTGCTTTTTCTCTCAAGCGTTCTAGTAATTGAATGATAAATGGGGCCGTAAACTCAGGATGGCATTGCATAGTCAAAATGTGGGTTTCTTTGACTGTGATAGCTTGTGGGCAAAAGTCAGATGAGGCAATTGTCATAAATGTATCGGCGGGAAGATGCACTTGATCTTGATGCACGGCAAGCAATGAAATTGAAGAGGGCGTATCGGCTGTAAAATAACGGCGACCTTGGTGTGTGACGTTCAACGGGTAAAGGCCCATCCCCCAACCCTTATCGGATTTTTCTACGGTTCCGCCAAGGGCAAAATGAATGATTTGGTGGCCGAAACAAACCCCAAGCAAAGGATGATGACGTTTATCACACAAGCGAATAAATGTCGCGAGAGTCTCTATCCAGGGGTCATTGTCGTAAACGCTCCATTTGCTGCCAGTAATGACCCAAACATCACATGCATCGGGTTGCGAGGGAAATTCGCCTTGGAAGCATCGAAAAGTTTTACTGACATTGATGCCATCAATGGATAGCAAACGTTTGAAGGCATCATCATAGTGACCATATACAGAGATGGTGTCTTCGTAGTGATCGTCACAAAGCAAGATACCTACACTTATCACCCGGATTTCTCCTTTGCTGTACTCAATCTGAGTCATAAAATTATGTAAGTAAAGAATAACGGAAACCGTCAGCGAGAAGAAATTTTGAGGTCGCGAAAATCGGTGTGTATTAAGTGTTGGACGATTTGTATTTATTTGGCGAATTGGTTGCTGGATGTAACTGTATGTTGTTATTGAAATTTTGTTCTGAATAGGGTTTCATGGACTAGATTTTATGACGTCATTGTATAATTAGTGACATATTAAAATGAAAAACATGCACTCTTACACAGATTCAACGTGTTCGGACTTTTATTGTTGGGTTAAACTCAAGTAAGATGCAGCACAAAGTCGAGCGCCATAGTGGCGCATGGCGAGCCAAAATCATAGTGGAGAAACAAGCTTGATTAGTGTTTTCCTTGTAGATGATCACGAGCTGGTTCGCACAGGGATACGTCGTCTTCTCGAAGATGAACGTGGTGTTAAAGTGGTAGGGGAAGCCGAAAGCGGTGAGGAAGCAGTCAAGTGGTGTCGTAGCAATCACGCCGACATTATCTTGATGGACATGAATATGCCTGGTATCGGTGGCTTGGAAGCTACGCGTAAACTCCTACGCTATAACCCCGACGCCAAGATTATTGTTCTTACAATTCATACTGAAAATCCATTTCCAACCAAAGTCATGCAGGCAGGAGCGGCTGGCTATCTCACCAAAGGTGCAGGTGCGAGTGAAATGGTTAACGCAATCCGTGCGGTTAACAGCGGACAGCGTTATATTTCGCCAGAGATTGCTCAACAAATGGCGTTGAGTCAGTTTTCTCCAGCGTCAGAAAATCCGTTCAAAAATCTGTCTGAGCGAGAGCTTCAGATAATGATGATGATCACAAAAGGTCAAAAAGTGACGGATATTTCTGAACAATTGAACCTCAGTCCAAAGACAGTAAACAGCTACCGCTATCGACTGTTTAGCAAACTGGGTATCAATGGTGATGTAGAGTTGACCCATTTGGCGATTCGCCATGGTATGCTAGACACAGAGACACTCTAATTAATTCTGTTCCCTGTGTTTGATGCCAAAAACTTTCTAAAAACAGTTTCCGATAAACCGGGCGTCTATCGAATGATGGACGCTTCCGGTGAGATCATTTACGTCGGAAAAGCAAAGTCGCTCAAAAAACGCCTCTCCAGTTACTTCAGGACGAATGTTTCGGGGGAAAAGACCCGTGCGCTGGTGAAAAACATCACCAATGTCGAAGTCACGATCACGCACAGTGAAACCGAAGCGCTTATCCTAGAGCACAACCTCATCAAGCAGCACTTGCCTCGTTACAATGTGCTACTTCGTGATGACAAATCTTACCCGTATATTTTTCTTTCAGCGTCTAAACATCCGCGATTGTCTATCCATCGCGGTGCGAAAAAGCGCAAAGGGGAATACTTCGGACCGTTTCCCGATGCGGGAGCTGTCCGACAAAGCCTTTATCTTCTTCAAAAAATATTTCCGGTTCGCCAATGCGAAGATTCAGTTTATGCGAATCGCACTCGCCCTTGCTTGATGTACCAGATTGGCCGTTGCGCAGGCCCGTGTGTGAAAGACCTCATTTCTGAAGACGATTATGCAGAGCTCGTCAATTTCACTCGTCTGTTTCTGCAAGGCAAAGATCGTCAGGTTATTTCAACGCTGGTGGAAAAAATGGAAGTGGCGAGTCAATCGCTGGCGTTTGAAAAAGCCGCAGAATACCGTGATCAAATTCAAGCCTTACGCCGTGTTCAGGAACAGCAGTTCGTTTCTCAAAACAGTGATGATGATTTGGATGCGATTGGCGTGTCGATTGAAAATGGTATGGCCTGTATTCACGTACTGTTCCTTCGCCAAGGCAAAGTGCTGGGCAGCAGAAGCTACTTCCCGAAAATGCCAGCAAATACAGATTTGAACGAACTGGTTTCCACGTTTATTGGCCAGTTTTATATTAATCAGGCAGAAGGGCGTACCATTCCAACCAGCATATTGTTGGGACCGGATTTAGGTGAAGAACGAGAAACGTTGAGCAAGGCGTTGTCAGAAATCGCGGGCCGAAAAGTGCATATCCAAAGTAAGCCACGAGGCGCGAGAGCGCGTTTCCTCAAATTGGCGCAGACCAACGCGGCAACTGCACTGACGAGCAAGATCAACCATAAAATGACCATCCACAATCGCTTCAATGTGCTCACTGAAGCGTTGGGGCTGGAGTCGGTTAAGCGGATGGAGTGTTTTGATATCAGCCATACCATGGGTGAGCAAACCGTGGCGTCTTGCGTTGTGTTCAATCAAGATGGTCCTGTTAAACAGGAGTATCGACGTTACAATATCACTGGCATTACAGGCGGTGATGATTACGCGGCGATGGCGCAAGTGTTAGAGCGCCGATATGCAAAGCAATCTGACCCGGAAAAAATCCCGGACATCATTCTCATTGATGGTGGTAAAGGACAGCTCAACAAAGCGTGGGAGGTAGTGAAACCACTGTTGGCGGAATGGCCGAAGCACCCATTAATGATTGGTGTGGCAAAAGGCACCACGCGTAAGCCGGGTTTAGAAACATTGATCAAAGTGACCGGTGAGGAATTTTCCATGCCTTCAGACTCACCCGCACTGCATTTGATCCAACACATTCGAGATGAAAGCCATAACCATGCGATTTCGGGTCATAGAGCTAAACGTGCAAAAGCACGTAAGACCAGTGTTTTACAAGAAATTGAAGGTGTTGGGCCAAAACGCCGACAAGCGTTGCTTAAATACCTGGGCGGTATTCAGGAGCTTAAACGCGCATCTGTTGAAGAAATAGCCAAAGTGCCAGGAATTAGCAGAGTTTTAGCTGAGAAAATTCATTCGTCATTGCAACAGCAATGACTTTCGTCCACCATAGCGGTGTTACCCACCAACAATTACAACTATGCGACTGAACATCCCCATAATTCTGACTCTTTTACGCATCGCATTAATTCCTGTTTTTGTCATCGCGTTTTATCTTCCTTACGAGTGGTCGGCGTTTGCTGCTACGCTCATTTTTGTCATTGCAGGTTTTACGGATTGGTTGGATGGGTACCTTGCTCGAACACTCAACCAGACAACTCGATTTGGCGCATTTCTTGACCCCGTTGCCGATAAGGTCATGGTGGCGATTGCATTGGTCTTGATTGCCGAACACTACCATTCCATTTGGGTGACCATACCCGCTGCAACCATGATTGCGCGAGAGGTGATTATTTCAGCCCTTCGAGAGTGGATGGCTGAGCTGGGCAAACGTGCCAGCGTTGCTGTGTCATGGGTAGGTAAGTTTAAAACGGCTGCGCAGATGTTCGCGTTGACCATGCTTCTGTGGCACGGCAATGAATGGATTGTCTACATTGGTTACGCGGCGTTGTACATTGCGACAGCACTGACCTATTGGTCGATGTGGCAGTACCTGTTAGCCGCAAAAGATGATTTACTCAGCGCAGACGACTAGTCTTTTCTGGATGCACCAGAGGCTGCCTTAGGGCGGCCTTTTGTTTTTTCTAGGGTTCGGTATAACTTGTAGCCGTTCGGTCAATCCTCGCCGTTTTGAGCGTGCTTCTTCGTCTATTTCATCTTGTGTTTTCTCCCGCGTTCGTTCGACGTTGTTAACGTAATTCGAGACCGCAGCGGTAAGTGCCAACAAAATATAGATAGGCCAAGTAAACCCTTGCGTCAGGAAGGTGCCTGAAACGCAGAATGCGACGATGCCAGAGTAAAGGCCGTCACTGATACTCCGCACAACAGGATCGTATATCTGAGGGTATTTAGAGACGATATTTGCGGTTTTCTGTGCTGACCGGAAAACGACAAATGTCATATACAAGAAAGCCGTAAGACCGACAAATCCCGTTTCGCCCAAGACGCCAAACCATGTACTGTGAACAGCATGGTTAAGCCCATCCCAGTGGGGAGAATAGAAAAAGTAATTGAAGTAGAAGTTGTTCAGACCCACGCCAGAAATAGGGTTGTCTACGGCCATAAAAAAGACCGCTTCCCACGCGTAAAGTCGACCTTTGGCGGACTCATCTAATCCGTCCTCTGCTGCGCCTCCTGATTTCCGGCTGCTAATACCTGCGAATGCAAACAGAATAAGCATTAAAATACCGCCGCCGACAATCAACAAGGCTTTCGATTCCACTCTTCGCCACGCAATAATACCCAAGGCAGACATAATGCCTAGGAGGCCGCCACGGCTTTGCGTACCGATAATCGCCATAAACAGAGCTGCCGCTGTAATCGCACCGAACAGTCGCTGCTTTTTGGGTAATCCCGAAGTGATGGCAATGGCAATGGCAAATGAAAAAGGGAAAAGAAGCACAAGCGCCAGATCATTTGGGTCCCCCAATACCGAACCGAGCTCTCTACCCACGGTTACCCGAGTTTCTTCCACCATCCCAATGCCATTCATTTTGTTGTAATTAGTCACGAGGGCGATACAAAGACCCGACACCAATATCATGGTGAGGGCACGGCGATAGTGGGCAACGCTGGTAAGTAGCCACGCCAGCGCAGGAGTCATTATTCCGATTTTCACATAGATGTTTTTGTAATAGGCAAATGCCTCTCCAAAGTTCCCCGCTAGGGGTAAACCAATCGTAACCAACGCGAAAAACACGTAGAAACTGGAAAGTTCCTTGCAATTGAACATGCGAATTTTGCCACTAAAGCCAATGTGCCACGCGAGCGTTGTCAATGTTCCCAGAGACAGCATTAAGGGGATCTTGAGCGAATAGAGCTGGGCGAATGCTTCATGCAGTCTGAAAAAGGAAAAGGCAATAAAGAGCAGGCCCAATAACACGGGCTGGCTGATGGTTATAAGCACGGCAAAAGGCAGAATGCCGATGGCAACGGGAATGATAGGATGAGGAACAACGAGCCAAAGCCCGCAAGCCAAGGCGATGAACAATCCAGTGGCATGGACAAAGTGCGTGCGCAGCCTTGTTAGCAGCAGTTGGCGTTGGTTTTCAATCCATTTGAAAAGTTGCATCTGTCGTGCTCTTTACCCCCATGTATGGAAACTTGAGCAAACTTTGTGCCAGTGAATAAGATAGCTGCTGAACGGGGTTTTTGTATGGAAATCAATAAAAAACCGCACTCAATGCGTGCGGTTTTATCAAATTGCATGTCAAAGTGAGAGCGTGTGGCTAACGCGTTTTGGGAAACGTCATGATGAATGAAGCACCTTCGAGAGAGGAGGTAGATGCCTTAATCTGACCATCATAGCTGTGAACGATTTCATCACAAACGGCAAGACCGATACCCGTGCCAGGGTTTAGCTGATCGGCTCTGACGCCTCGTTGGAAAATAGACTCTCTGACGGCTTCAGCAACCCCTGGACCATCGTCTTCAATCATGAGGATATAGTTTTCAAGGGATTCTCTCGACGAAATACGAACCTCGCTGATACAAAACCGAAAGGCGTTTTCCAGTAGGTTGCCAAGCAGCTCAGTTAAATCCGCTTTATTTAGCGGAAGAGAAGGCAATGAAGTGGTTTCCACCGAAATGGTGACGGGTTTATCACCGTAAATCTTGGAAAACATGCCCGTTAAGCTGTCTATGACCGGTCTCAGTTCGGTCTTTTCTCTGACAAGACCTCTGTCACCTACAAGAGCACGTCGTAGTTGGTATTGAACCATGTCATCCATTTGGCTGACTTGCTCTACGATACGCTTGCTAAGGGCGTCGCGGCTTAGTGTACTGTCATCCAGCAGTGCATTGGTGACGGCAAGGCGGCTTTTTAGGCTGTGTGCCAAATCATCCATTGCATGGCGATAGCGCTGAGTCTGCTCTTTTCGCAACTGGATCATTCGATTGAGTGCTTCGGTGACCTCTTCCAATTCTGAAGGGTAATCTAGATCGAGTTTTTCACGTCGAGATTCGGCAATCTCGTGTAGCTCTCCTGCAAGTTTGCGAAGAGGGCTAAAACTCCAATAAGAAGCCGCGTACAAAAGCCCAGTTGCACAGAGGAAGAGCAAGGTGACATAGAACCAAGTTTTGCTCTTAATCTCGGCCATTTTCTCAAGTTGAGGGCTGACCTCGCGAATAACGAAAAAGTTCTCGTTCTTCGAGTGTGTGGCATCAGAAATAACATGAACGACGTATGGAAGGTCTTTATACGTCACTAAATCAGGTTCTGAAATATCAAAAGGAATGGATGAACAAATGTCTTCCATTCCTTTGCCTTTCGCATCCGAAGACATCCATAAAACGGTGTCGTCACGTTGACAAATAAACGCAAGATACTGCGAGGGGGAATCGATGTTTTTGGGCGCTTGCACGATATTGGATCTCGCCAATGCGAGCAGCCTGTCCCTGCGTAATTCACCCACGATATGCGGTACGGCAGTGACAAGATCTGTTGAGTACAGCGCGACATAGCTTTTAATGTAGAGCTGATTAAGTAACAGCCCGAATGCGATGGAAAACACCAAGATTATCGAGATGGAGGTAGCGATAACCCGTTTGTGCATTGGGGGTGTCATTTTTTGCTTCATACGGTAATCAGCTAACGTTGAGTTCGAAAATGTAGCCCTGTCCACGAATCGTGGAGATGGGGTTGTCCTGCCCTGCTTGTGTGAGCTTTTTGCGAAGACGACTCATCATGACCTCAATGGTGTTCGGGTCGCCTTCTTGATCTTGATAGAGCACATCCAGTAAACGCTGTTTTGATACCACTTGGCGATTATGGCGTACCAAGTACTCAAGCAAGTCGTATTCAAATGCGGTCAGCTCAACCGGTGTCTCGTCAACAGAGACTTTTTTTGCCAGCAAATCGATGCTGATCTTATCAGCACGTAACTCGGGCTTAACGAACCCCGCGCTGCGGCGGACCAAGGCGTTGAGTCGTGCGACCAATTCTTCCTTTTGGAAGGGCTTAACGATGTAGTCGTCTGCGCCCGCATCAAGGCCGGATACCTTGTCCTGCCAGTTGGCACGTCCGGTCAAAATGAGGATAGGGGTGCGAACGCCTGCACGGCGAATGTCTTTTATAAGGCTGATGCCGTCTCGATCGGGCAAACCAAGATCGACGATGGCGATGTCGTTAGGGTAGTCCTTCGCGACGAACAAACCCTCTTCGGCATTCGGCGCACAGTGAACTTGATTACCCAGTTCGGAAAGTTCCGTTTTTAAGTGATGGCTCAGGAGGGGGTCATCTTCGACAATCAGGATTCGCATAGCTAACGGCCTCGGAGGAAAAGTAGCGCTATCTTATTAATATTCAGCGAACAGTGTAACGCTGTTCGCTGAATATGGGCTGACTGAATTTACTCGATTGATAACCGAATCGAATTGTTATGTCAGTATCACAAGGAGGGTACCCGCGAAGGTCAGTAATACGTTTGCAATGGCATAAGTACCCGCATAACCCAGCGCTGGGATAGTGCTTCGCGCATGGTGGTTAATCATGTCCATTGCCGGTGCGCAAGTACGTGCACCGATGATGGCACCAAACAGCAAGGCGCGGTTCATGTTAAGCACGTACGCACCCACCAAGTAGGCCAGAATCACGGGTATTACACTCACTGCTAACGCACCCAGCATGATGGTGAAGCCCATTTGCTGCAGGTACTCTAATAAGTTACTTCCCGCGCTTAAGCCCACGCCGACCATAAAGGTCATCAGGCCCAGCTCTTTAAGCATGTTGATTGCACCCTGAGGAACGTAACCAAAAGTAGGGTGGTTAGCACGTAGAAAGCCCAGCAAAATACCAGCAATCAACAAACCCGAAGCGTTACCCAATCCGATGGTCATACCGCCGAAGGTCATGGTGACCAAACCGAAGATCAAGCCAAAAATAAAGAAGGAACAGAACGCCAGCATGTCGGATACTTGGCTGTGAATCGAGATAAAACCGATACGCTCAGCGAGCCCCATAACACGACGTTTCTCGCCACTGACCTGCAATACATCGCCCTTTGACAGCATGATGTTGTGGTCCATTGGCATTTCAATTTGCGCGCGGACAACACGGTTTAGGAAACAGCCGTATTCCGCAAGATTCAAATCTGAAAGACGCTTACCAATAATGGCGTCGTTTTTCACAACGATTTCTTCTTCAACGACGCGAAGGTCGAGAAGATCACGGTCGAAAACTTCTTTACCATTGCGGAACGATGGGTCGAGTCGTGCATGGCTGTCTGGATAGCCTACCAGTGCAATTTCATCACCATCTTGCAAGATGGCATCGCCGTCAGGGTTCGCCAGAATACCGTTACGTCGGATACGCTCAATGTAGCATCCGGTCTGACGATAAATACCGAGTTCGCGCAGGTTCCTGCCATCGACCCAATTGATTAGCTCTGCACCGACGCGATAAGCACGAATAATGGGCAAGTAGACTTTACGTTGTGAGGAGCCACCGAGGCCACGTTCAGCCGCGATTTTTTGCGCTGAGTGTTCGAGGTTCTCTTTTTGTAACTTCGGCATCAGGTTTGCTAACAAAATCAAGCTCACCAGACCCACAAGATACGCTAACGCGTAGCCAACACTTAGGTTGTCTATCATGTCCGCTATTTGTTGTGGCGAATAGTCCACACCTGCGAGACCTGTATTTAATGCATCTTTGGCTCCCACAAGCACAGGGGTTGCGGTTAGTGCCCCCGCCATCATGCCGGTTGCAATACTGCCATCCACGCCAAATTGGTAACGCATCAACAAGGTGATCCCGACCGACGCAATGAGCACGGTAAGCGCAAGGATCAGATAGGATTTACCGTCACGGAAAAAGATCCCGAAAAAGTTAGGACCTGCTTCAATACCTACACAAAAGATAAAGAGCATAAAGCCTATGTTTAGGGCTTCAGGACTAAAGGTGAATCCAGCGTGACCGAAACTCAGTGCTGTGACGAGAACGCCAATAGAGTTACCAAACTGGAAGCTGCCAATACGGATCTTACCGATGGTCAAACCAATCGCAAGAACAACAAATAACAAAAGTATATCGTTTTGAACGAGCAAAGTGTTTACGTCGATGTTCACTTAACTACTTATCCGCGTGCGGGGGAGGGAAATTCTGGTCGGGTATTATACGCATTTGTAGCGAAATGTAATTTAAGAATGCGATAAATTTGGCACTTTAATTCAGGTATTTGTCAGAAGACCAACAGGATATCGTGAAGAATAATTTACATGTGCTTATCGGGTTGAAAATGTGGGTGATTTACGTGATTTTCTCGGGTGAAAATCATCAAGATTGTTGCGTCTTGTCGACCAAGGAAAAAAGGCAAGACAAAGGGAAAGGGAGAGATAAAGAAAAAGCGGCTCGAAAGCCGCTTTTTTCAATCATGCGAATGATTATTCGTACGGACCCAGATTTTCTTTCGCATATGCTTCAAAATCTGTGAAGCCGCCAACGTGATCTTGATCTACAAAAATTTGTGGCACAGTTTCAACTGGCTTACCCACGGTTTTTTCCAGATCAGCTTTACTGATGCCTTCCGCGTGGATGTCTACATAGCGGTAGTTGAAATCGTCGCGCTCAGCTTTTAGTTTGTCTGCCAAATCTTTAGCGCGAACACAAAATGGGCAACCTGGACGACCAAAAATCACTACGAACATAATAATAATCCTATTCTTATCTGCACTGATGTCGTGAGCGCATTCCTTGGGCCACAACATCCTGAAAATCTTGGTTATCACTATGCACTAAGCCGATTTCTATGAAAAGAAGGTTTTGTCTTTTAATTCAATCGAAGAAATCTATCAATCACGTCATTTAGCTCTCTTGCCTGCGATAAGCTCTCTTGCCTGCGATAAGCTCTCTGTGACAGCCTCTGCACATGTTTAAAACAGACGTCGAATAACGGCAGATCACTGCGCTATATCAATTCTCATAGCAGGTACCTGCGCCATCCTAGATTGAGGCCAGTATTCAAGGAGAGACCATGTTTCAGTTCATGACGGCGACAAGGATTATTTTTGGTGAGGGTGCATTAATTAACTCACTGTCCGTAATAAACCAGTTTGGCTACAGTGCGCTGGTCGTTACGGGAACAGATGAACAGAGAGTTTCTCCCCTCCTTAGTTACCTCAAACAACAGAACATTCGTTACCTTCAACTTTCCATCCACGGAGAGCCTTTGATTGCCAAGGTGGAAGAAATGGTAGAGGGGGGGCGTCAGTTTAAACCTGATATGATCATTGCCATCGGCGGGGGCAGTGTGATGGATGTCGGTAAAGCGCTGTCCGGTCTTATTCCAAACCAAGGTAGTGTTTATGACTATGTTGAGGTTGTCGGCCGAGCGCTTCCTATGACGGCAAAGCCGCTTCCCTGCATTACTATTCCTACGACTGCGGGTACGGGCTCTGAAGTAACGCGCAATGCCGTGTTGATTTCAGCACAAGAAAACGTCAAAGCGGCGTTGAGGAGCACTGAGCTTATCCCTGATGTGGCGATTATTGACCCCACGTTAACCTATGGGATGGACAAAACCTTGTCTGCGCGCTGTGGTATGGATGCGTTTACGCATTTGATGGAAGCGTATGTGTGTGGTGAACCGAATCCACTGACAGACATGGTGTGTGAAGAAGGTTTGAGACGGCTTGCTCCTGCCATTATTCACGCCTGTGAAGATGACGATCCAAAGGCTAGGGCAGACATGGCGTTCGCATCCATGCTTGGCGGTATGGCTCAGTCAAATGCAAAATTGGGGGCAGCGCACGGCCTTGCTGCTGCATTGGGAGGGATGTTAGATGCGCCTCATGGTGTGATCACCGCGCAGCTAGCGCCATATGTGATGGCAGAAAACATCATGGCAGCAAGGGATGCTGGCAGAATCAGTCTTCTGAATCGATATCGTCAATTAGCCTGCATTTTGACGGGCCGACATAATGCTGAGCCGAGCGATGGAATTATCTGGGTACAACGCACGTTGAAGCGTTTGGAAATTCCGTCCTTGTGCGATTATGGCTTGTGTGACTCGGCCTTTGAGCAAGCCGCTAAACAAGCCATGAAATCAAGTTCGATTAAAGGTAATGCGCTGCCGCTGAGCGAAGAGAGACTCATGAACATTCTTGAAAGGATGTGTCATCAGGATGAAGTGGCCGACTATCTTATTTTGGAATAGCTACTCATGACATAGCTTTTTCAAAAAATAGCTTCTTTAAGAAAGAGCGTAATGACGGAATATCGAAAGAAGTAGGAAACACTTTTGGTTCCTATAGGTTGTAAGGCGTCCTGGTTCGTGTTGATAATACGATGTAAGCATACAGACTAGGACGCCTTATGACCCCCGTGATAGAGACGCTTCTCTCCCACCGTTCCATTCGTAAATTTGAAGATAAACCACTCACCGAAGAACAAGTGACGGTGATTATTGACTGTGCGCGCGCGGCCTCATCGTCGAGCTTTATCCAATGCACGAGCATTATTCGGGTTATTGATCCGGAAAAGCGTCGCTTGCTGGCTGAATATACAGGTAATCAGGCGTACGTCGCTGAAGCGGCGGAATTCTTTGTCTGGTGTTTAGACTTTAATCGTCACCTTCAAATTAAACCGGATGCGCAATTGGGTTACACAGAGCAAACCTTGATTGGCGCGATTGATACGGCGTTGATGGCGCAAAATGCGCTTGCGGCTGCTGAATCGATGGGATTGGGGGGCGTATATATAGGAGGGATTAGGAACAACCCCGATAAGGTCGCCGATCTGCTTAACCTCCCTGACTATGTTGCTCCCTTATTTGGGCTCTGTTTGGGCTATCCTGCTCAAGATCCTGAAGTAAAACCACGCTTGCCCTCATCACTAATCGTCCATACCGATGAATATCAGCCTATAAATAAAGACGCACTCGCACAGTACGACGAAGTCGTGAGAAATTACTATCGAACTCGGACTGGCGGGACTAAAGAAATGACGTGGAGTGAGCAAATAGATGGCACGCTCGGCAAAGAAGCGCGACCGTTTATAAAAACATTCCTTGAGCGAAAAGGGTTAAGCACTAAATAGCGAACCAAACTCGCCGAATCTTCTCACTTCATGTTATTTGCGTTTGTAACCTTATACCCCACACAGTGTAAACGCAGGTGAGAATATACATTTAACGTCCTTAGTTTTGATATTCAATGGCTTAGGGCGTTTTTTGTTATGACGTGCAACAAGCCTGTTTACATTTTCCGTGTGTGAAATCACTGAAAGGTGAAATTAATTTTACTTTATTCAAACTAGATTTTGATCCAGCTCACTTTCCCTGATAGACTCCGCGCGCTTCTGTCATTCTCACCTCATTTGAAGAATGCCAATATTTATTTAACGCCCAAACCGCATGAAGGTCTATCTATTTGAATAGATGAGACTTTTTTGTTGTTTGGGTTTTTGGTTGGGTGTTGTCGTAGGGCTTTGCCATTGACACCTCTTATAATTGAATTAATTGAGTCGTAACATGAATAAACTGAACAAAGCTACGGGCGTTCTCGCTGCTGGTTTCTTTATCAATATGTGCATCGGCATCCTGTATGCGTGGTCTGTTATTAAACAGTCACTGGTAGAACAGGGTTGGTCTAACGCTGATGCATCTATGCCTTACACCGTCGCAACCATCTGTTTTGCACTTTCTTTGCTGGTGGCGGGTAACTTGCAAGACCGCATGGGTCCTCGTAAAGTTCTGATCTTGGGTACCATCATGGTTGGTATCGGGATGATCATTTCAAGCTTTGCTTCAACACCAATGACTCTGTTGCTAACCTTCGGTGTTGTGACAGGTTGTGGAATCGGTTTCGGCTACGCATGTCTGTCTCCAGCTGCGATGAAGTGGTTCCACCCTTCTAAGAAAGGCATGGTGAACGGCCTGATCGCGGCGGGCTTCGGTCTGGCTGCGGTATATTTGGCGCCTTTGACGTCAACGCTAATCGCCACTTACGGTGTACAACAAAGCTTCCTGATTCTGGGTGTTGGTATCCTAGCAATCGCGGTTCCACTGGCTTGTACCATCAATAACCCGCCTTCTGATTATGTACCAGAAGCACCTGCAGGTTATGTTGCTAAAACAGGCGCTGGCGACAACAACATGGTTTGGCGCCAAATGGTTAAGACCCCACAGTTTTACTCACTGTGGTTGATGTTCGCACTGGCGTCATCAGCAGGTCTGATGGTCATCGGTAACATTACGTCTATCGCAATCAAGCAATCTGACCTGACTCAAGTCGCGTTCTTGGTTGTTGTTCTGTCTATCTTCAACTCTGGCGGTCGTGTTGCCGCGGGCATGTTGTCTGACAAGATCGGTGGTATTAAAACGCTGATGCTTGCTTTCATGATGCAAGGCATCAACATGATGATGTTCGCTACCTACAACACAGAGTTCACTCTGATGATTGGTGCGGCGGTTGCAGGTGTAGGTTACGGAACGCTGCTGGCAGTATTCCCATCTATCACTGCTGACTACTATGGCCTGAAAAACTACGGCGGTAACTACGGTGTGCTTTACACGGCGTGGGGCGTAAGTGGTTTCATTGGTCCTGTTGTTGCTGCAACGGCAGTAGACATGACGGGTAACTACGTTATGGCCTACACCATCTGTGCTGCAATGCTGGCTGTAGCTGTGGTTCTGTCTTTCATCACTAAGCCTGTGAAAGCAAACGCGGCTGAAGGTCAAGAAGCAACAGCGTAATCGCGCTTGCTTTCAAATGTATAAACCCGCTATTCGAGCGGGTTTTTTATTGCTCGAATTTCATATTAATGGGCAAATTCCTCGCGTTAAACCTGCTCTCCTCACTCCAAATCTACTTAGACAATCCATGTAATTTACTGGTCAGACTTCTGTTGATAAGTAATAAAGTGTGTCATCGGTGAGAAAAATGAGACTCGCCAAAAACCTGCTCGCTGTAGGGTAATTGAACGCTGTTCAATTTTAACGTTTATAAGTATTTGATAATGAAGCCTTGGTCAATAATCGCTCATTTTGTACAGTGTTTTTTAACTAAAAATGACGCGAATTCGAATAGAAAACACTGTTTGATTGTTGGCCGAGCTTTGGCTAGGTTGAGTGCACCACTCGAATACCAGGAGGGTATTAACATGCATTCAGTGGATTCAACCTGTTTTCAAAACAGTGAGCGTGAACATATCGAGAAGATTCAAGCGGGGCATCCGAAAGCCCGCACCTACTTTGACCAACTGGTTGCTCGTTATGTTTCACCGTTACATCGTCGATGCATGGCTTGGTTAGGGTGTCCTCATGATGCGGATGACGTATTGCAGGAGACCTTGGTAAGAAGTTACCGTTATATCCATGCCTATCGCGGCGAAGCTGCATTCAGAAGTTGGCTTTATGCCATCGCAGATAATCAATGTCGAAGCTATTTAAAGAAGCGGGCTACGCACTCACAGCGTTTCGTTTCTGAAGAGCTTCAAGAAGAAGCGGGCAGTGAAGATGTTTGTCCGTTGCACACTGATGGAGAGGGTATTACCCGATCTGTGAAATCGTTGGCGAAGAGTGCGCAAGAAGTGCTGGTATTGCGCTTTGAGCATGACTTGTCGCTGGAAGAAATCAGCAATGTGCTTGGGCTGGGGTTAAGTGCAACCAAGATGCGTTTGTACCGCGCCATTGATGCAGCCGAAAAGCATGTGCGTAAAGAAGACCGGGAGGTCTATGCGACAGCTTGAAAAGCGCAGAAATAAACAGAAGACAAAAGAAAACCGCCAACATGGCGGTTTTCTTTTTTAAGCATTCGCTCAGCGGTGATTAGCAAATGACTTTGATTGCCAGACCGCCCTGAGAGGTTTCACGGTACTTAGCGTTCATGTCTTTGCCTGTCTCCAGCATGGTTTCAATAACCTTGTCCAGAGATACGCGTGGCTCAGAAGAGCGGCGCAGCGCCATACGCGTAGAGTTGATTGCTTTCATTGCAGCAATACCATTACGCTCGATACATGGCACCTGTACTTGACCAGCAACAGGGTCACACGTCAGGCCAAGGTTGTGTTCCATGCCAATTTCCGCCGCGATACATACCTGCTGTGGGCTACCGCCCATTAGTTCAGCAAGACCTGCAGCCGCCATTGAACACGCAACACCGACTTCGCCCTGACAACCCACTTCCGCACCTGAGATAGATGCGTTTTGCTTGTACAGGCCACCAACTGCGCCAGATACCGCAAAGTAACGCATGTACTCACGCGGGCCAACGTTCTGGATGAACTTGTCGTAGTACGCCAATACCGCAGGGATAATGCCACACGCACCGTTTGTTGGTGCAGTAACCACACGACCGCCAGCTGCGTTTTCTTCGTTAACGGCAAAGGCAAACATGTTCACCCAGTCAACGACGGCCATAGGGTCATTAGAAAACTTTTCAGATGCAATCAGTTGTTGGCGCAACGCAGCAGCACGGCGCGGAACACGAAGTGGCCCAGGCAGAACGCCTTCATTGCTCATACCACGGTCTAGACACTCGCGCATAGTGCGCCAGATGTTACCGAAGTACGTTTGGATTTCGTCTTCAGAGTGCATAGCACGCATGTTAGACATTACTACAGCACTGATAGACAAACCTGTTTCTTTACAATGGTTCAGCAGCTCTTCTGCGCTGTTGAAATCGTAAGGAACTTTGATTTTGTTTTCGTCTTCTTTGCCGAAGTTCTCAGCATCAACGATGAAACCACCGCCAATAGAGTAATACGTTTTGGTGTAGATTTTCTCTTCACCGACCCACGCGTGGATTTCCATACCATTTTCGTGCAATGGCAGGTTAGACGTGTGGAAGTTCATGCCGCCTTCACGTGGGAAGTCAACAGTGTGGCAGTGCATACCAACAGGAAGACGTTCGGTTTCTTCTACGCGCGCGATAAAGCCAGGAATGCTATCGATATCCACGTGCTCAGGAGAGTTACCTGCCAGACCCATGATGATGGCGATATCAGTGTGGTGGCCTTTACCCGTCAGTGACAGAGAGCCGTAAACATCAACGGTGATCTTGGTTACGTCACGCAGTTTGTCCATGCCACGCAGATCGTCGATGAAAGATTTACCGGCTTTCATTGGACCTACAGTGTGAGAACTAGAAGGGCCAACACCGATTTTGTAAATGTCAAAAACGCTGATCATTTGTCATACCTCAGTCAATGCCCGCTATTTAGTTAGAGCGAGCATTTGGATTCATTTTTCGTTTTCATCCATCCGTGGAGGCGACCAGTTTTCGAACCGGAGAGTTTCCTTGGTTCGAGATTGGAAAGCAAAAAAAGAGCAAGGACGTTAAGCGTATCCTTGCTCTTTTATGTAGGTCGTATTCTATACCCAAGCTACATGAAGGTACAGGCCTCGGTAGCTTGGAAAGAACATTTTATTACGATACGAAACCGTACATGATGGCAGAAATTGCTACCAGACCCATGACTGTCACAAACACGTTGCTCGCTTTACCTGCGTACTTCTGTATGGAAGGTACTTTCTTGATAGCGTACATCGGCATGATGAACAGAATAGTCGCGATGATTGGGCCACCCAGTGACTCGATCATACCCAGAATGCTTGGGTTAATGGTTGCAACAATCCAGCTAGTGATAATCACGAACGCAACGGTAAACATGTCAATTTTCTTCATGTTTACAGGCTTATTGCGTGAACGTAGTTGCTTGATTATTAGACCGTTCAGACCTTCACGTGCGCCCATGTAGTGGCCGAAGAAAGAAGAAACGATAGCAACGAATGCAACGATTGGACCCAAGTAAGAGATGAATGGGCTTTCGTGTTTGTTCGCCAAGTAAGACAGAACCGGCAGGTTTTGTGCTTTTGCTTCTGCCAGATCAGCTGGCGTCAGGCTCAGAACACAAGAGAACACAAACAGCATAACGAAACCAAGCAGCATGCCCGAAGTACGGAACAGGATTTGGTTTGATTTACGCTCAGCGTTTTCACCGTATGCACGTGATTGTGCCATAGAGAACGCAGAGATTGCTGGGCTGTGGTTGAATGAGAACACCAGTACAGGAATCGAAATCCAAATGGTGGTCCAGAAATCGCCCATGGTTGGTACTTGCTGCAGCGCAGACATGTTCCAATCAGGGATTAGGTATACAGACATGAACAGCAGGATAGCGACCAGCGGGTAAACCAGGAACTGAGTCACTTTCAGCATCAGTTTTTCGCCCGCCAACATGACTGACATCATGCCCATGATCAGGATGATAGACAGCACTGAACGTGGCAGAGATTCCATGCCAAGTTGGTGAACCATGAAAGAGTCAACAGTGTTGGTGATACCAACGCCGTAAATCAGAACGATTGGGTAAATCGCAAAAAAGTAAAGCAGAGTGATAAGTTTACCCGCAGTCGCGCCGAAGTGCTCTTCTACAACTTCAGTGATGTCGCTACCTGGCTTTTTAGAAGACAGTACAAAACGTGCCAAGCCACGGTGTGCCAGATAAGTCATTGGACCTACCAGTACAGCCAGAGCAACCAGCGGCCAGAATCCATTAAGACCCGCATTGATTGGAAGGAAAAGAATACCTGCGCCTACTGCAGTTCCGAACAGAGAGAGCATCCAAGTAGTATCTTGCGCAGACCACTTCATTTTGTCAGCGCTGGTTGTCGTTGTGGATTGTGTTGTCATTGATGGTTTACCAATAAAAATACGAAACAGATCAGGATTTGGTGCGTATTGTTGCTATATTTGCATTTAATACAGTGATCGAGATCACTTTATGTGGCATTGGAAACCCGTGCTACTAAATTAATTAGTCTCACTACGCATTCATTTTTTAGGGTTTAAAAAACGTGTTTAATGTCTTTAAAAAAAGTTGATATATTAAAATTTAGTTGAGCGAAAGTTGCTGAGAGAGCGCATGGAGGATTTGTGCGGTAACACCCCAAATAAGGTGCTCACCACACCCCATGGCATAAATGTGATAGGTGTTTCCTCTGACAAGAAAAGGCTGCTTGGTGATCGCGTCACGTCTCATAAACTGAGCAAGTGGTACCTCAAACAGACTGTCCACTTCGTTGCTGTCGAGCGTTGGCGTGTAGTCGGCATCGACAAACATAATCACAGGCGTGACAAGGTAACCGCTCACAGTGGGTAGCGGGGAGAGTCTACCCAGTAAATCTTCGCGCTTTGCAACGATACCGATCTCTTCTTCCATCTCGCGCACTGCAGTTTCGACGATGTCTCTGTCGCTTTTTTCAACCTTGCCGCCAGGAAAGCTGATTTGACTCGGGTGATGCTTTAAGTGACGCGCGCGTTTAGTAAACAAAACGTGTAATTCGCCGTTTCGTTCAGCCAACGCAATGGTCACTGCTGCAGGACGAAAGTGCATATCATCATGACGCTTCATCGCATCAGTGGCGCGCTGAATGACCTTCTTATCGTAATGATAGGCTGGACTTAAGCTAAAACGCTGTGTCAGCCAATGTCGGGAGAGGGGACGCATTGGGCACTGGCGTTTTTCCGACGCCAGTTGACCATTTTTGCTGATGAAGTTTGTGTCCGTCCCTGACATATATATGTGTTTCCTCGCTTACTTTATGAAGACAGTATTGGAAGAATTTTGCTCAATTTATCGAGCGTTTCCTGATATTCGGACTTGGCTTCACTGTCGGCAACCACACCACCACCTGCCCAAGCGTAAATCTGTTCGTTCTGGCAAATCAGCGTACGAATGGTAATGCTGGTATCCATCGTGCCACAACGGCTGATATATCCAATGCTTCCGCAGTACACGCTGCGACGATGAGGTTCTAACTCCTCAATGATTTCCATCGCACGAACTTTGGGGGCACCAGTGATTGAACCACCGGGGAAGCAGGCTCTAAGCAAATCGGATGCGTGTTTACCTTCTGCCAATCTTCCCGTTACAGTACTGACTAAGTGATGCACGGCTGGAAATGTCTCAACATTGAAAAGTTTAGGCACATTTACCGAACCCGGCGAGGCCACACGACCGATATCGTTTCGCAGTAGGTCAACGATCATCAGGTTTTCCGCACGATCCTTCTCTGCCGTTAACAGATCCTCAATATTTGCGCTATCCGTCTCCTTGTCTTCGCTTCGCGGACGCGTACCCTTTATGGGCTTCGTTTCAATCTCCCTGCCATGCAACTGCAGAAAGCGTTCTGGAGACACCGATAAAATGGCCGCATCGTCTAAGCGAATAAAACTCGAGAACGGCGCACCGTTGGCGCCTGCGAGTTTTTCGTAGGCTTCCCATTCACAGCCTTGATACGCGGCTTTGAATCGTTGTGCGAGGTTTATCTGGTAGCAATCACCCGATTTCAAATAGGCCTGTACACGGTTAAATTTTTCAGTGTACGTCTGTTGGGTCATATTTGCCTGCCAGTCACCTTGCAACGAAAAAGGGCTAGTATCAGCGATCGCGTTCGTCATGATCCACGTGAAGCGGTCATGCCCCTTTGGCTGGATAATCACGAGTTTTTTTTCTGTATGATCTGCAATTACTGCCCAGTCATACAGCCCAACGCCCATATCAGGAATGGCGACGTCTTTGAGGGCGAGCTCAGGCAAGGATTCAACTTGTCGGCCAAGGTCGTAACTGAAATAGCCCATAGCCCCCCCCACAAAAGGCCAAGGTTGCATTGGGGCCAGTTCTGGCAGTAATGCACGTTGCAAAGAGCGTAGCTCTTCAAACGGGTCAGATTCAGTGACCGCTTTGCGGCCGTCTCTGTAATCAATGGTGTTCACGCCATTTTCGCTGCAAAGCGTCGCAATAGGGTCTGCGACCAGAATATCGAATCGATTATCTGGGTGTTTGTCTGCTGCAGATTGCAACACCATTGCCCAAGGTTGCGATTGAATACGGGAAAATAAGGACGTGAGTGCTGTTGGCGAGTACTCAAGAAACTGCAGAGTGATTGGCATACGTCTCGATTCAGTCATTTTCGTGTTTTTGTGATCGGCATTGATGCGCTTAATGGCGCTAAATCTGCCGTAAGAGTATCATAATCGCAGGTTTTATGGCGATGAGTGACAAATTTGTTGTGCCTCTCAGAACGCGCAAGCTTGTCCCAATAAGTTACTCTATGCGTAAGGATACAAAAGGTTTCGCCTTCCCGCGCAGCCTTGTCTAAGTTTTAATAAAACATACTGGCAGCTCTACCCGAACCCTACATTCAGGTAGCACCAAGGAAACATAACAATTAAAGAGGCAATTATGACTGTCATTCGTAAGGAAGACGTCATCGACAGTGTCGCTGACGCCCTGCAGTATATTTCTTACTATCATCCTATCGACTTTGTTCAAGCCCTTGAAAAGGCCTACAACAAAGAGAAAAGCCAAGCTGCGAAAGATGCGATCGCACAGATCCTCATCAATTCTCGCATGTCTGCTGAAGGCAAACGCCCAATTTGTCAGGACACCGGTATTGTGACCTGCTTTGTGAACATTGGCATGAATGTTCAGTGGGAGAGCGATTTAACAGTACAACAAATGGTTGATGAAGGTGTTCGCCGCGCATACAACAATCCGGATAACCCGCTTCGTGCCTCCGTAGTGGCTGATCCAGCAGGCAAGCGCTCAAACACCAAAGATAACACTCCCGCCGTTGTTCACATCAACATGGTGCCGGGCGATAAAGTAGAAATTCAAATCGCAGCTAAGGGCGGCGGTTCAGAGAACAAAACCAAGATGGTGATGCTTAACCCATCAGATGACGTGGCAGCGTGGGTTGAGAAAACCCTGCCAACCATGGGCGCAGGTTGGTGTCCACCTGGCATGCTGGGTATAGGCATTGGCGGTACGGCTGAAAAAGCGGCCGTATTGGCGAAAGAATCGCTGATGGAACACATCGACATTCAAGAGCTCATCGACCGTGGCCCACAAAATGCCGAAGAAGAGCTGCGTTTAGACATTTTCAATCGCGTTAACAAACTGGGTATTGGTGCACAAGGCCTTGGCGGTTTGACGACAGTGGTTGACGTAAAAATCAAAACCGCGCCAACCCACGCAGCGTCTAAGCCTGTTTGTATGATCCCTAACTGCGCTGCAACCCGCCATGTTCATTTTACCCTTGATGGTTCCGGCGCGGCTGATCTTCAGCCACCAAAACTTGAAGAGTGGCCAGAAGTGACGTGGGAAGTGGGCGAGAACGTACGCCGCGTTAACCTCGACAACATCACCAAAGAAGATGTGCAAGAGTGGAAGACAGGCGAAACGGTACTGTTGACAGGTAAAATCCTGACAGGTCGTGATGCAGCTCATAAACGTATTCAAGAAATGTTAAACAGCGGCCAAGGCCTGCCTGATGGCGTGGATTTCAATGGACGTTTCATCTACTACGTTGGTCCTGTTGATGCAGTAGGTGATGAAGCCGTTGGCCCTGCAGGCCCGACAACCTCAACCCGCATGGACAAGTTCACCGACATGATGCTTGAAGAAACCGGTTTGATGGGCATGATTGGTAAAGCTGAGCGTGGTCCTGCAACGGTTGAGTCCATCAAACAACACAAAGCGGTGTACCTGATGGCAGTTGGCGGCGCAGCATACCTTGTCGCGAAAGCAATCAAGAAAGCACGTGTCGTCGCGTTTGAAGATTTGGGTATGGAAGCCATCTACGAGTTTGACGTCGTTGATATGCCAGTGACTGTTGCTGTCGATTCAGCCGGTAACAATGCGCACCAAATTGGCCCTGACACGTGGAAAGTGAAAATCGCCGAAATGGAAGGCTAGTTCTTCCTTACATACGCTGAAAAAAACCGCAGTCTGACTGCGGTTTTTCATATAAACATGAAGTACATCATACTTTAAGTGGTTGAAGAGTATTGTCGAAAAAAAACATCATTTATTATAGGGAAAATCAGAGAGTTACTGAGCCATTGTGCTTAGTGGCGGTAGCGTACCTAAATCGCGGATAAAGGGCTTTTCACGCCGTTGGCCCCGTTTTGAAGGATATGTGTATAAATTTGGGTTGTTCGTACGTCTGAGTGGCCAAGCTGCGATTGAACTGTTCTGATGTCCGCGCCGGATTGCAAAAGGTGAGTAGCGAAAGAATGCCGCAAAGTATGTGGTGTTACGTGCTTTGGGATGTTTGCTTTTCTTGCGCATTCTCTTAGTGAGCGTTGAACTTGTTTTTCATGAATGTGATGACGTCTGATGACACCCGTTTCTGGGTCAACGCTGAGCTTGGATGAAGGAAACAAGAACTGCCACAGCAATCTGCGACGCTCAGAAGCATATTTAATTCTGAGCCGATGCGGCATCCATACGCCTTCATAGAGAGGGTTGGCTAAATCGTGTTGCAGTATGTGTTGGACGTTAGAGATTTGATCTTTTAGTTTGAGAGTGAGTTCTGGTGCCAAAGTAACAATGCGATTTTTTGCGCCTTTTCCATCGAACACTTTTATACAGCAATAATCGAAATCAATATCTTTAACGCGTAGCCTCATGCATTCCATTAATCGCAGACCGCTTCCGTACATTAATGCGTAAGGTAAGTAGTGGTTGGCTGGGCATTGTGAAAGCAAAGCTTTAACTTCACTATGAGTCAATACAACAGGCAATTTCTGTTTTCTTTTGCTCGATACAAAATCTAGAGATATGGATAGCGGAGATCTAATGAAATCTCGGTATAGAAAAACCAGCGCGTTTAGTGCAACAGACTGGGTATTAGCAGACACATCTCTTTTATTTACAAGAAAACTAAGATAACGCTCTACTTCTTCGTCTCCCATTTTAGCTGGATGTGTCATGCCATTAAAACGAATGAAGTCAGCAATCCAATGAAGATAGGATTTAACAGTCTTATGTGAGTACTGTTTTGTGTACATCATTTCTTGAATTGCATTAAGAAAGAGAGATTTCATTATTAGTCACCATGGCTGTTTATTTATACAGTACTGATGCGTTTGGTACTTATGCAACAAAAAAGACATTTTGTCCTTTTACCACATCACAGTTTTGTGCGTGAGAAGGGATTTTAATGAAAACAAGGTGTTAGTCAGTGATAGAATCAGTGCATTTGTTATTAAAAGACAAAATATCGTGTTTAAACAGGACATTTTGTCATCTAATACACTGTTATACACTTAGAGGAAAATATGAAAGGTCTATTTTTCAAAAATATTCATGATAGCAAGCTTGTTGATGTCTGGTTTAACTCAGTGAGAAATAGCCTATGGACAAGCGCTGGAATGGTCGTAGCGGTGAGTTCGAATAACGTTATCGCTTGGGCTTTCACGATAATAAGCTATTTGTTTTTGGCTACCCAAGTAACACATGGTACTCGCGAGCCGTATGAGCACCTTAAAAAGATATACATCTATGACAATGATGGAAAGGTATCAAAGTTTGTTTTTGATTTCTTTTTATTCAATTTACGGCTCATGTTGATGTTTATTCCTATTGCACTTGTCTGGTGGGCAAAGGCTACAGGGAAAGTACCTATTTAGAACGTGTATAACAAAGCGTTTAAGACAGATTCCCAACGCATGGCATTTTTCAGGCTTTGTTGCTTAAATCGATGGAACTAAATCTAGAAGCTACGAT
>NZ_FUXU01000053.1 GCF_900167155.1 Enterovibrio nigricans DSM 22720 | reverse complement strand
TGCATTCTGGGAACAAGGACACCCTCGCAATTTAGCAGTAGGTTGTCAAAAGCTCTACGGCTCCAACAAGAAGTGGAAAAAGCGGTATGGCTATCACAAGCGCTCACTATCAGAGACAGCAATGTACCGAGTAAAACAGCTGCTAGGTGGGGAATTAGGCCTAAGAAATTACATTGCTCAGGTTGGCGAGACTTACGCTATGATCAAAGCGCTGAACAAGCTTACAGGACTGGGTATGCCTGAAACTCAGTATATTGCTTAAGAACCGAACAACTTTAGGCTGCCATGTCTTCCAACCGAATTAAGCAACAAAGCCCATTCACGCGGACTTGGAGGAGAATGGATGTGAGATCAGAAACGCTTTCGCAGAGGAAAGAAGAACACGCATAGTGGAGCACTTGCTCCACTATGCGATTATCTTAGATAAATGAGACGTAAGGTGTTTTGAAGTTTTTGATATTTGGGAATATCTCCATGATATCGGCTTCTGGAAGGCCAAACCAACGGCACAAGCTTGCGTTTACCCTGTCGGCAGCAATGAGAGGAATGATCCTTCCATTTTTGTAATCGCGAGCACTCCCAGAGTTCAGTTCAGGAAAACGCCCGAAGGCTCTTTTAGTGCGCACTGAACCACCAAGCACGATTTGATGGCCAGCCCAGCCATGGTCTGTGCCTGTCGCGTTGGGTTGCGCTCGTCTTCCGAAGTCGGACATCGTGATTGTCGTTACTGCGTTTGATAGACCTTGCGCCGCAATGTTGTCTTGGAAGGCCGCAAGCGCTTCTGCCACTTCGCTCAGCAATGCAGGGTGCCTATCTGCTTGGTCTTTATGTGTGTCAAAGCCGCCCATGCCAACCAAAAACACTTGTCTGGGTTGCTCTAGTGTCTGGTTGGCGCGAATGAGTCTTTCCACCAAGCTCAATTGTCCGCCCAAACGGCTTTGTGGCATGCTGTCAAGCGCAGGAAATTGCTCCAACGTGGCACTCAGAAATTCATTTTCTAATACGCCATTTCTCATGGATTTCGCGTATTGGCGGGAATAGATATTGGGATAAGTTTCATCGGTAAAGTGACCAAAATATCCGTCGCGAAAAGCACTGAGACGTTGCCATGCAGGGTAATTACCCACCCCTTTGGTACTCAGCACGCTTTGTCTTACCCTATCACCTCTGAGCAGCAGATTATCGCCGGTAATGGAGAATAAAGGTGTAACACTGGAATGATTCGCGAATTTATCTAACATTCGCCCCGCCCATCCAGATGCTCGCGTCAGGTTTGTCGCACCAGCTTGCCACATTTGTTGCTGGGTGTTGTGCGCCATTAAAAACTCAGGGAGTCTTACACTCTCAGCTGCAATTTTTGCTGCGTTGGTTGGTTCAATAAGTTGTCCTGAAGTAAGAATGACGTTTGCATCACCCCGTTCAAAAAGAGGGAGCAGTGGGGAAAGAGATTGATGGATACCCACGTCCTCTTTTCGCCACGTCTGTAGTCCTGTGTTCAGAATCTCTGATTTAGGTACACCTAAATGTCCGCGAATTTGCGCATACTCGCTGTAGCGAGCAGAAGAGAGAGGAATGATGGTGTTGAAAGCATCATTACCGCCGAAAAGAAACACAATAACGAGTGCTTTGTAGTCACTATGTTCAATGCTTTGTGCTGACAGAGGGTGGCTTGCTAAACTGGCTGTTGTTGCGGCCACAGAGCCCCTAAGAAAAGTACGGCGAGAAATTTTCATGAGAGGGCCTCCTGGGTGAAAAACTCGGGTGAGGTGAGGGCGGTATAAAGGGCAACGCGGACCTTTTTGTGTTTTTTCAATTTATCATTCGCTGCCAACAAGGCGGAGAGCCTGTTTTTGAGGCCGTTCGACATCGATTGACAGAAAAAACGCGCTTCAATTAGACCAATCAAGTCTTCATGGTGCTTGGCGGCTTCTTCAAACTCTGTTTTATCCCAGATCCAATGCTCTTTAGATGCACCGTTGATTAATCGGTGAATCAAATCTTGCGTATCGTGTAGCGTTTGAGCATTGATAATTTTGAACTCGGGTGCTGTTAATTCTTTGTCTGCAATTTCTCCCTGAGGTGCAAAATCGGGTGTATAGAAATTAAAGACGGAAGGCGCTTCGAGTGGTGCTTGTCCTAGTATCGAGTATGTACCGAAATAATCGTTCCAAGCGTCATGTTTTGAATCAATATTTAATCCGCGACCTATCTGCGTCAGAGCAACAATGGGTTCTTTCGCTTTTCCGAAATGACTGCGAGAATCCATAACAGTGTCACCCAGCCCTCTTTCGTTGATTGCGTCACTGTCGGTTAGCACGGCGAGCAACGTGGCTTTTAAATCGCCCCTAACACCAGCCCCGTTATCCTTAAACGCGTTAGCAACACGTCTAACATATTCTGGGCGCGGGTTACTGGTAACCAAACGTTTTATCAGTAATGTAGCGACAAAAGGCGGAGTGTTGGAGTGTGCAAAAAGAATGTCCATCGCTCGGCGAATATCTTGGCGAGGCGAGAGGTTTGCTTTAATTTGTTTCCCCAACACGTGTTTGGTTTGGGTGTCGTGATATGCACGTTTAGCGGTCATGCGAAAGGCGTTTCTTTTTCCAAACCAGCCTGTAAATGCACGTGCTAACTCTTCCACATCCTCCTGGGAATACGCGGGAATCTTTGCACCATTGGCATCAAGTTTTGGAGTGCCGTCTTGGTTGAGCTCCCACAAACCTATCGTGAATAACTGCATAATTTCACGTGCGTAATTCTCATCAGGAAACGTTTTTTTTGCGGGGTCCGCTTTTCTGCTGCCATCCATGGTAAGAAACTGCCCCATAGCGGCTGTCAGTGTGACTTCCTCCATGAGTTTTCGATAGTTGCCTAAAGCGTTTTTTAGCAAGATATCGTAGTAGTAGACGACCCTATCTGGCTTACCGGCAATTCCGTTGAAAGAAACGACGAATATCTGGCTGAGTGCAAATGCCATTCGCTGTTTAACTTGGTCTTTAGCCTGAAAAGCGAGATTCCACCAAGCGCCGTTTTTCGCTCTAAGTCGAACGCGCTGAATTTCAGAGAAGTTAGGGGTATATGCTCTAGCAAGGGGGAGATGCAGCGATTCTTTCAGTGTGGCTTGCTCTTCAAACCATGAAAGTACTCCTTGGGACATCAATTGTTCCAAGTCGTCCTTTTTAACCCCAAATGTCGCTCGCTGCAGGAATCGGCTTGCTTTGATGGGATTATTTTCAATATCTGACAACATGCTCAGGATCCTTCCTCTAATTAGTATCTATAGACGATGAGAATTTTCCGCGATTAATGTTTAGACTGGCATGTTGTGGATATTTTATATGTCTCTAGAATGAGATGGCGTTTATTTTGCAAGGGTAATATGTGGTGTTTTGTTTAAAACATAATATACGAATTAGCTAATATTGAATCTTTTCTAGTTCCATAGTATGAAAAAAGTTTTAGTGAGTCTAATGCTATGAATAATAAAGATTAATTTTAGTTGTATTTTTTAATTTTCGTTGTTTGTATGTTAATTTATTAATTATTGTTGAGTTAAATAGTCAAATCTTTTGGTGTGTGTAAGCGTTTTTTCAAAAGAATAGCCCGAATGATTTCGGGCTTTTTTATTTTATTTTTTAATTGTAAGCGCGAGCAAACGAACCTTGAGTGCTAGCAGAATACTGTTGGGTAGAGGCAGGAATAAATACCGACTCACCTTTATTTAACGTCACGCTATCTCCACTTTGGTGTGTAACGGTCAGCGGTGCATCAATGGCGATCAGAATTTCTGCACTGGATGTCGTTAGCGATTCCTTCTCTGTGTTGCGGTAAACACTGAACTTGAAATCTGGCACTGGAATTGGGTAATGCTGTGCATTGCCTTCTACGTTAGGTGCCAGCAGTATGATCTCTTTTGGCATCGGCACACAACGGGTACATGAAACCAACTCAGGGATATCCATGTGTTTTGGGGTCAGACCTGCGCGCAATACGTTGTCAGAGTTCGCCATGATCTCCAGCCCCGTCCCTTTGATATACGCATGAGGTGTACACGCATCGAGGAACATGGCGTCGCCTGGCGCCAACGTAATGGTGTTCAGAATGAGCGGAGAGAACAGGCCAATATCGCCAGGGTATTGTGTAGATAAATCCAATAGCAATGCAAAGAAGGCATCTTCTTTATGCGCGTCTGCAAACGCAATAAGCTGCGCAAGGCAACTCGCTTTCACCTCGCCATCCAAAGACAGCATGGCTTCAAAAAATGCGCTCAGTCCTGCTTCGTTCTGGTTCGCTTCCAGTGCGTTGAGAAGTTCGCTGAGCTCAGCAATGTTTAGCTGGTGGAAGAGACCCAATATTTCACTGTAGTCACGGAAGCCATTCATGGCAGTGTATGACGTCAATGCGTAGACAAGCTCAGGCTTGTGGTTTGGATCTTTATAATTGCGAAAGCCCGCAGACAGTGGAATGCCCGCTGCTTCTTCTTTCGCGAAGCCTTCTTCGGCTTGCGCTTTACTTGGGTGAACTTGTACTGACAGCGCTTTCTCAGCAGAAAGCACTTTGAACAGGTAAGGCAGTTCACCAAATTGGGCCGCTGTGCCTGCACCAAGTATCTTTGTCATGTCGGTGTTGATGAAATCTGACAGCAGGGTTTCATTGCCGTCAACGGTCACTTTTGAGCAACCATTTGGGTGTGCACCCATCCAGATTTCAGCTTGTGGTTTGTTTTCAGGGTTCGCGATATTGAATAGGGTATTCAGGGCATCGTGGCTGCCCCACGCATAGTCCTGGATAATATTGTTCAGTGGGTAAAAGTGAGTCGTCATTCTTCTTCTTCTTCTTCTTCGTTCTTCTTTTAGTGTTTCAAAACTGGCTGTGAGTGTATCAGAACCGTTTCATTAAATTTGGATCTAAAACAGGAAAACGCCCCCTTAAGAATAAGGGGGCGAATTCAGGGGGAATCGATTAAGCAGTTGCTACAGAAGCACTTTCTTTCTGAGCTTTAGCTTGACGCATTTTCTTTAGAGAAACTGCAACCAGAGCGGTGACGATTGCACCTGCCGCCATACACGCCAGCGCCAGAACCGGTTTGTTCATCGCACCAAGCAGAGCAACAACCGGACCACCGTGCGCCACGCTGTTCGTGATGCCGAATGAGAAGGCCATGACCGCTGCAACCATCGAACCCAGTACGTTCGCAGGAATCACTGACATTGGGTCTTGCGCAGCGAATGGAATAGCACCTTCAGAGATACCGACCAAGCCCATTGCACCGGATGCTTTACCTGCTTCGATTTCTGATTCTTCGAAGATGTTGAATTTACGGCCGATAACGGTTGCCAGAGACATGCCCAGCGGAGCGACAGGGATTGCACACGCCATGGCACCCATAAACTGTGTCTGACCGCTTGCAATCATGCCGACGGAGAACAGGAAGGCCACCTTGTTGAATGGACCGCCCATGTCGAAGCCAGCCATACCACCTAGAACAATACCCAGAATGATAACGTTACCTGAGCTCATGTTGGTCAGCATGGTGTTCAGGCCTTCCATCAGTCCCGCGATAGGCGCACCGATAACGAAGATGAACAAACCTGCGATGAACAGAGAACCCGTGATTGGCGCAATCATGATTGGCACAAGCGGTTGAATAAACTTGTGGTAGTTACGGGTAGCCACCCATTTCACAAAGTAACCAACCAGCAGGCCTGCAACGATAGCGCCGATGAAGCCAGTACCCGCTTCAGCACCGTAGAACGAACCGTTGTTGGCGATCCAGCCACCAATCAGACCCGGCGCAAGACCCGGACGGTCAGCAATGGCGTAAGCGATATAACCAGACAGAATAGGGATCATCAGTGTAAAGGCGACCACACCCACATCAAGTACTTTGTTCCACAGGCTACCCGGAGGAATTGCCATGCCCGCTTCGGTAGGCTGACCACCAATTGCGAGCGCCAGTGCGATCAGAAGACCACCAGTCACAACAAACGGGATCATGTGAGATACACCGTTCATGAGGTAACGATAGAGGTCAGAACGTGCTTGTGATGCTTTGCTTTCACCGTTGTCGGCGGCGCGCTCGTCCGCATTTGCCACGTATTCAGGGGCTGACAAGGCTTGGTTGATCAGGCCTTTTGCATCTTTGATGGGGGCTTTTACACCTGTTTTGATTAAACGTTTACCGGCAAAACGCGCCATATCCACTTGCTTGTCACAAGACACGATAATCGCTTCTGCACGTGCAATCTCTTCAGCGGTTGGGCTGTTTTTCACGCCGATAGAACCGTTGGTTTCTACCTTCATTTCATAACCCAGCGCAGCGGCACCTTTTTCCAGTGCTTCTGCCGCTAGATAGGTGTGCGCCACACCCGCAGGGCAGCCCGTTACACCAATTAACAAGCCTTTGTTAGCTTCTGGTGTTTCCTGTTGTTCTTTTTTCTCCAGCAAAAGCGCCAGTGCGTCCTCTGCTGTTGCAGCCTGCATGAACGTTTCAATAAAACCGTCTTCAATCAGTTTGGAAGACAGTTCAGCCAGCACTTCAATATGGTGGTTTGCACCGCCATCCGGCGAAGCAATCATGAAAAAGAGTTTCGAAGGCAGGCCGTCTTCTGCGCCGTACTCGATACCTTCGCGGCTGATGCCAATCGCAACTGCAGGTTCGATAACCGCAGCACTTTTTGCGTGCGGCAGCGCAACGCCGTCTTCAAAGCCAGTATTGCCTAGCTCTTCGCGGGCATGAATATCTGCAAGAAACTGTGCTTTATCGTTAACGCGACATTGCGCATGCAGAAGCTCGATCATCTCAACAAAGACGTCTTCTTTTGTCTTGGCGCTCAGATTCAGGCAAATCAGATTTTTATTGATTAGCGACGTAATCATGATTGCTACCCCAGGTAATTATTGTGTTGTTTCGATAAGGGTAATTTTCCGCTTTTCCCCTATGTTTCAGAAAGAGGAGATAAAAGGCTTTTACTGGATATTTGTAACCTAGCGTAGTGAGTGTGATCGCATTCTCATTTTTATTGCCCATTAATTAATAACGCCGATGTATATAAAGATTAATAAAAACAATGGTTAATCTTCATCTATCTGTTGGGTTGGTTTTTGGTGGTGCGTTGGCCATGTGTGGAAAGCTAGAAATTAGTAACGTAATGCTGATGCGTGAAGGGAAAAATTAAGTGACTGAAATCACGCTATTGGTCTTGGTGACAGAATAGATCTGGCGGGAAGTGATAGGCGACATGATAATGCCCGCGGAATCATCAGTATGTTAGAGGAAAAATGAGCCAGGTTTTTCATCTCCTTTTAGATAACCTGCTTTCAGAGAGCGAGCATGTCAGTCGCATCGTCTTTGCTCGGGACCAAGTTACTCCTCCACAGTTTAGCTACCAAGTGAACTTCCCCCGCGTAGAGTTGGTACTGAGCGGTGAGTATCCCAACTTGCTGGAGAGTGAAGACAAATCGATAAACGAAGTGGTACTCACGCAAGGTGACGTATTGTACGTTCCGCCGAACAGCTGGAATAAACCGAACTGGGATACAGATTGCTCGGTGCTGAGCTTGTTATTTGGTAAGCGGCAGTTGGGATTCAGCCTTGTCGGAAAGGCGAAAAAACAGCCGGGATTTTATGACGTCCAAAAACACAGCATTCAAACCCGAACAGGACATTCAATCGATCATATGCTGAATGCGCTAAACATGTTAGCGAAGGAGCCCGTACAGGCACCGATGGACAGCTACTTGCTGAAAGCGTTGATGAGCTATTGTCAGACGATGCTCACCGCGCCTGTTGCCAGTTCGCGTAATCGGGTTGAAGACTTGTATCAGGGGATCTGTATTTATATTCAGGAAAACTTCCATCGTTCCATCACTCGTGAATCTATCGCGGCACGCTTTAACATCACCCCTAACCATTTGTCTCGATTGTTCCGGCAACAAGGCCATATGCGGATGGCGGATTACATTACTTGGGTACGTGTTGACCGCGCCAAGTTCATGCTAAAACGTTACGACTTCAGGTTAGGTGAGGTAGCGACGCGCTGTGGCTTTCAGGATGTGAATTATTTTTACCGCGTCTTTAAGGCCAAAACAGGGATGACACCTTCTGAGTATCGCGGGCAAGTGTAGTTACTGTAGAAACGTATCATTGTCCTCGGCAAGGGCCGTGGTTTTTACGGCAGGCTTATCGAAAAGGGGTATTTAGTGCGTGAAGAATGATGGTTTCGATAATATCAATATCGCTGTTTTCCGTGAGGTATTCGCAAAACGTTTCATCGAGCAGTTGTTGTGAGAAGCCTGAAAACGCAACGATGTGCTCACGAACTGGTGGTGTCGGTAGCACTAAACCGACAACCCGCGTTACATCCCCTCGGCTTGACGCCCAATCTAACGGTTCAGAAGATGTCGCGACAAGAATGTGCGCTTGGGTAATGCCCGCAAGCATCACATGAGGAAGCGCAATGCCATGGCCCATACACGTTGAAGAGACGCTTTCCCGTTTGTACATGGCATTAAATATATCTTCTTGCGACAGGGATTCCGTCTTAGACACTTGCAACGCAAATTCGCCGAGTAAGGCATGTTTATCTAACGGCGTATTGGTGAGTCGGTGGCGTTGAACCGCGAAAGGGAGTGAGACATACGTAGTCGGAGAAAATGAGACCGTACGCTTGCCCCCTGAAATCAGCGTGGCATGTTCGTCGATAAAATTGGTGAGTACCATGGAAGCCAGTTCTGCATCGGAGCCTTCGATGAAAAGTTGGCATAAATCATCAGGCAGAGCACTTAAACTCATGATCCGCATCGGGTGCTCAACGCTGGCTTGTTTGCGTTGAGACAGATTGCAGAGAATGGTGACAGAGCGGAAATAACCAGCGAGCGTTTTGAGTTTCGCCAAACGCCATGCCGCCAACCCGTCTTCACCAATCAGGAAAGTGATCCGCCGGGTGATCATAAGGTTTTACAACGCGCCAGTACGCTAACAGGGTCGGTTAATACTTCTTCGATAGTGACGCAGTGAATTTTACTACCCGTGAAACGCGCACGATCTTCAATCTCAATATCAGACGCAATCAATACCACGTCGGCACGCGCGATCTCCATGACGCTCAGCGGGTTTTCAATGCCCATTGCACCTTGGGTTTCAACGTTGATTTGAATACCTGTTTGTTGAGCTGCTTTTTTTAATTCAGCAGCGGCCATGTAGGTGTGGGCGATGCCTGTCGGGCAGGCGGTTACAGCAACAATTTTCATTTTTGATTCTTCTAATAATTTTGCCAGTTGACGCGGCAGAAGGGCGCGCATTTTCCGTCAAGATGGCATTAACGTCCGTGATTTAGCCCACGTTGTTGGCATTATTAGTCGATGCGTGGCCGTAAGGGCAGTGACGACAGCCATTCCCACAGCATTTTCCGCGTTTTAACAGATACCACGCTGACAGCACCATATAGCCGTTTTCTTGTGTGTAATCGATGCCCTCAATCAATGGTGTGTTAGCTGCGTAGGGTTTGGCGAGACGCACTAAATCATCGGTGGTGTAATCCTGATAGATATCATTGAGCTTGCTGTTCACGCGCTTGGCGAGGCAGGAAGGGCAAAGGCAAGCCAGGTTGTCGCTTTCTGCAACGGGTAAAACGGGCGGGTAGCTCATACACCAGCAAGTACCTGAATCGGCGGTACAGGCGACGTCAGTGTTGCACTCTGGACAGGTTTTCATTCTTAACGTGCACTTCTCGTTACGGGCTTATTTTCGTTCTATCTTGCCGAACTTATCGTGTCGACTTAACTGTTTTCGATGTTGTAAAAATCATCTCACACTGAGAGAACCTGCGATCCGCTTCACCCTTTAGGTCAACAAACTTTACGATTGATGCAAATGATAATAGTTTGCATTCAATGTTTATTCAGGAGTGTTAAAGCATGGTACATGAGCACGCTTTTCATGAGGCACCTCTACTTCGTGTAAGGGAACTCTGCGTTGATTACATCACGGATGATGGGCACTTTCGAGCGGTTGATCGTGTGAGTTTCGATATTGGTCACGGTGAGATCTTTGGGCTGGCCGGCGAGTCGGGGTGCGGCAAAAGTACTATCGCTTTCTCAGTAAACCATCTTCACAAGCCACCGGCGATGATTTCTGGTGGGGAAATCTGGCTGGAAGACGTCAATCTTCGCACCCTGTCAGATCAACAGCTGTCTGTGATTCGGTGGAGTGAAATTGCTATGGTATTCCAAAGCGCAATGAATTCATTGAATCCCGTATTGACGGTAGAAGAACAATTTCTTGATGTTATTCAACACCACAAAGGGTGGTCGAGAGAACAAGCGGTTACCCGAGCATTGAAAATGCTTGATTTGGTGAACATCCCCAGAGACAGGTTGAAAGACTACTCACATCAATTCAGTGGCGGAATGCGACAGCGCCTCGTGATTGCGATTGCATTGAGCCTAAGCCCTAAGTTGATCATTATGGATGAGCCAACAACGGCACTCGACGTTGTAGTTCAACGCGAAATCTTGCAGCAAATCTTTAAATTAAAAGAAGAGTTTGGTTTCTCTGTCTTGTTTATCACCCATGATTTGGCTTTGATGACGCAGTTGAGTGATCGCATTGCGATCATGCGCCATGGTGAAATCGTCGAGGTAAATTCCGCCAAAAAGATTCGGCACAATCCGCAACACCCATATACACAGAAGTTGTGGGCTTCGTTCCCTAATATCCACGATAGAAAAACCAATAAAGTGAAATCTGAAGAAGGAGCACAGTCATGAACTCGCCGATTATTCAGGTACAGGACATCTCCAAGACATTTTCAATGGGCGGCGGATTTGCGAAAAAAGGGTCTTTTCACGCATTGCGTGGCGTGAGTTTTGACTTGCATAAAGGCAGAACGTTGGCGCTAGTGGGTGAGTCGGGGTGTGGAAAAAGCACGGTCGCACGCTTGATCACCAAAGTTCATGATGTCACATCAGGCAATATTCTCTTCAATGGGCAAAACATCAAGGAGATCAAAACTGGCAACGCATTGCGTGAATATCGCGGTCAGGTTCAAATGGTCTTTCAGGACCCATTTGGGTCCCTCAACCCTGCACACAGAATCGATCACCATATCGCGCGGCCTTTAGGTATTTATCACGCGCGTCTGAGTGATGCGGAAATTCGAGAGAAGCAGCGAGAACTTCTGTCGTTAGTTGAGCTTGATGCAGATTGCCTCAACAAGTTTCCTCACCAATTAAGTGGTGGTCAGAGGCAACGTGTGAATTTGGCACGCGCCTTGGGCGTCGGTGCGCAAGTTATTCTGGCCGATGAACCCACATCGATGTTGGATGTGTCCATTCGTCTTGGTGTGCTGAATTTGATGCAGCGGATGAAGCAGGAAATGGGGATTGGTTTTCTTTATATCACGCATGATTTAGCGACAGCACACTATATCGCGGAAGACACTGCAGTAATGTATCGTGGACAAATAGTGGAGTGGGGCGATACACAACAGATACTTTCCAACCCGCAGCATCCTTATACCAAATTGCTGATTTCCGCTGTCCCTGATCCGGATTTGCCATTTGCTGACCTGATAAAAGAAACTGCGAATTACGCTGAAAATGCAGAAGGCATTCGTGCGCTCAGTGAGCGTTTGCAGCCAGTCATCAACCAAGTGAGTGAGAATCACTTTGTTCGTTGCTGGGAGTCTGCTGCATGATTCAAAACACACAACAGGCCCGAGAAATTCCAGAATGGCTAAGTTGCATTCAGGCGTGGTATTGCAACCAAAATATCAATGAAATGTGTTGCTTGGAGACGTTAGTTATTGAGGCGCCGGTTCACCTTTTTTCTCCCAATATTGATGAAGAAAAAAGCTTGGGGATTGGTTATTGGCTCGATGCGTGTATCAGGCTACATCACCATCTAAATTCGGTTGATGATCGCGATGGGTCCTATGCATTTTTGCAGTTTGCCTATAGCAAGATGCAGGAAATGGGCAGTAACATCAGCCATGACATAGAAGTAAAACGGTGGTGTTTGAAGTGGATGGACGCGCTGGTTGTGACGTTATTGGAGTTCTGCCAGCATCAGCAAAGTCCTTTCTGGGAAGGCGAAGCCAATTCTCTTATTGAAGCGCACGTCAGCTACATGACCGCGCAAAATCACCTCAATCTCTCTCAAGAACTTGCCGCTGTTTAACTCAAAAGATAAGCGTGTCGCGTGATGCGCTTTTTTCAAAAACAATATGTTATACGTCACTGTTAACATAATAATAACAAATGCACGTGCAGGCTCATTTAAGAGACAAAGCATATTAGCGATTCAGGATATATCTATGATCAGCGTTGTGAAGATTTCCTGACATAAGCTTGCTCATTTCCCATTAACTCTGGTACTAAAATCAAATTTTCAGTCGTCAAATCCTATGCATTTGACGGCTCAAACACTTTTTCATTTAGTCCAGCGTTTAGCTAATAGTGGGTGAGTTGAAAGCGTCGAGAGCTTCATGACGTACTAAAAAAATAGTCATGGAGGCGTTATGCAAAACTCTGCATCAAATGATGGAAAATTGAGCCTGACGGCTAAGGTCATTATTGGCTTGGTTGCAGGTATTATTCTTGGACTGACGATAAACATACTCGGACTTAACCCTGCGGGCGGGTTTATTGATACCTATATAACAAACGGCTTATTCCACGTTGTGGGTAAGATGTTTGTGAATGCGTTAAAAATGCTGGTGGTTCCACTGGTACTCTTTTCACTGATTTGTGGCGTATGCGGAATTGGAGATATTAAAGCGTTAGGACGTGTTGGCTCGAAATCCTTTGGGCTCTATATTCTAACGACAGCCATCGCCATTGCGTTTGCTATTACGATTGCATCACTCAGCGGTATTGGTACGGGCATGCAAATGGCCGCAGATACAGCGTTCTCTGGGCGCGAAGCACCACCGCTTTCTCAGGTTCTTATCGACATCATCCCAAACAACCCAATTAATGCACTGTCAGAAGGTGAAATGCTTCAAATCATCTTCTTTGCCATCTTGATGGGGGTTTGTATTTTGATGGTGGGTAAACCTGCCAAAAAAGTGGTTGAGCTGATTGAAGTACTCAACGAAATTATGATGAAAATGGTCACCGTTATCATGGAGATCGCGCCATACGCGGTGTTCTGTTTGATAGCAAAAGCCATGGCGAACCTGGGCTTGGCACTGTTTGCGCAGCTTATTGGCTACGTGGTCGTGCTGATTGCTGTATTGCTTCTCCATTTGTTCGTCGTTATCCCTACGGTGCTCAAAGTGTTCTCTGGCCTAAATCTGCGTTTGTTCATGAAAAAAGTGCGCAATATGCAGGTGTTCGCGTTTAATACCGCAAGCTCCAATGCGACCATTCCCGTTACGCTGCGTACCGTGACTGAGCGTTTGGGTGTAAGGAATTCGGTGGGTTCATTCACCGTGCCGTTTGGTGCCACCATCAACATGGATGGTACGGCGATCATGCAAGGTGTCGCGACAGTGTTTATTGCTAACATCTACGGTATAGACTTAGGCGTGGCGGGCTTTCTCACCGTGATCATGATGGCTGTGCTTGCCTCTATTGGTACGGCAGGTGTGCCGGGCGTAGGCTTGATCATGTTGTCGATGGTATTCGCGCAGGTAGGTTTACCGCTTGAAGGTATTGGCCTGATCCTGGGTGTTGACCGTTTGTTGGATATGGTGCGCACTGCGGTTAACGTGACCGGTGATGCAGCAGTAAGCTGTATTGTTGCGAAAAGCGAAGGCAAGTTGGATGAGTCGATTTACAATGATCCGAAGGCGGGTGTTATCAGCGGTGTTGAAATTGACCATGATGCAGAGAAAGAACTGGCGGATGCGGCAAAAAGCTAGCACCCGTTTTAAGTGAAAAAGAGCACCCTCGGGTGCTCTTTTTTTTTTGCATTCTATTTACTGACGCGAGGTGCGCCACGCGAAATCCACACGGCAAGTAACGCGATGGCAGTACAATTTACAGCAAGTATTTCGATGCTGGATTGCGAGAGCTGCGCAATGCTGAACGCGGTTGCCGCTATCAACAACACGATCACCAGTGTTATCACGCCACACTTTGCTCCCATCGGTTTGGTCGCATGTATTGCTCTTGGATTTCCCATCAACATAAGCGAAAAAACAAGCGAGAAGACCACGCAATACAGGAACAAAGGTTGGATTTGCGTAGCGGCGAAAGGCACAACCAAAAGCCCCACTAACAGCCACGGCAACGGATGCAGTAACAGTGGCTTGTCCATGAAGCGACGGCTACTCAGAGCGTTAACGATAAACACCGTCAGCACTCCGATCACAGCACCTGCAATCACATCTGTCACGTAGTGAACACCAAGGTAAACACGGCTTAACGCGACGAGTAATGCCGGAACCAACCAAATGCTTAATCGGTTATGACCTGCTTGTTTTAGCCAATGATAAATCAGCCCCCACACAGCAAAAGCAGTCGCAGTATGCCCACTTGGAAACGCAAACCCTGACGCGTTGGCAAGCTGTAATTCAGGGAATATATAAAAGGGGCGGGGCACCCCAAAATAGAGCTTTCCAAAGCTGACAATCACGGTGGCGATAACGGTAACAAGCAGGGTTTCGCTTGCACGCTTAACACCACCCGTGGCAATTGCAAAGGGGAGCAGCATAAAGAACAGCACGCCACTTCCCATAGCTGAAGCCCATGTAATCAGCGTGCCCATAAAGGCATTGAATGGTGCAGGAAGGGCGTGGACTGCCCTTTGTACCGTTAGGTTAATATCGGCATTCCACACTGAGAAATCATGAGCGAGGTGAGAAAAATCGGTGCGCTCGTCAATCTCACTTCTGTTGGCTTTTTTTAGCAGTTCGGGAAACATTTTGACTTGGTCTGGAAATCGCGCATCTTCCAGATTGATGCTTTCAGGTTGCACAAGAAAAACGGCGCGAACCTCCCGTCCAAAATGTTCGGCTTGCCACGCCGCGACAGTGCCTTTACCAGAATTGTCGGTATGCACAGGGATAGGGGACAAAGCGACACAATTGTACAAGACTGCATTGCGGAGGCGAGCCAATTCGCCAACGGCTTTCACCTTGATGCCCGTTTCTTCAAGGGTTTCGCGAACGGCTGCATCGGCGGGATTGTCGCTGTCCACATACCCACCGGGAATGGCGATACGATTATTTAAAATATCGCGAGTGACCAATACGCGTCCCGAGGCATCAGACACCAAGCACGCGGCACCTTTGATGGGTGATATTTGTTCATTGGCGAGTATGGGGCTGGCAGCAGACAGTAGGATCAATGCAAGTAAAAGTAGTTGTTTCATAGCTGAATAGAGCAAGCGAGTGTTGAAGCCATTGTATCTGATACCGCGTGGCATGAAATAGGAAAGCGAACATGAAAGTAATGAAAGTGTAAAAATTGTACAAAAACACTGTGTGAATACGTTTAAAAACAAAGAACACAAGCATGATTTGTATTGTTTTTAGGCATTTGAGTGAATTTTCTTAGAAAAAGGGTTTACAGGCACCCCTTAGCTCAGTAATATTCGCCGCAACCACGGAGAGATGGCTGAGTGGTTGAAAGCACCGGTCTTGAAAACCGGCGTGCGTTTATAGCGCACCTAGGGTTCAAATCCCTATCTCTCCGCCAAATTAGATTAAGCCCGCTCACTGAGCGGGCTTTTTCGTATCTGGAGTAAACCTCTGAGATAGGGATGCAGAGCCCTAGTCAGGGTTCAGCCGAGCGACGCGAGACAACGTTGCTCGGCTTTCAAATAACGAATCTAATGGCATCATGATGGATTGGGAAAATAATGGTAGCAATGACGAACAAACTCATCTGCGTGTGTCTGAATTAGAGAGTCCTATCATGAGCCGCAGTGTGAGGAAACAGGTTTTAGCATCAACAGCGGTCTTATGACGTTCGTTATTTTTATTATAAATGCCCATCACTAAAGCAAGTGCCTAACAAATTATATTTAGACGTTTACTATTGTTCTCTTCGTTTGAAACTGGCTAGATGTTTGTTAAACAAAGCAAGAATATTCTTTCTGTTTTCGGCTGAGGCATTCAATGTTTCGCCAAACGAATGATTGATTTTTTCAAAGTCCATCGCGGTGCCATCCCTCCAAAATTCGAAGTGAAGATGAGGCCCTGTTGTTCTTCCTGTGTTACCACTAATGCCAATTTGTTCACCTATCTCAATATAATCTCCAGCACTAACTGCCCGCTTATGTAAATGAAAGTACCGAGAGACATCGCCATTTTCATGCCTAATTGTAATGTGATTGCCAGCCAGACGATCGTATTTTGACACTGTGACTTTGCCGCGCCCAATCGCAATGATAGGGGTTCCAATTGGGGTTGGATAGTCCGTCCCGTAGTGAGGAGTTACCCGGTTTGTGACTGGGTGAAGGCGATTGTGGTCAAAGTGAGAACTTACGGAAAACGAGGTCTTGGTAGGAGCGTTCAGGTATGTCGGACCGGCAAAAGGAATCGCATGTTCGTTATAGAGAGCATTGTCAAAATAGCGAACAATATAAAAATCGTGTTGATTATCTTCATAAAAAAATACGCGAAAACTTTCAGGGTCGAGTTCATCAAAAACAGCATAAAAAATTCCGTTTTCCTTTGGCGTTGCGATAAAGTCGAAATGAGGAGAAACCGTGTTCACTAGCGCGCTCACTTGAGATGCAGACATCCCTGAGTCCAAAGCTGAAGTGAAAAATGAACCCTCGACGATGGCCTGAAACTGCGCTTTTTGTTGCTTTGGTAAGTAGATTTCTGCTTGCGGGAAGGATACGTCGATTTTGGCGTCTGATCGCCACGCTTTGCCTTCGGAGTTTTCACTAACCTTGAATAGAGGTGAGCTAGTGTAGACGGCAACTGAAATAGCAACGAGAACAAACAACGCGGCGAAGGTTAATTGATGTATTGCAGGTCTAGTATCATTTAGAATTATCTTATCAATAGCGTCGCGGTTCATTTTTTAATCTTTTATTCTGGATAAGAAAATGGAATGGACATTAAAATATTGCGTTATGGAGCACTTTTCAAAGAAAAAATAAATTATTTCCTGCTTTTTTTTGACTTTAAACTGGCTCAGAAATAAATTTTGATGCTCTATTCCTGCACAATGTTTATCGGTTTATATCTTTAATGGGTATTATGATTTAGACTCCCGACATAATGACTAAATTGCCTGTTTTTTTGCCACGTTGAGTATTTTTACCCAGAAAATATAATTCGGCAAAATTCGCTTTTTGTCGGCATCATGAATACCTCTACTCTTAAACTTTGGATTGTTTCGATTTTACTCACGTTGTCTGTCATTTCTTGTGGCGGCGGCGAAGATGGTGGTCCTAGTACAGCTCCGCCAGACCGTGCCATAGGCACAATTTCAGGCGTTGTATTTGATGCGCCTGTATCTGGCGCCTCGGTTAGTATTTGGGAATACAAAAACGGCAAGGTAGGGCGCATGCTTGGGCAAACCTTGTCCGATCCCCAAGGTAATTACTCCGTCAATATTACCTCTGCAAGCATACCTATGTTTGTGAAAGCTGAGGGTGGAGCCTATCGTGATCCGGTCACACAAGAAGTGATTTCTGTCAGTAATGGAAAAACCATTTCCATGTCTGGCGTTTTTAATTATGTGGAAGGTGCTCAGCAAAAACTGATGATCACGCCGCTTACACATAAAGTAGCGGGTTTAACACAATTTAGGATTGCTAGAGGGGCGGAAGCCGGCTCGGCGATTCAGAATGCCATTACCGCAGTAAGTAATTTGTATGGTTTTGACGTTAACATCACTACGCCAATCGACATTTCGAAAGGTGGGCAAAGTAGTTATGCAAGTAGTGGCCACAAATATGGAGCATTGCTGACAGCATATTCATCTTACTCCAAAGATCTCATCGATTTGTACCCTGCTGAAGAAAGCAAAACGCTTTACACCGCGATGCACATTTCCGATCTTCAGTACCGAGATATTAAAGCGGATGGTGTGTTGAATGGGGTGGAAATTGATGGTTTTGGCATCGAGAAAGCGATTACTTTCGGCCGCGCGGCGATTAACAGTGATTTTTACACCAGCACATTGGCACAGCACATACTGATTAGTGTCAATAACCCACTGCTTAATGTATCGGGAACAGAAGCAAGTGAATATGAGTCATTCAGCGATCACTTGAACAAGTTGGGCACGACGGGAGATAGCGGCGGTTTGATTCCACCGCGCGATGAAATTCCACTTGATTCTGACTCACCCGTAGTTACACGAGAAGGTAAGGAAGTATTATCAGGTGATGGTGAAATATCACTCCAATTTACTGATGAGATCGGCGTAAAGGGCGTCGAGGTTTACATTGAATATCAGACCACTGAGTCAACGTGGTCTGAAGCATTATTATGTGATGAAAATGCTGAAAATGGATTGTGCGCCATTGACAGCAGCGATTTTGTCGTTGGTGTCCGTGAAACAACAGCAAAAGTTCTTATCGACACCCAGGCACTGGATAAATTAGTCCCGCCACCTGAAGAAGAACAACCGACCGTGCTTGCTGCACGTTTGACGGTTTATGCTGAAGATGCCTTGGGCAACAAGCCGCATTATGGTGCAGGCACTAAACTTCCTTTCCAATGGGACAATATCTCGCCAGTTATTGTGGTTACCTCACCGTCGACGATGAATGGTACGGCGGAAGTCTATGAATTAACGGGGTATATCGTCGATAGTGGAAGTGAAATTGCTTCTGCAACGATTACGATGGGGGACGATATTCGTTCCCTTGAGTGTTTCAGTTCAGGCTCGGATATTCTGCCAACATGTCGCTTCAGCGAAACGTATACAGATACAACAGCATTCGGAAATGCTACCCGTTTTGTGATTGAAGCGGTCGATGAGCAAGGCAATACCAGTGAACGCATATTTGAAGTGACTCGTGACAATACGCGCCCAACACAGAGCCTAGAGTTTCCTTCAGCTACCGCAACCAAAATGATGTACATCAATATCGATGCAGACAATAACCGCAGCGAAGATTACATCGATGACTATGCGTTGCAGACATTCAACGAAGGTAACATTGATTCGACGCTTAAAAATCTGAAAGTCAACTTTGCTTATGCACGTGCGGGCCTTGTGGCTACACACCCAAGTGTTGAGTATGATGATTTTGCGAAAAGTATCGGTCTATTGCGCGAAAACTTTGTGCCATTTGTCAAAGTCCGCGTAGCCGATGCGCATGATGAAGCTGCGAATATCATCGGATCGTCGGCAGAAGAGTTGACGCTTAGCGTGAGCTATTTTGTGAAAGCACCGGGTGAGAATGACTACATCAAAGTTAACACTATCACTTCAAACGGATACCAAGAAGGCGCGCCTAACCTTATTCCGCACGATAAAATCGAATACAACATAGATGGACGTTCCAACTCTGTTACCTACTATGTTCCCTACGTGCGTGAGATGTTTGGACCAAATTTTGCTTCTGTGATTGAAGGCAGTAAGCAAAAAATGGAAATCGTTACGTACGACCGTTCAAACAACGCATCAGACGTTCAAACGATTTACTTCAAGACGACATTCGACTTGCCGACCTTCCTTGTTTACACACCTTTCATGAACGCTAACGTCGAACTGCGTGGAATGAATAGCGAAGGTATGTTTGATCCAAATGCCATCGACAACTGTGTAACGATGCAAGTTGAAGAACAACTGGATGTTGCAAGTTGTCAGTTGCGTGCGGACCTTCTGGATTACAAGTTCTTACAAATCAAACTGTCTAATCCTGGGTCAGGTAAAGCCTTTTATTATCAGTGGCATGATGATGAAAGCTTCTTGCGTGAAATCGATCTGAACCAAGGTGGTTTTTGGGCTTATTTTAGTGCTACGAATACGAACGATTTCTATATTACTGAGCTGTCAGCATACCATACTGGTCTTTTTGACTTCCTTTGGGGTCAAGAGGAGAATCGAACACATGAAACAGCACTGGCTAATCTCCAGCAGGTCAATACAGCGTTAAGTGACAAAACCAGTAACTCTTTCTTTAAGTTCAATCCTGTTACGACGCGCTATGCGACCAACATTGATTTGGTGTCTATCCCAACCGTACCCGGTGATGAATATGTACACCGATTTTTCGTCGAATCTTTATATAAATTGGCGACAACTGCCGATGCAACAAGTACGTCTGTAGACTTCGCTTCGGCGTTCTATCAGGACTTCGTTTTTGATGGGAAGGCGAATGGTGTTGGCCAAAACGGTGCCATCAAAGTGGGCTCAAACTACTTTGTTACATCGGTAACTTATCGTGAATCGATTGCTAGTACCTTCAACGAGCTTCTTACAGAAAAATATTTCGTTAGCCCACAAATTGCGCTTAGTCTTTCTGATATCTTCGCGTTAGCTAACCCATCACTCTCGATTGGTAATCTTGTCCATCTTGTCTTCGATACGGCTGGCAACAGTATTGATGATGATCCGCCATCGGTATTAGTGAAACCGTCAGAAAATCAAGCGGCGGGTGGTACTTTCTACAAGACGACTGGTGATATCTATTACATCGCTGGCCAGGTCAATTTTGAAGCCTCAATTGCTGACCCTTCGGGCATTCAGGGTGAGCCTGATATCAATGCGTATTGGTATGAAAGAAACGGCGATATTCCCCAGCCCGTTGAAATGCATTTCAATCCGAGCGATGACGTCTATAACAAACAATATGCTTTCGCATTTGATTCAAAAGACCCGCGGTTTGAGAACATATTCCAATTTGCGCTAAACGTTATCGCAAGCGACAACAAACTCAACGCATACACAGCAGAAAATCCTCATATCACGACGTTTAACGTAGATAACGATTATCCTGCGGTGACGTATAGAGCTCCCTCTGATCAATCTCAAGAAACGTACCTTAATGTGAATAGAGAACGTATTTTAACGTTCTATATTGACGATGAAATTGGTGACGTTTAGTCAAAGCGTTCGTTGTTTTTCGAATCAAAAGTTGCAGGTATAAACCCTGTCACGTTTGATAACAGCAAGTTCAGTGAAAACTCGCCTACACGCGCAACATTAACCCTTTGTTTAGAGTGTGGTGACAATGCCAATAAACTGACCGATGGCGAATGGGTTGCGTACATGATTGCGGAAGATTTATTGGGCAATGTCGTGACGCAAACTACGTCAGGTGCACCTTCATTTCAGGTGCGGATTGACTCAACTGCGCCAACGGTAGATGAGGTAGAAGAAGGCGGTATTTTAGGCGGAAACCAAAATTGGTCACCACTGAATCTCGTTACGCCGGGTGATGGAAGTGGACTTGGCATAGTCGATGTTTGGTATCAGCAAACGGGTGGACAAATGACCAAACTCGAAGCGTGTACCGACGAAACCGAGCACCCTGCGTGTATCCAGGGTGTTCAGCCTAATATCTCCGTACGTCTCATCGCGAAAAATTTTCTTAACGCTCAGGTTCGCCACACATTTTTTGTCGAAGCGGAAGACACGGCATTCCCACCGAACCGCAGCAGGCGTGGCCACTTCAAATTTGATGTCGATGTAACTGGCCCTTCAATTGCACCGTTTAGCCCATGGGCTGCGGATGCGTGGTCAGGTAGCGGTTTTGTATTGGGTAAAAACTTCACCGTAAAACTGACCAAATTGACGGATGACTCGGGCATTGAATCTCTTGGTTTGTACCAAACCGAGGGTGACGTGTTGATCAAAGAAAACACCTTTACGGTCGATCCAGCTGGTGAAGTGTTAATGAGTGTTTCTGAAGTTGAGGCCAACACCATCAGCTTGGGTGAGGCAACAACCAAAAAGCTTGATTTCTACCTTAAAGCAACCGACAAAAAGGGCTTTGAGACTAAATACGTTTTACCACCGGTACGCATCGACCGTGACGGCCCTAACTTGAACCTCAATGGTTACTTAGGGGGGCCAGATGAGTTCTATTACACGAACACAGGCTATACGTTTACGCTCAACGCAACAGATTACGACGGCAAAAATTTAGACAGTGTCAGTGATGATGGCGTGAACCCGAATACGATTCGTTACTGGGCGTATACGGGGGAACAGAGACCAGGCGGCGATGGTACGACACCTGATGGTGAAACCAAACGCCAACTTGTCGTCACAGCTAATGAAGACTCTAAGCTCGAAGTTGTGGCTGAAAATATCCGTGGTTACCAAAGCACGAAAACGTTTTTGGTTCGTGTAGACAATGACAAACCAACCACCGAGCTGACCACAACGTATGAAGATGGCAGTTTGGTCGAGGGATCTGTAAACCGCCAGTTGGACGTGGTGTTTACCCTGACGGCAACGGATGTCAGTGGCGTGAAAAAGCCAACTGCCACTTATCAGTTTGAAGATCAGGCTCCTATTACACTCAACGTGGAAGAGTCTGAAACGTTAGAAAATACGTGGGTCACAACCTTAACGAAAGAGGCGAGTGCCGTTGATGGTACCTACCAAGTGACGTTCACGGTTGAAGATAACGTTAAGTTTATGGGAGATGTCAATCCAAATCGCTTGATCATTCCAGAACCATTGATGGTACAGCGAAAAGGCGTTGTGTTAACACGAGTATCCTCGCCATCGAATTTTGACCGCTATGAATCTGCTAAGTCTCTGGATGTGACTTTTGATCATGTCGGTGACTCACGCGTAACGAAATTGGAATGTTGGATCCGAGAAAATTGGAGTTCCGCAGATGGTGTACCAACCACTACTGAAGATCCTTATGAAGTGATCGATACGCCAAGTTTGCCTTACCGTTGTTTGCTTGAAGGGAATAAAACCATTCCGAAAGGCGCGATGTTGATCACCCGCACCACCGCTGAAAACGAAGCACAAGATGTGCAGTTCCATTCGTTCAGAAGTATGGATGTAAATGGCCCAACGGTGACGACGAGCACGCGACTCCAACTGACCAATGACCACGTCTCTATTGACGAGCAGGGTGCCTTGCAGTTGGAAATCCCGATCGACATGACAGATGACTTGGCAGGCGTTGACTACGAAGTGGGAGGGGAAACACCAAGACCTCTGATGATGAAGGGCCGTCACGCGGTTAATCCACTGTCTTGTACCGAAAGCAACGAAGCGAAAAACGTTCAGTGTTATTTCAGAGGTGCTTATAACATCTTAACACCGCCAGTAGCAGGAACAGAGCATGATGTCACTATCAGTTCCTTGCTTGATCGTGTAGGTAACCCTGCAATTTCACAAACCATGACGTTGGTTGTTCCGCAAGGTGACATTGTATTGGAAATCACTGACCCAGCGGATGGGGCATCTATCTCGGGTAAAGTCCTGAATGTGAATTTCAGATACAAACTTTATGAGCACACTGCGGTTAAAGAATATGTTGCTACTGTTGGTGGCAAAGAATTCAGCTCACTCTCATCGAGCGGCCTCTTTGAACCCGCTACGTGTGAAGTGGAAGGAAACAGTCAATGTCCTGCGCCTCTCTGGTGGAGATCAAAGTTCTCATACGAATTGCCCAACGACCTGCTGAATGTTGAGGGTTTGGATGTCAGCATTGCTGTCCGAGACAGTTGGAACAAACAGCAAAGCCAGGACATTGCGATCAATTTTGACAATACGGTACCTGCGGTAACAGGCGTTAGCTTTGAGCCTACTTTTGCCGCGCCAGGTGCGACAGTGTCGGTTTCTGCCTCCTTCAGTGAAGCAGTTTCAGAACCAACGGGGGGATTAGGCAGTGCGGCAGTAACATGGTTCCCACAAGGGGACGGTTCTGACTACGGCAACGTATGGCGAGGGGAAGTCACAGTCGATAGTAACTTGGATATAAATGTTTCGACAGTAACACTAAAACTTACCGACTACGCCGACAAAGTGGGTAATGAGGGTGATGATCACGAAACGTCGTCACTGCCAATTCAGCCAGCGATTACGCTGAATCCAGTACCCATGATTAATGCGAAAAATGTTACCGCTGCACCGATTGGTGGTACAGCTCAACGTTTCACACAGGGTAAAGACACGTTGGATTTGCTGTTTAGAGACAAGAACAATGTAACCGTCTCTAAAACCAGTGTTGTGATTAGTCAAAGCGGTAGCTGGAATACAAATGTCGATCTTTCAACGCTTGCCGATGGGCAGATTGATGTAACGGTAAACGGCACGAACGAACACAACGCGATAGCAGATCCAGTAACCGGTTCTTTCCTGCTGGATAAAACCGGTCCTGTTCTGAATGTCGGGAGCATGAAGCTGGCTCCTCTTCCTCCAGTACAAGGACAAGAGTCGACCGTTACATTGACTTTTTCCAAGCCAGTGAAGGGTGTGCAAGCGAGTTTGGGTCAAGAATCATTGATCTTTGATGCGCCAGAAACCTTTAAGTCGGTTTGGACAACGAAGGTGAATACCCGATTGCAACCAGATTCCTCTATGTTGGATTTGACGGTGACAGCGGATTATCAAGATGAAGTGGGGAACACCGGTACCCGCGTGACCAATAGTTGGGGTGTTAAACCAGTGCTCAGCGTTGACACCATTCAAGGTGATAATGTAATCAATGCTGATGAAGCTGCTCGAGTTGTTATTAATGGTACAGGACTAGGATTTGCTGTCGGCGATGATGTAACGATTCAAGTTCGCTCAGACAAAATTCCGAGTTCACAGATTATCGAAACCGTGAAAATTCGCGTTGGTGGCGCTTGGTCAACATCAACAATAAATCTGGCTGAGTGGGAACCAACGCCTTTGACCATCACAGTGAGTGGAACAAATGATCAGTTCCAATCTGCGGATGAAGTCCGGGTCACGGGCGTGAACTTGGATCACCGTTTACCACGCGTAGACAGTGTCGTGTTTAACCCGTTGCATGCAAACGTGGGAGAGAATGTCGAGACCACCATCATCTTTAGTAAGGCGGTGACCAGCTTTGAAGCCAAGCTAGGCACGAACTCCAACATCACATTAACGGACGTTGATAAAGACGGTATTACGTGGCGTGGTGCAGTGAAGATGCCAGCGATTTCGAATGTTGAGCAGGTGGTGTTATCGGTCGTGAACATCCGAGATACCGCGGGTAACCGTGGTGATGATGTTACGTCTTACTCAATACCGTATTCGCCGGGTATTCAATACACGGACTTCCCAATTCGTGTGAACAGTGCGGGAGCTGCGGAGCTGACGTTGAGAGGTGCATTTACGCGCGTGAAAAGCGCGTCGGTTAGTCTGAAATTGCAATCTGCGGCCGATGCGTTGGTAAGTACGCCGGAAAGTGCGTTGACCTTCGACTCGGCAGATAAAACGTGGTCAAGCGCTGCGTTTGACATCACCGCTTTTGAAGATGGCCAAGTTAACCTCGTATTCAGTGAAACCGTCACACTTGAGAATAATCAAACAGTGCCGGTGAGTGAGTTTATCGACCCGAAATTCTTCACTTTGGACACGTCGGTTGCGACGGTAATTCAAGTTGACCCGGTTAGCATTGCCAATGACAGCAGTGGTGTTGTAAATGTCATCTTTAGTGATGCGGTCTCTACAGGAAAAGGCAGAGTCACTATTAACAGTAAAGCGACAACGTTGACAGGCACAGGTGATCGTCGAACAGCTACGACAAACAGTGTGATGACGCTGTCTCCCGTTGTTGAGAAAGTCAGCGTTGCGATTTCCGAGTTCGAAAGTGGCCCGGGCAACATTGTGGAAACGGTGACACAAGACCTTTACACCAATGTGCGTTGGGTGATGACCCCAAATCGTGCGGGTAAATACAACAAAGAAACGGCACGCAATATCACCATTTTTGGTGAAACAACGGGCTTGAGCAAAGGCAAAGAGATTATTGTCGAAGCCAGTAAAGAAGGGACATCATTGACGAGTGAGAGAGCGACGGTTAACAACGTTGGAGAGTGGAGTGTTAACTTCAATCTCTCGGCACACAACGGTCAGATTGATCTCGTCGCTCGCGCTCAGCGTGAAACAGTCCAAACGTCGCTGCCTTTGACTATTGAAATTGATGCTATTGCACCGACGGTCACAATGACGCCTGTGTTATCTCCGCAAATGCCAGAATCGGAGCAGTTGGTTTCGCTGATGGTTGATTTTAATGAGAAGGTGAAATCAATTGCCTCTGCAAGCCTGAACAACAGTGCTATTAATTGGAGTACCACTGAGCCTTCAAACCGTTGGTCTGGTTCGGTGACACTTCGAGATTTGAACAAAGTGCAGGTCGAGCTATCTATCAATGGCGTTGAAGATGAGGTTGGAAATGTTTCCTCAACCGCGTATACGCACAGCTATGACGTGAAGCCGGTAGTGACGATCAACCCTGCTTCCATTACACCGGAAAATGCCACAGCATTGACACTGCAAGGCAAAGCGCTGGGCTTCGGTACAACCTCTACTGACAAGATAGTAGTGAGATTTGTGAACCCTGAGAGTAGTCAGGAAGGATTGGTTCGCGAAGTGCGTGTTGATGGTACCAACCGAGCGTGGGCATTGAACAATCTCGATGTCTCTGAGCTGGAAGAAGGCCTGTGGCATATCGAAGTACAAGGGGAAAATGCGCGTCGTCATAGCTCCGATGTTGTTCAACAGGAAGTCACGTTGTCGCACACTGCTCCTGAGCTAGGTAGCGCAACATTCAGTAAACCTCATGCGAAAGTCGGTGAGCGAATCGACGTATCCTTGACGTTTAATAAAGTGGTTAGCGGGATCAGGGCTAATTTGGGCACCGAATCTATTGCGTTGACGAACACGAGCGGGAATACGTGGGAAGGTAGTGCCAATGTCCCTAATGTTGTGGACACCGATGCTGTTCAACTCACGGTCAGTGACTACACAGACGGCTTTGGCAATGTGGGCATTGAAAATACCACATACCTGCTGCCTTATTCACCGGAAGTAAGCTTTATCGACTTCCCTGTGCGTGTGAACCTTCTGCAAGGCAAAAACCTGTCGTTCGGTGTTAGCTTCGAGCATGTAAGCAGTGCTTCTATCGCAATGAAGCTGGTATCGGCTGATAACGCCTCTCAAACTGAAGAGAAAACACTGTCATTTAACAGTGGAAGCGGTGTTTGGTCAGTGGGGCCTTACGACCTTTCAACTTTCTCAGATGGCGTTGTTAACCTTGTATTCAGCGGGGAAGTAACGATTGCACAAGGTGTTACTGTCTCGGCATCTGATTTGTTTACTGAGAGCAAATCGTTTACCTACAGCTCAGCAATGGCAACGGTCGAAAGCATTGTGCCGCAGACTATCGAACAAGGTTCAGCGGGAGTCGTGACTGTTACGTTTACGCAGAACGTCATCGCTGAATCTGCGTCAGTCAGTATCGATGGACGTGCTACGCGCCTCAGTGGTAGCGGTAAAGTATGGATTGCGACGACGAACGATAACCTCTTTGTTGGTGCAAATGAGGAGTCAGTGAATGTTGAGGTGAGCGGCTTCGAATTTGATGGCATGACTGTTGAGCCAATCACGCAAGCTGTTGCAACCAATATTGCATGGGAGCTGGGAGCCGACCAGAACGAGGTATACAACCAAGTACAGGCGCAGAATGTCACGATCAGCGGCACGGTGACTGGCTTCGCCAACAACAAGCAGGTCACTGTAGTAGCAATGCAAGGTGGCAATGAGATTACGTCAAAACTGAGCAATATTCAGTGGGATGGTGTATGGGGTGCAAGCTTTGACTTAAGCGCGCTAGATGGTCCAGTCAGCATAGTTGCTCGTGCAGAAAGAGACGGAACGCAACATGAGTCTTCACCATTGACCATTACTATTGATTCCGTGTTGCCAGAGGTCGTTGGCACGCCGATGATTTCGCCAGAAATACCGACCTCAAACCAAGCTGTTTCGATAGCGGTCGATTTTAACGAGCAAGTCAAAGCGATTGCAGAAGCATCAATCAATGGTACGGCAGTAACGTGGACGACAACTGAACCTGCCCAACGTTGGGAAGGCACAGCGTCACTCGGTGAGCTAGCTACCGCAGAGATTTCACTGCATCTGCGCGGTGTGAAAGACTTGGTGGATAACACCACAACACAGCAAAGCGAATTCTCTTATGCAGTAAAACCGTCGATGACACTGGATCCTGTTCAAATAACACCGGCCAATGCGACGAGTGTTACGTTACAAGGTCAAGCTCTGGGCTTTGGGGCCACGAGCAGAGACAAAGTCACTGTAACATTTGTCAGCGTAGATGGACGTCTCGTTGGTGACAGCCGTGAAGCGCCAATCGATGGTACAACGAAGCGTTGGGCAATCAACAATTGGGACGTTTCTTCGCTGAGCGAAGGCCAATGGAATATTGAGGTACAAGCCGTCAATGATTCGGGCGTGGCAGCTGACGTGGTTACGCAAGTCGTTTCGTTGTCGCATACTCTCCCTTCACTGCAAAGCGCAACGTTCAATAAGCAACATGCTAACGTTGGAGAGAGTGTTGTTGTCACGTTAACGTTCAACAAGGCAGTGCAGAACATAAAAGCATTGCTAGGCACGGAAGCGGTTGAACTGACTAACACTCACGAAAACGTGTGGATCGGCAATACCACCATGCCTGATATCGCAGCCGTGGATGCAGTGCCGTTAGCGGTCAGTGAATATACAGACAGCTTCGGTAACCAAGGCGTTGAAAGTACAGCATATGTTTTATCGTATTCACCTAGCGTGGAGTACCTTAACTTCCCTACGTACGTGAATGTAGAAGAAGGACGTGCTCTGTCATTCAATCTGGCACTAGAGCATGTGACAGCGGCGTCTGTGGGGTTAAACCTTGTTTCTGAAGACGGCTCCACACAAACAGGAGAACTGCCGTTTACTTATGATAGCGGAACACAAGCTTGGTCAACGGCACCGTTTGATTTGTCTGCTTTTTCCAGTGGCAGAGTAAACCTTGTTTTCAGCGGAAGCGTGACAATCACGGGTGGCATAGAAGTCACAGCACAAGAACTGTTTACAGAAAGTAAGTCCTTTACTTACAGCACCGTTCTCGCTGAGGTAATCAGTGTTACTCCTCTCACGATCAAAGAGGGTGTAAAAGGTGAGGTTGAAATGCTGTTTAGCGCAGATGTTACGTCGGGAACAGTAACAATTAATAACCAAGAAACTAGGCTAACAGGAAGTGGAAGGACATGGACTGCGCGCACGAAAACTGCCTTGTCGCTAGCAAGTGACGCAGAAACGGTCGAGGTTGCAATCTCGGGTTTTGATTACAACGGGTTTGTTGTTGAGCCAATAAATGTCGCGGTTGAAACCGACATTGAATGGGTGCTGACGCCAAACCAGTCGGAGGTATACAACCAAATGACAGCCCAGCAGGTCGTCATCAATGGTGAAGTGATCGGATTGGGTGCGGGCACACCAATTGAAGTTGTAGCAACCTTGAACAGTATCGAGATTGCAACTCAAAATACCACGGTAGGGTACAACGGCAGTTGGAGTGTTATTTTCAACCTGGCGGAACACTCAGGGAATATTGAACTGGTTGCAAGCGCTGATCGTGGGGGAGTTACTCACTCATCCGGTGCGTTGACTATTGTAGTCGATACACAGGCACCTCAGATTCTTGAAAAGCCAACACTTACCCCTGAGTTATCTGCGGTTGGTGGTGATATCACACTCACCATTGATTTTGATGAAGTGGTTAAAACAATTTCATACGCGCAGTTGGATGGTGTGTTTGTTAACTGGACGACAAGCGCACCGTCACAACAATGGATAGGAACGGTCACACTCAATGAACTGACGAACACCGAAGTTACGCTGTCGTTCGGGGCATTGGAAGACATGTACAGTAACCAATTGTTGTCGCCAGCAGAATACACCTATCAGGTGAAACCTGTCGTGAGTCTGGATCCTGTGACTATCACGCCAGACAACTTCTCCCGTCTGAAGTTGCAGGGTGATGCAAAAGGGTTTGGCTCAGAAGTGGGCGATATCGTCACCGTTAAATTCATTAACCCAACTGACGATCAAATCGTTATCACCGAAACGGCGGTGATCAAGCCTTCCAGTAAGCGTTGGATATTGAATAACCTAGATCTAACAGCATTAGATGAAGGCCTTTGGCGCGTTGAGGTACAAGGCGTCAACAATCAAGGGCTGCAATCGGCACTTGTTCAATCTGAAGTGAATGTGTTTAAAGTCGCCCCTGTGTTGGAAAGTGCAGTGTTTTCAGTGGAGCATGCTGAGGTTGGGGAAGAAGTGACAGTAACGGCGACATTCAACAAGTCGCTTCTGCGCGTTCAAGCCACCATGGGTAGCGCGCCAATCGATTTTACACAGCAAGATGAGCTCACTTGGGTATCGACCTTTACCATGCCGAATGAATCTGGAGTGAATCATGTAACGTTAAACATGACCGACTTTAATGATGTGCATGGTAACGCTGGAGTGCCCAATAATGCTTACGCTTTGGCTTACTCTCCGACGCTGAGCTTTACCGGTTTTGACAACCAAATTGCGGTTTGGGAAGACAATAAAGTAGGTTTTGAAGGTTCATTCGGCTATGTAGACACGGCAGCACTATCTCTGACTCTCGTATCTAAAGTAGATGGCTCTGAATCAGAGACCAAAGCACTCAACTATAATCAATCTAGTCGAGAGTGGTCAGTTGGCACGTGGAATTTGTCCAACTTTAAAACGGGGGACGTGCTGTTATCGTTCTCTGGAACTGTGACGCTGGGGGATGGAGCCGTGGTGGACGCCATTGACTTCGCTCCCGCAAATAAACAATTCAATCTCAGATAATTAGCACTTATTAGAATCACCCTTCGGGGTGGTTTTTTTATATGTTATGAAACATTACTGATTAACGCTGATTTTAATGGAATGCATTACTAATCACTATATTTTAAAAGATTGTTATTAGAAAGTTGTAGTCGTCAAAAATACGGCGTCAAAAAACAATAAAAATATAAAACAAGCATAAAGTCCTTAATCAGCTTTTACCGGGATAAATTAATTGTTTCATGGCATTACTGTTAAGTGTGAACTAAATTGTGAATAACAAATTGTCACATAAAAATCTTAAAAATGATGATTTTAAATGTTGATGGATTGGTATGTACTGATTATTATATCCACGCCAAATCGTAATAACTATTAAGCCTTATCAGCTTAAATTCACCGCAGCCAGTGCCTTTTCAATATATTGGTTGTGGAGTTCGTTCATGCAATTATTTTGCAAATTTGTTCTGGGGTCGACGTTGTCTAAACGCGACCTTGATTACATGCTGACACCCGATGAGTGTATCGGCTTGCTTTCTCGTGTTCAAAATATGCAATATTTTTTGTCATTGCTTCCAAAAGCGTTGTTGGAAAAGCTGAACACCTCTTCCAAAAAGGATTTAAACAGTTATCTTAGTGTGCTCAAGGCCAGTTTGGTACGCGGAGAGGCTTTGTTGCTTAAATCGATGGAACTAAATCTAGAAGCTACGATCTGATCGGCTACACCCATCAATCGTCGTAGTCTCATGTCTAAA
>NZ_FUXU01000031.1 GCF_900167155.1 Enterovibrio nigricans DSM 22720 | reverse complement strand
GTTGTACTGCTTCCAGTTAGTTGTTTTGTAACGAGGTTTAGACATGAGACTACGACGATTGATGGGTGTAGCCGATCAGATCGTAGCTTCTAGATTTAGTTCCATCGATTTAAGCAACAAAGCCACCGACAGCCGTTTTATTGGCCAATTTTTCAGTCGGTGGATTTCGCACATTTAACACCTTATCTCATGCGGCTTCATCTAATATTTCCGTATGCATTTCACACGCGCTTAAGCACTTAAAAAGCGCGTAACACTACAATGTAAAGTGAATATTTTTTCACTTAGACTTGTGCTCTAGGTCAACATTATGAGATAACGGCGCCTCATTTTTTCGCGCTAAGGGAATTTTGTACGGCAAAGAGTGTCTGCAAAAGCGCTGAATTTCGCTCTTGGAAGCATATTAATAATAAGGATCTCGCACATTAAGGAGGATGTGGAGATAGAAGAGGGTTTATGAATCAACTAATTTCTGTCGGCGCACTAGAATCCTTCCTCATCGCCATTTTTGTACTTTTTCTCGGCCATTTTATTAACGCCAGAATCTCAATTTTAAAGAAATTTAACATCCCCGAACCCATCGTCGGTGGTTTGGTTGTTGCTACTGCCATTACCATTTTGCATTTGAACGGCATCGAGCTTGATTTCCACTTACCGTTGCAACACACCTTTATGTTGATGTTTTTTGCAACCGTTGGTCTCGCCGCAAATTACACCCAATTGATCAAAGGCGGCGCAAAAGTGTTCGTCTTTTTGGCTGTAGCATCACTTTATATCGTGCTGCAAAACGGTGTAGGTATCACGCTGGCAACTGTGTTAGGGCTGGATCCTTTAATGGGACTTATCGCCGGTTCAATCACACTGTCTGGCGGACACGGCACTGGGGCAGCTTGGGCACAAACGTTCCAAGATGTTTACGGCATGCACAACGTACTGGAAATTGCGATGGCATCTGCCACCTTTGGCCTCATCATGGGCGGTATCATCGGCAGTCCTGTTGCCCAACGTCTGGTTCAGCGGTTCAACCTCAAGTCTCAGTACGGCAATACCAACAATACCCACGAGCAGTTTCCTGAACTGGTTACTTACAACGAGAACGAACAAGACAAAGTCACCCCGAAAAAGGTGATTGAAACGCTGTTTGTTTTACTGATCTGTGTAACTGGCGCCAAGTATCTTGAGATTTGGGTTAGCAGCTTTGACGTTAAGTGGCTGATGATTCCAGACTTCGTTTATGCGCTCTTCATCGGTGTTGTAATTACCAACGCACTGGAAGTGTCTAAAGTGAAGCGGATGGACGTTGAAACGGTCGATATTCTGGGTACGGTTTCATTGGCGTTGTTCTTGGCGATGGCCCTGATGAGCCTGAAACTCTGGAATATCTTGGATTTGGCGGTGCCTTTCCTGATCATTTTGATGGTCCAATCGGTCATGCTGGCGCTATTCACCTACTTCGTCACGTTTAGGGTCATGGGCAAAAACTATGATGCTGCGGTCACTTCTAGCGGACATTGTGGCTTCGGCCTCGGCGCTACGCCAACAGCGGTGATGAACATGGGTTCTGTGGTCAATCGATTTGGTCCTTCGCCTCAGGCGTTCATGGTGGTGCCCATCGTTGGCGCATTCTTTATTGATATTGTGAACCTGATTATTCTTCAGACCACATTGAGCATCATCGGCTAACAATTCCAAACGGGCAGGCATATTCATGTCTGCTCGTGCTTCCCTTTGGTTGTTCCTGTCGCAATCTTTAGCGTATTTTTACTAAGGTTAAGAATATGCTTAAGGCAGAACGCAAATCTCGACTGTGAATTAACATGCACGCTTACGCTAATTTTGCTTTAAAACACACCCGCCTGCTTTACATGCTGCGGGTTTCATTCGTTCTCGGGGTGATCCTTCTGATCACTCGTATGTTTACTATCCCTTATGGATATTGGGCACTCATAACAGCCGTCACCATCCTCGGAGCCATTCCTTTTGTGGGTGGCGTTTTGTCGAAAGCGAAACAACGCGTCACCGGCACCATTGTCGGGGCTGTCTTGGGCCTTTTGTTGTTTCTCATTCCGCCTCAATACCACTGGACGCATCACTTCGCCTTTTTTGGCGTACTCATTGCGGCAATGTATTACACGCAAGAGAAATACGCGTATGCCTCACTCATGGCGGCCATTACCATCGTTATCGTTGCTGGGGGTGGCCCCGCGGATGTTGCAGCGGCTGGCTGGCGTATTTTCAACGTTCTGTGGGCGGCAATCCTGACCATCTTTGCGAGTCTCTTTATCTTTCCCGCTAAAGCGACCGAGCGTTTTATCTATCTTCTTGAACAGTATTTGGTTGAATGCAGCCATTATTACGCCAAACACATCAAACACGCGCAGCAGGGAAAATTCCCGCCTTCTCACGCAGAAAGACTGAACACCATCATTGAGACGCAGCAATCGTTGCTTCCTCATATGTTGGTCGAGTCCGGCGTGAATAAATCAGTGTTAGGTGATGTCCTGCTTATTGAAAAACGCCTGTTTGCGGAACTAGAAGCTTTGCTCAGTACACAGTGGGAAAGCCAACAAGGGCAGGATGAAATTATGAGTATGGAAGGGCTGACCACGGCACAAAGTCAGTTGGCCGATAACTTTCAGGTTTTAGCTCAGCAAGTTTCAGATAAACGCGTGACCGATGTCGATCCTATCGACATTAAACTTCTCAATCTGACCAAAGAGCAACTTTGCCAATCAACCAACGACATTAGTGACATCAGTTACTACGGCTACCTGTGGTTAAATCGAGAGATGGCTCGGCAATTTATCCAGCTCAGTAACGTGAGTGCCGCCTTGTTTCGTGCCCCTTAACCGACGCTAATCTCTTGCCCTGGGTCTAATTTCAGTATTTTAATATTACCCAGCGCTGTTCACGATACGTAAGATGACGTGGCAAGTATTCGCTCTGCCAGCAAAGGAACGTATCGTGGACACCATCTTTATCTCGTATTCTCACTCTGAGTTCAGGCCCGTCGTTGAGAAACTCATTTCAGCGTTGCACCAATCATTGTTACTTCAACGGTGCGAAATACGTCCCTTTCATATTGCTGAGTTTGAGGCATTTCGAAAGGCGCCGATTGAAAACAGCGTGCACTGTGTTTCTCGCTCTCGGTATTTGATAAGTCTTGTCGGGAAAGATCTGGGTGAAACCGTTCTCGAAGGAAAATCCCACATTGAACATGAAATAGACGCTGCGCTTGAACACGAGATAGACGTGCTGACGTTCCTTGTCGGTGATCATCATGCTGATAAAAACACACAACGAGAAAGTGTCAGCGAGTTCCTGAATGCGTTACCAAATCATGTAACGCTTCACAGCATCCTGACGAATGATCCTACCGCCATTGTTGATTCTATCATTAGGAAGCTAGAAACCTCACTATGGGCTTCGTTGGGTTGTGATGACAACCTGCGCATCCCTGAAGGCTCTCTATTAGTCATCGATGGGCAGTCTCCTTCCAGTGATCACACAGAACACCCGCACCACGACCAATGTCTTCGTATCTTTGATAAACCCACCCCTTCATTGGCACCCAGTCCAATCGCCTCGTCGTTTGAGCAGCGGAAGTTGTGGGCTTTCCAAAGCCTTGAATTGAATCATTTAAGCGAAGCAACACAAAATCTGCTGAAAGCGACAGAAGAGTTTGGTTCTGACTTTTTCAGCTGTTTTTGGCTCAGCCGAATTTATGCGTTGCAATCCGATACGTCTTCACTATGGAAATCCGCTATTCCTTTGGCAGAGCGGGCCATCTCCTCTCTTCGAGAAGAGGAGACCTTATTGCGTTCCGTGTGTAACACGCATATTGCTATTGCGTACTCCCACATCGGTGATTTTGAGAGAGCGACGCACCACTATGATCTGGCATTGTCACAGTACGAAATGTTCGAGACATTGGAATATAAAACCGACATGGTGTTAAACCAATTTGCGCTCAACAATAATCAACTGTGCAAACAGCATGCTGTAGATGCTCTCGCCACACTGCTTGCCACCAATCTCAAGCATTATGTCGCGTTGTCTGTTCCTCTTTCTAAGAAAAACCCTACGTCGTTTGAAGAAGCAGAAAGCGTCATTCTGCAAGACCTAAACACAGTGAGAATAGGACTGGTCGATAACTACACAACACTCCAGTTGTGGGCAGAAAGCGCACTTAACCTCACACTCAATGACTTGCCTTTGTCGCAAGCCCAAAAGGATATTTTGCCTGCTGTCGACGTCGCAAGTCAGCACATGTGGAAAAACTATTCCGCCCTTCGCACCTGTGGCACAACGCTCGCCCAATTCTACGAAAGCCATGCGAAACACAACGATGATCTAGAAAAGCACCACATCAATCTGAAGAGTGACCATCAGATAGCCATGGATTTAGTCGACGCTCTGTCGTCGACGATTGATGAGCGAAAAAATACCAATGTGAAAGAAAGTGAGTTGCAAACTCGCGTGAATAAAGAAAAACGCACCGTCATCTGTTGGGATATCTGCCTCGCCACTTCCTTGGCCGCCATCGCATGGTGCTTCTACATGCAGCCTACGTTTATCTGGGCCGCTGCCGCATTATCTTTTCTTTTCTTGCTACTTCGTGTTTATTTCGACTCCCGCCGATCCGTGGCGACAGTTCGACTTAAAAACAGCAAGACACGAAGACGATACATTCACGAATCGGTCACTGATTTGGTTGAGCAAGCAATGGAGAATATGGCGCTCCCCCATATGCGTTCCATTGTTGAACGTCTGAAATCGGCACCCAATTATCTCAACCATGAAGACCTTTCGGCGACAAAATCCGCACTGAATGATTTTGTTGATAACCAAAGCAAAGCCGTCGCGGGCAGTCTCTCTGCATGGGAAACGAAATCAACCACACTCAATACCCGCATTCGTGAGTGGATAAATAACATTGATCAGTTTGAACACGTCGCAAACTCACCGATGAGCGCTAACCTTATCGGAAAAATCTCTCAGCGATTTGGCGTGAGCTACGATTCAGCACTGAAATTGTCACTCGACGATGCACTTGCAGCCATCAACACTGCAACAGACAGGCACTGCTTTCAACTTAAGAGATCACGCACACACGCTTGGTTTGATGACCCCGACATGGCAAAACGCATGTTGGATTTCCACGGAAAGCGTGATAAATCAACAGTGTCAGTCCATGACATCACCCCCGCTTGAGTAGAAATCTTAAACAGAGATGAGCAGACCCACTGCTCATCTCTACCCGCTTTCAATGCCATTTCTGTCAAACAGCGCTTCCACGTCACCACGTCCTTGAAATATCAATTTATCGCAAAAGATTTTGCGTAAATCCGCCACGACTTTGTCACTGTTCGATTTTTCCATTGCTGGCTACTATCACCACATCTCGACAACGGACAGGAATTGAACATGAGTTACGGCGACACAATCACAGCAGAACGGTTGAAAAACCAAATGAAGAACAAAGTACTGGGGATTTTCTTAAACTTTGTCCTTCCGGGTGTTGGTCACATGTACGCTGGCCACGTAATGAAAGGTATCATTACCTTAGTCGTGTTTATCGTTTGTATGTTCACTGCATTCTTGATTGTGCCCGGCATTATCGGTTTCATTTTGTGGCTATGGGGTATGTTCTCCGTCAACAAAGACATCATTGCTTACAACGATGCACTTTTCGCGTCAGAACTCGACAAGTAAAAGCTAAAGTAGCCCTTTAAAATCAATAAGTAATCAAGTGGTAACTTATGAAAAATACGCTGAAAACATCAAAATACTTGGCCCTTCCGCTGGCACTGGTTCTTGTCGGTTGCGGTTCAGATTATCCGTCTAAAAGCGAAGCGAGATCTGCGGTTGAAACAGCGACCGTTCAAGCAGGTCAGGCTATGGGTGGATTCATTGAAATTGAATTGAACGACTTTGACTTGAACGATTGCAACATTGTGGGTAACGAAGAAGACGGCATTGTTTCATGTAACGTAACAGCCAAAGCCACCACAACCATGAAATTATTCGGTGAATCAGCCACTGAAACCAATGACTTCAATGAGCAAGTCGAGTTTCAAAAAGTCGATGGTAACTGGGTCGCTATTTAATCGACAATAAACACTGTCAGAACATTTACATGGTTTTTACTCAACAGGGCTGAATAGCCCTGTTTCTTCATCTTGCTTGTCGCTCGAACTCAAGGCAAAATCAAACACTTGAGTAGTAACAATCACATCCAGCTTGTTATGTGATTGCAAGAGTAGATACCCCCTAAATGTATCAGAAGCAGTCTCTATTAGAATGCATTGACGCCACCGAAATTCTTAACGGTTGGCAATCACGCGACAAATCAAAATCCAATGATTTTTTCGTCGCCGCTTATCAGGATATTTATTCCATCGTTCAGGCCATGCTAGAGAAAAAGCAACCGCACGGCACCCTTTTCAGTCAGTCCACTGCAACCGAACTGACACATGAAGCAATTTTGAAGCTGAATAAATGGCGAAACGATGAAACCCCCTTCACGCACCGCAAAGAATTCGTCGACTATGTAAGATGTTCTGTCTGGCACCTTCTTTTTGCCGACCACGAAAGTAGTCAGCAAAAAGAACACAAAAAGAAAGACTACGCCGACGTCGAACAACTGAAAGCAGTCACTCACCTTCCCGATTATTCACTCAGTCGTGATTTGTACGTGGTGCTGACTACCCTACGTAGCCGCTACCCTGAACAAGCAGATGCGTTCGAATATAAACACTTTGCAGCAGCGTCCAATAAAGATATCGCGTTGATGCAAAACGTCAGCGAACGCACCGTCAATAACCGATTGCTTTTCGCGACGAACTACCTTCGAAAAGCCCTCTCTTAATGGAAGTTTCCGATCTCTATGTAGCGTTGCTGGAATTGTCCCCTGACGCCCAGCGCATCAGGCTGAATGAAATTCGAGTGGAAAATGCTGACGTTGCCGAGGATTTGGCTTCGATGCTGGATTTATCCTGCGATGACCTCACGCTTGCTAGCAATGCGCTTTTCTCCTCACAGGCGCAATCTCAAGCGTCGCCAGATGTTATCGGAAAAGAGGTCATGGGCTTTCGCATTGAGAGAGTCTTATCTGAAGGCGGTGCTACGGGACAGGTATTTCTCGCCTCACAAAGCCTGACATCTCCGGATAAACCCGAGCAATGCCAGCACTTCGCTGCCGTTAAAATTCTTAGAGGCAGCGTGCTGAACCTGCGCGCACGGCAAACGCTCTTTTATCGCGAAGCCAGCAACCTGATTGCGTTGAACCACCCCTATATCTGCCAATTTTTTGGTACTGGTGATTTAGATGGCACGCCGTGCATAGTCACTGAGTATGTCAATGGTAGTCAACTCGACGTTTACCTCGATATCCATCGTCCTTCGAAAGCGATTCGCCTCCATTTGCTCAAGCAGTTGATGGAAGGCATGGCTTATGCACATAGCCGTGGGCTATACCATGGCGATTTAAAACCGCAGAACCTACTTGTTGATGATCAGGGCAACCTGAAAATTATTGACTTGGGCTTCTCCAAGCGGATTGATGACCAAGCAAGCAACGAGGATGGAATCGCTAAAGACTACATCACTGCGTTCTCACGCCATTGGAGCGCACCAGAGCAAAAAGAAGGGGTTTGGTACCGTTCACGCTCTGACATTTACTCGCTGGGTATGCTGTTTTTCTACCTGCTATTCGAGCGTAATGATCCATTTGAAATCGAAGAATTTCAACCGAGTGTCAGTGCTGCCTACTTTATCGAGAAAGGGTTCGACAAAGAAAGTGCCGCCATTATCGCCAAAGCGGTGAGTCGTGATGCGTCTTTGCGTTATCGCGATGCCGACGAAATGCAGCAAGATATATCACGCTGGCGCAATCAGTTTCCTGTCGACGCCTACTCGCAAAGTGTGTTTTATCGCGTTTGTAAAGGCATCACCCGATGGCCTATCACATCCGGCATTGTCTTTTTAAGTTCTGCATTGCTGGTCGCTGCATCGCTCTCTCTTGTTCGTCAACACGTTGCTTTGGTGCTTGAAAAACAAACCAGTGACGAGGTGGTTGAGCAACTCTCTAATATCCTGCTCTACTCCCAGCCAGAGTTGGCCCATACGTTTGAAACACCAAGCATTGAAAGCCTCTATCGCTACGCTGCAAAAGAATGGTTAGCATCACATTCGGTGATGACGGATGGCGCAAGGTACCAAACCGGATCGCTGCTGATCAAAGGGCTGCAATCACTCTACATTCATGATGATACCCATGCCATTCTTAAAGCCTTGAACGAAAACGATGCTGTCTTCGACGAAAAACAACAGGCTACCTTGCGCCTATACCGGGTCAGAAACCTAAGGCTTAAAGCATCCTTTGACGAAGGCTGTATCGCTACGTGGGGGGATCAAACTGGTTGTTGGGCACATGAATTCTCAGCAATGGCTTGGGGCAACCTATCAACTAAACGTCAGCTATCGTTCCATGATTGGTTAATCTTTGGAGAGCTGGTCGACATGCCAGGGTTTCAATCAGCGCCTTTCAAGCAATTGGTTGGCCCGGTAACCAATGAAATTTTGACTTTCATTTTGAACGACACACCCCAATGGCTGGCTCTGTCGTTCAATGAAAAACACGACCTATTGAGTACCTATAAACAACGCATGATGAATGTGGATGATCCGGTATCCAAAGACGACATTCATAGGTTGTTTGTGCTTGTAGATGAATGGATTGCCCAAACATCCTTTGCCAGTGAAACCTATCTCGCCGTCGACTCAGCACTTAATCTCGCGTATGTGTTTAACGACAAATCTAGAATCGCCCAGTATTCAGAGACAAAAGACACACTAAAAGCGAAAACACTGTCGCTGAATACGACCATGCTGTCCTATGAACCATGGGTTCAAACTCGGCTTCATAAGCCAGAAGAATCGATAATGGCACTGAAAGAAACGGAAGTACTCATCACGGAAAAATTTGGCAAGCAGAATGCGTTAGCACAAAACGCCGTCGATGCATTGTCGAGTGCTTACTTCTTGCTGGGACAAACCGAAAAAGCGAAAACAGTTCTTGGTTTAGGTCAAACACCACAATTTCAAATTAACGCCAGTTTACAACCGCTTTTTGGCACAACACCCTCTCAAATGACATTGGCGATATTTCACCGAGACTGGGATGGATTTCATCAAGCCTATTCGCAATATATGACTCTTTCTGCGTTACAGAACAACCAAAAAACACCCACCCATGATGATTTTTATCAGTTATTTAACACACTATTACGCTCCCCCTCTGGCTCACTCACTGTAGAGGAAGTAAAGAGACATTTCCCAGTACATATCGGGGGGATCAGCAAACTGGTCTATCTGTATTTCGCAACCAGCATTACTGGGCATGGAGGGTTAAGTAGCGCATTTTTTCATGAAATATCACAGAATGATCTGTCTGACTTTACCATCATGTACCTCTCAAATGGAGTCCCCTTGATGGAAGAAGCTGTGGCGTATTATACAAAAGGGCTCATGAAACAAGGCCAATTTACGCGGGCAGAAAACATCGTTGAAAATGTTCTTAAACGGTATAACAAGCAATGGCATGGGTCAGATTTTCTTCAGATGCAGGTGCTGTATTTCGCTGAAGGATATCTCGATAATGGCAAAAATGCTGAGGCGACAAATCTGTGGAAAGACTACGCACTGACAACGGAAGGCTTTGCTTATAGACCGGATTTGTTTGCGTTGGCAAAAAAGGTTTCAGACAGCATTTCTTCGCTCAGATAAAAGAAAAAGCCCGCAAAACTACGTTCTGCGGGCTTTTTAATCTGTGGAATTATTCCATGGTTGGCATGGTGAAATGGCTACTGTGGGTTTCCAGTCGCACACTTGCAGGCCAACGGGTTGTCACCGTCTTCATGCGGGTATAAAAACGGACTCCGTCATTCCCGTGCACGTTCAATGGGCCAAAGATAGAGCGCTTCCAGCCACCAAAGCTATGGAAAGCCATCGGCACTGGAATAGGCACATTTACCCCAACCATACCGGCCAACACATCTTCGCTGAATTGACGGGCAGTTTCACCATCACGAGTGAAAATTGCGGAGCCATTTCCGTACTGATGTTGGTTTATCAAATTCAACGCCGTTTGGTAGTCTGGCGCACGAACGATTGATAATACAGGGCCAAAGATCTCTTCTTGGTAAATGGTCATGTCCGGGCTTACATCATCAAAGAGTGTTGGCCCGACAAAATAGCCATTCTCATGGCCACTTACCTGACAGTCTCTGCCGTCCACAACCAATTTGGCGCCCTGATCTACACCCGAATTGATGTAGCCCAGTATTTTATCCCTGTGTACGGCCGAAATAACGGGCCCCATGTCATTTTCTTTTCCTTCAGTGATACCCGGTCCCACTGTCATTGTGTCGATACTTTTCGTTAGCGACGAGACAAGCTTGTCTGCAATCTCATCTCCCACTGCGACGACAACAGAGAGAGCCATACAGCGTTCACCCGCTGCACCAAATCCCGCCCCGACGATGGCATTGTTCGCCATTTCCAAATCAGCATCTGGCATTAAAATACAGTGGTTTTTCGCCCCACCCAACGCCTGACAGCGCTTTCCATTTGCCGATGCTGTTGTATAAATGTATTCAGCAATTGGCGTTGAACCGACAAAGCTCACGGCTTGAACTCGCGGGTCTGTCAGCAATACATCCACCGCTTCTTTGTCGCCATTGACCACATTGAACACACCATCAGGTAACCCCGCCTCTTTCAGCAATTCTGCCAACATCAGGGACAGAGATGGATTTTTTTTTGATGGCTTTAATACAAAAGTGTTTCCTGTTGCAATCGCGATTGGAAACATCCACATAGGTACCATTGCTGGAAAATTAAATGGTGTGATACCTGCACATACGCCTAACGGTTGCATGATAGAGTGACTATCAACGCCTGAGCCAACATTCGCTGAACTCTCACCTTTTTGAAGGTGCGGGATCCCGCAGGCAAACTCAACCACTTCCAATCCGCGGGTCAATTCGCCCACGGCATCGGAATACACTTTCCCGTGTTCGTTACTGATCATTCTCGCCAGCGTATCTTGGTTTGCTTCCAGTAATGACTTGAATTTAAACATCACGCGAGCGCGTCTCAACGGCGGCGTTTTAGCCCAGCGAGGGAATGCCGCCTGCGCCATTTCAATTGCGCTTTTCACATCCGACCGCGTGCTTAAAACAACCTGACGTGTTTGTTCACCTGTCGCTGGATTATAGACAGGTGAAAATCGGTCAGTGTTGCTTTCAATTACCTGTCCATTAATAAAGTTTTGGATAGTTTCCATTGTTTAATTTCCCTATTCGCCACAATCAGTTTGAACGCCAAAAATAAATTAACGCTAAGAAGTTCGCTTTCACCCGTTGAACAAACGCCTCGTCATCCAACACGCCGTGCATCCACTGCTTACTGGGTTCACCAAATAGGGTTCGTCCCACAGCAAAACCTTTGACATATTTAGATTTTAAAGACACCTCGAAACCCGCTTTCAATTGATTTATCGGGGCATCTAAGCCAAGCAGCAAAACGCCGCGGCAGTGTGCATCGTTCTCATCAATTAATGCATCCACCGACTCCCACTCTGGAAGCGTTAATGGCGGAAGTTTCCACCAATCGGGTTTAATACCAATGTCATATAAGCGACTCATGGTCTGGTGGTAGTAGTGCTTTCCATTGACGACATCTGACTGCGGCATAGATTTCGGTAAAATCACCTCAACAAGCAGGTCGTTACCTGTCGCACAACAGGCGTCATAAACTTCTTTTAATAAGCTCTCCTGTTGCACTTTCAACTCGGCGTCATCGTTAGGGTGGTAGAACACCAAACATTTAACGACCTGTTCTTTCGGCCAGCTTGCAAGTTGAGTTCCGATATTGCCATGCTCAAGTTGAAGAGGACGCGACCCTGGAAGTTCGATAGGTCTTCCCACCCACCAACGCTTAGTTACGTTGTCACCAAATCCAGTAGCATCATTCAGCACATCCATACCGAACGTTGAGTCACAGAGGATCCCGGCTTTTCCTTCAAGGCCATATTCTTGTGCTGTTTCTTGGGCGGCCTGCCAGATCAGTTTTTTCAAGTATGGAATGTGTGAAACATCAATGTCTGCTTGTCTCGCCATTTCCACAAACTGTGCGCGATGGTCAAAAGCAAGCACGCACAACTCCGGCCATTCTTTTTCACGTGTGGTCACACGGTGCAAGTGATTTAATGCAGCATCTTGATCCGGTCTCGGAATGTCGCTTTCGTTTTCGAGGTAATAATCTAACTCCTCCTTAGTAGGCATTGCGGGAGAGCAGCCATGACGTGAAACCACCAGCGCACCACATGCATTGGCGTAGCGACAGCTTTGCTCCCACGACTCACCATTGATGTAACCCCTTAACAGTCCCGACATGAACGCATCGCCTGCACCAAGCACATTGAGGACATCTACCCGAACACCGCGGATGGTTATACCATCGTCAAGCGACTCGCCAATGTCGTCGGTAAATACACTGCATCCAAGAGGGCCACGCTTACAGACCAGCTCGGCCTCTGTCAGTTCACGCACGTTTTTCAGTGCCGTCACAGAATCATCGGAGCCACCCGCAATGTGGAACTCCTCTTCAGTGCCTACTATGAGGTCAAACAGGCTGAGGACTTCTTGCAGGCTGTCCGTTACCGAAGAAGACTCAATGTAACGCGTCTCGCCATCTCCTAACGATGTCAACCCCCACAAGACAGGCCGATAATCCACGTCTAATGCCGTTTTAACACCGTGTTTACGGGCGTAACGCAATGCAGTCAGTACGGCTTCTCTTGAGCTTGGGTTGGAAAGATGAGTACCTGTAATAGCTAGACACTTCGCAGAAGCAATATAGTCTTCACTGATGTCTTCAGGCACGATAGCCTGATCAGCACAGTTATCTCGATAGAAGATAAGTGGAAAGGTTTCTGAGTCTTTAATCCCCAGCACGACGAGTGCCGTAAGACGTTCTTTGTCGGTAATGATATGGCTGGTATCCACACCCTCACGTTCTAATTCTTCACGAACAAATCGCCCCATATGCTCGTCCCCGACACGAGCAAGCATGCCTGATTTTAATCCTTGCCTTGCCGTTCCGTGGGCGACATTGCCAGACGACCCACCGAGATACTTCGCAAACGTTCTCATGTCCTCAAGTCTTGCGCCTACCTGCTCACCATATAAATCGACGGCAACGCGTCCAAGACATATCACATCCAGCGTCTTACTCACCTTTCGCTCCCTGCTTTATCCATTAAATGAAATGTACGTTTCATTAAGATTACTAAAAACCCATAAAAATCGCAAATATCGCAAATATCGCAAATATCGCAAATATCGAAACATACACTTCACAATGTATCGCTTGTTCGCCAACATACAACACCGAAAAATGACGCTTAATACATTGTTTATTCGTGATTTCTTATTATTGAATCCGGTGGGCGATATTTAACAAAAAAAAGAATGCAGCGTGTTCACTGCATTCTTTTTTCGTTCAGCCATGGAATTTTTATTTCAATAAAACGGTTTGATGTGATTTGAGTGATTCCACGCAAGCATCTGCGAGTACCAGTGCGAGTTCTCCATCAACGCCCGTACATTGCGGTTCAACTTTCCCTTCTAATACGTCAACAAAGTGATGCCATTCATCAATGTAGGCTTCCCGATAACGCTCTAAAAAGAAATTCTGAGGCTTGGCCGCAGCACAATGTTCATCACTCCAATGCTCAACCAAGTGCTCACGGACATTCCCCGCCTTCAGCATGCCTTTACTGCCGTGCAGCTCTACCCGCTGGTCATAACCATAACCAGAACGACGGCTGTTAATAATGTTGGCCATCACACCTGATGGGAAGTGCAATACAATCACCGCACTATCAATGTCACCGGCTTCACCAATGGCAGGATCAACCATACAAGCACCATGCGCAGATACCGATATCGGATCTTCGCCTAGGATGTAACGTGCCATGTCTAAATCGTGAATCGACATGTCGCGGAAAATACCGCCCGACACACGCACATAGTCCGGAGGCGGGGGAGAAGGATCACGGGAGGTGATCACCAGCGTTTCCGCTCTGCCCACCGCGCCGCTATCGAACAGTTCTCTCAGCGTTCTGAATTGCGGATCATAACGACGATTAAAGCCGACCAGCAGTTTTACCCCCGCTTTCTCCACGACCTCAAGGCAGGACTGAACCCGGGATAAACTGAGATCGATGGGCTTCTCGCAAAAAATGGCCTTTCCGGCTTGTGCTGCACGCTCGATAAGATCGGCATGCGTATCCGTCGCCGAGCAAATACACACAGCATCGATGCTTTTATCTGACAACGCTTCGTCAACACTCATGACCTGCGCGCCATATTGGTTGGCCAGTTGTACCGCCCCTTCATGATAAGGGTCGATAACAGCTTTGATTTGGGTGCTTGGATGTGCAGCAATATTCACAGCATGGACTTTCCCTATTCGTCCACAGCCGAACAACGCGATATTAAACATAGCTTCTCCTTTTGCTGATACTTAGAGCAAATTTACGACATGACAGAGGTTACACGGGGTGTTTCTGCGCATAGACAGGGCTATTGACCCATTCATGATCGCTTTCCCATGTAAATAGCCATTGGCGAACAGGGCCCGCCATCACATTGAGGTAGTAACTGTCGTACCCTGCTATCGTCGCCACAGGGTGATAGCCTTTCGGCACCATAACCACATCACCGTCATACACCGCCATACACTCATCTAATTCACGATCATCGGTATATACCCGTTGAATACAAAAGCCTTGAGCAGGGTTCAGACGGTGGTAATAGGTCTCTTCCAGTTGAGTTTCATGAGGCGGAGCATTTCTGTCATGCTTATGACTGGGATAAGAACTGGTACATCCTTCGTCTGTGTACACCTCTACCACGAGTAAGCTGTCAGCCTCTGCGGTATCGGGCAAAATATTATGAACATAACGCTTGTTGTTCCCTGCCCCTCTGGCTTCAGCACCAACGCTTTCGGGCCCTATCACACGTGAAGGATATGTCCCTTTCCCTGGTGCGCGACACACGGCCAATTCCAGCATTGATGTCGCTATTAACGAAACGCTGTCACCCGCAGTGACATACACCGAGTACGGTTTCTTTCTATCAAAGGGGCCATCTCTGTCCCCCAGCTCACCGAGTGCATTTCCGTTCAGCGTAAAATTCGCACGTCCACCAACAAGCACGAGACATATTTCTTCATCTGGCGCAGCAGAAAATGAAAGTGATTGCGCGGCTTCAAGTGTATATACCTCAAAGCCAACGTGCTTCCAGCCCGCAAACTCCGGCGTAATATGTTGAAATCGCCCATGAATATCCAAAGGTTTTCGCTTATTCAGTAATTCAGACATTTAACCTCCTTGTCTGTCCTTTCAGGTACATCGTTCAAGCTCGATTAGCCAATAATAGAACATTTTTTTCAGTTCTCACTATTTTGAAACTAACATTTCATTTTAATGTTAAAGTGAAATAAAGGATTGGAACGAAAAAACAAGCAGGAGATGGGAAATGCAAAATCATTCAGAGCCTAATGCGTACCACACCGAACAGGCATGTAACCTTGATGAGTTCAGCCTGTTTTGCGCACGCACAACACAAAAAAAACACTACCCTCTGGCGACAGACATAACAAATAACATCTTGATTTATAATGGCTCTGACATCATCAACGACCTTTCAGACACGCGAGCCTATCAAGAAGAATTTGCGCGAGCATTGCTCAATGGTCCCGGCGTCATTGCCATTAAAAACTTCTTTCAAGATGCAAACGCGATTGACCGTATGAGTGCCGTGTTTGAACAGATATTGGAGGTAGAAAGTGGGTTTGGGGCCGGTGACCATTTTGGGGCAGTCAGTTCACGGTTTAGCAAAAACGCCCAAGCTAACGGACGTATCTGGAATGTGTTTCAAAAAAGTGCCGATTCTGACCCTGAAACCTTTATTGACTACTACAAAAACCCGCTTTTATCTTGTGTAAGCGAAGCGTGGCTTGGCCCACATTTTCAAGTTACTGCGCAAGTGAACATCGTCAGACCCGGCGGGAAGGCACAGATATCACACCGCGATTACCATTTAGGCTTCCAGCAACCGGAAGAAACGTTACGGTATCCACTGCATAGCCAGCAGATGTCCGCCATGCTAACGCTTCAGGGTGCTGTAGCGCATAGCGATATGCCTTTGGAAAGTGGCCCAACAAAGCTATTGCCTTATTCTCAACTCTACCCACTTGGATATGTCGCTTACCATCAAAAGGACTTTCAAGATTACTTCGAAGCACATTGTGTGCAGGTGCCTTTGGAAAAAGGAGATGCGGTCTTTTTCAACCCCGCTTTGTTCCATGCAGCAGGTGCCAATCTCACGTCAAACTTACATCGCTGCGCCAATTTATTGCAGATATCTTCCGTATTCGCAAAGCCGATGGAAACGGTTGACCTCGCACACATTTCCCGCACGATTTATCCTTCACTCTCGGCACTTTGGGATTCAGAACACTTGAGTAGAGAAGAAAAACGAACAATAACCACAATCGCCGCTGACGGGTATTCTTTCCCAACCAATCTGGATATCGATCCTCCAATTGGCGGGCTTGCACCAGAAACCATGGAGGCATTGCTCGTTCGTGCTCTCGATGAAAGGCTTGAACCGGCGAGCTTTGAGCGTGCTTTAGCGAAGCTGCTTGAAAAGCAGCGCGCTTAATTTGAAGGGAAGTCGAAAGGAATGCTTACACAGTTTCCTTTCGACTTAAACGAAACGCGAGTGAAACAACAAGACTTTGCGAAAGACAAAGGCTCGCTGTTTGAGAACGAAATGATTCCACCTCGGCTTCGTTGACCAAAAAACAAACATCGCTGGTTAATGCCAAAGGGCTTAATTGACTGTCGGTGATCACGATTTGCTTTGCCTTAGATTTATTGGCGTTTTGGCACAAGGTAACCGTTTCGGGAGAGTACGGTGAAAAACTCGCCGCAATGAGCACATCGTTTTCATTGATACGGCTTAACTGCTCAGCCCCCATCCCACCAATGCTATCAACGAGAATGACCTTTCGTTCGAGATGACACAGCCCATAGGCGAGGTAAGATGCGATGCTGAATGCTCTTCTCATCGCCACAACATAAATGGTCTCTGCGTTTTCTAAGAGGTCGACGGCATGGTTCAGATCTTCGTCTGACATCGTTGTCGTGAGTTCTTGCAATGCCAGGGAATTAGCATGAACAAATTGATTCAGCACATCGGAAGGTGTTTCTCCCCAATCGGTATTGTGTTCTTCGCGCTGAATGAGCTGTGCGCGCTTGGTATAACTGGAGGTTTCTTCTACCAACTTTCGACGAAACAGCTGTTTCATTTCATTAAAGCCGCTGAAATCAAACGCATTGGCAAAACGAATCAACGTAGAAGGTGGAACATTGGCATGGGCGGCAATCACGGCAACGGTATCAAAGGCAATGCTATTTGGGTTGTCCAAAACATATTGGGCAACCTGTTGTAATCGCTTACTTAACCTAGGATAACGCTGACGGATTTGTAACTGAAGTTCGGCCAGATGATTTGCGGTTGCCATGAGATTCCCTATCAAAAATGAACCAAGGAAGTGTAATACCTTCGCACTAATTTTGAAATAAACATTTTACATTCAGAACAACCCCGCCACGTTACGTTTCAGGGCTCTGCATTCACGAAGACGTTTGACTTACTTTTTCGTTGAACCACGAACCACAGCCTCGCACGGCAACGTAATAGAACGCGGGGGTAAATTAGAATCCGAAATATGTTCAAATAACGCATCAATCGAGCTTTGGATCATTTGCTCGTTAGGTTGCCTGATTGTCGACAGGTTGTAAGAACGACTCTTCGCCAAGCGAATGTCATCCACACCCACAACACCCACGTCTTCCGGTACACGAAAGCCCAACTCATAACGCAGTGCATCCATACCGCCACATGCCATGATGTCATCAGCAAAAAATAACGCGTCCGGTTTTTCTGTGTGTTGAAAAACGCGCAGTGTTGCATCGAATCCGGCGTCGTAGCTAAATTCTCCACCTTCAACAACCTGCCACTCCTGACAGCCCCTCTCCATCAATCGTGCGATGAAGCCACGCTGACGATCAAGCGTTGCAGATGTACCAATCGGCCCAGCCACGAATGCTGGCTTTAAATATCCCGCATCAAGTAACATGTCAGCCGCCATATTGCCTGCCAGTACATTGTCACAGCTTACGATGGTCACACTGTTTTCACTCGAATCTCGGCCAAATATTACCACTGGGGTATTTTGGGAGCGACATGCGTCTACCAGAGGTTGAGGCAGCGTAGCTGAGGTTATAATCAGCCCATCTACGTTGTACTCCATTACAAGCTCTACTGCCGCTTGAATATCCATGTCACCATCAACGTGGATCAGTAAACTGTGACAATTTCGTCTTTGAATTTCCGTCGTGAAGCGCGAGAGAATCGGCAAATAAAACGGGTTATTAAAGTCCGTCATTAATATTCCCACGAGACTGGAACGGGACTTTATTCCTCTTGCGAGACGGTTTGGTTTGTAGTTTAAGGAAGCCGCAGCTTTAAATACTTTCTCCCGAAGAGGGAGAGAAATACTCGCTTCAGGGTTGAATGCACGCGATACCGCAGAGACAGAAACGCCCGCAGCTTCCGCGACCTCCACAACCGTGACCTTTCGTTTTTTTTGAATTTGTGTGGATTCATCCTGAATTTGTTTGGACATACGCATTCCCGCTTAAAGTATCATCCTTTGCCCTAAAGGCACTGGCTTTATCTTAATGAAATTATTTGTGATTGCACACCACCAGAGCTGCTGGTTTTGGGGCATTTTGAACTTTCGAGACTGTAAAAGATCACCGCAGCCATCAAAGGGGGAGATGACTGCGGCGACCGTGCTATTGATTAACGGTATTCACCTGCAAGTTTCTCAACCAATTCAACATTTTCTGCGGTAACAAAGCCCGGACCAGAGTTGATGTTGTTCGATGGCGTAATGCCATAACGGTTGTACAGCGTCAGTACCATGACAGGAATATAGCCTTGAAGAAATGGCTGTTGGTCAATGCCCCACTGGATGTTGCCATCTTTAATGCCTTGTGCAATTTCGCCACTCAAATCAAACGTACCAAAGTAAATTTTTCCAAGTTGACGATTTTTTTCAAGTGCACGAATAGTAGGGTGTGCAGACGTTGGACCCAGAGTCAGCACTGCATCAGTATCTGGGTTGGCACGGAGGTATGCCATGACTTTTTTCTCGATACCAGTAGGATCTTGAGCTGAATCGATCATCTGGCTACCAAGTTCAACACCCAGGCCATCGGCGAAGCCTTGACAACGCTCAACAGACGCAGGATTCGTGATGTAGTGGTTTACACATACAAACGATTTAACACCGTCTTGCTTAGCACGCTTGCCCGCACCAAAACCTGCATCGTATTCTGGTTGACCGACGTGGAGGATCGCACCCACGTCTTCACTTTGCTGGTGTGTGCCTGAGTTAATGGTGACAACTGGAATGCCTTTTTTCTTTGCTTTTTCAAGTGGCCCTTTCAATACTTCATAGTCAGCAATCGTCGTGATGATACCATCAGGGTTTGACGCAACAGCTTGCTCGATAATACGTGCCATATCAGCCAAGTCACCCGTTGTAGGGTTACGGTATTCCACTTCGACATCTAGTTGATCACCCGCCGTGTGAATGGCGTTTTTGATCGTGTTCCACCAAGAGTCTGAATCCGGTGCGTGGCTCACTAATACAATGCGCTCGCCATCAGCAAGTGCAGTACTGGGGAGCATAACAGCCGCACTGGCTGCTATTGCTAACACAAGGACGGACGCTCTCTTTGCTACAGATTTAAGTAGGGTATTCATCCGGTGTTCTCCAAGTTACTTTATTATTTATTCCATGGCAGGTGCATTCCTGCTACCTGCTCTGTTAAGGCAATACTTTTTGGGGATGCCTTTGCCCATTTGCTCTTCTTCCAATATTTTCTTTTCTTGCAATAAAAGCTTAATTCGCTGTCGCAGTATCTGCGCGTTGGAACTCAGCTAATTCTGCTTCCAGAGATGCCAGCTCTTGTCCACCAGCCATCATTTCCAGAATCTCTTCTCGGGTGACGTCTTTCTTCAACCATGAGCCCATACTTTTCCCTCGGTTTAACAGCGTAAATCGGTCGGCTATCGGGTAAGCATGGTGAACATTGTGGGTAATGAGAATGACGGCAAGCCCTTTGCCTCTGGCGCGTGCAACCACTTTCAATACGTTGGCCGACTGCTTCACACCCAGTGCCGCTGTCGGCTCATCCAGGATGAGAACCTTTGCGCCGAAATGTATCGCACGAGCGATAGCAAGGCATTGACGCTCCCCGCCTGACATGGTGCCAATAGGATGCTCTGGGTCGCGAACATCGATACCCATTTCTGCCATACCAGCAGTCGCTATTTCATTGGCTCGCTTAGTATCAAAGACGTCGAACGGTCCGATCTTTTTAGTGAGCTCTCGCCCCATAAAAAAGTTTCTTGTCACGCTCATTAAGGGGACGAGCGCGAGGTCCTGATACACTGTCGCGATACCCGCATCCAGTTCATCACGCGGTGAGTTAAACGTGGTTGGTTTCCCGTTCATCAAAAACTCACCTTCAGAGGGTTTATGAACCCCAGCAAGTGTTTTGATCAGGGTGGACTTTCCTGCACCGTTATCACCAAGCAGGCAGTGGACCTCACCCATTTTCACTTCCATATCGATATCTTGTAGTGCAATTACTGAACCGAAGTAACGGCTGACTTTCTTTAGTTCTAGGATGTACTCTGACATGTTCACTCTCCTGAAATCCGTTTCTTTGTTTGTCGTTACCTATCGCGCGCTGGTTACTTTCTTGCGGATAAAGTTATTAAACAACACTGCGATAAGGAGCATGACGCCAAGGAACACGCGGAACCAATCCGAGTCCACCCCTGTGAAAAAGATGCCCATCTGAACCACACCAAAAATCAGTGCGCCAAAAAAGGCGCCAATAACAGAGCCATAACCGCCCGTTAATAGCGCCCCACCAATGACTGCTGCAATAATCGCTTCAAACTCTTTAAGCAAACCACGGTCAGCGGCTGCAGAGCCAAACTCCAATACCTGACACGCAGCAAACACCGTCGCGCAAAAAGCGGTAAACATAAACAACATGATTTTGACTCGACCTGTCGGTACACCGACATTCTTGGCGGCATTGGCATCACCGCCAGAGGCGAAAATCCAGTTACCAAAACGCGTTCGTAATAGGACAAAAGAACAAACAGCCGTCAGCAAGAACCACCAAACCACGACCATAGGAATACCGGAGACAATGGGGGAGCCATCAGAATACGTTTCAATCCACCCAACGCTGGCAAGCCAATTAAAGAATCCAACCCCTATCTCTCCGCCGAACATTGCAGCTAACCAATCACCTTCCGCGAGATTTCCAACGCCGGATATAATGGTTTTGTTCGTCAGCGCAATCGACATAGCGATGGTAAGACCACGTAAAATGAACAAAAAAGCGAGAGAGACAATAAGAGAGACAATAAAAGAAGGAAGGCCCGTTCGTACGACGATATAGCCGTTAATGAACCCCACCGCCATTGCGCCAATAAACGCAAAGATAATTGCAGCCCAGACAGGCCAATCCCAGTACACAGCGGGTATCGCTATCATCATGCCGGCAAAACCAATCATTGAGCCTATTGAAAGGTCAAATTCTCCAGCAATCATCAATAAACAGGCACCCACGGCAATGATGCCAAGTTGAGCAGATACCACGGTCCAGTTGACCACGCCGTCGGCATTGAACATGCCTGAATCCCAGGCAACTAACGCGAAAAATGCAAAGACGAGAATCGCCCCGGATACTGAACCTAATTCTGGCCGTGACAGCAATCTGTTGACCGTTGAGACCTGTCTGACGCGCTCATCACCCGGCGCGAGTTGTTTTGAATCTGTCCCTGATTCGGCTTCTTTTACCGACATACTTCCTCCACTTTCCTTTTGTGATTGGGCCATAACGACCCAATTTTTCACTGCTCCAACGCAGCGGCTCCATTAAGCAATTACTGTTTTCTCAATAAACATGCGGCTTTTTTCAGCGTCTGTTTTGGCATCACTTTTCGCGGCAGGATCTGTGTCCTGCTCTACGGTGACCCAACCTTTGAAATCAATGTCTATTAAAGTTTGTTTAACCTCCTCAAAATCGACACAGCCCTGTCCTAACGGGCAAAAAATATTGTTTCCAATCGCGGTATAGAAATCCGTCCCTGATGCGACAGAGTCTGCCAATACGTTTGCGTTGATATCTTTAAAATGAAGGTACTTCACTCTGTCTTTATAGGTTGTGAGTACTTCACTTGGGTCCATACCTGCATACACACAATGTCCGGTATCAACACAGAGAGACATCAGCTCAGGGGGCAAATCTCGCATGGCTTTATCAAGTTCATCGCGATACTCAATAAAGGTGCCAGCATGCGCATGAAGTGTGGGGATCACGTCATACTGCGCACAGATCTCGCCGACACCCCTTAAGGTTTGCATCATCTCTTCCCATTGCGCATCGGTCAGTCTTGTGGCTGTTTCAACTTGGCCCGCCTGATCGGTTCTGGGAGAAGAAACGTGGTCGATAACGACCAAATACTTTGCTCCCTGCCCTTTCAGGATTTGGCACGTGACATGCGTTTTTTCAAAAATAGCCTCACGCTCTTCTGGGCGATGCAGGTAAACAAAAAGTGTTCCTGCAATAAGCCCCAAAGATCTCGATGTCAGCGCGTTATTAAGCACATCTTTATCGGTCGGCAGATAGCCTAAAGGGCCAAGTTCCGTTGCACCGTATCCCGCACCTGAGATCTCGTTTAAAACGGTTTGCCAAGTAGGGTTGGCCGGGTTATCCGCAAATTCAATACCCCAAGAGCAAGGCGCATTCGCTATTTTCAGTTCCAAAGAGGCCTCCTAATTGCCTTTCATCCTTCATTGCCTGTTCCCTTTCGGCGAATGGAACAAACCTTCATTCACACAACAAAACATGGAATTTAAATATTCGTTAACACGCTATAAACAATTATGGTAATGATTTCACTTTGTCAAACAACCAAGTGTCTCAAAACTGCGCAATTTGTGGATGAACAGCAAAGTAAAATGAAAAATGAGGTGCAAATCAGGTTTTTCAATATTCACAGTTTGAAAACATTTTCATTACATGACTACTATTAACGCAAATAAGGAAAACTAGCGGGAGATTCCAGGATGGGAACAGTAAGACTCACAACAGCACAGGCTTTGGTGCGATACCTAGCCGCTCAACAAATTGAAATAGACGGAGAGGTCACTTCCCTGTTTGGGTGCGCATTTGCGATATTTGGTCATGGGAACGTGACGTGTCTGGGACAACAGTTGTACGAGAACCAATCAGTGTTTCCGACATGGCGCGGTCAAAATGAACAATCGATGGCTCACGCTGCCATTGCTTACGCCCGTGCAAATCAACGCAGACGAATTGGCATTGCAACGTCATCTGTCGGCCCTGGCGCAACGAACATGGTGACCGCTGCGGGTGTTGCCCACACCAACCGCCTCCCACTGTTGCTGTTGTGTGGCGACACTTTTCAGTCACGACTGCCGGATCCTGTCCTTCAGCAAACAGAGCACTTTTCTGATCCATCACTGACAGTAAACGATGCGTTTAAGTCGGTGACACGTTTTTGGGACCGCATCAACGCACCTTCGCAGTTGACCGTGGCGCTGCCACAAGCCATCGCGACCATGCTTGACCCCGCAGACTGTGGGCCAGCTCTCATCGCATTACCACAGGATGTGCAAGGCGAAGCGTGGGACTTCCCTGAAAGTTTCTTTACCCCCACCGTGCATCGTATTCGTCGCCCTCAACCCGAAGATATTGATCTGGTACTTGCAGCGAAAGCCATAAAAGCGGCGAAACGCCCACTTATCATTGCTGGCGGCGGCGTATTTTATTCAGGTGCAAGAGACGCGTTGGTCAACTTTGTTGAAAAGCACCAAATTCCCGTTGTTGAAACCATAGCTGGGCGCACTCTACTGCCCGATGCGCACCCACTAAATTGCGGCCCTATTGGCGCAACAGGTTCAAACAGTGCAAATCATATGTGTCATGACGCCGATTTGGTGTTGGCCATAGGGACGCGTTTACAAGATTTCACCACAGGTTCTTGGACAGTGTTCCGAGACGAAAACATGAAACTTATCAGCATTAATGCGGGCCGATTTGACGCCAATAAGCACAGAGCGCAATCCATCATTGCAGATGCGAAAGCGGCCATTGAGCAGTTAGATGAAAAGCTCAACGACCATCGCGTCGATCACGCTTGGGTCGGAAAAGGGCAGGAAGAGAAAGCGGCGTGGACAAACATCGTCAATACCCGAATGACGGCAACAGACACAGCGTTACCCTCATACGCGCAGGTCATCGGTAAAGTTAGCCAACTGGTAAATGAGGGCGATCGCGTGATCACCGCTGCTGGCGGTTTACCGGCAGAACTTAACATGAATTGGCAAACCACCTACCCCTATGCATTAGGCATAGAGTTTGGGTTCTCGTGTATGGGTTATGAAGTTGCCGCGGGTTGGGGTAATAAAATTGCACGCCCTGATAACGAGTCGATCGTCATGGTCGGAGACGGCTCCTACCTGATGATGAACTCCGACATCTACAGCTCAGTCCTTACCGGACACAAAATGATCGTGGTGGTGTGTGACAACGGCGGGTTCGCTGTGATCCGTAAACTTCAAACCAACACAGGTAACGTCGCATTCAACAATCAACTCGAAGATTGCACATCTGTACGAGATTACGCGTTACCAAGGGTTGATTTTGTCAACCATGCCAAAAGCCTTGGCGCACACGCGGAGAAAGTCACGCAACTGCAAGATTTTGAAGCCGCATTTGCACGCGCGAAAGCAGCAGATCGTACCGCCGTACTCGTGGTCGATATCGATGACACCGTGTGGTCATCATGCGATGCCTGGTGGGAAGTCGGGCTTCCTCAAGAAACCGATGACCCAAACATTATAGAGGCACGTGATAAGTGGGAACAGGGACGTCAACACCAACGTCGTGTCGTTTAACATTAGCGAAAAGGAGAGCGTGAAATGTTTAATGAAGAAACGCAACTGAACGCCCCCATCCGTTGGGGAATGGTCGGCGGCGGAAGAGGCAGTGAAATCGGTTACTCACACCGTGCCGCAGCACAGCGTGACCGCCTTTTTATCTTTGTCGCCGGTGCACTGGATATTGATCCAGAGCGCGGACGTGATTTCGGGACAAAGTTGGGGCTAGACGCTGAACGCTGTTATCCGGACTACAAGACACTTTTTGCAGAAGAGGCCAAGCGCGAAGACGGTATTCAGGCTGTGTCTATCGCGACACCAAACGCCACCCACTACGAAATCGCTAAAGCTGCGCTGGAAGCGGGCTTACACGTGGTATGTGAGAAGCCCGTTACCATTCATGTCGAAGACGCTTTAAAGCTTAAGGCGCTGGCAGAAAAGCAAAACAAAATGCTGGCGGTCATGTACGGCTATACCGGATTTCCGATGGTGCAACAGGCAAAAGAGATGGTTAGACGTGGCGACATCGGCGCAGTCAGGGTTGTTCAAATGTCCTTTGCCCACGGATTTCACAATACCGAAGTGGAGAAGGACAGCCCGGGGGCGAAATGGCGAATGAACCCTGAAGTCTCGGGCCCTAGTTTTATCATTGGTGATTGCGGAACACATCCCTTCTATATGGCTGGGTTGATCACAGGGTTAAAAGTGAAATCCTTAATGTGTTCTCGACAAAGCTTCATCGCCTCCCGCTCACCCCTTGAAGACAATGCACACATCGTTTTTCAATTTGAAGGTGGCGCCGTCGGGACCTTGTGGGCCAGTGCTGTCAATTGTGGTTCGATGCACCAACAAAAAATTCGCATTGTGGGCAAAAAAGCCAGCCTAGAGTGGTGGGATGAATACCCGAATCAACTCAGGTACGAAATTCAAGGGGAGCCTGTCCGTATTTTGGAACGCGGCATGGGCTATCTGCACAATGATGATCTGGGTGTCTCTGCAAACCGCCAAGGTGGCGGACATGCCGAAGGCTTTTTCGAATCATGGGCGAACATCTATCACCGCTACTCGCTGGCAATCGACGCTTTCGAGCGTGGCGACAGCGACTTTTTGGAAACGCATTGGTACCCCGACATCAATGGCGGTATCGAAGGTGTGAAATTGGTAAACGCCTGTGTGAAATCCGCGGATAACGGCGCGGTTTGGGTGGATTATGACTGATTCCATTCACCTGTCAGATTGGCATTCCAATGCCAATCGACCTCTCGATGTAATTTGTCTGGGTCGCGCAGGTGTCGACTTTTATGGCAACACTGGCGGTGCTGATTTCATCCACGAGTCAGGCTTTAAAAAGTGCGTAGGAGGTTCGTCCGGCAACGTTGCTGTTGGACTTGCCACACTCGGTGCTCGGGTAGGCTTTATCTCTTGTTTGTCTGACGATGCGCATGGCAACTATGTACGGCACTACATGACAGACAAAGGCATCAACCTCGATGGTGTGTTCACGCTAAGTGGAGAGTATCGGACCAGTTTGGCGATCGCTGAGCTACGCCCCGAGCCTGATGTCGTGATTTACCGAAACAATGCTGCAGATCTGGCACTAAATACAGGCCACATCAACGGGGACTATCTGGCTTCGGCACGGTGTCTTTTTGTCACGGGAACAGCATTGTCAAAAAGCCCGTCACGAGAAGCCACCTTGCATGCAATGCAAACAGCGCAGCTCGCCGGTACGCTCGTGGTGCTTGATCTCGACTACCGTCCATACTCGTGGGCATCTTCTGATGATCCGCCGCATTTCTATAAACTCGCGGCCTCTTTTAGTGATGTCGTCATCGGCAATCGAGAAGAGTTTGAGGTAATGGGCGTGCCGTTTGATGTGAAAGAAAACCACATCAATGCAGCGTCAGAACTGTTAAGCAGAAACACAGAACTCGTGGTTGTAAAAGCAGGCTCTGAAGGCTGTGATGTCTTTGGCTTGGATATGAACAATAACCTTGTCAGCCTCTCTCAGGCGATCTTTAAGGTCGACGCACGTAAACCGTATGGCGCAGGAGATGCCTTTGCTGCCGCTCTGTTATTCGGCCTTCTCAACCATCAATGTTTAGAAGACGCTGTTGCTATGGGGGCAGCAAACGCCGCCATCAATGTGATGGGCGACACATGTTCAGATGCGATGTCTGAACTTGGGCCTCTACAAACATTTATGCAGCAAAGAGGCTACCAAGTTGCAGGACGCAACCCGCCTATTTCAAGGAATGAATAAGGAGTGAAAAATGGGTAAACACATTCCCTCATTCGATAACAAAAACGAGCCCGTTATCGACATCAACGATGACACTACGCCGCTTTGTTATTTTAACCCGGTAAAACTGACCGAAGGTGAGCAATACAGCTACCTGCTTGATGACTATGAATCTGCGGTTGTTTTGGCGGGCGGTACCTGTGACATTTCGGTCAATGGGGAAACATTCAAAAATGTTGGTGAGCGTGCCAGTGTTTGGGATGGCGACCCCTCAGCCGTTTATGTCCCCGTGGGCACGTCGGCCACTATCACTTGCGTGTCAGCAAACGCAGACGTATTAATCGCAGGTGGGCGATACGAACCTGAATCAGGCGATGCAGCGCTTGAATCTTATGTTATTCGTCCTGAAGACACCGACAAAGTCCAGTACGGCAGTGATGACACAAAAACCCACCGTAAGATTAAGCACATACTGGGTCAGAAAAACGCCGATAAACGCGGGCGTTTACTTGTCAGTGAATTATTCACCGTCGGCGCTGGCGGTTGGTCTGGGTTTCCGCCCCACAAGCATGATGAAGAACGGCCACCGAATGAAACCCGCTATGAAGAAGTCTACCAATTCAGATTCAATCCAGATTTTGGGTTCGGCGCGCAGTTCCTTTATGAGCACGAAGATGACTTTGGTCCGGTTTACCATGTGAGAACTGGCAGTGTCATCGCCATCGATAAAGGCTATCACCCGTCCGTGGCAGCGCCCGGTTATGAGATGTACTACTTCACCATCATCGTCGGCGAGAAAAGTAAATCGTTAGTACAGTACTTCGATCCTCACCACGAGTATCAGGTGAATACCATTCCCGGCATCAAAGACATGGTCGCCAAGTTTAAATGAGGAGGAAATTTTGCTGGTAACGCTCAATGACATACTCCCGCTTGAAGCACAATCATCCAGTGCTGTGGCCTGTTGTAATGTGTTTGGCATCGAAGAAGCTAAGGCCATCATCAGCGCCGCTGAACATTTAAACCGTCCAGTGATACTCGCCGTTAACAAAGACATGGTGGACTTAGCTGGAGTTGAAGCCATGGCCGGATTGCTTTTGCCGTTAGCCGAATCCAGTGACACGCAAGTTTGTGTTCACTTGGATCATTGCTATGAAGAGGCAATCGTCTATCGTGCTATCCATGCTGGCTTTACTTCGGTGATGTTTGATGGCTCACAGTTGCCACTAGAAGAAAACATTCGCCGAACACGCCAAGTCGTCAACGTTGCGCACGCTGTTGGTGTCAGTGTTGAAGGCGAACTGGGTTCAGTACCCTATCAAGAGGGGCGCGACCATATAAAGTCTGAATTCACTGCATCAGCGGAAGCAACAATCTATGCCAATGAATCCGGTATCGACGCGTTGGCAGTATCCGTTGGTAATGTGCACCGGATGACAGAAGCAGGCAGCCCCATCGACTTTGCATTGCTTGAAGAGATAGAAGCAGTGACGACCCTGCCGTTGGTCATTCATGGCACAACAGGTATTACTGAGGCTGATTTATTGCGGCTTAAAACGCAGCGCATTGCTAAGTTTAATGTAGGGACCACACTGCGCATGGCCTTTGGTAACGCTATACGAGAAGCAATGGAAATCGAACCGGATAAGTTTGATAAGCAATACTTTGCGGGCAAAGCCATTCCTGCTCTTCAGCAAGAAGCAATTCGAGTGTTGTCACTACTTTCATCACCAAGGCCTATTAGGGAGAGAAGATGAGTAAGGCTTACAAAACGCTAGGAAGAAGGCTGAGATTAGGTGTTATTGGTGGTGGCCCAGACTCTTTTATAGGCGCTATTCATCGTTCGGCATCCACCATGCATGAAGAGTTTGATGTTGTCGCCGGTGTGTTCTCCTCCAACCCCGAGCGTTCAATTGCCGCGGGTCACGCCATGGGCATCCCAAGACCTTATGCTACGCCAAAAGACCTGTTTTCGGGGGAAGCCAATGCCGCAGAGCCCATTGATGCATTGGCCATCATGACTCCAAATAACAGCCACTACGATTTATCTTGCCGCGCACTGGAAGCAGGGCTTAATGTCTTCTGTGAAAAGCCATTGACCATGACGGAAGAAGAAGCCACAGATCTGGTTCTGCGCGTTAAACAGTCAGGTAAACGGTATTGCGTGGCGTATGGCTACACGGGCTATGCCATGGTGAGAGAGGCTCGGGAACTGATAGCGTCTGGTGTGATTGGTGATATCACCATGGTGCAGAGTAATTATGTTCAAGGCCACCTCGCCGCATTAACGGACTCCGAGAAATCGAATTCCAACTGGCACATGCAACCCGAATTGGCTGGCCCATCCTTGATTCTTGGCGATATCGCCACACACAGTTATCACCTCGTCAGTTATGTCACGGGCATGGAAGCAAGCAGTTTAAGTGCTGATGTCACCGCGTTGGTGGAAGGAAGGCACGCTGATGACTATTGCGGCATTTTGCTCCGCTACCCAAACAATGCACGCGGGCTGTTTTGGGTGACACAATCTGCGGCAGGTGCTGTTCATGGCCTAAGTTTCACCATTTATGGGACGAAAGGCGGACTGGAATGGCACCAAGAGCAACCGAATGAGTTGATTGTCCGTCCAATCGACAAACCCGCTTACATGCTAACAAAAGGCGGTATGGGGTTGACTAAAGCTGGGCAACGCGTTTCTCATATCGCCATTGGCCACCCTGAAGGCTATCGCGAAGCCTTTGCCAACCTTTACTACGATTTTGCTTCAAACATTGTCGATGACATTGCTGGGCACACACCTCACCCACTGACGTTGTCGAACCCAACCGTAGAAGACGGAGCGCAAGGTATGGCATTTGTCTTTGCCGCAGTGAGATCGAGAGATAATGAGGGCAAATGGGAGCCTGTGAAAGACTTGAGATGATAACTTATTATTCACAAGAAAAGACCGCTGATAATTCAGCATATGTTTTGTTTAACGGAAGGATGGGTACACAATTTTTTGCGAGTATAGACTTTCTTATATTGTGTATTCCTTTTTCACCCAACGTGAACTCAAGTCACTATACCAGCTAAAGTTCATCAGAAAAAAGTCTTCAACTTTCACCTTACACTTTAGAAATAACGTTTCCGTTTCGTATCGGATATGGCCATCATCAATATCTTTAGTTAGATAGGTATATCCCGTTTCCTTATCAACATTGAAGACAACCACAATATTGTAAGTGTTTCCTTCCATTTTGAATTTAGGAAAAAGGAAGTACGTTCCACCTGACGAGTTCGTTCTCCTACCAAAGTATGCCTTTGCCGACCGCATGCATTGAAGGGTCTCCTCCGATATATATCCACTATATTTCGTCACAAACGCACGGTTTTTTCTCAATGAAAATGAGTATTTAGTGTGACTGTTCAGCTGCTCTACTGCCTCAATATAGAGCAATCTACTACTATCTCTGCCACATCCAGCCACCAAAATGACCAACAAAATCGTCAAAAAAGCTCTCATCTACCACCTATTCATTAAATAATCGCAAAAAGCTCGATGAATACGCCTTGAGTTTAACTATTCCATGAGTAAGCCTCCAAAGTGTTAACTTATTTCGGGGGAATTCAGACAATATAAATGTGTGTCATTACTACCCCAAGAAAAAATTGAGACCAACATCTCTAAAATAAAGCCAACTGAGTTCTGGTTAACACGGGTAAAAACTCTCCACGCCAATCTTTTCCCTCTTGCAGACACCCATGTATGCAATATTGATATTTCAGACGAAATGGAGAAAAAGAAAAACCTCGTTTCTATCTTTGGCTCTCAGTTCAAGCCCGACAGAACGTGGCCCAAAATTGAAGCCGCTGCATATTCGCATAGGGATGACTCACCATCAGAACCAAGGTCTTAAAGTGTTATTTTATATTACTGCGGCGGCCTGTGGGTGTTTTGTTGTAGCAGCGCTTGAGTCTATACAAAATGCCAGTGAACCACATTGAGTTTCGGGGCGATTGACAATTGCCAGTTGGTGATTCTCACCTTCGCTTTACCCATGATGCGACCTGATGAAGTTGATTCAATGATCAGGCCACAGAGAGCTTGGATGATTCAATCTGATTTAGGCAACAATACCACTTTGTGACAAAACTGTTTGATGAGAGAACAGATATATTAGAATCACAATCTCATCAATGAGAAGATACTTTGTTTGCATTTAGAGAATTCATTATCTCCTTACTTGACTCCTACCATATTTTCTGTTTGCAAAAGTAAATCTTATCTTTGATTGCAAATTAATGTCATTTTCAATTTATATTATTTCAAATTAATTATTCCAATATATGAGTAAGGAGTGCAAAGTATGAAGTCTTTTTTCACAGAAAAAGATTTTACTGATCGAACCACAGTTTATCTAAGATTAATGGCGAGAAAGACAAATCAGTGGGGATATCATAAAATCACTCAAAATGGTCGTAAAGTAACTATTTATACAGGTTCTGGTCCTGTTTCTGGTAAAGCAGTAGTTAACAAAATTTTCCCTCTAATCAAAAAAAATGACAAGGTTTTAATCCTAACTGGTTCTCATGGCGATTGTTGGGGAAGAACAGCTAGTGAAATTAGTAAACTTAAGGAGAAGGCCTTTTTAATGGAGGATGCAGCTTCAATTGCAAAAGAAGCTCCAAAGCTTAAAGTCAGTGCTGTTAATGCATTAGATATTGATAGTTATAGTACCGCTGAAGTTGATGATGCTATGCTAAAAGGAAAGATTAGTCAGGACTTTAGAGATTTTGATGTGATTATAGCTGCATTTTGCTTTAGTGAAATTCGATGGAATGCACTTAACAATTTAGGTCCTGAAGATATTACATATAACAGTATTTAAACAATTAACCTTCTACAACTACCCTTGAAGGCATGAAAATTCAATCCTTACCTTCAAGGGAAGTCAGCCTTTGAGCGCGAATAAAACCACCTTGCTTTATTGTTAATGTTTTTGTAAAGGATATAAAGTTGGCTGGTGGTCATTTGGGCTTCATTACGAAATTTTCCGAGAGGTATAGAAATACTGCCATTTCTTGAATTTCAGAGTAAAACGGCTTTCAATAAAACGTACGTCCCCTGTAATGATTCTTCCCCAGAGTCACAAATCCAATTGTCTCTTTCTAAACATTCGCATGATTTCAAATCCTTTTAAGGTGGCGTAAGCCGTGTGTTTTGATTGAAATCCCCTAGCCATATTGATAACCGCTTGAGTTTATCGTGCTATAAATCTATCCGGCCATTTAAATACTTCACTCGGGCTCCGTTGAAAAAAACTTTTACCACAATTATAGTAGATTATCAAAACCGTACGGCTACAACATATTGTGTTTAGCTGTAACTTTGCAACAAAGCTTAAATTTAGCCAAAGGGGGGACGACTCAAATACTCAAATGTTGAAAACGCTAACTCACTTCGAAGCATTAACGGTTTAACCGTCGTTTGAACAAGGCTTAGAGAACAGTGCCGGATTCAGCGCAGCTATAAAAGAAGCTACGCTCGGCTGAACCCTGTCTAGGGTTCTTCACCCTATCCTTTTATGGCATATTCCAGATACGAAAAAGCCCGCTCAGTGAGCGGGCTTAATCTAATTTGGCGGAGGGATAGGGATTTGAACCCTAGGTGCGCTATAAACGCACGCCGGTTTTCAAGACCGGTGCTTTCAACCACTCAGCCATCCCTCCGTACGGCCGCCATAATAGTGATGTACGAACTTGCTGTAAAGCCAAAATCGTTCAACTGCGCAATCATTGTTCAACCCTCTGTTTGAACGATTTAAATTCATCCTATGTGATGTTAAATCCAACAAAAATTTCGCATGAAATCTCGCTAATAAGCAACTCAACACCCAGATTATAAATTTCAACAACCGCAACACCCTTTAGACGAAAGACTGCATAAGGCTCATTTCCCGCACAAATCGAACCATAAGCACCCGCTTTTTAGTCAGTTTTCTCTGTCTGTGACTACACTGAACGTGATGCCTTGCGTTATTGAGAAATAAGCAGTTGTCTTATCTAAGAGTCAACACGCTTATCCCCACTCTTTAGAGTGCGGTTAAGGGTTTTATCTCTCTCTCATTACGTACAGGAATGTGAAACGGTTACGAGACATGAGAGATAGCGATGAAAACATCAGATTTATTTGTCAAAGCACTCGAAAATGAAGGTGTCGAATACATTTACGGCATTCCAGGTGAAGAAAATCTGGATTTCCTCAATTCACTCAAAGACTCCCCCATTGAGCTCATATTAACGCGCCATGAGCAAGCCGCGGGCTTTATGGCTGCAACCTACGGCCGACTCACGGGTAAACCCGGTGTCTGTCTCTCCACCTTGGGGCCTGGCGCAACTAACTTTGTTACTGCAGCAGCCTATGCACAATTAGGTGCCATGCCCATGGTGATGCTCGGCGGTCAAAAGCCTATTCGTAAAAGCAAGCAAGGCCGATTCCAGATTGTCGATGTCGTCAACCTAATGAAGCCCATCACTAAGTATTCTGAACAGGTCGTTGATGGCAACAACGTTCCAGCAATGGTGAGAGAGGCATTTCGCGTCTGTTCTGAAGAGCGGCCCGGTGCGGGGTATTTAGAACTACCCGAAGACATCGCGGAAGAAGATTCTGGCGCATCCATTTTTGATGTTGTCTCCCATCGCCGCCCAGATGCTAACGATCTCTGCTTAGAGCAAGCCGCGGAAATGATCAAAAACGCTAAAATGCCGTTGCTATTAATCGGTGCTGGGGCAAACCGTAAGCGTTCGAGCAAAGCACTGCGCGATTTTGTTGATAAAACGGGTATCTATTTCTTTAATACTCAAATGGGGAAAGGCGTCATCGATGAACGACATGAGCGTTTTATCGGTACCGCAGCCCTTTCAAGCCATGACTTTCTCCACTGCGCCATCGAGCGTGCGGATGTGATCATCAATGTGGGGCATGATGTGATCGAGAAGCCGCCATTCTTTATGGAAAAGGATGGCACCAAAGTGATTCATGTTAACTTCTTCGCTGCCCGCACCGATGAAGTTTACTTCCCCCAAATCAATGTCGTTGGTGATATTTGTTCTTCGGTAAGCCGCCTGACTGATAAGGTCGGCAAACTTGAACAAGACATGACCTTCTTTGGCAAAGTCAAAGCCAATGTTGACGAACGTACAACCAAATATTTTGAAGATCGCCGCTTCCCTATTCTTCCTCAGCGTCTTGTTAAAATCCTTCGCGACGAGCTCGATGATGAAGATATTGTCACTCTGGATAACGGCGTGTACAAAATTTGGTTTGCTCGTAACTATCAGTGCCATTCCAATAACACCCTGTTGCTCGATAACGCACTTGCCACAATGGGGGCGGGCTTACCGTCAGCCATGGCCGCCAAACAGCTAAATCCTGACAAGAAGGTCGTATCTGTCAATGGCGATGGCGGCTTCCTTATGAACTCTCAGGAGTTGGAACTTGCCGTCCGCATGGGACTGGACATGGTTGTCATTATTCTTAACGACAGCGCGTACGGCATGATCAAGTGGAAACAGGAAGGCATGGGCTTTGACAATTTTGGCCTCGATTTCAATAACCCAGACTTTGTGAAGTACGCCAACAGTTTCGGTGCTATTGGTCATCGTCCAGATAGTCATGACGAGTTTCAATCTATTTTGAAGCACGCGCTGAACACCAAAGGCGTGCATCTCATTGACCTTCCTGTTGACTATTCACTTAACCATTCCATTTTGAATGTGTTGATTAAAGAAAGTCGTTCTATTGGATGAAGCGAACATGTCTGAACTAAATGTATATCGTCCGTATGACGGTGGGCTGATCCGCAGTGTGTTGATGCAAAGTGAGGCCGATGTTGAATCGGCGCTTGCTACTGCACACTCACTGTTTCTCGACCGCAGTGCATGGATGCCGCCCCATCGGCGAATAGAGATTCTCGAACGCACTATTGAGATCATGTCTTCTCAGGTAGAGGCTCTGACCCAGCTGGCTGCGGAAGAAGGTGGCAAACCGTATATTGATTCAAAAGTTGAAGTTTTACGCGCAATAAATGGCGTTAAGCTTGCGATTGTGCACATTCCTCAGATAAAAGGCGAACAGATCCCAATGGGACAAACCGCCGCGTCGGTTAATCGACTCGCGTTTACAATTCGCGAACCCATTGGGGTTGTCTCTTCCATCAGTGCGTTTAATCACCCGTTAAATCTTATTGTGCATCAGGTTATCCCTGCGATTGCCGTTGGTTGTCCTGTGATTATTAAACCTGCACTCACCACTCCACTTTCTTGTCTTCGTCTAGTCGAAATACTGCACGAAGCAGGCCTTCCGAAAGGCTGGTGTCAGGCTGTTGTCTGTGAAAATGACGCGGCCAGCAAACTGGTCTCTGACGCCAGAGTGAATTTTCTGTCGTTCATTGGTTCTGCCAACGTCGGTTGGATGCTCCGCTCCCAACTCGCACCCGGTACACGTTGCGCACTAGAGCATGGCGGCGCAGCCCCTGTCATCGTAGACAGCAGCGCGCATATCGATGAAATTGCTCCCGTATTAGCAAAAGGCGGTTTCTACCATGCAGGTCAGGTGTGTGTTTCCGTTCAACGCATTTATGCACAACAAGGCTTCTGTCGAGAACTGGCGGTTAAACTCGCTGCCGAAGGCGAGAAAATGACCGTAGGCGATCCGCTCGATCCAAACACAGAGGTTGGCCCGTTGATTTTGCCTCGGGAAGTGGACCGTGTAGAAGAATGGGTAAAACAAGCCGTTGATGCCGGCGCTGAAGTCCTGTGTGGAGGCAAACGACTGTCTGAAACCTGTTTTGCCCCGACCGTTCTTCTCAATCCCCCCGAAGATGCACTCGTTTCTCAGCGTGAAATCTTTGGCCCTGTGATTTGCGTCTATTCATACGCCGACAAACAAGATGCCATTGACCGCGCAAACGGACTGCCATTCGCCTTCCAAGCATCGGTGTTTACGAATGATCTCGAAGATGCCCTGAACGTGACGCAACAATTGAATGCCACGGCAGTGATGGTCAACGACCATACCGCGTTTCGTGTCGATTGGATGCCATTTGGTGGCAGAGATGCATCGGGCATTGGCTTAGGGGGAATTCAGTATTCCATGCACGAAATGACCAGAGACAAAATGCTCGTTTTTAAAAGTCCGAGCCTTTAAGCAATAAGCAGCTAACATTCAATGTGTTAGCTGCTCACATGATAGCGTTCAGCAGTACGGTTTATTTTCTCAAAATCATAGTCAAATTGAGAAAACCGCCTATAACTCTGTCACGGCAAACAATAAGTAGTTGTTATCGTTAACTTTTAACTAAATGGCACGCTTTTAGCTTTATGTCGTGTATCCATACAGGGGAGGCAAAAACCATGCAAATAGAAACGATCAAACAAGAAGATGGTTCCCAGCTCATTCGCATCAATGGGGATATGGATTCTCAGGGTTGTACAGAACTGCAGCCCGAGTTTGACCACCTCGTCAACAATGAAACATTACAAGACACCACGATAAGCCTGGCAGGCGTCGATTTCCTCGATAGTTCGGGGATTGGTGCAATCGTTTTTCTCTTCAAACGCCTTAAAGCTAAAGGTAAATCGCTTTCTTTGATAGAGGTTCACGGACAACCCATGGAAATCATACGGTTGCTTCGCATCGACAGCGCAATTCCCGTAGATTCCGCCCAATCTACCGGTTAAACACGGATCCAATCAAAGGGGGAAGGCATGAAACAATTGCTCACGCTTATTCTTCCGATTGTAGTTTTATCGGGATGCTCAATGTTTCCAGACCATGGCCAAGGTGGCATGGCGGAACACCACTACGCTTCTTTACCTCCCGTATTGCCCGACCAGCCCTTAGGGCCAGAACATGGCTTACGGTTCGAATGGGAACTCGCAGCACGCCACTTGGATATCCTTGTACTTGAAGGCGCCGAACTTTGCTTCCCTGCCTCGGTTGTTCAAGCGAGGAAAATGCAAGATCGCATCGTTCGTGAGTTCATTGGTGGCCTAGAGTTTGATGCTGCTAACGACATCATCATTCAACGAGAAGCGCTTGAAAGGCTCGAAAAACAGCTTGATGCTGTGATAGACAGCCGTGCTTGTGTTATTCCGGGGCAAAATGAAAATGCGACCCGCGAGCTCATAGCAAAGATCTATGGGTTGCTAAACGCAGACAACCAATTCGCCTTCAACTCGCCTGAAGTCAACCCAAAGTACATGGGACACCTTGCTGAGGCATCTCACCTACTGCGAGATCTTCCCGAATACCATCTAAAAATCACCGGACACGCCGATTCCATCGGTAATTCGGCGGCGAATAAAACACTGTCATTAGCGCGCGCAAATCAAGTTAAACGCTATTTACAGATATTCGGCATTGTACCCGCACGGATCAGCGTTGCGGCTGTAGGCTCCAGTGATCCGCTGTTTGAAGGAAATGCGCCAGAAGTTCGATTGGTCAATCGAAGAGTGTCGGTTGAACTGGTCGAAGTCGCCGGCTCGAAACAAACTGAGATGTTATTAGGAGGTCGATAATGCAGAAATTGCTTATTGCTATCTTACTCCTTTTATTTGTTTCAGCTTTTAGCCAAGCAGAAGAGTACCGCGCTCAGGTCGGCGACCAAATCGCCATCATGCTCCCTGGCGAAGTCTCCTTGAACAAAGAGTTTCAGATTGATCGACAAGGGCGATTAACCTTGCCAGAAGTTGGCATGATTCAAGCGAAAGGCATGACAGAAGAACAGTTGGCAGTGGCGGTCAGAGAAACACTGGGATCCGTGATCCGCGACCTTTCTGCCTTACAAGTGTTCGTCAGTAAACGACAGCTATTAGTGTTGATTCAGGGCTATGTCGCCGAACCGGGTGAATTTACCTTGCAGCGCAATGCATCTATTCAAATGGCACTGTACGCAGCAGGTGGGCTGCGTTCAGGTGCGCAACTCGACAAAATGCAGCTTCGACGCGATGGCGACGTACTTACCTTTGACTACAAGAAATTTCTGGACACTGGCGATGACAGCTTGTTGCCCACATTACAGTCTTTGGACACGCTGTTTGTACCAGCCTCCCCGATGATTGGTAACGTGGAGCAGAATTTCGACCCGTCAAAACTGGCTGATTCCGGTGACGCAGCAGAAGATCGCAAAGCCATAAAAGTGTTTGGCGAAGTTATTCGGCCCGGCAGTTTTTCCGCGAAAGAAGAGAACAACCTCGTCGATTTGTTGATGCGCGTAGGCGGCGTGACACGCTATGCTGCCGTGGAACAAATTCGCGTCATTTCAGGCAACGAGCCAAAACTGTTCAACCTTAAACGTTATCTCGACAGTGGAGACGAAGGTTTACTGCCAAACATCGTTGAAGGCTCAACCATTTTCGTGCCCAAGCAAGAAGAAGAGATTAAAACCGGCGCAAACACCGTGTATGTCATGGGTGAGGTTGCCAAGCCCGGGGCATATGAAGGTAAAGACAACGCGACTCTCGCTAACGCAGGAGGCCCAACTCGATTTGCGGAAAGCCGACAAATTCGGGTTATTAAAGCAGACGGCACGACGCTGCCTTTTGACTTAACGCTCTTCACTGAAGGCAAGATGGACAGCCCAATGCCGGCCGTTGAAGCCGGTGACGCAATTTTCGTCCCTGAAAAGCTCGACCTAAATGAGAAGTCTTGGTTGAAGGTCACACCCGACCGTGCCGTGCGTGTATTGGGTGAAGTTGTCCGCCCCAGTCGCGTCGAGTGGTCTGACGAAATGTCATTGCTGGACTTGCTTGCGCATGTTGGTGGCCCAACCTCTCGTGCCGACACCAGCAAAATTGAAGTGGTCACGCCAATCAGTCCAACTAAAAGCAAAACGCATTTATTCAATTTAGACAATCACATTCGGGAAGCCCGAACAGACGCGGAATTACCGCCAGTTTTGGCAGGCACAACCATCCGTGTTCATGATCTGCCTGACGACCCTGTCGACAACAAAGCAAAATGGATTCGACAGAGCTCAGATTCCTCCATTTATGTCTTCGGTCAAGTAGGTGCTCCCGGTCGTTACAAGTTCACCGATGAAATGCACTTTTTGGATATCCTGTCGGCAGCCGATGGCCCTACCGCCAACGCCGATCTTCACAATATTCGTGTCACACACTTAGACGGAAAACATGCACGCGTCTCTAAGCTAAATCTTGCACTGTTTTTCGAAACGGGCGACGCCAGCATACTGCCAAACGTTAAAACAGGGGACACTATCTATATTCCAGAGAAAAACCCCAATTGGTTAGACCGCCCCAAAGAAGTCACTGTGCGTATGCTGGGTGCGATCAATAAACCCGGTAGATACACCTTTGATGACCACATGACCATTTTGGATTTGCTCGCTGAAGCCGGCGGGCCCAGTGCCAATGCATACGTAGAGAAAATCACCGTGGTCAACCTGTCTTGTTGCAGGGATCAGGCACAAACTTTCAACCTCTCCGAGTTTAGTCGTACCGCCCGCTTCCAAGATTTACCCGTTCTTCGAGCAGGAGACACCATTTACATTCCGACCAAAGAAGAAAGTACGGCAGAGAAGATACGACAAGGGATCACAGACTTATTCCAACTCGCGGGAATTGCCGCATTGATAGGGGTATTGTGATGAATATTCCTCCGTCGAATCTAGAAGTTGAACGCATTTACTATCAGATCGTTCGAAACGACTATAAAACCCTCACGATTGCTGCAACAGAATCTGGCGAAGGTGTCACCTCTCTGGCGACGGCCATCGCGCAACGATCATTGTTGGGTGGACAATCAACCTTAGTGGTCGATTTAAACCTCTATCACCCAAGCTTAGAAAGCCAAGGGATGACAATTAGCTCATACGACAATCACTATTTACCAAGTCCAGAGTTGGTGGGTGTGTCCGGAGAGCAGGCGTATTTTACGGGTATTATTGCACCCTCTAAACGCGAAACCATTATGGAACTGCGAAGACCCGGCTCACTTGAACGGTATATCAATCAGTGGCATCAAGACTATGACCTGATTATTTTTGATACCTCTCCCATCGCCCGTATGAATGCTAACAATATCCCGCCAGAGCGAATTGCCGCCTCTTCTGATGGCACTATTCTTGTTGTGATGGCAGGCCAAACGACGGAGGCACAAGCCTCAGAGTCAGTTAAAAAGCTCAATGATGCAGGCGCTCATGTGTTGGGCTGTGTACTCAATGACAAAGAGAACCCTTCACTAAAAAACGAAATTTTACGTGAAGTAGGAAGGCTCAATCGATTCCTACCGCGTCTGTCCAAGAAACTGAGAACCATGATTTTGAAAAGCCACCTGCTATCGCTGGAGATTTAGTTATGGTGAGTATTGTGAAACACGAATGCCGACCAGCCACGCTTAAAAACATTAGCATTGCAAGAAATGCCATTAAATCAACACTTGAGAAGAAGAATGTTCCTGACAGTCTGATGAATAAAATTCAATTATGTTTTTCTGAAGCTGCAGCCAATCTTGTGGAGCACTCCACACCTCAACCAACGTTCATCTCCGTGAATATTGAATGCGTCGACAGTAGTTGGCAACTTCATCTTGAAGATGATGGGCAAAGTTGGAACCCCACACTGCCTGATCGCGTTCAGTCACTTGATACGTTTGAAGAAAAGGAAGGCGGTCGCGGGTTGGCACTGATGCACAGCTTAACCGATGAAATGGCCTATTCGATTCGACCTACCTTTGGTGCCAATCGCTTAACACTGAAATGGCACATTCAGAAGACCAAAGAAAAACCACGCATCCTCATCGTCGATGATGATGAGTGCCAACGCAGACTATACAGCGCTTATTTGCGAGAGCAGTTCAATATTGTAGAGGCCGACAGTGGCGAGCAAGCCCTTGAGCAATTGTCGAACCACGATATCGATCTTGTTATCTCTGATATCCGCATGCCAGGTATGGACGGTTTAACATTGAAAAAAGCGCTCCACAAACAAACCAATACACTCATTACGCCTTTCATCTTCTTAACGTTTGCAGACAATGCAGAAATACGCAGTAGCGCCGCAGGGCTGGGTATTGATGACTATTTGATTAAGCCGATTTGCAAGGCCGATTTACTGAACAGTGCAAATCGCGTGCTGAAACGGTCAAATCAGATCTATCAACAACTGACCGACAAAGTGAATAAACGTATTACCAACGCGTTGTCACCTTCATTACCTCATTCTGCGCACGGTTGGGAATTGGCGGTCGCAAACAGAAATACTGGGATTGGCGGCGGCGATGTTGTTCTGTTCAGAGACAACAACGATCGAATGATGGTTAATCTTGTCGATATTATGGGCCACGATGTCGCAGCCAAGTTCTTCTCTTATGCCTTTGGAGGGTATTTACGTGGACTCATGTATCACGTAGATGACACGCCAGATCCCTGTTCAACTTTACTGAGTCGGCTGTCTGACAGTGCTTTAGAGGACGGACTTCTCTCGCAGGTCATACTGACATGTTGCTCCACTGTTCTGCGGAAAAACGGCACAATTGACATCGCATCAGCAGGGCACCCCGCCCCTTTCAAAGTCACTCAAGACGGTGCTGAATTGTTGGATCTTGGCGGCATATTACCTGGCGTGGTTTATGGCGCTGAGTACGAAACCTTGTCTTTTAACTTGGCGTTTGGCGAACGCATGGTTTTCTATACAGATGGCATTTTTGAAGCAGCGGTCGATGATCAAAGCCGTAAGACACTCGAATCAAAGATAATTGAAAAACTTGAACAAACATTGGATTTGCCGCTTCAAACCGCAGCAGAAGATATCATGCACACCTTCGACCTGCATGGCGATCGCTATAGAGACGATGCCACCATCATATTAATTCAAAGAAAACACACCGACCCATAGAATCCGCTTTACTGTACTAAACTCAATGCATAAGAATGTTTCAATTTTGCATTCCATTTTCAGTATCGAAACAAGGGACAGGGGGTAATATTTGAACATAAGGCTGAAAGCCGTCTTCGGCACAATGATCATTTTTGCTGTCGTACTGGTACTTTTTATGACCTACGCCTTTCAGTTCCTGCAAATCGCAAAAACAGAAGAGTTACGTTATCGCTCCGAGGAACTTGCCCAATTGGTTTCTATTGCTTCGGAGCAATACCTCATAAGCAAAGATTTTACGGGGTTACGTGCCTTAGCGGACGGGTTCACAGAACATCACGATGTCGCTTTTGTCACTATCTCGGCCGATAACCAAGTCATCGCCCATAGCCAGAATCATGATCTGGCAGATGGTGTGACAGTGGCTAAAAAAGAGGTTTTCGTAAACGAACGTCCCGCGGCTGAAATTTCCGTCGGGTATAGAAACCACCTTTCAGATGCTATTTCCTCGCCTTTCGGCCGCTTGCTCATGTATGGTGCCGCTGCCATAGGCTTTCTCGCGATTGTCATGATGTACATTGTCACGCTTGCCGTCACTCGACCTTTGAAGAAATTGTACGAAAGTAACGCCCGCCAGTTCGGGAGTGAAATGTTGCTATCTGATAAGGATGAGATCACCGCGACCGTCATGCTTATCGAGCAAATGCAAGCCAAACTGGATTCCAGCAATTTGAAATTACAAGAGTCACTCAAAGACCAGAAGTTCTCATTTGCTGAAGCCCGACAAATCGAAGAAAAAAATCTTGCCATCTATAACGCCTCTCATGACGCCATCATTGTCGCCAACGACCAAGATATCATCGTTGAATTTAGCCCTGTCGCAGAACAACTCTTTGGCTGGGAAAGGCATGAAATCATAGGGCGAGCCATGGCGGACACGCTTGTTCCGAAGTCTCTTAGAGAAGCGCATATAAAGGGGATGCAGCATTTTCTAAAAACGGGACAAGGGCCAGTTCTGAATCAGCGCATTGAATTAACGGCTGTTAGAAAAAGCGGGCGCGAATTTTCGATCGAAATCTCCATTTCAGCGGCTAAAACCACGCAGGGGTATATCTTTGTCTCGTACATTCGCGATATTACACAGCGATTAAAAGATCAGACTGAACTCAAACTGGCAGCGCATGCGTTTAATGTTTCCGATGCCATGTTTATTTCAGACAGCAAAGGTCACATTATCCGTACTAACCCCGCATTCACCTATGTAACGGGCTATAAGCGCGAAGAAGTCGAAGGGGCCAAGCCAAGAACGCTTTCCGCAAATCCCGAAGATTCCGCGTTTCACAAACGAATATGGCAAGATCTTCTCGACAAAGACGTATGGAATGGTGAGCTTCCATTTCGCCATAAAGATGGGCGCGAACTCACGGTAAGAATGAGCATGACGGCCGTGACCGACGAAAGCGGTGCTCTGAGCCATTACGTGGCACACTTTTTTGACCTCACCGAACAGAAAAACTATGAAGCAATTCTTCGTCAAGCTCACAACGAAGCAGAACAAGCCAGTGAATCCAAAGGCCGTTTTTTGGCTGCAATGAGTCACGAGATTCGCACCCCCATGAACAGTGTATTGGGTGTTTTAGGGCTGTTAAAAGAAACCCCTCTCACTCAAGAACAAATCAATTTGGTTCAAACAGCCAGAGATTCTGGCGAATTGCTGCTGGCAATTATTAACGATGTGTTGGACTTTTCAAAAATGGAAGCCGGCAAGCTCACGTTAGAAAAAAATCCCTTCAATATTTATGACGTGATTAATCAAACCACTGAGATTCTTCGTCCACAAGCAGAAAATAAAGACCTTTCCCTCACAACAATCATTGAAGATGAAACACCACAATATGTTATAGGGGATGGCGATCGTATACGCCAAATCATTCTGAACTTATTGTCCAATGCCATTAAATACACCGTCAAAGGTGAAGTATCTGTCGGTTTACGTTGTCATACACTTACACCAACACATACCACTCTCGTTTTGGAGGTTATCGACACGGGCATCGGCATTGATCAAGCGCATTTAAAAACCCTTTTTGATGAATTCACGATGGTGGAAAGTTCCTACGACCGAAATCATGAAGGCAGCGGACTTGGCCTCGCAATTTGTAAACAACTAGTCAATTTAATGGACGGTGAAATATCCGTTAAAAGCGATGTAAATAGTGGTTCTATATTTAGCTTCACATTCACGTTAAAATTCGCCGAAGAGGAAGATATCGTCCATTCAACGAATGCTCTACCCCAATACAATCATGAAACGATTTCTACAAATCTCCGTATCCTTATGGCCGAAGACAACCCAGCAAACCAAATTGTGCTGAGAACCATGCTGGAAATGTCTGGGCTTTCTGTTGATATTGCCAGTAACGGAAAGGAAGCGGTTGAAGCCGTCAAAAAATCGCCTACGACATAATATTAATGGATATTTCAATGCCTGAGATGGATGGCATTGCTGCGACTAAAGCGATACGACAATTGGATTCCCCTGCTAAGGATGTCGTTATTGTCGCTTTAACAGCCCATGCCATTCGTGGTGACAAAGAACACTTTTTAAACTCAGGAATGAACGATTTCGTCTCTAAACCCTTCACCCGAGCCACCATTATGGATTGCCTCGGTAAATGGCAAACCAATCTAAATTCACCCAAAAATAACAACTCAGTGTCTACTCAGCCATCTGACACGGCAAGCACACTCACGGGTGATTATAGCCTTGTCAATGAAGGGACATTAGCGCAACTGGTTAAAGACACATCCAGTGACATAGTGTCGGAGCTTGTCGAGTTTTACATCAGCGATGCACGTACACGTTCAAACAAAATCACCCATGCAGCCAATGAAAAAGACTACTACGCCTTAGAATTCGAAGCTCACACACTTGGAAGCAGTGCTGCGGCCCATGGCAACAGCGGCCTATGTGATTTATGCAGGAAGATTGAGCAACAATGTATAGAACAACAATTTGACGCTGCGCTGAAAAGTGCTGAACTGCTAAAAAATCTTGCCGATGCCTCTTTTCTTGCTCTCGAAGCAAGGGTGCAGCGAGGATTCACAGCATGATCAAAGTAACGTGAAATACGAGCACATATAGCGAAATAGAACATATACTTAGAATTATTACGTCCCATTTTTGAGCATCAATGCTGCGATAAGCCGTAACGCGGAGCACGTTATTAGTAGGGAAAGGCAACCTTATGAAATCAAAGTACCGCATCTTACTCATCGAAGATTCGCAGCCTCTGACAAATCTGTATAAACAGTATTTGTCACAAGAACCTGTCGAGCTTGTTTGCATGGAAACAGGCCAAGCAGCACTTAACTATCTGCAAAGAACCACACCACACATTGTTATTCTCGATTTAAAGCTGCCTGACATGTTAGGCCAGGACATTCTTCTGTGGATTAAGAAAAACGGCCTCCCGTGTTCCATTATTATCGTGACCAGCCACGGCTCAGTGAACACAGCCGTCGAGCTTATTCACCAAGGAGCGGACGATTTTTTGGAAAAGCCCGTCAGTGCAGAGCGCTTAAAAGCCACCGTCAAAAATCACTTAGAGCATGCGCGTCTCCTGAACTTGGTTGAAGACATGAAGAGCAGCTTTGAACGAAATACTTACCAAGGCTTCATTGGCTCCAGTTTGCCTATGCAAAACGTCTATCGCATCATCGATGCAGCAGCCCCGAGTAAAGCCACTGTCTTCATTTCAGGAGAAAGCGGCACGGGCAAAGAGGTTTGCGCTGAAGCCATTCACCGACAAAGCCCACGCGCCAAAGAGCCCTTTATTGCGATTAATTGCGGGGCCATTCCGCACGATTTGATGGAAAGCGAGATATTTGGACATGTGAAAGGTGCATTCACAGGTGCAAGTACCGATCGCAAAGGCGCAGCGGCACAAGCTGATGGCGGCACACTGTTTCTTGATGAAATCTGCGAAATGGACTTGGAGCTACAAAAAAAACTATTGCGATTTATCCAAACAGGCCGTTATCAAAAAGTGGGTGGCAGCAAAGAAGAAAGTGTCGACATTCGTTTTTTGTGTGCCACCAATAAAGACCCGTTGCAGGAAGTCTCGGCCGGGCGCTTTAGAGAAGACCTATACTATCGCCTTCATGTTGTACCCGTTACATTGCCGCCGCTCAGAGAACGCGGCGATGATATTTTATCCATTGCGACCAATTTCTTGATCACTTACGCTCAGGAAGAAGGGAAACGATTTATCAAGTTCTCGCCTGAAGCAGAAGTGGTTTTGCGCCACTACCCTTGGCCGGGCAATGTCAGGCAATTGCAAAATGTCATTCGAAATATAGTCGTACTTCATGATGGTGACACTGTCAGTATCAAACAGCTGCCACCACCACTGAATGAAACGCTAAGCGAACAAGAAATCCGTTCTCTTTCCTACGTCGTCAGCGCACCACCTATCGAACAATACACAAGCAGCGATGAAGAGATGCCGACAAGCGATGTGCCTTCTGATATCCGTCCGTTATGCGATGTAGAAAGAGAAGCGATTCAAAGGGCTATCGAACATTGTGACGGAAACGTACTAAAAGCGGCCGTGTTACTACAGGTCAGCCCATCCACGTTATATCGCAAGAAACAAGCTTGGGAAACTGACGAGGTTTAACAATAAAATGCAATGAAACATCCCTCCGAAGAGGGATGTTTTTTTATCCAACATTGCGCCCAGGATGGCCACCGGTTGATATATATTCCATGAGCTCGCGTAATCCCTGTGTCACTATTGTTTCCGCTACCAGCCCAAGTTCTTTCGATGCTCTCGCGGGGCTACCTATCGACATACGCACATCCCCCCTTCTCGCAGGCATATGTTCAACATTCAAACTGGATCCAGCAATCGTGGCGAGAATACTTGCCAATTGATTCACTGACATGGCTTCCCCACGGCAAACATTAAACACTTCTGGCGACAAGGACACTTTCTGCATAGAAACGCGCAGGAACTGAACCACATCCGCCACATACACAAAGTCTCGGATCTGCTCTCCATCGCCATATATGGTCAACGTTTGGTTGCGCATCACCTTGTTGGCAAAAATTGAAATCACACCCGAGTAAGGTGATTTTGGATCTTGTCTTGGGCCGAATACGTTGAAAAAACGCAGTCCTGTGGTGGGCACGCCATGCACAATGCTAGCAACACGACCGTGTAATTCAGATCCGAGCTTATCCGCGCCATAAGCAGTTAATGGTATGACAGTAGAGCGTTCAGAAAGCGGTGTATCGGCATTGTCTCCATATACTGCTGCAGAAGAGGCATAAACGACAGGCGTTTTATTACGTCTCGCCGCTTCGAAAATTCGAATGCTCGCCGTTTGATTCACATCATGGGTTTCCAGCAGACTCTCGTTAGAGCGCTCTACTGAAGACACGGCGGCTAAGTGAAAACACCCATCGATCCCTTCCATTGCGTCATCAACCACGCCCGGAACACAAATGTCAGCAACTCTCACTTCACAATGGCGCGGCACATTTGAACGTGAACCTGTTGAGAGATTATCTACGACTCTCACGTGGTGCCCGTCAGCGAGCAAAGACTCGACGAGATGTGAACCAATAAAACCGCAACCACCCGTGACCAAATAACTTGCCATCGTCGCCTCAACTATTTATAGGAATATTTTCCCTTCCGTTGCAAATATTCTGCCAGCCTTGACTCTGCTCGTTTGAATTCATTTGTATATGGTTATGAATCAGACAGTTATAATTAACACCCCGCTTATTTCACTAAAACATCACGGCCACTATCAATGGCATTGAGCATTCCTCCTCTTTTTCTCACACTTTATCTTCGTCATTCTGATTCGCGGTTTGATTGAGGATATTCGTTTTTTTCTCAATTTGACGAAGACTTTTATTTTTTCAGCGTTTTAGCACCATACTTATACATATTTACTGTTGGCATCATCTTTGCAAATTCTCTTTCTGTATATTGAACTTATGTTGGGAGGCACTATGGCTAAACAGGGGCTTTGTTGCTTAATTCGGTTGGAAGACATGGCAGCCTAAAGTTGTTCGGTTCTTAAGCAATATACTGAGTTTCAGGCATACCCAGTCCTGTAAG
>NZ_FUXU01000052.1 GCF_900167155.1 Enterovibrio nigricans DSM 22720 | reverse complement strand
GCCTGAAACTCAGTATATTGCTTAAGAACCGAACAACTTTAGGCTGCCATGTCTTCCAACCGAATTAAGCAACAAAGCCTCGTCATACCCAAACGCAACATGCAAAATACGTTTGTCCAAATCCTTGCGTGCAAAGTACTTACGCATTTTTTTGTCGATATCTTCAATCGAGCCAATATCTCCCATTGGAGCAGGGTAGAGGAATTCATTCTCGATGAGCGGCAAGTATTGAGCAAAATGACCGTGTGCATCAATAAAGCCAGGCGTCACTGTTTTGCCTTGTAAGTCGCGCACTACCGTGTCTTTGTTCTTTTGTTTTAGGAGGTTGTCATTAGTGCCTACGGCAACAATGTTACCGTCTTTAATGGCGATAGCCTGAGCACGCGCTTGTTCGCCCGTAACGGTGACAATGTCACCGTTTGTCAGGATCAAATCCGGTGCGGCAAATACCATGCTTGAGCTGAGAGCCAGAGTTACGAGAGAGAGCGGTCGTGTTTTCATGTTTACCCCTAATGACAGTAAATTACATTCTGTGATTGCTTTGAATAGCTCACATTGTGCGCAAGTTAGAATGTACATTACAGTCAGTTTTGTTAGGGTTTTACGTACATTCAATACGTGTAAGTAGAGATGTCATGCATACCATCGAGCAGTTGACGGCCTTTATTTCTGTGTATGAGAAGGGCTCATACAGCGCAGCGGCAGCAGCGTTAGGAAAATCTCGTACAACCGTGCGAGAGCATGTGATGGCGTATGAAGATACCTTGGGGTATTCGTTGTTTGTTATTGAGGGGAAAAAGCGGTTCCTTCTGACAGTGCCAACCAGCTTTACTTTCATGCCAAAGTGGTGGAAAAACAGAGCCGGGAGTTGTTTGATTACAGTCAGGCACTGTTTGACAGTGATATTCACACGCTGAACATTGTGCACGACGTGATCGTACCGATTCAGGTAATTGCCGCGGTGCAACGCGATGTGTTGGCGCAATACCCTCATCTCACACTGAACTGGTTGCACCGCACCCGACAGCAAGCTCTCAGGATGCTAAAGAGTGGGGAGGCGGATATCGCGTTGATGCCAAACCGGGGGCAGTTGTTTCCAGAAACCGAAATTGATTTTCGGGGTGTTGGTTCGTTAAAAATTAAAATCTACGCAAGCAAGCACTCGGCGTTAAGTCAGAAAACGGGTGTCACGATGAAAGAACTGCAAAGCGAAACCCAGTACCTGACAGAGAACTTTGTCGCGATGGATGTCGCTTTTGCCAAAGTGTCGCCGAAAATACGCATTGTCAGTAATACTGATTTGCTTTGCGAACTGTTGAAACAAGAAGGGTGGGCGGCATTGCCCGCACTCAGTATGACGTCGCCATGTTCTGGCGATTTTATTGAACTGAGCGTCGAAGAAATGGGTGAATACAAAGCAGTTGGGCTTAATCTTTTTTACCGACACGGGAAAGATAAGTCTGTTATGTTCAGCGATATGATGTCTGTCATCTCACGAACATGCCAAAGCGCGTTGGCGTTTTGATGCGCAAATTGTGCTTCCGATACTCAATTTGTTTAATCCCTGAGCAAGTAAGCGTATTTCAGTAAATTCGGGCTTTACAAGTGTCCCAGCCCTTTGTAATATTCGCCGCAACCACGGAGAGATGGCTGAGTGGTTGAAAGCACCGGTCTTGAAAACCGGCGTGCGTTTATAGCGCACCTAGGGTTCAAATCCCTATCTCTCCGCCAAATTAGAAAAGGCCGCTGAACTATCAGCGGCCTTTTTGCGTTTAATGCTTTCTACTTTTCAAACCATACGCCTGCAACAAACCGGAATGCGAAAGCCGTTCACGAATTGCTGAAACAATCCGCACCAGCTACAAGCCACATTTGATCTTCTGTCAGTTACCACATTTCCCTTGAGTATAAAATGAACCAGGATCACAAAATGAATAATATACGCATGGAAAATAAGGTTTCTCGTAGTTAAATATCTCAAAGTGAGATGTAAATACATGTTTGTGATGCGTTTTCCCATAGTTTTTTAAGTGTCGGTCGATTCCGATAATCGTCCATTACCCTTTTCCTCTCTATCGTATCCGTTACGTTGAATTGCGAAGTATGAATTCGCAAAGAAGCGCGTCGGCTCTAGAAAACCATCATCAAACGCATCGTTAATTACGCGTTCATTTGTCTGGAAAGATAAATCAATAACAGAAGAGTTTAACCTTGAACAAATTAAATAAAATAACGCTCGCGTTAGCGGGAGTAATGTTTAGTGGCTATTTGCACGCCGCTGATGCGAGTTCGTCTGGCGTGATTGCTTTTGTTCCGGGCGAAACAAACGTTCAGAATGGCGAGATGGTTTCGTATAACGGCGAGTGTTTTGTCGCGAAGAACAACCCAGGTGTGTGGGAAACCCCAACAGCAAGCTCTTGGTTCTGGGATGTCGCCGAATGTTCGGGTGAACCGACGCCAGATCCTGACCCAACGCCAGACCCAGATCCTACTCCTGATCCAGACCCAACACCGGATCCAGATTTAGGCGATATCATTCCATTTATTCCGGGTCAGACTAAGGTGAAGAACGGCGATGTAGTGTCTTATGAAGGACAGTGCTTTATCGCGAAAAATAACCCGGGTGTGTGGGAAACCCCGAATGCAAGCTCATGGTTTTGGGACGTGACTGAGTGTTCAGGTGAGCCGGGTGAACCAGAGCCGACTGAATTATCTATTCTGTCTCCAGTGGCTGGCCAAACCGTCAACATGGGTGACGTGGTTTCAATCAACACACGCGTTGATGGTGAATTGGCCGCAAGCGTTGAGTTTTGGGTAAACAACCAGAAGCTGGCAGCAAAAACCGTCGACCAAAACCAAACGGCATATGCTCACAACTGGACACCAAGTGAAGCAGGCAATGCAACAGTCAAAGTGGTTGTGCTAGATAAAGACAGCCAAACACTGAAGCAGCAATCTGTTGCCGTTACTGTTCAAGAAGATGTGAATGAAGACTTCACTGCACCAGTAGTGAGATTTGTCACGCCATCAAATGGTTCAACGTTTAACGAAACAGAAACCGTTTCTATCTCAGTGAATGCGTCGGACGTGGACAACGACCTAAGCAAGCTGGTGGTTAACGCAAACAACCAACAAATCTGTGCGTTCGATGCTGCAAACACAAACGCGTTCCAGTGTGATTGGCAACCAACACAAACGGGCAGTTTCACGCTAAATGCTATCGCGACCGATGCGCAGAACTTGTCTTCATCAGCGCGTGTGAAAATCACCGTTGAGGAAGAGGCGGTTGAGCCACCACCAGTCACACCTCCGGGTGGTCTGTGTGAGGATTTCAATGTCTATCCAGACTGGACGCGTGGCGATCACGCGACGGGCGGCGACATTATGGTCAATAACAATATCGCGTACTCGGCGATTTACTGGACACAATCGATTCCGGGTAGCGACAGCTCATGGGCTCTGCACCTGAATTGTGATGGGACTGAGCCGGGCACAGCGCCTTTGCTATCACTGCAAAACCCAATGGATCCTATTCGCCTCGAAGTTGCGGGTTGGCCGAATACCTTTGTCGTTGCGAGTCCATCGACGCAAGCCCCAGCAACACTTACCATCGATGCCGTTAACAGCGATGCGTTGGCAGACGTTGATGTGCTGACTCGCGCGTTCGTTTCCGTCATCGGTCAGGCAGAGCACGCGGGCACCGCATCAATCATCATCAACAGTGATGTGCTGGATGTGGCGACGCAAGACAAAGGCGAGTCTTTCGGTGTGGTTGCCGTTAAAGAAGCACTGTCACGCGCGGTTGAAACAACGGGCAGCAGCATTGACCTTGATGCGGTCAACGCGCTGAGCAACGACGTGAAAGGCTGGGCACAGGCACATAGCCTTATCTTCTCAAGCTTGGCACCAGAAGCAACATTCGGCTGGTCCCTGAATATTGGAGATTTTGCTTACGATACGCATTCAGGCCGTCAATCGGTATGGGATGAAGCCTCCGTATTTACCGCAGACCTGCTAGATACTTTTGCGCTTTACAAAGCTGATGTAGCCAACAAAGCAGATTTCATTGCTTTCACTAAGTCAGGTGCAACGGCTGCGCTGTCTGATGACCAGTGGCACAATGCGCTTGAGTATGTGAAGCAAGTTTCTGACTACGTGAAGGTACCGGTTATGTTGGCGAACATGCCAACGGCGCAAACTGCCGGCTACTTCATGGGTGACAACCTAGGTAAACCGCAACTGCGTAAAGCGGCATTCAGCAACGTATTTGCGATTCTGTTTGATACCGATTCGTCAGAACTCACCACTAAGATTGACCGTTACCAAGACGCAAAAGTGCCGTTGTACTACGTGGGTGAAGAGCTAGAAAAAGGCTCATTAACCCGTATTGAAGCGTTGAACCAAGCGTTAGCCAACGCTGAAAATGCGATGGACAATGAAGCGTTCTTGTATGAAACGCCACAATCGCAGTGGGTACCGTCAACCGTTTACAAATGGAATGATTTTCTTGATGGCTTGAATGCCATGCACAACATTGGTGTAGCGGGTAACAAGTTCTGGCTGATGAACGATGAGGTTGATGATGCAACCAACATCAAATACGCCAAAGTCGCGATTGCTGCTTTCCTTGCGCAAAGTATGCAGGAAACCATTCGCTACAATGCGTGTGACGAGAACAACTGGTCAGAAGTGAAGTACGGCGCACCAACGGACTACCCGATGACGGCAAGCTGTGGTCAGTTGGGTCAGAAATATGCGGATTACGGCGTGAATCCGTCATCTGGTTTGGATTATGCCTATTCGTGTCCCCGCGACAGCAAAATGGAAGTGAGCGCACTGACCCACGCCAAGTGGTATGGCGCGCCAGCTCCAGTATTTGCAGCTCCAGATTCAGTGCTTGAAGAGCGCGGTCTACTGGTTAACGGTGCAGTTGGACGTTGGACCAACAACGGTCACTGTAATGATGTACCAGAAACCGTCGATGCTTCAAAACAAGTATGGGAACGCGACCAGTGTAAAGTCTACGAAGGCCAGAAAGCCGGTAGCTTCATTTGGGACGGAAGCAGCCAAGAAAGCGTGGAAGGCTGTGGCTGGTGGGGCCGTGGTGTCATCCAAACCACAGGCCGTCAGAACTTCGGTACGCTTAACCATTACCTAGGCCGTTCGCACGTTGACCCAGAAACCATTGGTCAAACCATTGATGGCGTAACGGTTGAAGCACCGCCTGCGAACCCGCTGTACGCAGAACTGGATTTCTGTTCAAACCCTGGCTTGATTTGTAGCTCAGAAGAGAACAAAGAAATTAAGTGGATTGCAGGTCTGTTCTACTGGGTAACCTCTGTACAGGCTTACAACGACGAGGGTGGCCAGTACGGTAACTGGAACTACTACAATGAGCTGAAAAAGTACGTGGATAGTGGTCTGCAAGGTTCGCAGTTTATTGATGATGTTTCGGGCATTGTAAACCGCGGCTGTCCAGACTTGACCTGTTCAACCGGTGATGTTCACAACGTGAAAGAACGCCGTGAGAACTTTAAGTTGGTTCTGGAAAAATTGGGTTTAGATCCGCGATAAGGATTTGTGCACCGCAGTAACATGTGCCAGTGAACATTGGTATAGATAACAAGGGCTCTGCTTTCTAAAAGCAGGGCTCTTTTTTTCGATTGCGTCACGTCAGTCAGTTCTCCTAGCGAAGAGCTTGTTTTTTGTTGGGATAAAACTTTATGAAAAGTACCGTTCGATATTTCCTCAATGTGAACGCGAGAAACGGCTGTTGAGCGTGTTATGCAAACAAAAAAGCCCCTTTCGGGGCTCAAACTTAAGGTGGAGATAGGACAACGTTGTGTGGTTCTATACCCAAACAACTTGAAAATGCTTGAATTCAGAGGGCTTAAATGCGTTCAATTCAAGGCAATTTCTCCTAGGAATAGTCATTCTATTTCAGGGGAAATTAACGACGAAGTGAGCGCATTGAGGCCCTCCCTTCGGGCGAGTTGACTGACGCTGTGCTCTTTGTTGCCCCTTTTTGATGGAGGTGACTACACCTACAAAGGGACGCCGCGATCACAACCCCAGTCAATCTCGCTGAAACCTGCATATTCAGGTTGATTGGGTATCACACAGACTTTTTGTAAACGTTATTTCAGATCTTTTACGTCAATGTGATCCATGTCGGTGAAGGTCTGGTTTTCACCTACCATACCCCAAATGAAGGTATAGCTTTGTGTACCTACGCCTGAGTGGATTGACCAACTTGGAGAAATCACAGCCTGTTCGTTGCGAACAACGATATGGCGTGTTTCCGTTGGCTCACCCATCATATGGAAAACAGCAGCGTCATCTTTCATGTTGAAGTAGCAGTAAACTTCCATACGACGGTCATGAGTATGACACGGCATGGTATTCCACAAGCTGCCTGGCTCAAGACGCGTCATACCCATCAGTAGTTGGCAGGTAGGCAGAACGTCAGGCACGAAGTATTTGTGGATGGTGCGACGGTTACTGCTTTCTACGTCGCCAAGTGTCACTGGAGCGGCCTCTTCCAGCGTCACTTTTTTGTTCGGGTAGTGCATGTGTGCAGGTGCAGAATTGAAGTAGAACTTCGCTGGGGTTGCTGCATCACGGCTACCAAAGGTCATTTCCTTTGCGCCCATACCAATGTACAGGGCTTCGTTGGCGTCGATCATGTACTCTTCGCCATCAACGATAACGACACCGTCGCCACCAATGTTGATCAGGCCAAGCTCGCGACGCTCTAGAAAGTAAGAAACACCAATCTTCTCGCCGACATCCGCAGCGAAAGACAGGCTAGCGTCGGTAGGCTGAATGCCACCGAAAATGATGCGATCGATATGACTGTACGTCATGGTGATCTCACCCGCTTTAAAGATTTCTTCTACTAAAAACTCATCACGCAGTCCTTTTGTGTCTAACTGCTTTGCATGCTGGCTATGAATAGATTGACGAACTTGCATGATACTTCTCATTGATTTGTTAGCGATGGCGAGATAGTACGCTTAATCTTTTTCTTCTCAATAAATGAAACGGCGTTTTGTTTATCGTGTCACACATTTTCTAAATTTTAACGTTTTTTATTGAAACGTAATTTCAAAAATGATTTTAGCGTCTAAAATGAACGAAAAGCCTTATGGATCTAATCATGTCTACATTTCGAATCGCGTTTCTTGGCGAATGCATGCTGGAGCTTCATGAAACCACTGAGCGTTTAGCTAAGGGTTTTGGCGGAGACTCGCTGAATTCTGCTATCTATCTGTCTCGTCTTGTTCGCTTAGTAGGGGATAGTGCCCCAGTGAACGTGAGTTACCTCACCGCGATGGGAAATGACTCTCAAAGTGACTTTGTGCTCGATGCGATAGAGCAGGAAGGTGTTGATACCGCAGATGTCCTGCGTATTGACGGTAAGTTGCCGGGTATCTATCTGATTGAAAATGATGCAAGCGGGGAGCGCCGTTTCCATTATTGGCGCAATGATTCTGCGGCCCGCTATTGGACACAAAGCTTTGATGACACGGGTTTGTACGAGCATTTGAAGCAGTTCGACATGGTGTACCTCAGCGGTATTTCATTGGCGATCCAATTTCCTGAACAGCGTGTGAGACTACTGGAAGCGTTACAACGCTATCAAGCGACAGGCGGTCATATCGCATTCGACTCTAACTACCGTCCTCGATTGTGGAAGGACGCAGGGGAGGCGGTAAGTGCTTACCATCAAATGATGGCGGCAACGCACATTGCGTTGGTGACGTTTGATGATGAGCGCGACTTATTCGGCGACCAACACCCCATCGAAACGGTAGAACGTATTCAGGCGTTGGGCTGTGACCACGTCATTGTGAAATGCGGAGCAGATGAGTGTTTGGTGGCGAAGGGCAGCGATGTGCAGCGTGTGCCAGCATTGCGTGTAGAAACGGTTGTCGATACCACTTCGGCGGGGGATTCGTTTAACGCGGGTTACCTGTTTGGAGAAACGCAAGGTCTTGCGGGAGAGCAATCTGCCCAATTCGGTCACTTGCTTGCGAGCCACGTCATTCAGGCAAAAGGCGCTGTGGTCAGTGAAGACTGCATGCCATCAGCGGAACAGATTCAATCTTTGTTAATCCCATCTTAAATTTTTGGAGTTGTTATGGAAAACGTTCAGGGTGTTGACGCGATCAGCCGCCGTCTTGCCGAATTAAAAGTCATTCCTGTTATTGCGATTAAAGACGCGAAGAGTGCAGTGCCGTTAGCAAGAACCTTAATTGAAAACGGCATGCCAAGTGTTGAAATCACGTTTCGCACTGAAGCTGCGGCGGAAAGCATTGCGCTCATCCGAAAAGCATTTCCAGACATGTTGATTGGTGCCGGTACTGTCCTGACTACAGCGCAAGTGGATGCTGCGATTGAAGCGGGCGTTGATTTTGTGGTGAGCCCTGGCTTTAACCCAACGACGGTAAAGTATTGCCAGCAGCGTGACATGGTGATGATCCCTGGCGTAAACAACCCAAGTCTTGTCGAGCAGGCGATGGAAATGGGCCTTAAAACCCTGAAGTTTTTCCCTGCCAGCGTGTCGGGTGGTACGGGCATGCTGAAAGCATTGAATGCCGTTTACCCTGTGCAATTTATGCCAACAGGCGGCGTGTCCAAAGAGAACATTGCTGAATACTTGGCAATCCCTTCTGTGTTGGCGTGTGGTGGTACGTGGATGGTGCCAGCCGATCTTATCGATGCGCAGGATTGGGATGCTATTGGCAAACTGGTTCGCGATGCGGTAGATGCATTGAACTAATTGTATGGGCCCGTATTAGCGGGCCGTTTTGTTGGTCTTTTTCGAAGTACGCTGACCATGACAACGCTTCTCGCCAGAATGCCTTCTCGCTCTTTGTTCGCAAGGGCGTTTCCTTTTTTACGCTGGCTTCCTCTCGTTACTAAACAAGATCTTAAAGCCGATTTGATAGCAGGCTTGACCGGCGCAATTATTGTTCTGCCCCAAGGCGTGGCCTACGCCATGATCGCGGGAATGCCTGCGGAATACGGTTTGTATACCTGTATTGTTCCGGCCATCATTGCTGCTTTGTTTGGCTCGTCGCACCACCTGATTTCCGGCGCCACCGCTGCATTGTCTGTGATTGTGTTTACCACGGTCAGTCAATTTGCGGCTCCAGGTTCGCCGCTATTTATTCAACTCGCATTAACGCTCACGCTTTGCGCTGGTGTTGTTCAGCTAATAATGGGACTGATGCGCTTTGGCGCTGTTGTGAACTTTGTTTCGCATTCCGTTGTGTTGGGCTTCACGGCTGGTGCTGCGGTTGTCATCGCTATTAGCCAGTTGAAGCATTTACTGGGGTTGTCTGTTGAAAGTGGCAGTACAGCCATTGAGAACCTCCAACTTACGTTTGGTGCCATCGCGCAGACAGACTCAAAAGCGTTGCTGATTGGTATCTCGACCATCACCATTAGTGTCAGTATTCGGTACATCTGGCCGAAAGGCCCTCATATGCTGATCGCAATGATAGCCGGAACGCTATTGGCGCTGGTAATTGGAGATGTTGCGCTTGTCGGGGCAATGCCCAATTCACTGCCATCATTTTCTGTGCCGCTTGCAGATGCTGTAACGGTTGAACGTATGGCGATGGGAATCATTGCCGTGGCGTTGTTGGGGCTGGTGGAAGCCATTTCTATTGCCCGCTCAGTCGCCATGAAATCCGGTCAGTTGATTGATGCGAATCAGGAGTTTATCGGGCAGGGACTGTCAAACATCATCGGCGCGTTTTTCTCCTGTTATGTGTCCTCCGGATCATTCACTCGCAGTGGTGTGAATTACACCAGCGGTGCACGCGCACCGTGTGCAGCGATTTTTGCCGCACTGTTTCTGACCCTCATTTTGCTCTTTTTCGCGCCATATGCCGCCTATATTCCGATTGCAGGCATGGCGGGGATTCTGTTTGTTGTCGCTTATAACCTAATTGATGTCCCGCATATTCTGGATATTTTCCGCACCGACAAAAAGGAATCTCTCGTCTTGGTGGCGACCTTCGTTGCTGCGATGTTCTTGCACCTTGAACTGTCTATCTATGTCGGCATGCTTTTGTCGCTGTTCTTTTATCTGCGCAGAACATCACGACCGACCATTGAATTTATTGACCCGCGAGTTTTCAACGTACCCGATCATTTGATTCCTGACACGGCGATCGTTCGCATCAATGGATCTGTGTTCTATGGCTCTTGCCAGCATTTGCAGAGGGGGCTTCAAGCGTGTCAGGCCAAGCACCTGATCATTCTGGGTCGAGGCATCAACTTTATCGATTACACCGGAGCCCAAATGTTGGCGGATCTGGTTAACCGAAAACAGCAGACATTCTATTACTGCCATATGAAGGCGACGCCGCTTCAAGCCTTGCTCGCCCCCAGCTTCGCGAAAACCTTTTCTTCGCTGACCTTCTACAAAAATGCCAAAGAAGCGTTGGCGGTGATCACGAAAACCTAATTTGCCGTCAGGCTCAAATGAAGATGCAGGCTGCCACCAAACTTTTTACGTGGTGTGGTTGGTAGCCTGTTTTTGCATAATTTTTTTGGTGATACCACTATGACATCCTTACCTTTTGACCCTACAGAACATCCCCATCGCAGATATAACCCATTGACGGGTGAGTACGTGTTGGTGTCTCCGCATCGTGCTAAGCGTCCATGGAGTGGTGCGCAGGAAACGCCGAATACGACAACCTTGCCGTCCTATGATGAGAAATGCTTTTTGTGTGCAGGTAACACGCGTATTTCAGGCGAAGTGAACCCTGACTATAAACATACGTTTGTGTTCCGAAATGACTTTGCAGCGTTGAATCTAGAAACGCCATTGATCAAAATTGACGATCCGCTGATGCGCCTTGAAGGGGCACAAGGTGAAGCGCACGTTATTTGTTTCTCTCCCGATCACAGCAAAACCTTGCCAGAACTCAGCACGCAAGAAATTGAGCAGGTGGTCAGCACGTGGCAAACAGAATATACGCGATTGAGCGAGCAGTATTTGTGGGTGCAAGTGTTTGAGAACAAGGGCGAAACCATGGGTTGCTCTCAGCCTCACCCACATGGACAAATCTGGGCGAACAGCTTTATCCCTACGGAAGTGGCAAGCAAAGATCGCAATCAAGCGGCGTATTTCAGTGAGCATGGCTCGTCATTGCTGGTGGATTATGTGCAGCGAGAATTGGCGGCCAAAGAGCGCATCGTGGTGGAAACCGAACACTGGGTCGCTGTTGTTCCTTTCTGGGCGGCGTGGCCGTTTGAAACCTTACTTTTGCCTAAAGCCGCTGTTCAACGCATCGACGCGTTAAGTGACGAACAGAGTGCGGACTTGGCGATTGCACTGAAAAAACTGACTACCCGCTACGACAACTTGTTCCAATGCAGTTTCCCTTACTCCATGGGCTGGCATGGTGCACCTAACTTTAAAAACGGAGAATCCATTGCGCACTGGCAGCTTCATGCCTGTTTCTATCCGCCGTTGCTGCGTTCAGCAAGTGTCCGCAAGTTCATGGTGGGCTACGAAATGTTGGGCGAAGCGCAACGCGATCTGACCCCAGAACAAGCGGCCGCACGTCTGCGCGATGTGTCTGACGAGGTTTACTACAAAACTGCCTAAGTAAGTGAATCCACACCACGGACGACGGATTGATTGCTGAGGAGCAAATCGACATTTGTGACCTAGCATTCAGCTTTTAACTTATTAATTGAAATGCTGTTTTATTTTCTTGTTTTGACAAGCAACTTAGCTATGATACAGAAAATAAAAATGAAACGAGGTTTTGAAAATGATTTTAGAGTCTTTTGGGCTAGAAGGCAAAGTAGCTGTTGTTACTGGCTGCAACACTGGCCTAGGACAGGGCATGGCAGTCGCTCTGGCGCAGGCAGGCGCAGATATTGTTGGCATTAACTACGGAGGAGCTGATGACACGCCGGGCATGGTTGAAGCAACGGGGCGCCGTTTTTACAACATCACCGCTGATCTGAGCAATTCAGCGATTATTGATGATGTTGTTGCCGAAGCGCGCGGCGTTCACGGCAAAATCGATATTCTCGTTAACAACGCCGGTATTATCCGCCGTGAAGACGCGATCAACTTTAGCGAAAAAGACTGGGATGATGTTATGGACATCAACATCAAGTCTGTTTTCCTTATGTCTCAATCAATTGCACGTGTTTTTAACGAGCAAGGCACCGGTGGCAAGATCGTCAACATTGCTTCAATGCTGTCTTACCAAGGCGGTATTCGCGTGCCTTCTTACACCGCATCGAAAAGTGCAGTGATGGGCCTGACTCGCGCATTAGCCAATGAGTGGGCGTCAAATAACATCAATGTAAACGCGATTGCACCGGGCTACATGGCTACCAACAACACAGAAGCATTGCGTGCGGATGTTGAACGTGAAAAGTCTATTCGTGACCGTATTCCTGCGAACCGTTGGGGTACACCGGAAGATGTCGGTGGTGCTGCGGTGTTTTTGGCCTCTAAAGCGGCAGATTACATCAACGGCTTTACCTTGGCCGTTGATGGCGGTTGGTTAGCGCGCTAACAACACGGGTATTCAGCCCCGTTTGCAAAGATCTCTCTCTCAGAAGGCCAGCTTAGCTGGTCTTTTTGATTTTTAGTTTCTTTAAAAATGAAACATCGTTTTGACTTTGTGATTTGCAGTAAGTTTTTTTCTTCATCCCGCCTTTACAATGCCCCATAGATAATCAGTTAATCTCTTCTTTGTTGGCGAGTAGAAAATGAGTGAATACATTGCTTTACCGTCATTACCGGGTGAACTAGACCGAGACCGCGTTCTAGCACACCTTCCCAAGGTAATGGCTACCATCAAGCGCAACATTTCTCGCATCGGCGAGCGCAACCCAAAAATCGGCAATGCCGACTATTCATGGACGCATTGCGGCCCGTTTGATTGGGTTTCATCGTTTTGGGCTGGCCAGTTATGGCTGTGTTACCAAACGACAGCGGATGAGCAATACAAAAACAGCGCGAAGTTGCGCAAGTCTTACTTCGCTAACGTGTTGTTGGACCCATTTTGGTTGGATCATGACTTGGGCTTCCAATATAGCCTGAGCTGTGTGGCGGAATACAAGCTGACTGGCTGTGAAGAATCCAAAATGATGGCACGGCGTGCGGCGGATCATTTGATTCACCGTTTCCGCAAAGTGGGCGGTTACATTGTTGCATGGAACGACACGCATCCTCTGGCATTGGAAAAGCCGGACGTGATTCAGGGTAAATCCATCATCGATTCACTGCAAAACACGGCATTGCTGTTCTGGGCGGTAGAAGTCACGGGTGCACCTCGTTACCGTGAAGTGGCGATTCGCCACAGCGAAACACTGGCAAAGCACATTGTTCGTGATGATTACTCAACCTATCACTCATTCAACTTCGACCCGATTTACCAAACGCCAGTGAAAGGCGAAACCTTCCAAGGTTACGCAGATGAATCTTGCTGGGCGCGCGGTCAATCGTGGGCAATCCACGGTTATGCCCAAACCTACCAGTACACCAAAGATGAAAGCTTTTTGGTGCTGGCGAAAAAACTGGCGCGTTTTGCGGCTGAAGTGATCACGCCAGACGGTGTGCCTGTGTGGGACTACCGTTTGCCTGCAGACGAAACTCAATACAAAGACAGCTCAGCGGGTGCGATTACCGCCGCTGGCTTCTTGTTGATTGCGCAAGCGTTGGAAGACCAAGCAGAAGCACTGGCGCGTGATGATGCAAAACGCCTGAGCTTGCTAGAAGAAGCGAACGCCTACCGCGATTGGGGCTTGTACTTGCTGCAAGGCCTAATGGACCAATGTGACTTGTGTGATAACGAACACGCACAAGGTTTGCTGGCAAATGGCGCATCATTCGTGAAGGTTGGCCTTTGCGACAACATGCTGCCTTATGGCGATTACTACTACCTTGAGGCTCTGATGCGCGCTCATGGTTACCGTAACTTCTTCTGGTAAGGGCGACGCAATGAAAAAAGCGCCAAATATCATCCTGATCATGACCGACAGCCAAGGCGCAAACGTGGTTGAACGTTACTCGGGTCAGGCAACGGACACCCAGCATTTGGATCGCATGGCCGATACCTGTGTGCGTTTTGACAGTGCCTATACCACGTGTCCACTGTGCACGCCTGCTCGCGCGGGTTTGTTCACTGGCATGTATTCACACCAAAGCGGTGCATGGACGAATAACCTTGCGCTTGGCACCAACATTCGCCATATGGGCCAGATTTTTACCGCAGAAGGCTACAACACGGGCTATATCGGTAAATGGCACTTAGATGGCCATGATTACTTTGGTACGGGCATCTGTCCACCGGGCTGGCACCCAGAGTACTGGTACGACGGTGTTAACTACCTGAACGAGCTGACCGAAGAAGAAATTACCCTTTGGCGTCGTGGCTTGAATACGCCAGAAGAGCTGGAAGCCCATGAAATTACGGCTGACTTTACTTGGGGCCACCGTATTACCAACCGTGGTCTGAAGTTTATCGATCAGCACCGCAGTGAAGACAAGCCGTTCCTGTTGGTGTTGTCGTATGACGAGCCGCACCATCCGTTTACTTGTCCGCCAAAACACGTTGAGAAGTTCAAAGACTTCAAATTCGATTTGGGCGAAGCGGCGTTTGATTCGCTGGAAGATAAACCGCTGCATCACCGTCTGTGGTCGCGTGCGAAAGGCTCTGGTGTGGGTTCTCAGTACTTTATCAATCCACTTTACTTCGGCTGCAACGACTTTGTGGACGAAGAGATTGGTCGCGTGCTTTCGCATATCGATGAAAGTGAATTGGCGAATACCTGGATTGTGTATACCTCTGATCACGGTGAAATGAACGGTGCCCACAAACTGTGGGGTAAAGGCGCGGCCGTGTATGACGAAATCGCCAATATTCCGCTGATCATCAAAAACACCGATGGCCAGATGGCAGGTACTGTCATTGACCGTCCAGTTAGCCACATCGACATCATGCCGACCCTGTTGAATCTGGCGCACATCGAGCAACCGCCAATCATGCCGGGTAACGACTTGCTGGATGTAGAAAAAGATCGTGGCTTTAACGGCGTCATGGTGGAGTTCAACCGCTATGAAGTGGAGCACGATTCTAACGGTGGTTTTATTCCGGTTCGCGGTTGGGTGACAGACAGCTACAAGCTGGTGATCAACTTGATGGGCACAGATGAACTTTACGATCGCGAGAATGACGCTGCCGAAGTGAACAACCTGATTGAGCACCCAGATTTTGTTGACGTTCGTAATACCCTGCACGATGAGTTGCTGGCGTATATGGACCATATCCGAGATACCTTCCGTTCGTTCGAATGGGCATGTCGCCCTTGGCGTCCGGAAATTGAAAGAGAATGGATGGGGTTGTTCCGTCCTCGCCCGGCGGACGGTGTCGCCCCGGTCGTAAGAGATTATGACACTGGCTTGCCAACCAAAGGCATCAAACGCGAAGACGTACAATTAAGTATTGAGGTTTAATTTCATGGCAAACGCTACCCAAGGCCATATGACACTGCCTGTAGAAGTCGGGCAAGAAGAAGTCGTTCTAGATCTATACAAACGCTGGCAGGCAGATGCACTGCGTGACAGTGACGGCACCACCATGCCGGATTCTCTGGCAGAGCAAGACTGCGACATTTATTCCGTGTTGTGTATTGTTCGTGCTGATCAGGCGTATGCCAAAGCGCACCCTGAGTATCTGCACCGTAAATACTTGTCTTCGTTCCCAATGACGGCCATGACTAATGAGCTGGTGATCAAGCCGCTGGAAGGTTACTGCTCAGAGAAATATGAGCTGGATAACAACAGTGATCCTAAGCGTCACTGGGAAGTGCGTAACCGTACCACCGGTGACGTTGTCTCGGTTGACCAATGGGATTTTGATGCTGAAAGCGGCACCGTGATTGTGCGTGAATGTACGCCATACCATGAGTACACCGCGTCTGTGATGGTACGTCAGGTGTGGGACAGTGTGTCGATGTACAACGCACTGACTAACGGCTGGACGGGCGACAAAATCCGCAGCCTTGACCCTTACCACCCAGAGTGTCGTGCACACCTGAAGCGTTACTTTGCGCAGTGGCTGGAAGAGCATCCAAATACGTCTGTTGTTCGCTTCACCACGTTTGCGTTCCTGTTTGTGATTGATGCGAACGAACAGAATCAAGATATCTACCGTGACTGGACAGGCTACGGCGAAACCGTGAGCCCAGAAGCACTGGATGATTTCGAAAAAAAATACGGCTACCGCCTGACACCTGAAGACTTTGTTGATGCGGGTTACTACAACGGCACCTACAAAGTACCAAGCAAACGCTACCTAGACTGGATGGCATTCATTCAGAAATTCGTGGCAGATTTTGCTGGCGAATTGGTGGGTATGGCGCACGCGGCAGGTAAAAAAGCGGCGATGTTCCAAGGCGACCACTGGATTGGTACTGAGCCATTCCTGCCAAGTTACCAAGAGATCGGTATCGACATTAACGTCGGTGCAGTTGAAGACGGAGTGGCATTGCGCCGCTTGACCGATTCTGCTGGCGACCAAGTGAAAGAAGCGCGTTTCTACCCGTACTTCTTCCCAGATGTCTTCCGCGAAGGCAACAACCCAGTGACTGAATCTATGTCTAACTGGGTGAAGATTCGTCGCGCGATGCTGCATAAGCCACTAGATCGCATTGGTTACGGTGGTTACCTGTCTCTGGCGAACAAGTTCCCTCAGTTTATTGACCATGTGACCCAGATTTCAGATGAATTTGGTACTTACCGTCAAAACAGCGCGGGCACCGAGTCGGCGAAAATCGGCGGTAAAGTTGCCGTATTGAACGCATGGGGTCTGGCGCGTTCTTGGTTGCAAAACCAAGCACAAGATCAGCGTTTCTACGTGCCACCACGTCCAGATGTCATGGAACTTGTGGGTAACAACCCACTGGAATGTTTGGCGGGCTTACCGTTTGACGTGGAGTTCATTAGCTTCGAAGACATTCTGGCTAACGGCATCGCGGATGACATTAAAGTTATCATCAACACCGGTGATGCAAACTCAGCGTGGAGTGGCGGCGAGTACTGGGGCAACCCACAAATCGTGACAGCATTGCGTGAGTTCGTGGGCAAGGGCGGCGGTTTACTGGGTATTTGTGACCCATCGGCGCACCTGCAAAATGGCCGTTTCTTCCAACTGGGCGATGTGTTCGGTCTGGAAAAAGAAACCTCACTGACCATGGGCCGCGTTGCTCAACCTGTTCAACTGGACGGCGACCACTATCTGGCGCAATGCCTGACCGGTGAAGAAGACTTCGGTAACTTGAGCTACGTGTACTCTCAAGCGCACGACATGAGCGTGATTGCGTCACAAGGTCAGCACCTTGCGATGACGGCACGTCAATACGGTGAAGGCCGCTCGGTGTATCTGGGTAACCTGCCGTTCTCTATGACGAATGCGCGTTTGCTGCAACACGTTCTGGTGTGGTTGTCTAAGTCTGAAAACGAAAGCTATGCATGGCTGTCTGATTCTGCGCTGGTGGATGCGTGCTACTACCCAGCAACCGAGAAGGCGACGGTTGTTAACTACAGCAGCGAGCCTCAGCAACTGGAAGTGACTGACAAGTCGGGTGAAAAACAAACAATCACACTCGAAGGTTACGAGTGGCGTTGGATGGATGCCTGATCTGTGATTAGAGACGCAGTCTAATCGCAAAATTATCCATATCTTACGGGCGCAACTTTGGTTGCGCCTTTTTTTGATCCTCACGTCCCGCGGCGTCGATGTACACATGAGTGGTTCCATGCAAAGCAGTAAAAACAATCCCCAGCAGCTTAACGTTCGTTCTATCGAGCCTGGTTCTTTACACCCCCTTTATCAAACCTTAGCGGAGCGTGCGTCGCAACTGCCTGAGCCTCGCCATTGCTACACCATGGCGAAGCCAACGGGATCGGTTTGCAATTTGGATTGTCGTTACTGTTTCTACTTGGAAAAAGAAAAACTCTACCCTGAACGGCAGCAAAACTGGCGCATGGATGACGAGATCTTGTCTCTGTATATCAAGCAGCAAATGGATGCGCAGGAAGGGCCGGAAGTGGTGTTTTCCTGGCAGGGTGGGGAGCCTACGCTGATGGGGATCCCTTTTTATCAAAAAGCCTTCGAGCAACAGAAAGCCTATGCAGCGCAATTGGCGAAAGCGGGCAGGCATGTCGCTGTTGTGAATACGTTTCAAACCAACGGCATAAAAATCGATGAGGCTTGGGCGTAGTTATTTGCAGATTATCAGGTGCTGGTGGGGATTTCGATAGATGGCCCTCGTGCGCTGCATGATTGCTATCGCGTAAAACGCAATGGTGAGCCGACGTTCGACAGAGTAATGGCCGCAATCGATGTGTTAAAACGCCATAGAGTGAGGTTTAACACCCTGACGGTCGTGCACAACGAAAATGCGAATTACCCCCGTGAGGTTTACGAATTTCTCATTAGCACGGGGAGCGAGTTTTTACAGTTTATTCCCTTGGTGGAAAGGGCATCCAACTGCGCTTCAAGTGGGTTGAATTTGGTTCTCCCTGACGAAAAAGAAGCCAGCGTTACGCCTTGGTCTGTGGGAGCTGCACAGTTTGGCCATTTCCTGACAGATATCTTCGATCTTTGGGTAACGCGCGACGTCGGGCGTGTTTTCGTGCAAATGTTCGACAGTACCTTGGCGAGCCATTTGGGATACCCCGCGACACTCTGTTCTCACGCACCACAATGCGGCAGTAACTTCGCCATAGAATCAAACGGGGATGTGTATGCCTGTGACCATTATGTTTATCCAGAACATAAGCTGGGCAATGTTCACAGCGAAACGTTACGTACGATTCGGAACAGCGTCGAAAATCGGGCGTTTGGTTTGGCTAAAACCGCGCACCTCAGCAATAAATGCGAGAAATGTGCGTGGCGATTTGCCTGTCATGGCGGTTGTCCGAAACACCGTTTCGTTTTTGATGGTGATGCGTCGTTCCCTGTGCATTATCTGTGCCCCTCATATGCCCATTTTTTCTCGCATACCAAAGAGAAAATGACGCAAATGGCGGCATTGATACTTCGCGGTAAGTCACCGATATTCATTATGAAATAGCTCTTGGATCACACTTTTAGAAGTGACTTAAACAAAAACATGATCCAGTCGAATTTAAAAATGAAAATATGTTTTGAAAATAAGAGAAAAGCGTTTAAATAATTCCATCTAATGATTGTGGAATTAAAAAAGATGTACGCTTTCAACCAATTTGCCGCTGATGCAACCTTCACCCATCGTGATGAAACTGTCTCGGTGCTGGCTGCGCTGATTGGCCAGCACATGAAAGCGTTTCTGCCTGAACAAGCCGCTTTGGCTGATTCCCCAAACCGCGCACATTTTGATGACCGTGCACAGAATCTTGAAGGCATTGCCCGTTTGCTTTGGGCGGCAGTGCCATTGGCCTCTGAGAAACCTGAGGTGCTGAGCACGCTGCGTGATGCGGTCGAAAACGGCGTTAATCCTGCACATCCTGCCTACTGGGGTGATGTCACTGACTACAACCAGCGTTGCGTTGAAATGTCGGCGATTGCACTGGCGATTGTTGACCATGAAGCGGTGTTCTTCCGCGCAATGTCTGAAGAAGGGCAAGCCAATACCGTACGTTGGTTGCAGGCAGCATCTTACATTCAAATCCCGAACAACAACTGGCACTTCGCCACATCGGCGTGAGCTTTGATGCCGATGTGCTGAAAAACGACCTGAAAGAAATCGATGATATGTACCTGGCCGAAGGCTGGTATCGCGATGGTCGTAGTGGCTGTACGGATTACTACAACCCGTTTGCTTTCCATTATTACGGCTTGGTGTTCGCACGTTGGGTAAATGGCGTCGTCGATCGTCACGCTTCGGTATTGGCCGAGTACGCACAACTCTTTATTCATCGTGCAGCTTTGTTTGCCAAGTGCTTTTCCCTGTGGGTGGGCAGCAACGGCGCATCAGTCGCATACGGCCGCTCAATGACCTATCGCTTTGCGTCGGCGGGCGTGTGGAGTGAACTGGCATGCTACAGCGCGGCACTGAAAAATGTCGGTTTGAGCGTTGCTGACATGAAAACCTTGTGGGCGAACAACATCCGTTGGTGGAGCCAACAACCGATCATTTCAGATGGTCTTCTGAGCGTGGGGTATCGCTACCCGAACCTCATCATGAGCGAAATCTACAACAGCCCAATGTCACCGTTGTTGGCGCTTAAAGGTTTTGCTGCGGTACGCCTACCGAACTCTCACCCATTCTGGCAAGAAAAAGAAAACCAAATGCTTCATAGCGATGGCATGCAATTGCTGGAAAAAAACCGCCAAATTATTACACGCCAAAATGGCACAAGTTTCCTGCTTTCTGGTGCGCCGAGCGCGGCAGAGTTGCGTAACAGCCACGATAAATACCTCAAATTTGCATACTCATCAGCGCACGGTTTTTCTGTTGAAGCATTGCGTTGGATTGAGCAGGGCTTCATGGGTGACAACATCATGGCCTGTAAACATCCAGAAACGGGCGAGTGGCTGTTTCGTACGGCATTGCTGAAAAGTGAACTTGTCGAAAACACCCTGATTACCACGTGGAGCCCGTTCTCGGGTTGCACCGTGACGACTAAACAATGGATGGAGGGCGGTAAAGAATGGCGCGCTCACCACATTGATGCTGACACAGCGTTTGAATTCATTATGTCCGGTTATGCCGTCGACACCTGGGTGAAATGCATTGGTGCGCGTGAGAACCGCCAAAGCGCACGCATCGCGGGCCACGAGTACAGCAGCGACATTCAACTACACGAAGGACAAGGCAGCTATGACGTTATGCCTTGTGCGCCAAATACGAATCTTTGTTTTGCACAAGCAGCAGTGCCCATCATCTACGGCAATGTGCCGCAGGGAGAAAGCCGCTGGTTAGTGTCAGTTATTTCAGAAAAACAAAATTAAACAATTACATATAAAACTCCCTGGAGAACCCAATGAAAGGTAATATCCAAACTCGCAAGCGCACCCTACTTGCCGCTTCCATCGCCGCGCTGCTGGCATCGCCAGCATTCGCTGCTCAGTTCAACGAAGCACCAGATCTGAAAGCGCTGGTAGCAGAAGGTAAATTGCCTTCCGTTGAACAACGTCTGCCAAGCGACCCATTGGTAGTGACGCCATTTGAAGCCGTTGGTCAATACGGTGGTACGATGAATCTTGTTGGCCTGTGGGGCGATAACGGCCACCGCATGCGCATTCTGGGTAACAACAACCTGTTCTCTTTTAACCACACCTACACAGATGTTGAGCCAAGCCTAGCGACAGGTTACGAGTCAAACGCAGAAGCAACAGAATACACCATTTTCCTGCGTAAAGACATGAAATGGTCAGATGGTTCTGACTTCACCGCAGATGACATCGTTTACTACGTGAACGACGTTCTGGGTGATCCTAACCACGCGGGTAACCGTCCGCTTTACTTCAAAGATTACTCATCTGCAAAAGCAGAAGCCGTTGATAAACATGCGGTTAAGATTTCTCTGACTGAGCCAAACGGTCTGTTCATTCGTCAATTGGCGGGTGTTGACGGCTCTAACATCGCAGCGTTTAACAAAGCCTACTGTTCTAAATTCCAACCTCAGTTCAACGCAAACGTAGAGAAAGAAGCGAAAGCGGAAGGCTTCTCTTCATGGCGCGAATACTATGAAGTGAAGTGTCCAGCACACTACTTTACCCCGTTCTACGCGAACGCTGATCGCCCAACGATGGCACCGTGGGTTGTAGAAACGCCACCATCAGCAAACGCGCCGTTTGCAGAGTACGTACGTAACCCATACTTCTGGCAGGTTGATACTGCGGGTAACTAACTGCCATATATCGACTCCGTGAAGTGGACCTTCTCTGAAAACAAAGAAGAAATGTTGCTTCGTGCAGTTGCAGGTAAAACAGACTTCCAATCTCGCCACATTGATAACGCGGCAAACCGTCCAATTACTTTTAGCAACGCAGAAAAATCGGATTACAAAGTGATGCTGCGTCCGGAAACCCGCATGAACGTGCTGGTACTGGGTCTGAACCAAAACGCAAAAGATCCTGTGAAGCGTGAGCTTTACTCGAACAAAGATTTCCGTATTGCACTGTCTTACGCGATTGACCGCTGGGACATCAGTGAAACCATCTTTGGTGGTTCAGTAGAACCGTACCAAGCGGCACCGCTTGAATCGTCTCCTTTCTACAGCGAAGAGTTTGCGACCCAGTACACCGACTTTGATCTGAAGAAAGCCAACAAGATGCTGGATGATTTGGGCCTGACTAACCGTGATAAAGACGGTTTCCGTCTGATGGAAAACGGTGAGCGTATCCGTATCGAAGCATTGAGCACCACGCTGGTGAAACCAGAAACCCGTGACGCCCTGGAAATGGTGAAAAAACACTGGGGTGAAATCGGCGTGATGCTGGATGTCCGCATTGTTGACCGTTCACTGCAAAACTCAATGCGCTTTGCGAACGACTACGACGTGATCCCATGGTACGGCGATGGCGGCGTGGGCATCATCGATGAAGCACGTTGGTACATGCCTTACTCGCCAGAATCTACGTTTGGTCTGGGCTGGTACAACTGGTCTGCGAACCCGAATTCAGATTCTGCGGTTGAGCCACCTGCGGCCGTGAAGAAGCAAATCGAGCTGTATAGCGAACTTCGCAAAACATCGGATAAGAAGAAACAAAACGAGCTGATGCAAGAAATCATCAACATTGCTCAAGAAAACTTCTACGCGATTGGTACGGTGAATAACTTGCCTAACACTGTGATTGTTAACGAGAAACTTCGCAACGTGCCAGAAGGCATGCCTGAGTCTTACAACCTGATGACGCCTGCACCAATGCGTGTTGGTCAATTGTGGTTCGATAACAAATAACAATAACTCTGGGGATGGCGAGCAATCGCCATCCTGTATCGATTAGCAACACAATTTAGGAATTGGGGAATTGAAATGAGCAATTTCTTAATGGGTGCACGAGACCAATTGGTGTCAACCGTTGCACCATTTTTCGAGAAGCATCCTTTGGTGGCAAGTGGTTTATCACGCCTCGGCTTGATGATGTTTACCTTCTTTTGTATGTCCATCATCATTTTCTTGGTGATCGACTTGCCAGAGGGCGACTTCGCAACCGCGAAGATTGCTGAACTCCAATCTTTGGGCCAAACCGTTGACCCTAAAATGATTGAAATTCTCCGCGAAACATACGGCTTGGACAAGCCAATTCTCGTGCGTTACTGGGCTTGGTTCTCGGGCTTGTTGACTGGCGATTTGGGTATGTCTTTGTCTACACAGGAACCTGTTTGGGACACCATTAAAACCCGTCTGCCTGTGACATTACTTCTGATGTCTGCCGTGCTGGTGTTTATGTTCGTTACGGCGATTCCAATCGGCATCTATTCTGCACTTCGTCCTTACTCAGTCGGTGACTACGTCGGCACCATTATCGGCTTCTTGGGTATGGCAACGCCAAACTTCGTGATGGCGATTATCGCAATCCTGATTGGCTATGAATACTTCGACACCGTGATTACCGGCCTGAACTCTGACGAGTACTTGGGACAGCCCATGTCTTGGGGCAAGTTCTGGGATTCCGTGCAGCGAAGCTGGGTATTTATTCTGGTTCTAGGCACATCGGGTATGGCCACCATCATCCGTAAAGTCTGTGCGAACCTGATGGAAGAAATCAACAAGCCTTACGTGACAACGGCACGTGCAAAAGGGTTGAGTGAGCGCGAACTCACCATGAAATATCCAGTGCGTCTGGCTTTGATTCCTATCGCTGCAACGATTGGTTGGAAACTGCCGGTATTGCTGGGTGCTGACATCATTGTGAGTCAGGTAATGAACATGCCAACAATGGGCACACTGATGCTTCAAGCGTTGGAAAAACAAGACATGGTATTGGCGGGTGACATTCTGCTCATCATGGGCGGCCTGACCATTATCGGTACGCTGATTTCTGACGTGCTGCTTCGTTTGATTGACCCACGCATTCGTGCTGGCGCGTAGAGGGATGTGACATGAGTGCTTTAGCTTTAGTAGACAAACTGAATATTTTTAAACTGAAAAAGCTGGATAAAGAGACGGCGACCGCGTCCCAGCTAATGATCCACAAATTCCGCAGTAATCGCCTGGCTTGGGTCAGCATGTGGTTCCTGTTGGTTGCCTATGTGGTTGCTATGCCGTTCGCGGAGTTCTTTGCGCCGTTCGAGTCAGGTGATAGCTGGCGTCGATACACTTTCGCGCCACCACAAGAAATGCATTTGATCGAAAAAACGGAAGATGGCTACAAATGGGCGCCTCACCTGTCTGTGTACAAGGTGAAAACGGACATGATGACGCTGCAAAAATCCTATGAACTGGATGAAAACAAAAAGGCGTACTTCGAGTTCTTCGGCCAAACCGATGAGTACCATTTGATGGGCTTCATCCCGATGACCACCAAGTTCATCGTGCCACATGATAAGAAATTGCCGTTCTTCTGGTTGGGCTCTGACCGTATGGGACGCGACATGTTGTCACGTGTTATCCACGGTGCGCGCATTTCGTTGTCAGTGGGTTTGATGGGGGTGTTCTTTAGTTTGGTTATCGGTATCACGGTGGGATCGATTGCCGGCTTGAGAGGCGGATGGTTTGATACCGTGACTAACCGCATCATGGAAGTGATCAAAGCGATTCCAACCCTGCCGCTTTGGATGGCGCTGACGGCATCACTGCCACGTGAGTGGGACAGCATCACCAAATACTTCCTGGTTACCCTGATTTTGGGCTGTGTTACTTGGCCGGATATGGCGCGTGAAGTGCGCTCCCGTTTCATGTCTTTGCGTAATGAAGAATTTATCAATGCCGCATGGCTTGATGGCAACTCACAAGCATCGATCATCCGCCGCTACATGGTTCCTAACTTTATGGGTCACATTATTGCAGCCGTCACACTGGCGATCCCTGCGATGATCTTGGGTGAAACTTCTTTAAGCTTCCTGGGTCTTGGCCTTCAGGCTCCGGTGGTGAGCTGGGGTGTATTGCTCCAAGAAGCACAAAATATCCGCTCAGTAGCGGAAGCCCCTTGGCTGCTTTACCCCGCAGGCTTGGTGGTTGTCGTAATTCTGGCAATGAACTCTTTAGGTGACGGTTTGCGTGATGCAACTGACCCTTACCACGAGGCATAACGAGATGACTGATAAAGTATTAGAAATTAATGGTCTGAACGTAAGTTTTGATAGCACACTGGGTTCTAAGCACGCAGTAAAAGATGTGAGTTTTGACATTGTTCGCGGTGAAACGTTAGCAGTCATTGGTGAGTCAGGTTCCGGCAAATCGGTGACTTCAAAAGCGATTTTGCAGATCCTTGGAAAAACGGGTCACATTGACTCGGGTGAAATCATGCTGCATGTCGATGGCTCAAAAGTAGACATCACCACACTGAAAAGCGACAGCATAGAGATGCGTCGTATCCGTGCAGAACGTATCTCTTTGGTATCTCAAGAACCAATGAGTGCGTTGAGCCCGGTTCACACCGTGGGTGACCAGATCAAAGAAACGCTGTTTCTGTGCAATAAAAGCCTGACGAAACAACAGGCGCATGAAGAAACCATTAAGTTGCTGGGTCAGGTGTTATTGCCAGATCCAGAAACCTTGATTGATAAGTACCCGTACGCCTTATCGGGCGGTCAGCGTCAGCGTGTTTGTATCGCCATGGCGATTGCAAGTCGTCCAGACATTTTGATTGCCGATGAGCCAACGACGGCGCTGGACGTGACCACGCAAGCGGAGATTCTTGAGCTGTTTGCCAAGCTTCAACGTGAAATCAACATGTCGATTCTGTTCATCACGCATGACCTCGGTGTGGTTGCACAGATTTCAGACCGCGTTGTGGTGATGAAAGACGGTGAAGTCGTTGAGCGTGGGGATGTGCGTCAAATCTTTGAAAACCCACAACACCCTTACACCATTCGTTTGATGGATGCGACCAAGCGACTGGAAATGCGCTCTGCATTAAAAGTGCCTTATGACGCAGCAAAGGCGACCTGTAAGAAGCCTATTATTGACGCACGTAACGTGTACAAAATCTTTGAAAACGGTGGCGGCTTCTTTAAGAAAGGCAAAGAACTGGTGGCGCTGGAAGATGTGTCTGTGGTGGTAAACCAAGGTGAATCACTCGGCATCGTTGGCGAGTCGGGTTCAGGAAAGTCTACCTTGGGCCGCGCAATACTTGGTCTGGGTCATGCGACGTCCGGTTCTATCTTGTATCACGATCCTAGCCGTGACCTAGACGTGGATCTGGTGGATTTGGAGCGTAAGAATAAAGACCACTTGTTTGTCGACCTGCGCTTAATTTTCCAAGACCCAATGTCGTCATTGAACCCGCGTATGACGGTAGCGGATATCATTCTTGAGCCGCTGCGTCAGTTGCGACCAGACCTGAGCGAAGACGAACGCCGTAAAGAGCTTCACGAAGTGATGGACTGGGTAGGCGTTCACCGTGATTGGGCGGCACGTTACCCGCATGCTTTCTCGGGCGGTCAGCGTCAACGTATCGTTATCGCACGCGCACTGATCACGCGTCCGAAACTGGTTATCGCTGATGAAGCAACGGCAGCACTGGACGTATCGCTACGCTCTCGTGCGCTGGATCTTCTGATTGAATACCAGAACCGCTATGGCACCTCCTTCATTCTTATTACTCACGACATCGCGACGGTTAAGTATTTCTGTGACCGCATGGTGGTGTTGGAGAAAGGCAAGATTGTTGAGCAGGGCACGGTGGATCAAATCATCAATAATCCTCAGGAGGCGTACACCAAACGTCTGATTGATGCAGTGCCAAAGGCCGAACTACCGCCTTTGACTGCTGAAGCTGAGTTGCTCACCGCATAACGTAAAACAATAAAAATAATAAAGAAAAAACACTTCCGGAGGCTCGAAAGAGCTTCCGGTGGCTAGTTGCACCCGAAATTCAACATCTAAATCCAAAAACAATAGAGATAAAAACCCTATGAACATCAAAACCTCTGTACTCGCTTTAGCGATTGCTGCTGCACTGAGTGGTTGCCACTCTGATTCTGAAGATTTGAAAAACCCGAGCATTGGCGTTGACCCTGAAATTCCAGCGGTCATCGATTATGACTTGGCTGTGAACAACTGGGCGTCACTGTGGACACCACCGAATACGGATGATGCGCAATATCAGCTAATGATCGATGCGAAAATCGCGACAGCGATAACGTCATACTCTGGTTTTACAAAAGACAACGCTGAGCACCTTTGGGCGGATTTGCCGCTTTACAAATTTTATGACAAAGAGAAAACCGTTGACGCGATGAAGACCAAAACGTCTTTCTGGCGTTTGCGTGATATCGCCGTTGCGTACACGTTAGGTGACCCTAGTTTTGCAACTGACGAAGTGTTAGCGGACATTCTGTTCGGTATGGAATTTTTGCTGAAAGATTTCTACAACGCCGAATTGATTCCACACAAAAAAGACAACTGGCATGAGTGGGAAATCGGTACGCCGAAGATCATCCATGACATTGCATCACTGATCTACGAACACGTTCCAGAGCAGATGATGAAGGACATCATTGCGGCGTCTCGCGCACAACTGCCTGATCCGACTAAGCAGTATGCGGGTAACTCCCCACACAATGACATTACCAATACCGGTGCAAACCGTGTAGATACGTCCATGGTCGTGCTGCAGCGCGGCATTTTTGAAAAGAACATGGACGAAATCAAACGCGCTTTGGATGCCATGCCAATCGTTCTAGAACCTGTCACGTCTAAAGATGGTTTCTACGATGACGGCTCTTTCATTCAGCACCAGGATATTCCGTACATTGGTACTTACGGCATGATCTTGCTGTCGAATATTTCTCGCATCATGGTGATGTTGGATGACACGGGCATTTCGTTGGACGATGAACGCTATAAACTGGTCGATGAATACCTGTTCAGTGCTGTTGCGCCTTTCCTGTTTAAAGGGCAAATGATGGAGTCGGTATCGGGCCGTGCGATTGCACGCGGTTGGTCGCAGAACAAAGGCGAAGGTCGTGGAGCCTTGTCTGTTCTTCTTCGCTACTACGACTCTCGTGATGGCGAAGTGAAACAGCGTTTGGGCGAAGTGATTAAAGAGCAACTGCAGACAGACACTGACGAGTTCTTTACCAAAGCGACCGATTTCAAAGTCTTGGATGTGGCTGAGCGGATCCTGAATGACACCACGATAGAAGCCAAAGGTGAAATTCAGGGTAACTTCCTTTTCCATAATATGGATCGCATGGTTCACCGTGGTGATGGGTATGCCATGGCCGTGTCACTGCACTCAGATCGTATCGGTAATTATGAGTGTGGTGCAAACTACACGGAAAACACCCGTGGTTGGTATACCGCAGATGGCATGGTTCACCTCTATGATGCGGACCACAACCAGTTTACCAACTGGTACCCGTTAGTTGACCAACGCAAGATGCAAGGTGCAACAACCACTGGTGTAAACATTGGTGACTGTAAAGGACGCAATACTTACGGCAACAAGAAAGCAGACATGAAGTGGGTGGGTGGTACATCCAATGGTGAGATCGGTGTGATTGCTGCTGACTTCTTCAACTCAAGTCAGGGCGTCGCTCCTGCTGATCATTTTGCGACCTCCGCGAAAAAATCCTACTTCGCATTCGATGATGAAATCGTCATGTTGGGCTCGGATGTGCAATCAACCAAAACGTGGGGTGTGGCTACCTACATTGAAAACCGTGTATTGAAGCAAGATGGCTCGAACACCATCACTGTTGATGGAACGGTTTGGACCCCAGAGAAAGCGGATCCAAAAGATGACTACGCAAGTATCACTGCGAACTCCACTTACCATGTTGAAGGTAATGTCGCAGGCTCGCAATTGGGTGTGTATCTGCCGACGGATAAGAAAGCAGAATTGCGCTGGGATGACCGAAAAGGTAACTGGGATGCTATCTACCCACTGAACACGAGCAAGATGGAAGATACCTATGTTGAAGGCTATGTGCTGCAAACATTGATCAATCATCAAACGGGTTCGGGTAAGGTTGATGATTACGCCTACGTCATGTTGCCGAGCCATAACGCAGCACAAACGGAAGCATATGGTACCAATCCGGATGTCGCAATCGTCGCGCAAACGGCTGATCTGCATGTTGTCGAAGAGACAACGCTGAACGCAATCGCAGCTAACTCCTTCAGTGTGGATCTGCAAGTCAGTGCGAAAGTGGAAACTCAGGGTGAACTGTCGGTGTTGATGGTTCAAGAAGGTGATGTGGCGAAGGTCTGGATTAGCCAGCCAACACGCTCCAACCAACCGGTTCAGGTGACATTCCCGCAAACGCGTGGTGACACTCTGATTTCTGATGAGGCAACTCGTGTGAGTTTGGTTGATGGCTTCTGGCAAGTCGATACCAACGGACTGGACGGCGAACCGTACTTCTTCTCATTCCGTATTAACTAAACCTGCGTTTCAAAATGGGCACCCTGCGTGCCCATTTTTTATGGTGAATCCAATGAACAACACTTTTTCTCGCTCACTTCTTACGGTGGCACTTAGCATGGCAATCTCTGGCTGTATTCATGAAGACAGTTCAGCATTAAACCCAAATGACCCTTTAAAGCCTGTCGATCCTATTCCACCATCAGAAACCATTGATTACGGCCAAATTATTGAGAATTGGTCTTTCCCTATGTTGCTGACGGAGGGTGATCGTCAAAATCCGCTGTACGACACCATTTTAGATCAACGACTTCAAACCGCTCGCACGCTGCAAGCTGAATTGATTCGTGATGAACCCACCATGCTGTGGAATACCTTGCCGCTGTATAACGACGATGGTGAAACCATCCATAACCGTAATATGGCATCCACGTTCAACAACATTGAACACCTTGCCTTGGCCTATCGTTCGTTTGAGGAATTCCACAACGCAAAAACACTCGACGATATTCTCTACGCACTCGATTTTGCATTGGAAAATCTATATACCGAAACCTCGGTATCAACGGGTAACTGGTACGAATGGGAAATCGCGGTTCCTAAGTCTATCTATGACACCTTCAGCTTGGTACATGACAAGTTACCAGCGGCACTGATCGACAAAGCCAATCGCGCTACACGTTACATTGTGCCGGATCCAAATTGGCAGCATAAAGGTGACGGCGCGACAAGAGAGCCGATGGAGTCTGCGGGAGCAAACCGCATCGATTTGGCCTTGGTTGTTCTGTTCCGAGGTGTATTTGGCGAAAACCCAGAGGAGATTGCACAAGCGATTGAAGCCATTCCGACTGTGTTAGACGAAGTCTCGACGGGCAATGGTTTCTACGCAGATGGCTCTTTCATTCAGCATGCCAACATTCCTTATATCGGTACTTACGGCTTGACACTGCTGCACGGCGTAGCGAGAGTCATGGATGCGGTACACCAAACGGGTATTGATACCAGCGACCCGCGTTACCAAACCATTGATACCTATCTTTTCAGTGCACTAGAGCCGTTCCTTTACGATGCAAAGATGATGGATGCCGTTAATGGCCGAGCGATTGCGCGTGGTTGGGTGCAAAACCAAGGTGAGGGGCTAAATGCCATCTCAGCATTGGTGCGTTTTTATGAATCGCGCGAAGGGGAAGTGAAACAGCGTTTAGGTAAGTTGATTAAGCACCATATTCTCATCGACAAAGAGCGTTTCTTTAGCTCAACCAGTGATCTGCATATCCTGCATGTGGCGGACAAAATCTTAAATGACGCAGAGATAACCGCGTCAGAGGAAGTCAAAGGGAACTTTGTCTTCTACAACCAAGATCGCATGGTACATCGAGGTAATGGTTTTGCATTGTCTGTTTCTCTCCACTCTGATCGCGTCGGAAACTACGAGTGCTTAACAACAACCAAGGAAAACCTGAAAGGGTGGTACACGGGTGATGGCATGACCTACCTCTATGATGCCGACCACAATCAATATCAGGATTGGTATGCGCTGGTGGACAAGCGTCACTTGGCGGGTACAACGACAGACGGAGCAACGCTACCGGATTGTGGTGGTCGTCGTCAGTATGACAACACCAAAAAAGACATGACCTTTGTCGGTGGTGCATCGAATGGTGAGTTCGGAATTTACGGTGCGGATTTCTATAACCACAACGATACCCTTCAAGCGAAGAAGAGTTACTTTGGCTTCGGCGACAAACTGGTAGCACTAGGCTCAGACATCCAATCGAATTCTGGAAAAGCGTTCACCACAATCAATAATTTCAAGCTAAATGAACTTGCAAACAACGCGATTCACGTTGATGGCGTGGCTTGGGCTCCTTCTGGCAACGTAACCAAAACCGCTACAAACAACTTCCACATTGACGGAAATGTGGAAGGTTCGCAGTTGGGCGTCTATCTGCCTGCTGGACAGAGTGTGAAGATGAACTTTCATCAGCGCAGCGGTAACTGAGACGTGTTGTATCCAGAAAACGCACTCAAGATGGAAGACACAGCTGTAAGCGGCACAGTGCTGCGTAATTTCTTTGCTCATGACGCACAAAACAACCGTTATGCCTATGTGTTGCTGCCAACGCTTTCAGCGAGTGAAACCGTGGCATTTAGTCAAAACCCAAGCATTGAGGTGATCGCGCAAGACAGCAACATGCATGCGGTTTATGACACTGAGTTTGATGTACTTGGCGCATTTTCGTGGGACAACGTGCAAACGACCAATGCATACCTGACGGCGGAAGGGCAATTTACCTTACTGGCCAAAATTGAAGGGCTGTCACGTCATATATGGTTAAGCCAACCAACACGCGCGAATGAGGCAGTGAAGGTGAAGTTTAATGACAGACAATGTCAGTCAATTCAGTCAGATACGGAAAAACGCGTGACGTGGTAAGATGGGTTCTGGGTTGTGGATACGTCTGACCTTGCAGGGCGGGCTTACGCCTTCACGTGGCTTTGTTGCTTAAATCGATGGAACTAAATCTAGAAGCTACGATCTGATCGGCTACACCCAT
>NZ_FUXU01000122.1 GCF_900167155.1 Enterovibrio nigricans DSM 22720 | reverse complement strand
GATACCAACGATTGCAACTTCGTCACCTACGCGAACGATACCTTGCTCAACACGACCAGTTACAACTGTACCACGGCCTTGGATTGAGAATACGTCTTCGATTGGCAGGATGAACGGACGGTCGATCGCACGCTCTGGCTCTGGGATGTAAGAATCCAGTGCTTCAGCCAGTTCGATTACTTTCGCTTCCCACTGCTCTTCGCCGTTCAGTGCACCCAGTGCAGAACCTTGAATTACTGGGCAATCGTCACCTGGGAAATCGTACTCAGAAAGAAGTTCACGAACTTCCATCTCTACCAGTTCCAGAAGCTCTTCATCATCAACCATGTCACACTTGTTCATGAACACGATGATGTAAGGAATACCAACCTGGCGACCCAGCAGGATGTGCTCACGCGTTTGTGGCATTGGACCATCAGTTGCCGCAACAACCAGGATACCGCCGTCCATTTGCGCAGCACCGGTGATCATGTTTTTAACATAGTCAGCGTGTCCTGGGCAGTCTACGTGCGCGTAGTGGCGTGACGGAGTATCGTACTCTACGTGTGAAGTAGAGATGGTGATACCGCGCTCGCGCTCTTCTGGAGCGTTATCGATAGATGCGAAGTCACGTGCTGAACCGCCGTATACTTTAGACAGTACAGTACAGATAGCAGCAGTCAGAGTGGTTTTACCGTGGTCAACGTGGCCGATAGTACCAACGTTAACGTGCGGTTTCGTACGTTCAAATTTTTCTTTAGACATGACAGTCCCTCTAAGCACGGTATTTTGGTGGCTTAACGACCACGCATACAACAAATGTGTTTTGTTGAGTATATGACAAACGGCTTGAAGTAACTTGGAAGAGAAAGAATGGTGCTGATACCCAGATTTGAACTGGGGACCTCACCCTTACCAAGGGTGCGCTCTACCAACTGAGCCATATCAGCACTTTAAAATTGGAGCGGGCAGCGGGAATCGAACCCGCATCATCAGCTTGGAAGGCTGAGGTAATAGCCATTATACGATGCCCGCTTTCAGTTTCTCGTAGAGCTATTCAAACTATTTGAAATTATGGTGGTGGGAGAAGGATTCGAACCTTCGAAGGCTGAGCCGTCAGATTTACAGTCTGATCCCTTTGGCCACTCGGGAATCCCACCAAATTGTCTTTTATTGTCGTAATGGTGCCGGCTGCCGGAATCGAACTGGCGACCTACTGATTACAAGTCAGTTGCTCTACCAACTGAGCTAAGCCGGCGACAAGTGCTGCGCATTCTATGCAATGATTTTTAGCGTTGCAATAGCTAATTTAAAAAATTCTAAGAAATCAGTTCTTATGGCACATTATTTCGCCAATTAGTCCTCTGACTTAGCAATATAACATCGGCATAAATCAGCATCGTGCTTTCACTCTAGTCGGGGATAATGTATTGTCGCTTTCCTTATTAGAAACTGTTTCTTATAAAGCATGAGCGACCTTTTAACGCCTTACCTGTCTTTTGACCGAAAAAAGTGGTCAGAACTTCGTGATTCCGTACCGATGACGCTTGACGAGACTGACCTCGAAAAGCTACGCGGTATTAACGAACATCTGACGATGGAAGAAGTTCAAGACATTTACCTTCCGCTTTCACGCCTTTTGAACCTTTATGTCAAAGCGCGCAAAGGCAGAACCCAGGTGTTAGAACAATTTCTCGGAGAAAAGGACAATAACGTTCCGTATGTTATCGGCATTGCGGGTAGCGTCGCTGTCGGAAAAAGCACCACCGCACGAATACTCAAAGCCTTGCTTGAACGCTGGCCTGAGCACCCGAAAGTTGAACTCATCACCACTGATGGCTTTTTATATTCCAACGATACACTGAATGATCGTGATTTGATGAAAAAGAAAGGCTTTCCGGAGTCTTATGACATTCGTCGATTAGTACAATTTGTGGCGGACGTGAAATCGGGCAAAAAACGCGTCGAAGCCCCTGTATATTCTCACTTAGTTTACGACATCACTCAGAGTATTAAAGTTGTCGAGCAGCCAGACATCCTCATCGTCGAAGGATTGAATGTGCTCCAAAGTGGGATGGACTATCCGCATGACCCGCACCGTGTATTTATCTCAGATTTTCTTGATTTTTCCTTGTTCGTGGATGCTGACAGCGAACTACTGAGAACTTGGTACATCGAGCGTTTTATGCAATTTCGCCGCGGTGCTTTCCAAGACCCCACATCGTACTTTCATCACTACACTAAGCTGACGCATGAAGAAGCCATCGCGAAAGCATCCGGAATTTGGGAAGAAATTAACGGCAAAAATTTGGTCGAGAATATCCTCCCGACGCGAGAACGAGCGGGGTTAATCCTTCAAAAGGGAACAAACCACGCTGTTCAAACGGTTAAAGTTCGTAAATGATCGGTGTTTATTAGTCATCTGCTCGCAGACTAATTTCTCCACCAAGATAGGGGGTGATGCCCAATTCAGTTTCTAGCATCAACGCCCCCTGCTCATTGATACCACGCGCAACTCCTTTGACTACTCGCTCACCCATCAGCAACTTCACCGCACGACCGTTAAAATTATCGTACTTATCCCATTTGGCAACAAAACCTGCCATGCCCACATCTTCATATTGAAGTAATGCCTCAGTCACACCATTAATGAGCGCTGCAGCAAGATCATTTTTGTCTGGCAATGGGTTACACGCATCTTTTAAGTTGGCCCAAACTTGGTCAACCGCATCGGTTTCTGGCATCGATACATTCAGCCCCATACCTATAACCAAATGCGCGGCATCGCCTGCCTGTCCTGTCATTTCGACTAAGATGCCCGCAAGTTTTCGATCATTCCAATAGAGGTCATTGGGCCATTTTACTCTGACGTTCTTAGCACCCAATTGATTCAGCGTTTCAGCCATTGATACACCGACAACGAGGCTCAAACCCATCGCTGCTGCCATTCCTGCATCCAAGCGCCAATACATCGACAGGTACAAGTTTGCACCGAACGGAGAAAACCACGCGCGACCTCGTCTCCCCCGGCCTGATTGCTGATATTCTGCGAGACAAGCGGTTCCTGACTCCAATTGTCCAACACGGTCGAGCAAATACTGGTTGGTCGAATCAATGACAGGAATAAGCGAGAAAGCAGGTACATTCAGTTTTTCATTCAACGATACATCGTTTAGAAGATTAAGCGGGGCAGGTAAGCAATAACCTTTACCTTGAACACGATAAACATCGACGCCCCACTGCTGCAATACTTTGATATGTTTACTGATCGCTGCTCGGCTCATTCCCAACTCTTGACCAAGCTTTTCACCAGAGTGAAATTGTCCATCCGCGAGTTTACGGATGAGTGAGAGGCGAGCTGTATTATCTAGCGCTGGCATACAGCCTCCAGTGTCGTTTCCGCTGACGCACCGATAAAACGAACCTCATGTTCTAGCGTCACCCCAAATTTTGCATTCACTGTATCAACAACATGTTTGGCTAAAGCCACTACATCGGATGCAGTAGCACTTTCTGCATTGGTAAGTACCAAAGCTTGCTTTTCATGCACTGACGCTCCCCCAATACGACATCCCTTTAATCCACATTGATCAATCAGCCAACCTGCAGCCAGTTTTACTTCGTCATCACTAACCGTAAAACGCGGCATCTTGTCATAGTGCACTTCTAAATTGTCAGCTTGCGATTTTGATACAACAGGGTTTTTGAAAAAACTACCCGCATTACCGATCTCTTTTGGGTTTGGCAGTTTTTCGTTGCGTATGGTGCACACTTCATTAAATACGTCCAAGACTGAAAGATCTTGCTTATCGGCGAGCTCATTTAAAGCACCGTAGCCAATCACGGGGTGCCACACTTTAGGAAGCAGCAAGCCAACAGCGACAATCATTGCCTTGTTTTTTAAACGTCCTTTGAAAATTGAATCGCGATAGCCAAATTCACACTCTTCAGCAGTTAGACGTACTATCTCTCCGCTGTCTAGCATCAGCGCATCCACATATTCACAACGATCGTTGAGCTCAACGCCGTAAGCACCAATGTTTTGAATTGGTGCGGAGCCGACAAGACCAGGAATAAGGGCAAGGTTTTCTAGCCCTGGGATGTTTTGTTCAACCGTCCAACGAACCAGATCATGCCAGTTTTCCCCCCCTGCCACATGGAGCCGCCATCCTGTGACTATTTCTTCTACTTCGATGCCTTTGAGGCGATTGAGTATCACGATGCCAGCGTAATCCTCACAAAACAGCAAGTTGCTGCCTTCACCGAGAATGAGCTTTGGCTCGCTTTCCTTGTCACGCCAGATGGCCAAAATGTCCTCAACGGAATGGGCCTCGATGATCTCTTTAGCGTCAACATCAAGACCGAAAGTATGGAATGGTTTAAGGGATTTAGTCGGCAGGGTTTTCATTTGGCTCGCTGTTTCATAAATATGAAGTCCTGAGGTGTATACTAACCTATCCACCCTGAATTCGCAGTGATTTGATAGCTATGCCTGATTTTAGATTTACCCCTCTCGACCCGCTTCGTTTTCCCATTGTGACTCGATTTTATAAATGCTATTACCCGGCGGGGAAACCTAAAAAAGACGAGGTTATTTGGACAGCGGAGAGCAACGATGTGGGGCTCTGTGGGGCAGTACGATTTAAACAATTTCATTCCTTTCAACTGCTAACGGGCATGGTGATTACCCCGCCATTGAGAGGACAGAACCTAGGCATAATGTTCCTCGACGCGGTGAGTAAACAGACGCTTAGCAAACCCTGTTATTGTTTAGCATATCGCTCTCTTACACCCTTGTATGAGACCGCAGGGTTTCGCATTATTGAAATAAACGATCTTCCTTCTGAGTTGCAAGGTCGCTACATAAGCTACTGCAACAGTGGCAAGGATCTCATTCCTATGGGACATTTTCCAATAGAGTCTGTATAAATCAGGGCTGCAGAAGTATCAGGATCACTTGAATTTGCGCAATTTCTGGTACAATACAGGGTTTGATTTGCGTTAACACGACCACTTCGTCGAATTTAATGAGGCAATAATGGATTCAGCTACTGCAAATAAGCAGTTGATCGATCAGCTCCCAAAGATTGCACAGCGACCTGAACAGCTGGAAACACTGTTTGATGCTGTCACTTTCCGTGAGCGCTTGCTGCATGAAATTGCACATGCCAAAACTCGCATTTATCTCGTCGCGCTCTATCTTCAAGACGATGAAGCCGGCCGCTCGATTCTCGACGCACTCTATTTAGCTAAACAAAATAATCCAGTGCTCGATATTAAAGTCCTGGTCGATTGGCACCGTGCTCAGCGTGGCCTTATTGGTGCTGAAAAGTCAGACGGCAATGCGGGCCTTTACCGCCGTTACGCACAAGAATACGCACACAAAATTGATGTATTGGGCGTACCAGTGCGCAACCGAGAAGTCTTCGGTGTTTTGCATCTAAAGGGATTCGTTATTGACGATACGGTTATCTATAGTGGTGCGAGCTTGAACGATGTTTATTTAGCTCAGCACGAACGCTACCGCTATGACCGATACCATGTCATAAAAAATAAAGCCTTGGCCGATTGCATGGCTGGATTTATCAGCAATACGCTTGTCGCCAGTGACGCTGTTACTTGTCTCGCTCAGCCAAACCGCCCAGAGACAAAAGTACTGAAGCCTGCGATACGCGATTTGCGAGCTCGCCTTCAAAAAGCCAGTTACCACTTCATTTCTCAACATATTAATGAAGACCAAATTGGCCTGACGCCGATGGTAGGCTTGGGTAAACGTAAGAACTTTCTAAACATTCAGATTTGCCGCCTCATTGCCAGCACGCAAGAAGAATTAACCATTTGTACACCGTATTTCAACCCACCACGAAGTGTGACGAGAGAAATTCGTCGAGCCATTCGACGCGGTGTAAATGTAACGATTATTGTCGGTGACAAAACGGCCAATGATTTCTACATTCCGCCAGATGAACCGTTTAAAACAATTTCTGGCCTGCCCTACCTCTATGAAATCAACTTGCGTGCCTTTGCGCGTCGTAACGAAGCTGCTATCGCAAAGCGCCAGTTGAAGATTCACCTGTGGAAACACGATGACAACAGCTTCCACCTGAAAGGTATCTGGGTAGATCGCACTTACATGCTGTTAACGGGTAATAACCTCAACCCACGTGCATGGAAGTTGGACTTGGAAAATGCCATCCTGCTGCATGACAAGAAGAAACTTATTGAGGCTCAGGCACAACGCGAAATCGATAAGATCCTCGAACACACTCAGCAGATTGGTAGCTACAAGCAGATTGAAAAGCTGGACTCTTACCCAGCGAAAGTTCAAAAGCTGCTTAAACGGATCAAAAGGATCAAAGCAGATCACCTGCTGAATCAGATCCTGTAAGGAGACCAGTTTGATCGCCTCTATCGATGTCGACCCGCAAAAGACATTTACGCCATTGTGTCCGGGTGAACTGCCAGTAAACGAAGGCCACCTGATTGGTTCAGCCCTCAATCATCAGGCAGAGAAAGCACAGTTGCGCGTATTAACCAAAGACGCACACCCAGCCAATGCGGTATGGATTGTCGACAGTCATGACAAAATGCTCGCGCCATTACCGCACGATAATGCCGACCTGACGTGGGTATCACACGCAGTGCCTGGCACCAAAGGTTTTGAAACCGTGCCAGATCTTCCAACTGTGACAGACTACGACCACGTTATCTGGAAGGGTGTAGAACCTGATCTGCACCCTTACGGTGCATGCTTTCACGACATTCAAGAAAAGTTGAGCACAGGTTTGATTGAATGGCTGAAATCAAAGGGAGTTAGCATTGTGTTGATTGGTGGATTAGCGACAGATTACTGTGTTAAGACCACAGCCATGCAACTAAAACAGCATGGTGGCTTTGATGTATGGGTAAACCTTGAAGCGTGCCGGGGCATTGCTGAAGCTACAACACTAGCAGCATGTTCAGAGATGCAAGATGCAGGTATCCATGTAATCGACAATCTAGACCAATTCAACGCCTAGTATCACGACTCAAAAAATTAAACACCACCGCTTAGGTGGTGTTTTTTTATGCCTAAAAAATGTCTCTGGAGATGAAAAGGACAGTATGTTGTATACCTCATATATAGTTTTACTTTATGAAAACACTTATACGGCTTTAAAGCCCATATGCAGGACAACACCTTATAGCGAGAGTTGCAGTTTGAGTTAGCGGTTTATTAGTGCTATAAACGTGAAAAAGCCCTGACCAAATGGTCAGGGCTTTTTCTTATTTGAAGCCTGGCGATGTCCTACTCTCACATGGGGAGACCCCACACTACCATCGGCGCTGTTACGTTTCACTACTGAGTTCGGCATGGAGTCAGGTGGGTCCATAACGCTATGGTCGCCAAGCAAATTTGTTGTGTTCCCCGCTTATCGCGAAAAACTAAAATCTGGGAAATTACTGACCAGTGTCTCTACACATTCAATGTTCTTTACTTGAGTCCGCTAAAACCCCTTGGGTGTTGTATGGTTAAGCCTCACGGGCAATTAGTATCAGTTAGCTCAACGCCTCGCAGCGCTTACACACCTGACCTATCTACGTCGTAGTCT
>NZ_FUXU01000059.1 GCF_900167155.1 Enterovibrio nigricans DSM 22720 | reverse complement strand
TCAAAGCGCTGAACAAGCTTACAGGACTGGGTATGCCTGAAACTCAGTATATTGCTTAAGAACCGAACAACTTTAGGCTGCCATGTCTTCCAACCGAATTAAGCAACAAAGCCGAGTTGATGTTGGCTACGTTGTTTGATCTCAACGTTTGCTAACGTCCTATTGCCTGCTGCAATCCAAAGCATCGACTTATCAATCGCATTGTTATTGTAAATAGATAACGACAAACGAATGCTCTCAACTTCTTGCCCATCAAGAATGGCAATGGGCACAGAGACTGTCTGACTTTGCCCACGTAAGACAATGTCATTTTGATTGTCTGTCGCATACGTCAAAGGAACTTCCGCTGTTTTTTCTGCAAGCGAAAATGCCGATAAAAAGAAAAGGAATAGGGCGGAGTACTTATTCATTTTGAAACTCCCTTTTACCTGGATAATTCGACGCATGTACTTTTTGTTTAACCGACGTGGTTAGTACGCGTGTCAGGTTTTGGCAGACCAAAGAAAACAATCCAAGCACAGAGGACAATACATCTTGATTTAAGCTTTCCTCATAACGACGACGTTCTTTCCAACGGCTACTCTGACCATACGCCTTCGCATATTGAATCTGCATGTCATGCGCCATATGACTTTCCAACAAGCAACAAACTTGCACGCCTTGATGGCCATTTTTCACCGCAACCACCCGCATATTGAGATGCACCATCTGGTACAGTGGTTTTTTACTTTTGGTACTTCGACCCTTTTCTGTAAAGTACGCGACATCCACAATGTCACCACGGTGAACATCGTGCTCTGAATCTTTTAGCGTTAACCTTGCGCCTTTGAGTGAAATATCATTCAGCATCGCATTGATGCTTTTATCTTCTAGTTTTATTACCGCCTTTTCATTCATCAGCAATCGTGGCTCACTACGACGCTGCTGCTTCTCAAGCATCGCACCTAAACAAAGGACAATCAGCATCAGATTGAACGTGTTAAAAATGATCACCAGTATCAGCTGGCTTTGTTCAGTCGGAAATTGAATATAACGGTAGATACCCCAAGCCTCCGCTAATACCACCAAGCCAAAGATAAATGCCATAAACGGTGTGAGTTTTGAGAAACAGACTTTTCTTGTCGTTTCTCCTTTTGGCGTCACGATGAAGTTGGGCTTTTGGGGATGAATCAAAACGGACAACGCTGGCAAACAAAAATATATCGACAGTGCTGTCTCATATAACTCAGAGAAAAATGCACGCCGTGTTTTACCGAACAATCTTTGGGTGATCATCACGCTGATCACTAAGTGCGGTACGACGAAGATAAGAAAATCCGTCGCATTACCCACGAAGATTTGCAAATCGAGCAATAAGTACAGCAACGGAGAAAGCAAAAACACCGAACGGAAAATAGGGAAAAACCAATACACCGTCGAATTTAAATAGCACACACGCTGCGCCATACTTAAACCGCGCTTTAACAGCGGATTGTTCAGGAGAAAGATCTGAATCATACCCTGAGACCAGCGTGATCGCTGTGTTACATAAGCCCCAAAGGTATCCGGTGACAGCCCTGCTACCATTGCGCGATTCAGATACGCACTGTCCCAACCTTTCGCGTGTATGTTGATCGCCGTATCCGCATCTTCCGTGATAGTTTTGGTTGAGATCCCTCCCACCTCTTCCAGTGCAACACGGCGAATGACAGCAGCGGAGCCGCAAAAGAAGCAACCATTCCAAAAATCCATGCCTAACAGTATCTTGTTATAAAACATTTCATTTTCAGAAGGCACTTTGTCTTCAATACCAAGGTTTCGTTCAACGGGACCGGGTGTGATGAAAAAGTGTGGTGTCTGAACAAAGCCTAGGTTTGGATCTTTTTGGAACAACCCCACTGTATTGGACAGAAAATCACGTGTCGGCACATGGTCGGCATCCAAAATGAGGATGAGATCGCCGTCGCTCTTCTTCAAGGCATGGTTAATGTTTCCGGCTTTTGCCTTTTCGTTTCTTTCACGCGTAATGTAGTGTGCACCGACCTCTGCACAAAACGCTTTTAAAGAGTCAGCCCTGCGTTTTGCCTGATCGGCCGCATCCACGTCATCATCGGACAATTTCTGGTATGTCCCCCCATCGTCAAGCACATAGACATTGAATACACCGGGGTACTCCAGACGAGAGGCTGCCAAAATCGTAGGTTCAACGACATCTAACGGTTCATTGTATGTCGGGATAAAAACATCAACGGAAGGGAGCGTTTTTTCAAGATCGATTGGAACGCGTTTTCTCTCATAGGGTTTAACGGTAACAAACATTCCCATCACGTAGACCAAAATGCCGTAGCACTCAGCAAAGAACAGCAGCATTGCGAAGGGTAAATCTAAGCTGCTTTCCCAAGGTAACGTCTCATGAAATCGCCAATAGATATATCGAAACGAGATAAATGCCCCGATGATAAGGATGAATGTTGTCGCCCTCGTAGACATGTTCTTTGATAACAACAAGATAAGTAAGAAGGCACTAGATGCGAGCCACAAGTGAGTGTCTGTCGAAATGTTCAAAGTCGCTAGCATGAACAGGGCACAAAGCCCGCACAAAACCAGCAGCAGCTTAATTAACCGCCGAAACAGATTTGGTCGCATTTCAGAACCTTTCTAGTAATAGAGATAATTTGAATCGATTAACCCATGTGATGTGTTTTTCTTGATCAGCAGTACAGTAGTGAGTGAAAACAGATAACCAGTAGCCACCTTTTTTGGCGTTCTGTAACGCAACGAGGCAGCGCTCTCCTGTTTGTTCAAAAGAAGTCCAATATTGAAACGGGCCTATTGCGTTGTACGCCAATACCCCTTCTTCATCTGGAATTTCAAAAACGAACGGTGTGGGAGGCTGTTGCAAAGGGTGTAGACCGACAACCTGCACAACCATATTTTCGGTTGCTAAAAACGTGTCGTTTTCTAAAAGTGTCCAAAACCATGTTTCTTTAATGCGTGATTGTCGATAACTACGCACGGTATCGATACCGTCTATCAGAATGGGCAATTGAAAATCATTAACTTCTGTAGGGTCATAAATTCGAATTTGATTGTTTTTTGATGTCATTTGACATCCCGACAATATTAAAATGACAACAAGTATGAGGTAGTAATGACAATGCGTTTTCATAAACAGTAACTCTCCCATTCCTCTCTCAGAAGAGTTGAAAGCAAATAGGATGCCACTACACACAACTGTCAATTAACATGCTTATTTACAAGTGGTTACATTGAAATCACCAATTAAAAGCTTAAGATATTGGCGCTTAATAGGTGATCTTGCGCATACTATTCTCAAACTGATTTTGAAAATGAACGCTGATGTTTCCATTCATTCCCAAAATAGAACAGAATGGCTAACTCGTATTAAAGATCACTATATTGATGTGAATATAAAGGTCGTTTGAACTCACAATTTCATTCTATAACGTGTTATAAACAATGAATGGGTTGGGTAGGAATGAGACACCACTTTTTAGACATTACTCTTCCTCCGTAATTTCCTAACTTTTAGCCAAGGCCAGTATGTTCCAAGAGTTCAACCACGTATTTTCAACACAAGAAAGCCAAACTGGATACCTCGATCGATTATCACTGGCCTCCAACTCTGCAGGTACCTGTTGGCTTGCATCTTGTTCCTTTCAACTAGAGAGGTACGAGCCCCGTCTATATGCAGAACTCGATATCAAACTCAACGATGACATACGGTCAAGTGTGCCTAAACGGCAGGCTGAGTTTCTGGCCGGACGGTATCTCGCTAAAACACTGCTACAAAGCGCGTCTTCTTTTGACGGGGAAATAAAAGTAGGTTTGAATCGCCAACCCACTTGGCCGAATGGGTGGATAGGTTCAATCTCTCACACTGATGATCGTGCACTTGTGCTGGGTCACTGTGGCCAGAAAAAGTTTGCGGGTATCGACATTGAAAATGTCATCCCGTTTTCTACATGCAAAGATATCGCGACCAGTATTCACTCAAATGAAGAACTCGCGCTATTTGTAGAACAAGGCATTGCTGAGAACATAGCAACGACATTGATCTTTTCCGCGAAGGAAAGCTTATTTAAAGCCACATACCCCTATATCGGCTATTACTTCGGTTTTGAGTCTGCGAAGGTCATTACACTCGATGTCTCAAAAGGCTATTTGATTTTGTCGCTGGACCATGGCATCGCCTCCAAAGCTAAAATCCCGTTGGTTTACCCGTGTCATTATGTCGACGATACACATTCTGTGACCACAATGATCCTTGCTTAGCACCGTTCCCACTCGACAACCAAATTTTCCATAAAATTCGAACAGATTGGGTATAAAACAATCAATTAATCTCACCTATATCACTAAAAGGTAAAGATGATTGGTGCAATTCATCCAAACTGATAGTCTGAAAGTAATAAGACGCTGACTCTGTCTAGAGGAGGAATAAATGCTAAATACCAACACTGCTAAAGCGATGATTGATCACGCCCTATTTTTGGGTGCTGATTTTGCTGAGCTCTTTGTAGAGCGCCATCATTCAGGGAATGTCGAACTGCTTTCTGGTGAAGTTGACAAAGTAAATTCCGGTATCGACTTCGGGATTGGCATTCGCCTTTTCTTTGGAAAGAAAGTACTTTACGGCTACACCAATAGCCTTGATGAAGAAAAGCTGAAGCAAGTCACTTCTCTGCTCTGTGCAAAGGACAAACGCGACCAAATAGCGACAGCTGGTGCGTTAAATTTCATGACGGCGAATAACCGCCATCCAGCGTTGATGCCCTTCTCTATTGACAATCATGTAGAAGAAAAAATCGCGTATCTTCGCAGAGTAGACGCGAAAGCACGCGCCGAAAGCGATAAGATTTCCCAAATCGTTAGCCGTATTCTTCAGCGTGAGCAGCATATAGAGATCTTCAATTCAACAGGTCTCCATGTCCAAGACACTCGCCACTACACCCGTATTGCATCGTCAGTTGTCGCATCATCAGGTAATGAACAGTCCACGGGCTACGAAGCACCGGGCATGTTGTCTGGATGGGAGTTCAACAACCAGATTGATCCTGAAGCCCTCGGTGAACAAGCAGCAAAACAAGCTCTTATCAAACTGGGCGCGGCAGCCTGCCCATCAGGTGAAATGCCGGTAGTTATTGGCAATGGTTTTGGTGGCGTTATCTTCCACGAAGCCTGTGGGCATTTACTCGAAACTACCTCTGTAGCGAAAAAAGCCTCGGTATTCCACGACAAAATGGGCGAGATGATTGCTAACCCAGTCGTTAATGCAGTAGATGATGGCTTGATGACCAACGAATGGGGCTCCATCAACATTGATGATGAAGGCATGGAAACTCAGCACACTCAACTGATCAAAGACGGTAAGCTCACTGGCTTTATGGTTGACCACATGGGTAGCCTGAAAACAGGCTATGCGCGCACAGGGTCTGGTCGTCGGGAATCATACAAATACGCGCCAACCTCACGTATGCGCAATACCTATATTGAAGCAGGCAACGATGCGTTTGATGACATGATAAGTGGCATCGAGCGTGGTATTTATGCGAAGAAAATGGGCGGCGGCTCTGTGCAACCAGGCACAGGCGAATTCAACTTTGCGGTTCAAGAAGCCTACATGATTGAAAATGGTAAGATCACACATCCATTGAAGTCAGCCACCCTTATCAGTACCGGACCAAAAGTACTGAAAGAGATCAATATGGTCAGTAACGACTTTGCACTTGCCGCAGGTATGTGTGGCTCAGTAAGCGGTTCCGTACCGACCACCGTTGGTCAACCCGCGCTCAAAGTCGATAATATTCTTGTTGGAGGTGGTAACTAATGAGTGAAATGAAAGCATTAGAACAGGCCGTCGAACAAGTCCTCGAATTGGCTGCAAAACGCGGTGCACAAGCAGATGTCATCGCATCGAGTGGCGAAAGCTTCAGCTTGAAAGCAGACCAAGGTGAACTATCAGAGTACAAGGTCACCGCCAGTCAAGTGATTGGCGTGCGTGTGATTAAAGATGAGCACGTCGCCATAAGTTATTCTGAATCCCTTGAACCTTCAAACCTAGAGCAAATGGTCGCTCAGGCACTGACTAACGCAAGCTACACAAAAAAAGACCCACTTCAGAAAATTCGTGCTGAAGGGCTGACCATTCGCACCGAACACTCAGAAATTTTCCAAGAAGACACTGCGACACCAGAACAAAAAATTGAACTCGCACTCGCACTGGAAGGTCGTATTCGCGAGAAACCTCTCGCCAAGTCCGCACCTTACAACGGCTACAGCGAAAACAGTGCTGTCACACTTCTAGGCAATACACTGGGCTCTCGCTGCTCGCATCAAGAACGTACTTTTAGCTGCTACACCACAGCATTAATTGATCACAACGGCAAACAAGCAATGCATATCGCCGCCTCTGTTGCGCGACGGTTCGACGGTTTATCACCGGATAAAATCATCAATGATGCTTATGAAATGGCAGATGCATTACTCGAAGGTGAACCTGTTGAGACCGGACAGTATGCTGTCGTGTTCGCACAAGATTGCCTCAATGAAGTATTAGGGGCTTTCGGCAGCTGTTTCTCGGGTGAATCAGCCAAACGAGGTATTAATCCTTGGCGTGATAAAGTGGGTGAGCAAGTTGCCAGCCCACTGCTTACATTTACCGATGTCGCGTATATGAAAAACGGTCATGCCATTAAAGCGTTCGACGGCGAAGGCTTTGTAACGGGTGACACTCCTCTGATTCAAGATGGAAAGCTCATCGGAATGCTACACAACTCTGCAACTGCTGCACATTTTGGTGTAACACCAACAGCAAACGCCGGACGTTCGGCAAAAGGAACGCTCAGCGTTGCATCCCGTCACGATGTCATTTCTGCAGGTACAAGTAGCGAAGCTGAAATTACGGCGGGTGAATACCTGGAGTTGGTTGAACTGCAAGGGGTACATTCTGGTGCTGATGCCATCAGTGGCGAGTTTTCGTTTGGGGCAAGTGGTTTCCTTTGCCGAGACGGAAAACGAATCCGACCTGTTCGCGGCATTACAGTCGCCGGCAACTTTTACAAAATGATCAAGGAAATTGATGCCGTTGGTAACACGGTCATTCCGAATTATGACGGCCATTTCTTTGCGCCATTGATTCGGTTTGCACGATTGAGTGTCGCCGGCAAATAACGCCAACATCAACACAAAATGAGAAGAGCCCTGTGCATGGGCTCTTTTTTTGTCCACACTAAGTAAATGGCAAAATTATCAATGACACTAGAAACTCGCCGCCTGATACTGCGTCACTTGAATGAAAGTGACGCAACGTTCTTGAACGCGCTATACAACACAGACGGTTTTCTTACCTTTGTTGGTGACAAGAATATTCGCAGCGACATAGATGCCGCTGTGTATTTACGTTCTACGCTTCTACCAATGTACAAACAAGATTATATGGGGTTGATGGCGGTAGAAGAAAAAGGCAGTGGCAAAGCGATTGGTATCTGTGGGCTAATTAAACGGGATACGCTTGATGATATAGATCTCGGCTACGGATTTTTCCCTGCATTCCAACGGCAAGGATATGCAAAAGAGGCCGCCGAAGCTGTCATTCAACTGGCAAGAGAAACACTGGCTGTTCCTCAAATAGTCGCCATAACGCATCCAACGAACAACAGAAGCATTTCTTTATTAGAAAAGTTGGCGTTTAAAGTTCAGTCTCAAGGTATCGATGATCCTGAACTCATTTTGTTAAAACTCACTTTTTAACTTAAGAAGCCAATAAATTAAAGCAGTAAGTCTTCAGAGATCGGAATAAAACGGTCGACCGAGTTGACCAGAGAATTGGCTGTTAACATAGGCACACCAAAGACAACGGCCTCTTTACCAAACCCTTCTCGCACCTTTGCCATCAGCATATCGAAATCACCGTCACCCGAAAGCAAAACAACCACGTCAACGGATTGTGCCGCTTCCATCACATCAATGGCAATACCGACATCCCAATCACCTTTTGTGCTGCCATCACTACGCTGAATATAAGGCTTTAGCTTGACCTCAAAACCAATATGCCGCAGTGCATCCTGAAACTTGATTTGCTGATCATCATCTCGGGCTATCGCATACGCATTCGCTGAAACAACCTGACCCATATCATTGAGTCGTTGCCAAAGCTTACGGTAGTTAAATTGACGTCCATAAGCTTGCCTAGTGGTGTAATAAATGTTCTGAACGTCAGCAAATACGGCTATGTTTTTCAACGTTTTCCAACCAAGTTAATATATTTGTTTATCAGCCGTCACTATGCATTCCATAAGGCATTGCTTCAAGTGATTGCTAAGAAAAATCGCTAAACTGCTACAATAATCATCACTTCACCCATGAAATATTGGAACACCAAGCCGTATCACCAAAATATTCCCACACATTTATACACGTTTGGTTGCCTGACAAAATGCCTCTTTCAGGGGCGCACTTTTTAACACTCGCCCATGACCCAACCCCTCGGTCGCCACTAAAGAAACATGGGCAAATTGTGTGGCCTCTTCTGATACTGAAAACGGTGCAAATCTGTCACCTTTATCATGTACGATCGTAATTGGACCTTGCCTTAGCGCCAGTTTCTTAAAAGGGTCGAAACTCTCGATCGTGACGTCGTATTGCCTTCCAACATCATCGATGACTTCTTTGAATAGCTTCATTGAGAAACCCGACGCTTTCACGGTTGCAAACAAGTTTTCCCAATAATTGAGTACCGGTGCTACAAGAATGATCGGCTTGCCTTTTAAGCACAAATGTTCACTTTCCAACACCGTCGCACCGCCCATTGAGTGGGCAATAACCCCTTCAATATGCTCCTGTCGATTTAAAATACCCTCAAGCGCGTTGAGAAAGGCGGGAATGCTCCCCTCTTTCCCTTCACTCTTCCCATGAGCCGGATGGTCATAAGCAAGTGCGGTGTAACCAGATTCAGCAATGAATTCCATCAGGGGGAAAAACTGATTGGCTGAGCCAGACCACCCGTGAGTCAATACCCAAGTTGGCCCAGCCCCCAACTGGTACGTCATCATTTTGCCTTCAAGGGTTTCAACTGTCTCAACTCTCATTGCCTCAGGCATTGGATTGATTTCACGACCTTTTGCAGGTGTAAGAAACAACTTACGCGCCGTTTTCAACGCATGTTTGGGTGCAACTTTATAATACAATTTGCTGGCAACACTGACCGCACCGCGCTTCAGACTAAAACGTCTGTTTTTTCCAAAATAAATCTTACTGCTCATAGCTGACTCCTTTTTTCGAACGGTCGTGCTATTTGTGAACAAAAAATAAGCAGGCTTGATGATTACCTGCTTATCCTCAATACGTTAGCGTTTAATCATGCTGAACAGTTCGTCGATACCAGCCCAAAATCGTTTGGCATTTTCAGTCTCTAGATCTAGGGTTCTGAACAAGTGGCTACTGAGGTATAAACCATAAAGTTTATAAACCAGCTGGCAACAGTCTAAATCAGGCTTGAACTCACCGAACTCAATACCTTTCTCAAACTGAATTTGAAGATAGTACAACCACTTTTTAGTTGTTTCCTCAAGGGCTTGCTGCATGACGTCGCCATCATTCGACTTTTCCCGCCACGCATCCAAAAACATACAACTACCTTGAATCGAGCTATTCCACGACATCCAGTTATCCATCAAATGACGGATTTTACTCTCACAACTGTCGTGCGGCGTTTCACGGGCAGGCTCTATAACCTTTTCCGCAAACCGCTGTCCTGCATACAACACAACAGCTGCCTGGAGATTTGAACGTGCATTAAAATGGGCAAACAGGCCGCTTTTTGACATGCCAACTCGTTTAGCGAGTTCGCCGATAGTCAAACTCTCTAAGCCTTCTTCGCTGGCCATATCAAAGGCAATGATTAAAATTTGCTCTCGTGTCTGTTTTTTCTTACTCATAGCTCACTTCAGCTCTCAACTCAGTTAATTTATAGCACGAACGTTCTATTTATCAACCGCACGTTTGTCTGGTCAGAGTAGTCACATTAACCGCCAAATACAAAAAAGCCGCTGAACTCAGCGGCTTTTTTGTTAACGCGTACTATTTACCCAGGTCAAATCGATCCAGTTCCATCACTTTCACCCATGCAGAAACAAAGTCGATGAGGAATTTGTCTTGTGCATCCTGGGTTGCATAAACCTCTGCAAGAGCACGAAGTTGTGAATTCGAACCGAAGACCAAATCAGCACGTGTGCCCGTCCATTTCACCGCACCAGTGGTCCGATCGCGGCCTTCGAATACATCATCACCACCAACAGGTTTCCACTCTGTACTCATGTCCAGAAGATTAACAAAGAAATCATTGGTCAGTGCTTCAGGGTTTTGTGTGAATACACCGTGGCAATCACCCCCTGCATTGGTATTGAGAACACGAAGGCCACCCACTAGCACAGTCATTTCAGGTGCGCTGAGGGTTAATAATTGCGCTCTATCCACCAACATCTCTTCAGCGGATACTGTGTACTTGGTTTTCAGGTAATTCCTGAAGCCATCCGCTTCTGGTTCGAGTACAGCAAACGAATGTTCATCGGTTTGCTCTTGTGAAGCATCCATACGTCCTGGCGTGAAAGGCACCGAGATCTCTTTGCCTGCATGCTTTGCGGCTTTTTCAACACCGACGCCACCAGCCAAAACAATTAGGTCAGCTAAAGATACACGCTTGTCACCCGCTTGCGCACTGTTGAAATCAAGCTTAACGCCTTCCAACTTCGCTAATACATGCGCCAGTTGCTCAGGTTTATTAACCGCCCATTGTTTTTGTGGAGCTAAGGCAATCCTCGCACCATTTGCACCACCGCGCTTATCCGAACCACGGAATGTTGATGCCGATGCCCAAGCGGTTGAAACAAGTTCAGACACAGTTAGGCCAGTGGCTTCAATTTTCGCTTTCAGTGTTGCGATATCTGCGGCATCAACCACTGCATGTGTGCACGCTGCAATCGGGTCTTGCCAAATCAGTTCTTCGCTTGGTGCTTCGCTACCTAGGTAACGCGATCGAGGACCCAGGTCGCGGTGAGTCAGTTTGAACCAAGCACGGGAGAATGCCTCTGCAAATTGATCCGGATTTTCCATGAATCGACGAGAAATTTTCTCATATGCAGGGTCATAGCGAAGCGACAGATCGGTGGTCAGCATGGTTGGCAAGTGTTTTACACTGCCATCGAATGCGTCAGGGATCACACCGTTTGCATCTTTAGCAATCCATTGATGCGCACCCGCTGGACTTTTTGATAGCTCCCACTCGTAACCAAAGAGGTTCTCGAAGAAGTAATTACTCCACTGTGTTGGTGTTTGTGTCCAGGTTACTTCCAAGCCACTGGTAATTGCGTCACCAGCCTTACCTGATGCATGGCTGCTTGCCCACCCAAATCCTTGAAGTTCTATTGGCGCTTCTTCTGGCGCTGGGCCAACCAAAGCCGCATCACCCGCACCATGCGTTTTACCAAATGTATGACCACCCGCAATCAAGGCAACAGTTTCTTCATCATCCATCGCCATGCGTGCAAATGTTTCTCGAATATCCGTTGCTGCAGCAATCGGATCAGGGTCGCCATTCGGCCCCTCTGGGTTTACATAGATTAGCCCCATTTGCACAGCTGCTAATGGATTTTCCAAATCACGGTCACCACTGTATCGTGTGTCACCCAACCAATCTTTTTCAGTACCCCAATATACATCTTCTTCTGGCGCCCAAATATCTTCTCGACCGCCAGCGAAGCCAAACGTTTTGAATCCCATTGACTCCAGAGCAACATTGCCCGTCAAAATCAGTAAGTCAGCCCATGATATTTTTTGACCATACTTTTGTTTAATAGGCCAAAGCAGACGACGTGCTTTATCAAGGTTACCGTTGTCAGGCCAACTGTTAATCGGCGCAAAACGTTGGTTACCTGTCCCCGCACCACCGCGACCATCGGATGTACGATAAGTCCCTGCACTGTGCCAAGACATACGAACAAATAGCGGACCATAGTGACCAAAGTCTGCTGGCCACCATTCTTGAGAATCTGTCATTAATGCATGGAGATCTTGCTTAATCGCGGTAAGGTCAAGCTTGGCGAATTCTTCTTTGTAATTAAAGCTCCCACCAAGTGGGTTTGACTCTTTCGTGTGCTGGTGAAGAATATCGAGGCGCAGTTGATTAGGCCACCAATCTCTATTGGTAGTACCGCGGCTTGAAGTTTTGTGGAAAGGGCATTTGCTCACATCTGACATGATCGTTCCTCCATTGTGGACACGTCGGTTTTTCTTGTTTGCAATATTTATAGTCTCATGAAGAGACAGTATCCAATTGAATATATCGACCAATGCAATAGGTAATTCCGATATAACTTTTCAATTTTAGAAACGATAATTTTTTCAATGTGTTAGGCGTTTGTTTACATATCACTTCAGCTACAGTGAATTTATGTGTAAGGAATGACTGGATTAAAATTGAACGATAAAATACTGATTGATCAAAAAAGCCCTGCAATGCAGGGCTTCAAAACACAACACTATGACGCTTAGATTTGCTCCCAAGGCCCCCAAGCTGAACCAGGGACATCGCCTTTCGTCCACCATTTCGCTTTGTATGTTGCGCCTTGGTAGATCGCCGTGTCACCACCGTTGTAGACTTTATCTGCACTCCAATCTTTCGTTGTGCCATCATCTACAGCAACCCAAACAGCGGCTGAGCCCGGTTCTTCACCTTGTGTCCACCACTGAGCGGTATATTCAACACCGTTGTGGACAACTTTGTCTCCGGAGTTGTAAATCGCGCTAGGATCCCACGTGCTGTCAACTGGGCCGGTATCGCCTTTCACGTTAACGGTGACAGTAGAAGAGACACTTTCGACGCCATCCGTAACGGTGACAACAACGGATAAGGTGCTATCAGTCGTTGATGCATCTGTTGGTACGGTAATCACTGCCGCATTGCCAGTCTGAGCAACACTGCCAAGCGATGAAGTAATCGTCAGAGTGTCATTATCAACATCGGTTGCAGACACGCTAATCGTTGCAGAATCACCCGCATTGACAGAAACAGTAGTTGGCGTAACCAGCACAGGGGCATTATTTTCAACCACACCACTGCCTACCACATTGACAACCACGCTGGCTGCATCAGACTTTCTGCCATCGCTCACAGTCACTGTCACTGTGTCGGCAAGATCAGTCGCTGTGTTTGGCGCTTGATACGTGACTGTCGCAGAGCCATTACCATTGTCCGTCACCACTGCACCTTGCGCAGCGAAGCTTAGTGCATCACCATCGGCATCTGTCGCTGTAACGACAAAGCTAACAACTTCACCTGAATTCACTGTCTGCGCACCCGGTACAGTTATGACTGGCGCTTCGTTTGGAACGATGTTTTGGCTAAACACGGTATCAATTTGCTCTGCAAGCGGAGAGCGAAGATTTGTACATTGTTTCAACTTCGAACCGTAGTTTACAAACGTACCTTCACACTGAATATCTCCGTGTACCTGCCAAACGATGATGCCACCAAGATCATTGTTGACGATGTATTCGGCTTTCTTACGAATCGCATCGGGATCGTCATAGCTCAGGAAGTACTTCCCTTTCACAGCGTATGGTACTTCTGCATTCGCATCCCAGAGGTGTTCCCATCCAGTTTGCTTGATAATGTAGTTGTAGTTTGGTTGTCCTTCAAACGCAGCCCAGTTAGTCAGGTCTGCGGCTGATACCGTTGGCCCATCCACTGAGAAATTAACGGTACGCTTGTCGGTTGGTGCACCCAGATAAGCCGTTGCCTCTGTTGTTTGAACACCGCGACCATAGAACGCAGCACCGAAATTGATCTTGTTCGATGGAATACCACGAACATTGACCATCCAATTTTTCAATGTGTCGAGGTTAAGGCCGGGGAATTCCTCTTCAGGGTAAGGATAAAGGGGGGAGTTATGACCAGCGACATTTGACCAACCACCATTCAGGTCGTAGGTCATCATATTGAAGTAATCCATCGAATTGGATAGACGTGTCCAGTCATAGCCTTCCAGCGCAGCAGGTACGGCTTTAAACGCAGCTGTGAGCAGCCTGTCAGGTCCAATTCGCTCACGAATATCATCCATCAACTGTTCAAAGTTGGCGTAGTCCGCTTCAGTACCCTCAAAATTCATACCACCAGAGCCAGGGTATTCCCAGTCAATATCAATACCGTGAAAACCCAATGCTATCAGGCGATCGACGTCTGCAAGGAAGCGGGCTTTCATCACTGGATCAGCAGCCATTTCTGGGAAGTGTTTTGACATACTCCAGCCACCAATAGATGCCATGACTTTGACACCTTTTTCGTTGGCAAGGTCAATTAGACCCGGTGCGCCACCCGCTTTTTTCAGCGGTATAGGCATTTGACCTGTCACACCTGTAGGTTCGTGTTTCCAGCCTCGGCCATCTTTTACAAAGCCTTGCGCCTGAACTTTTGCTAGCTGCTCAGCTTGCCAAGGTTCATTCCCCGGATACTCGTGAATATATTCCAACTCACCCCAAAGAATGTGAAAATCCCAACTTGAATAAACGTCAGGATGGAGCAATGGGCCCGGTTCCTGAACGGAGGTTGGTTGGTAAATATTCTTGTTTCTTAAATCACCACTGTGCAAAGAACCGTCTTTGGCAACTCCGAAGAATGAAAAGTTAAGGATCGAGTAGATATCCATATCTACGTTCAAATGCGTGGCTTCGCCTTTAACGCTAAACCCAGCATCAGTTCCTTTCCATGCTTCCCATTGTGTCAAATACCCAATGACAGCCTTATCGTGAGAAGGCGCTGCTTGCAATGTTGCGCTCATGCCTAAAGCACCAGCAACACATGCAGCAATCGCTGTGAACTTAATGTTCTTATTCATTTATTATTCTCCACGTCCTGGATTGTGGTGTGAATTCACCATTAGCTACTTTTTCACCACTTAATTTTTGACGCGAATATATTTATCAAAGTTTGGCACACTCATTCACAATGAAACATCTCAATTACATTTTGTTTCTTTATTTTTTGCACCAGTGCAACGAATAAATATGAACAAGTCAGCTTGCTTCTCTTGTGCTATGTGGTTTATATAGATTTAACACGGATATATTGGCAGGATAAAACAACGCTCTACTCTGTTAATGCTGTGTAAAAAAAAGCTCCGTCCTCGATAAAAAGAAACGGAGCAAAAACATTAAAAAGAATGCGCTAACAAATTAACACCCATAACAATGAGTGTTACATGCAAGCCGTGCTAAAGCACAACCGTTTGCAAGCAAACACCGTACCAATTGTTCGACGCGTTAAAATTCGCGCCATGTAAGAATAAGCTGTAATTTCATGCACCTAGATCAACTCTTTTTGGCGCATTAACTGCACCAGCATGAAGCATTCCCCTCACGATCATCTGCTTATCCAGAACAAAATATCCGTATTCTAATCGAGCATGCTTTTCGTTTAAGCACCGATAATCATTTGAACTCAAACAACTACCCAAAATAAAGATTGGAATTAAATATTGACGCAAACGTTTGCTTTAGTATGATGCGCCGGAATTTAACGACTCGCCCGCTAGGTAAACGCAATATGTTTAAAAAAGTAGCATTTCTTTCTTTTCTAATTTCATTTTCTGCTATTGGTGCTAAGCAACCGATTCTAATCCAAGGTGCAATGGACATAGAAACCAATGTCCTGATTAACGCGCTGGACAATGCCAAAGAAAGACAACGTGGTTCTTGGACATTCTGGGAAGGCGACATTAAAGGTCACCCAGTTGTAATTTCACGAACAGAAATTGGTTTAGCAAATGCGGCGGCGTCTACCACATTAGGTATCGAGCTGTTTAATCCGAAATTCATTATCAATCAGGGAACTGCCGGTGGTCATGACCCTGAGCTTTACCGTGGTGATATCGTTGTTGGTGCCCGTAGCTTCAATATGGGCGCATACAAAGTTGAGTACACGGAAAAAGGGAAAGGAATTCACCCTGAGCAATGGAAGAACTTCGACGTTGTCATGCGCCTTCGTAAGGACGGCGAGCTTGTTGATTACAGCCATTACGACGCAGACGACGCCCTTCTTGCTCATACGCTGAGTTACGCCGATGCATACAAACACGGCAACGTTGTTTCCGGTGTTATCGGTACGGCAGATGAGTGGAACCGCGAAGTTGACCGCATCAACTGGTTTCACGAATCCCTAGGTACGTCAGTCGAAGAAATGGAAACGTCTGCGGCTGCACTTGTAGCAGAAGCTTACGACGTGCCATTTGTTAGTATTCGTGTGCTATCAAATACCGACCAACACAATCAAGATTTCGACCCTGCAACCGCAAAAAATTGTCAGAAATTCGTGCTTGATGTTGTTGATGGTTTAATCGAAAAATAATACGTAAAGGGGCATCTGCCCCTTTACCTCTGTATCTGCCCCCCTCTTTCTACAACCATCCTAAAATCTCAGCAAAATTCCGCCCTCTAGCAACATTTTGCTAAATAATATCGATTCCATTTCTCGTATGGGTTTTACATAATGAATCTCGTCAGGCATCAGCCTTATATACAAAAAGAGAGTCATTATGGATTTCGCATTACCCCTCGCTATTGTTGTTCTTATCGTCCTTATTTACCTCAACAGGCAAAAGGCACAGAAAGCCGCTGCTGAAAACAAAGAAGCGGGTGAAGCTTTCTTATCTAAAAATGGACAGGAAGACGGTGTCTTACAAACGGAGTCGGGTCTTCAATATAAAGTATTGGAGTCTGGTGAAGATGATGAGCACCCAACGGCAACGTCCAAAGTAAAAGTGCACTACCATGGAACGCTGATTGATGGCACTGTATTTGATAGCTCAGTGCAACGAGGTGAACCGATCGAGTTCGGACTGAATCAAGTGATTCGTGGGTGGACAGAGGGTGTCCAATTGATGAAAAAAGGCGATAAAACGCGCTTTTTCATCCCTGCGGAACTGGCCTACGGTAATCGCGGTGCGGGTATTATCAAACCTGGCTCTACATTGATTTTTGATGTCGAGTTGCTTGATTTCAACAGATAGACTCGAACAACCTGAAGATACCACATTCAACGAGTTTGACTGCATAGCGGTATGATTGAATAGACAGAAAAGCCGCGGTGTACCGTTCAAAAGTAAACAGTACACCGCGGCTTTATTTTAAGCGTTCGACGCTTTAGTCTCCGTTTCAGACGCCCACACTACAACATTTTCCAATGCCATGGGCTTTGCAAAGTAAAACCCTTGACAGATATTTATGCCACAGCGCTCCACAAACACCCTGTCTTTTTCGGTTTCAATACCTTCAGCGACCAGTGCACAGCCCGTAACCTCACTAATTTTTGCCAGTAATTGATAGAGACTTTGACCCCGCTCTTCCGTGGTATTCAATAGCAGCGAGCGATCCAGTTTTACTTTATCAAAATTGAATTTCAGCAAGTGTGGGAACGATGCATAACCCGACCCAAAATCGTCAATCGCAACCTTCACGCCCAAGCCTTGAAGAAGCTCAATATTCTGTCTAATTTGCACATGATCTTCTAAAATCGCCTCTTCCGTAATCTCTAGTTCTAGTGATGTTGGTGACACACCATAGAAATAAAGACGCTCAGAAATGTAGTCGACAATATCTGGATCGGACACTGACTCAGCAGAAATGTTGATCCCCACGCGACAACCTGCGTTTAACGGAAGGTCTTTCAAGTCTTTCAACACCAGATCAATGACCATTTCATCCAACTGCTTGATTGCACCTAATTGGTGAAAATCTTTAATAAACTGCGGCGGTAATATCTGGCCATCTTCGGTGCGATATCTCACCAATGATTCATACGCAATGTCACTTGGGTCTTTCAGATTTACCTGTGGTTGGTAGTACATGACAAAACTGCCACGCGTCATCATCTTGCTCACGCGTTGGCTAATTTCATGATGATTGACATGCCCACCTATTGATTGCCCAACACCACCAAGAAACGAGGTCAACGTGCTTTTTTCAATCGCATGACGTAGCGTGATATTTTTCGCATCCAAATTACTTTTCCCCGCATAGTGCAGGTAGAAAGGACGATAAACAAACACACCAATAGTGATTACGGCGATTTGCAAAAGGACACCACCAACACTGTTTCCTGTTGCTAAGTATCCGCTAATAAGGGGGGGCGTCATCCAATCAACTATGCTGCTCACGGGATTTACCAATCCAACTGCCATCGTGCTATAAACCACGATAAAACTAATCATTGGTACAAGAATAAACGGTACGATTAACGTCGGATTAAAGATAATAGGTAAGCCAAATAGCAGCAGCTCATTAATGTTAAACATCACTAGCGGCAATGCTGACAAAGCCAGTGTGATGTGACGCTTATCTTTAGAAAATATCAGAATGCATAGCAACAGACTGAGCGTTCCCCCCGAACCGCCAAGAGCCAAAAACGCGTCATAAAAACCTTGCCCTAAAATGTTTAACGGTGCGTCTCCCATTTCCCAGGCTTCTAGGTTGTTTTTAGTATCTTCAAACAGTTGTTGCTTTGCTCCAAACAGAAAATTGTGACCATTAATCCCAATAGCCCCCAACAAACCCAGAATAAATTGATAAATCAAACCGCCACTAATTGTCAGTGGATTTAAGCTGAGGTCTTTTTTAACAACGTCAGACTCTAAAAGAACAGTACCAACCAATTGATTGAAAAATACCGTCAGCAATAGAAAACCAAAAAAGTGTAACGATTGTTTAAATAACGCACTGGCAAAATCTATCCGCGAGGGATCTAACGGATAAACTTTGAAAGAAACACACCACGTTGACGCCACGATTGCAGTAAGCAAAGCGATCAATGGATTATTGGGTAAGCCGTTATGCACAGCGACCAAATCATTAGCGATGGAGATCCCCGTAAACATGACTAATGCATAGGGTATAACAACCATCGGACTCACGTTGTGTTTCGTCGACAGGTAATACGTCGTAATAATGCAAAGCGCTGTTGGGTAAACACCAATCAATAGATCGGAGAAATAGAAGAAACGTTTTGCTAATTCAATTTGTTCCGCGAAGTTTAAAAAGTGGCCAAAAAAGAGGGAGATCGCGTTACAAATCGTTAAAGGTAGCAATAGCAAAAAGACAATTGAAATGTCACGAACATACGTATCGTAACAAGACCTTAGCGAAGGCAGTTTCAACATATTGTACCGAGATAGTTAAAAAGGAATAAAAATTTGGTCGGATTATATAACCCGACCTTGATACCAACAACGTAATTGTGGATAACGGCAGCACATATATATTTCAAATAATTACAAAGTGATTATTTTTTCTTCAGATTGACTAAACGCTATCTTAACTTCACCCAAACGTCAAAATACAGTGCCTTAATTTTGGCGCTTTACAACGTATTTAAAAAATGACGTATTATTTTCAGCTTATTCTCTATTAGATAATCAATATCTTTTAAGTAGGCTTTGTCATGCCCCATCGCTAAGTGCTGTTGGAACTGAGCATTCCCTTTTGCTGCTTCAGTTTCCATAAACGTTACCAGCGCTCGCAGTCGATTCGCCATCTCGTCGGCCAGTTGATGTTTCTCGCTTTCTGATGCGCCATAATGATCACAAAACATTCTCGCGCGGTGACATTGTTCAGTAAGTGTGCCCATTTCATCATATTTGTGGGTTTTAAATGGCGCCCAGCAGTATACGGCATAGGCCAGATCCCAAATGCGAGGGCCTGGATGACTCGTATCAAAATCAAATACGCCAACAACAGAATTTCCCTTAAGCGCCACGTTGTAAGGGGCAAAATCACCATGGCAGATCACGTCAACCGGCTCACGCGGTTCGAGAGCCCAGCGACAGTTTTCCATCTTAGGTAGATACAACGCCGACGCTTCATGAAATGTTTTTAATAACACCGCAGCACTACGCAGCGCTTCTTCTGATGCAACTGCCCCACACAATGGATAGTCGTAAGTTTCACCCTCAACCAAACTCAAGATTTCAACGCCGTCTGCAACGCCTAACGGCTTTGGACACGCTGAAAACCCGTCACTGTGTAGATAGTTTAAAAATTGGTGAATAGTCGGCGTATGCGGCCCAGCGGGGCGCGCTACTTCGTTAGCGGTAACGACGATGTTACGTACGCTTGCCATGGAAGAGCCTGTCCTTTTTGTAATTCAAATATCGACAAAATGAAAAAGTAAATTGGCCTCACTAAAAACGCGAAAAAATGGAAAATAAACGACCAACTCTTCTTCATCAAACGAATATGGTGCCACTTTCGGGCAAGGCCGGAGTGTATCCATTTCCCCAAAAAACTAAATCACGCGATTACCAGTTTTGCGACAACCAGCAAACTGCGCCGCCTCCGGACGAATTTAACCAAAAATTGAACCCGTAGCGCATTTATTACGTCTAACAAATTGATTGACTAAATATTAATCACTAATGTAAGTGTTAGGAGTGCGTGAAAAACGCCTCTACCATTTTCACTGCCACGGCATCCAATTTGGAAATCGTCCCGTGTAAAACAGTAAAAAGGAGAACGCGAGTCACTTACACGCTAAGGCAGTAAAGCCGACACAACACGGCAAAACAAACACCCTGAAACGAGCCCAGGTATCGGCTCCGAACTTGGATCTCACGGGTGATTGGCGATGACTGTTGAACGTCAACGTTCGTCCATTGGGCGGTACAAAAGGAGTTTGAGGTATGAGCGACGTCTCACTCAACTTTTCACTGGAAGAGTTCTATTCACGTATCGCAAAGGTACGTGCCGCAATGCTCGAAAAAGAGATCGATGTCCTTCTCGTACACGATCCCTCAAATATGGCGTGGCTGACCGGATACGATGGTTGGTCTTTTTACGTGCCTCAATGTGTCGTTCTTGGGTTATCAGGTGAACCACTTTGGTTTGGCCGAAGACAAGATGCCAACGGTGCGCGACGCACTGTGTTTATGCGTCCCGAAAACATCACTGCATATCCCGATCATTACGTGATGAACCCACCACTGCACCCCATGGAGTTTTTGGCAAACCATATATTGCCCGAACTGCTCTGGGACAGAGGACATATTGGTGTGGAGAAAGACAATTACTATTTCAGTGCTACCGCTTTCGAAGCATTGCGCGACAACCTTCCCCTAGCCTCTCTTGTTGATTCCACGGCGCTCGTTAATTGGTGTCGAGCAGAAAAATCCCACCAAGAACTGAAATACATGAGAGCAGCTGCGCGTATCGTAGAAAACATGCACCGCGTAGCGTATGAGCTTATAGAGCCCGGTTTACCTAAGCACATTTTGGTTGCTGAGATTAACAAACATGCCGTCATCGGCCATGGCGACCACTTTGGTGACTATGCCGCTATTGTGCCTCTTCTTCCCTCTGGCGTGGATGCCTCGGCCCCTCACCTGACATGGGATGACCGCCCGTTTAAAAAAGGCGAAGGCACCTTTATTGAAATGGCAGGGGTACATCGCCGTTACCACTGTCCACTGTCACGAACCATTTATCTTGGCGAACCCGCCGACCATTTTAAACGCGCTAATGATGCGTTAAACGAAGGTCTTGAAGCAGGTTTAGCCGTATCAAGGCCGGGAAATACGTGCGGCGATATCGCTGACGCGCTCGACAAAACGATGGCGAAATACGGTTTTGATCGGGGTGGCTCACGTTGTGGGTATCCCATTGGCCTGAGCTATCCACCTGATTGGGGTGAACGCACCATGAGCCTTCGTCCTTCTGACCAAACCATCCTCAAAGAAGGCATGACATTCCATTTTATGCCCGGACTGTGGATGGATGATTGGGGCATGGAAACAACAGAAAGCATTGTGATCACGCGACGCGGAGCAAAAACACTTTGTGATTTTCCCAGACAATTGTTCATCAAACATTGAGTAGCGAGGAGAGTAAAGCCCCATGTCAAGAAAAATGCCCCCTTCTGCCATCAGTACCAATATCGACTTTAACGCTGATGGTGTTCAGCATGGTTTTCTGAAACTGCCTTACTCAAGCGATCAGTCTGCATGGGGCGCAGTGATGATCCCTATCACTATCGTGAAAAACGGCACTGGGCAAACTGCACTGTTAACAGGAGGCAATCACGGAGACGAATACGAAGGCATAATTTCCCTGCAAAAACTCAGCAATACGCTCAAGCAGAAACACATTACAGGCCGGGTAATTATCATCCCGATGATGAATCACCCCGCTGTCGCCGCAGGAAGCCGAGTCTCCCCTATCGACGGTGGTAATATGAACCGCGCCTTTCCCGGCCACCCTCAAGGTTCGATTACCGGAAAAATTGCCGACTATTTTAATCGAGTCCTAATCCCGATGTGTGACGCGGCCTTGGACATTCACTCAGGAGGGAAGACGCTCGATATCCTGCCTTTTGCTGCTGCTCATCGGTTGCCTGATAAACTTCAGGAACTTCGATGTTGGGAAGGCGCGAGGTTGTTCGGCGCACCTTACTATTTCTTCATGGAAGAGATGGATGCCGTCTCACTGTATGACACCGCCGTAGAGAAGCAAGGAAAGGTATTCGTGACTACCGAGTTGGGCGGAGGCGGAACAACCACACCTGAAACCGTTGCATTGGCTGACAGGGGGATTCACAATTTTCTTGTCTATAGTGGCATTTTACAAAGAAACTACATTGACCCACCAGCTGACCCCAAGCCCATGGAAATCCCAAGTGCTAAGTGTTACTTACAAAGTGAACATCGCGGCGTAATGGAGATCACCGTCAAATTGGGACAGGTCGTCGTTAAAGGCGATTTGATTGCTTCTATTCATTCGGTTGAGCGTACGGGACAATCCCCTAAAAAATACTACGCCACCACTGAAGGCATCATCTGCGCTGTTCGCCATCAGTCACTCATCAACATTGGTGATACCTTTGCCGTGATCGCAAAGCCCTTATTAACCGGCTAGTGAAACTGGGAAACCCGCTAACCCTGTGCCACGCTTATAAAATTCAGCACAGGATCCCGCGATGCGACTCGATAAATACGATCTTAAAATACTTCAAATTCTTGCCACGCAAGGCAGGATCACTAAATCACACCTTGCTGAAGCCATTAACCTTTCTGTCAGCCCTTGCTGGGAACGTGTAAAAAGGCTTGAGCAGGCTGGCGTCATCGAAGGCTACAGTGCCCGCATCAATACCAAGATATTCCAAAAAAGAACGCCTGTAATGGTAGAAATTTCCCTTGGCAGACACGACGTAAACAGCTTTCAACGGTTTGAACAAACCATGCGAGACTGTCCAGAAGTCGCTGATTGCTTTTCCACTGGAGGAGGAATTGACTATATTCTCCGTGTTGTCGCTGAAGACATTGACCAATATCAGCGTTTGATCGACAGTTGGCTAATGTCCGATCTTGGTATCGAACGCTACTACACCTACATCGTCACCAAAACGGTAAAGCACCAAAAAGACCATTTCGACATCAACGAAAACTTGATTCAATAGAACCGCTTACGCCCACCACAGAAAAAACACACAGTAATTCTGTCGAATTCAGAAAAAACACCCACTTTATTTTGCGCTTCCAGAAAACAGATACGCGTTCACGTACTTACATTTAAAAGGTACTTATTTGGATGCGTAGGGGGTCTTATGGCCGCGCTAGATTTACACAAACATAACGACGCAATTCTTACACAATTAAAAGATTCTCGACTATTTAGACAGCTCGCTTATGTCAATGGAAAATGGGTAGCAGGTCAGTCCGACATTGCTGTCACCAACCCTGCCGATGACGAGGTGTTGGGGTACATAACATCACTTGAAAAATCACAAATAGACAATGCCATTGACGCCGCTGACACTGCGTTTAGACATTGGAAAACCTTGTCTGCAGACCATCGTGCTGCAGGACTGATGTTATGGCATGACAAGATTAAAGAGAACCGTGAGGACTTGGCGCGTCTAATGGTCTTGGAGCAAGGAAAAACGCTCGATGAAGCACGCGGAGAAATTGATTATGGCGCATCCTTTATCCGATGGTTTGCCGAAGAAGCTCGCCGTGCCTACGGTGAAACCATACCTAGTCACATCCCGAATGCCCAACTAGGCACCATTCGTGAGCCGATTGGCGTTGCTGCCCTCATTACACCGTGGAATTTCCCCAGTGCAATGATCACGCGAAAAGCCGCCGCTGCGCTCGCGATTGGTTGTACCGTGATTGTAAAACCCGCGGGAGAAACCCCCTTCTCAGCACTCGCATTGGCTGAATTGGCTGAACGTGCAGGTATACCCGCTGGCGTATTCAATGTCGTCACTGGCGACGCTCCTATGATCTCAGCAACGCTTTCCTGTTCGGATAAAGTCAAAGCCCTATCGTTTACAGGTTCAACGCGAGTCGGCAAACTCTTACTTCGCCAAAGTGCGGACACCGTAAAAAAATGCTCAATGGAGCTGGGTGGCAACGCACCATTTATCGTTCTGCCAGATATGGACACCACAGAGGCAGCAAAAGCCGCTGTCGATGCGAAATTTCAGACATCAGGGCAAGATTGCCTCGCAGCGAACCGTATATTCGTACCAAGAGATAAACATGATGCATTTGCTGATGCCTTCGCAACTGAAATGCTCAAATTGCGTGTCGGCAACGGCTTAGATGCTGATACAGACATCGGCCCCTTGATCAACGCGCAGGCCGTGAACAAAGCACGAAAAATTGTCGAAGATGCTTTGGAGAAAGGCGCAAAGCTCCTCGCTGGATCCCCACAGCCCGTCTCCGACGGCAACTTCTTTTACCCTGTGCTTTTGTCCAATATCACCCCCGACATGATGGTATATCGCGAAGAGAACTTCTGCCCCGTTGCCGGCATTGTCCCTTACGACACGATTCCAGAGGTGATCACCGCAGCCAACGACACAGAATATGGACTCGCCGCTTATGTGTACGGTCACGATATCCGTCAAATCTGGACGTTAATGCGCGGGTTGGAGTTTGGCATGGTGAGTATCAACAGCGTAAAAATGACCGGACACCCCATCCCCTTTGGCGGAATGAAGCAATCTGGGCTTGGTCGTGAGGGAAGCAGACACGGTTTCGATGAATACAGCGAAATTAAATACTACTGCCTTGGCGGGTTAAACATTGCCAGCGGAAATTAAAAGGAGTTGAAGATGAGCAAACAAATCGACACAAAAGCCCTGCTAGAAAAAGACCGCCAGCATGTTTTTCATGCTTCGACACACCTAAAACAATACGCCGACGGAGACATGGCTGGGCGCATTATTACCAACGCTAAAGGCATCCGTATTACTGACTCTGAAGGCGTTGAGCTCATCGATGGCTTTGCTGGCCTTTACTGCGTGAATATTGGCTACGGGCGTGAAGAAATGGCCGAGGCCATTTATGAGCAGGCGAAAAAGCTTGCGTACTATCACACCTACGTTGGACACACCAACGAAGCTCTCATCCCATTGTCAGAACGCATCATCAAACTGGCAGGACAAGGCATGAGCAAGGTGTATTACGGCATGTCAGGCAGTGATGCGAACGAAACCCAACTCAAATTGGTTTGGTATTACAACAATGCACGAGGACTGCCAGAGAAAAAGAAAATCATCTCTCGTGACCGTGGCTATCATGGTTCCAGCATCGCGTCAGGTTCACTGACTGGCCTCCCGGTTTTTCATGCGCACTTTGATTTGCCACTAGAGCGTATAAAGCACACTGTGGCACCTTACTACTACCGACGCAAAGATAACGACATCAGCGAGCTTGAATTCTCAACCTATTGTGCACGTGAGCTTGAGAATATGATTCTGATGGAAGGCCCTGAAACCGTCGCGGCTATGATTGCTGAGCCCGTCCTAGGAACAGGCGGTATCGTGCCACCCCCAGAAGGCTATTGGCCAGCGATCCGCAACGTGCTCGATAAATATGACATTTTGCTCATCGCCGATGAGGTTGTTTGCGGCTTTGGTCGCTTAGGCGCGGATTTTGGTTCACTGTACTACGACATGAAGCCAGACCTGATTACCGTGGCAAAAGGGCTGACATCTGCCTATCAACCGCTGTCAGGAGTCATGGTTGGTGAGCGAGTATGGAAAGTGCTCGAAGACGGTACCGACCAATGGGGGCCTATTGGGCACGGATACACCTATTCAGGGCACCCGTTGGGAGCCGCATCTGCAATGTGTAACCTCGACATTATAGAGCGCGAAAACCTGACACAAAACGCCAGAGACACAGGTGCGTATTTTCAACAGAAGATGAAAGAAACCTTTGCGGATCACCCTCTCATTGGTGATTCTCGGGGCATTGGTCTTCTTCATGCGTTGGAGTTTTCAAGTGACAAAGCCAACCGAACACACTTTGACCCTAACCTCAAAGTCGGCCCACAAGTCGCCGCAGCATGTATGGAAGAAGGCTTGATCGCTCGCGCTATGCCCCACGGTGATATTTTAGGGTTCGCACCACCACTGGTAGTAAATAGGTCCGACATCGATGACATTGTCGAACGTGCCGAAAAAGCGGTGACCAAGGTAACAGACAAACTTGTTCATAGTGGTGGTTGGAAAGCTGCGTAGCGACTATCTCTCAATACGCTTCATCGCCAACGTTTTTACATCAACAAAGCGGAGCTAACTTGGCCCCGCTTTCTTTCCTTCTTAATCATGTGTTACCAGCCCCCAATATTACCCAATCTCAATAAGTCACACTATTTATGTATCTAATTTAATACATATCGAATTTTCCCGAAAACGGAGCAAGGGTTGTTAACTACTCGTGCATAGAATTTTAGCTCGTTCGTTTTTTCGAACGCTTATACCCAAGTGACCTGAAGATGCTCGAATTCAGAGGTCATCAATGTGTTCAATTCGAGGCAAATTCACCGAGGAATAGTCATTCTATTTTCGGAAGATTTAACGAAGAAGTGGGCACATTGAGGCCCTACCTTCAGTCAATCTCGCTGAATCCGGCATCTTCAGGTTTCTTGGGTATTAAACACGCAACGATAACGATGTTGGCTAAGTAGGATGAATGCTATGAGTAGTATCAATGCACAAATATTAAAAAATAACGTACTTATACCCGCACTATTGCTTGGAGTAGTGGCTTGCTCCGACAACAATTCCACCACCTCCCCGCCTCAGTCACTGGCACAGTTTCAGCGCCCAGTGGTACCGTTGTAAACTTTAGTAAACCGACACTTTTGGAACACATTTTCCCACCAGCATATGCAGCCATTGTTGGTCTGGAGCCTGTGCGCAATGCAACGGTTGAATTGATCAGAGTTGATGATGATGGGAAACAAATTGGCGATGTCATTGCGAGTGCACCAACATCGATAACAGGCGAGTACAGACTCAATTTACCATCAGGTCTAAGTCTTGCAGGTAATCTGGTTGTTAGAGTGCGTGGGCAAAATACGGACATGAATGCCATCGCAATAAATCAGAAAGTCGATGTGGATCCCGGCAGCCACTACATCTACAAAAACCTGATCGACTCAGACCTTGTTATGGCTGACCTTGCTGAAAACCACATTGTGACCTTGCGCGGTGTGATTGACGAATTGGATTTAACCGCGGGCACAGATTTAACAGAAACATTAGCTGCACTCGACGCCGTGGCCGGATTTCAGCTTAAACAAGAAATTGGAGTGCTGACAAAAACACCGGGTGATGCATCACAGTTCGCCGGGGCGTGGCACGGCGCTATTTTTGAAATGTCACTTCACGATGAAGACACAGGAACATCAGGTTCGTTTTATACATCAATCGAAGGCAGTGAATTTAACGTCGAAGCCGTATCCAATGATACCCTCTCAATTACCGATTCATATGAGGAAAACTTCGGGATTTTGCACTTTTATCAAGGTGGCGCAGGGATAGAATCGTCTCTATTTACCGCAACCGAGATCCAGAACACCCCCGAAGACCCAGAACAACTTCAGGTAAATATTACGTCTGACGGCTCTCTCATAGAAAGAGTAGGGCTTGATGAACATTTAAGTTACGACAATGGCAACGGCCCGGAATTTGGCTTCCGTACCCTACCCTCCACCTTTATTCTTGAATCTGCTGGCAGTGACGACGTCAAAATCGGTATCAATCAGGAATTAGGCCTGCGTTTTCTTACCGTCGATACTGACAACGATGGCAAATTTGACGCCCTAGACCCAAACCAAAAAGTTGGCGACGAACCAAGCCTCACCATGGACCTGCTAGTAAGAAAAGGGATCGACATTTCTAACAACACACTGAGTGGAAACATCGGTGTCGTCATTTTTGATTTGATCCTGAATTCAAACAACGCCGAAATGGAAGTCGTCACTGAGTCGAGCATTCTATCTTTCGATGGAAATGGTACATTCTCAACGTCCGACGGCTCTGAAAAGCGCGCAGAAATACTCAGAACACCCACATCTCTCGCGTTTTCAGATTCCCCTCCAGAAGATAGCCTCACAGGAACATATAACCTAAGTACCGACGGGCTGCTGACGCTAACTATTGATGGTGACAATATCCAGGGCTTCATTTCTCCGACGGGAGATTTATTGGTCGCGTCGCTAATCGAAAGATTTCCAGAGGAAGCAGAAAGCATCACTGATTATGCGCAACTCCTTGCCATGGGAATTGGGCTTGGCGACACCCCGCCCTCAATAGCTGGCTCTACCTATAAACTTTACCCAATAGAACTCGGGTTTACTCAAAGTGGTGGCACGGAAGTGCTGACATTTTCGCACCCTGGCACCATGACATTTGATGATGCGGGTACGCAAGCAACGCTTCAAGGAGAGACTCTCGGAATTATCAAAAATACGGTTCTCGGTCAGTCCATTGCACCGACCGAAGATAGCGAAACATTCACCATGTCAGCAAATGTTGACGTCAATAGCGGTGTAACACTGACAGAGAATGACGGAACATTCGAGGGGCTTTGTTGCTTAATTCGGTTGGAAGACATGGCAGCCTAAAGTTGTTCGGTTCTTAAGCAATCTTCTAACAGGCGGGGCTTTGTTGCTTAAATCGATGGAACTAAATCTAGAAGCTACGATCTGATCGGCTACACCCATCAATCGTCGTAGTCTCATG
>NZ_FUXU01000023.1 GCF_900167155.1 Enterovibrio nigricans DSM 22720 | reverse complement strand
CTTACAGGACTGGGTATGCCTGAAACTCAGTATATTGCTTAAGAACCGAACAACTTTAGGCTGCCATGTCTTCCAACCGAATTAAGCAACAAAGCCCTTCTGATGTCCACTCTACTTCACGCAACTCAATGTCTTTGAGATAAGGAAGCATAGTTTCAGTTTTTATTTCTATCTCACCAACATCAGCACTTCTATATCCAAAACTTCTTGCTAAACTCTTAAAAGAGCTAGAAAATTCATTGACTTTTCTCCAGTCAGAATTTGAAAGCTTATGCTTTCCTAACCCCTGAATATCCCCATTAATACCCTTGTATTCAATGGAGATACTGACTAAAGCCTCAAGTTTTTCACTTATCTTTTCTTCGATGCTTTTAATGTCATCAATTCTAGTCTCCAGATTTATTTTCCTTCGAATGTCAGATTCTTTTATTTTACTGGTAAACTTCATATCCTTTCTAAGAGAAACAAGGTTTTTCCTACACTCAGTCAACTCTCTATTCACCGATAGAAGTTTATCTTTGTCAGCATTAATTTTTCGCTCAAGCCCATCAACGAGAGACTTAGTCATCTTTTTCTGATTCTCTAGATGTTGAATGTTTTCTTTCAACTCCATAGGCATAGCTAAAGTGTCGGGAGGAAGCAGTATATCATCTACTACTTGTAAACACGTATTACATTTCCCCTTCGCAATAGACAAGTTGGCTTTATCCGCCCCTAATTCCACTAATTTTCTCGTCAGTTTATTCGACTTAAGATCTTTCTCTATCTCAATCAAACCATCTTTATACTGATTGACCTGTGACTCATCAATTTTTATTTGACTCCCCAGCATACTATTAAGAACTAGTAAGTCATCGATTCGCCGTTCAGTTTTTTCTATGTTTTCGATAAGACTTTTTGGTTCATCGATATCTGATTGTTTTTCATTATTATCTATTTTTCTGTATTCGGATATCAGATCTGACCGAACAACATCAATACTAACAATGTTACTATCTCGTCTGTCTCCGACACTTACCAACTTTGGATCAAAATCAGTTACTGGGTATCTAGACAGCCCTGAAATTGAGTAGCCCTTATTCTCCACAAGCAGTTTAGATTCGGTTACGAGCTCAGACCATTTATTTATAAGTGAGTTTCTTTTAATTTGCAGATCATTTATAAGCTTGGCATTTCTAAAGACATCGAGATCTAGAATGTAATTAGTAACCTTTTCTCTCATTCCAGAAATACCAAAATAAGGTATGTTGGCAATATAATCTGTCCAGCCTCTTTTCTGCTCGATTATCATTGCAGAAAATATTGACTGCAAATATAGCTTCGCTTCTTTACCCTTGCTATCTGATACATTAGGTAAATCAATATCTAAAAATCTTTCCAGAAAAGCAAAAAAAACCTTATCCGGATCCTGCGCAGATCCTGGATCATGAACAAAAGTATATTTAACTTCAGCCTCATAATCCCCACCAGTCAAATACTTACCAAGAATTATTTTAACCAGTTTAGTATCGAGAGTATTTGAAACAATTGCTCTATTAACTGTAATCACTTCTCCTGCCGAATTTTCAAATTCTAGGAAAACTGAAGATTCAACAACTTTCTTTTCTTCGCCATTAAGGTCAAACCTTGTTTTCAATGCATATGGAAGAGAAGAGTTACCTTTAGAACCTATTATTTCCTCCATGCCAAGCGAGTAAATAAGTGAGTTTACAAATGTACTTTTACCCGAAGAGTTATCACCACGGACTATATTCAAACCATCCGAAAAATCAATATTATAGCCATAGTCCATGCCATCTATTGAATATAGTTTTACCTGTAATTTCCTAAACTTCATCAACCCACCTCTTGGCAGCACTCTCGACCATCTTCTCTGTTATTCTTTTACCTATAACAAAAATAGACTTAAAATCATTTTCAAAGTCTGAAATCAGCTTTGATTCATTTATAAATACATCACCTTTATCTGTAATCTGAAACCCACCATTAGATGTTTTTGCTATTAACCCTTCTGATACCGCAAAAGAAAGAGCCATATTTAAAGATGGATCAATGCCCCATACCCCAATGACTAACTCTTTTCTCTCAGCTGATAACTCTAATGCCCTAAGTCTCTTGGGTTCCAACATTGCCCAATTAAAAAGATGTAGCTTGAGAAGACTAGACTTTCCACCAGCACAGCACACTCTCAAAATCGTAAGTACTTTAGCAATTTTGTATAATGGTCTGAGCTCTGGAAGTACAACGCTTTTTTCCTTGAGAAGGATAGCTTACTCATCACTCAATCCTCATCGGACATTCAGCTATCCATCTCGCGACCATATGTTTACAAATAGATTCTAAATTTGAATACTCTATTGTTTTTATGTAGCTGTCTCTTTCGAACCTTTCCATCAACTTTTCTCTAATTTTGTCAATTAGTTCTTGAGGAGCCCCCTCCCAAGTCATTGATAAGATTTCCACATCATCTTCAAAATCATTAACTGATTTTGCTATCCTCTGATAAAGCTCTGGATTATTGTTGTAAATATTCCTTAATATTTTATATCTACCGATATAATCTTCAGTTGTTTGACTGTTTAGAAATAAATGCAGTTTTTCTTTATACCCACCACCAACATAACTTCTAACTTTATTTTTATCGTGAATATTTTCTTCGTAGTCTGTCTTATCGATGGGCTCACAGATGATTTCATCTTCGAATGCTGAAAAACTGAGAAGCTTCCCATTTACAGTTTGAATAGCTCTTATATCGCTCTCATAGTTACCCAAATCATGAATGAGAATCGTAAAGTCATGAGTACAGATATCTATATTGCTTTCCCTAATGAGCTTTTCATTTTCTCTTGCTACAGCATGAAGATCATTTTTCCCTACTCTCGGAGTTATAAATATCCACTTAGATATTTTGCAGTCACCCAGTCTTTCCCTAATTTGGTCCTTGTACTTTACAAGCTTAGAAATGTCTTCAGTCATTTTCTTCTTCTGCTTTTTATGTAAAGTACCTCCGTCATAGTTTTCTTGTGGGCAATAACACTGAATTGCTACTCCGTTTTCGAGAACAAAACCTTCAATACCATAGTCTCCAGGGGATGCAATCATTGGCTGGTAAGTATCATAGCGGCTCTTATAAACCGATTGGATCAAACCTTCCCACTTGTCACCGTCTAGTAGACCTATATCTGTCTGAAACATGGATTCATTAGTTCTCATAACCACTGATAAATCCATATTACTTGTTGAGCAACCTCGGTTTAATCGATTGTTTTATTGTGGCTTTTTAACTTCTCACTTATGAGACGTTGCGCACATTCCGTTCACTGTTTTATCAACTGACATTTCTATTTACTGTAGATAATAACAATATAACTGTATATAAAAACAGTTGTTTTTGAGGCATAACTCTCAGCTATAGTAATTCGAGGACATTGGCTCAATTACCCCTACCCAGCTGCAACTATCTGGGTAGGGTTTTGTTTTTACTTCTCTATCAGTCTCGAAAAGCTCTCACTGGTCACTCTCTGCCGCTGTATGCTAAGTTTCGCGTATCGCATGGTGCTTTGGATGCTCTGATGGTTCAGCATCATTTGTACCGCTCTGGTGTCGGCTCCGGTCTGGTCAGCATGAGACAGCAACAAGCTCGCCACACTATGCCGCGCTGTATGCAGCACAACCTCGTCAGGATTAACTATCCCTGCCCTTTCCTTTATCAAGTCGAACGCCATGTACGATGAGCCTATCGCCTTGCCTCTACAGCCTGGAAAGAGGTAAGGATTCCCTGCTTTCTGAGAACGCTGCGTAGGGTCTCTATCATCAAATCTGTTAGGTAGATGATATGTGGCGTACCGTTCTTGGTCTGAGGAATGGTGAGGGTGCGTTGTTCCCAGTTCACGTCTGAGTAGAGTCTGACACGAAGCTCATTAAGGCGGCATCCTGTTAAGAACAGCATGGCAATGAAGCCACCAGCACTCTTGTTCTTGTATTGTCGGCATTCGCGCAAAATGGCCTGTACCTCTTCAACACTACAAAAGCGTTGCTTGACGTTGTTCTCACGCAGCAGCGTGACCCGATTAGCTACATTGGGGATGCCTAGCAGCCTTTCAGCCAATCCTCCCATTGTCTTGAGCAAGGCAAGGACTCGGTTACTGGTAGCAGGCTTATATGGCTGCCCGTCTTCCCGTAGCTTCTCCCTCAGTGCCAGTTGTATGGCTTGTATATCAGTGGCTCTGAGTTCGTCATAACGAACGGAGGCAATGCTCTTGCAATGCAGCCTATAACGGGTCTCGTCATCGTCCCATGTTTTCTTTTTCTTCTTCGCCAATGGCAGGAAGGTGTTGTAGAAGAACTCTTCCAGCGTTGGCATCTGCTTATAGCTGTCCCGCTCTTCTTTGGGGTCTATGCATTCGGCAATTTGGTTACGGTATTTCACCGCTATCTTACGGGCCTGAGTGACATCAATATCAGGGAACCTACCGATAGCAATGCTGCGCTTGCGACCTTTGAAGGTATAGCGAAACAGGAAACGTTTACTGCCAGAGCGGCCTGATAGCAGCTTGAGCCCTGAGCACTCCGTATCACTGAACTCTAGCTCGGTGGTTTTGCTTTCTGCCGTGTTAGCTGGAAGGGCTTTTAGGTTGGTATTAGTAAATTTGAAGCGTTTCATCATAAATCCTCCGATTGCTCATCATTTCTTGATGATTCAAAGGATTAATATGCGTTTATGCTTGGGGTCATTACCCTTGTTGTCCCCTGTTTTCTGATGAGGGGTGCCCCGCTTCGCGCTTGCCTAATTACATGATAAACACGGCAATCCCCCGCTTTCCCCAGTTTTCTCTTTGATAAGGGTGAAACTGTCCCTCTTCATCACCTCTCCCAAGAATGAGGGGAAACGGGGTTTTATGGGGGTGGAAAGACCGTAGGGAGACCGGAAAACTCTCCCTGTCTACGAGCGCGAAAGATCTTGGCTATGTTGACCGAGTTAGACCAAGTTGGACGACGTTAGCCGACAATTTTCACAGAAAATGCACAGAAGAAAGCAGGATATGGACAGGAGAGCCCATCAGAGGGTGTTGTTTTTGGGGGATTTATGCGTGATAAGAACTGCTTGATGAGGGATAAAAGCGCAGCTAAGTATTTGATCAGGCTAGAAACAACAAAGCCTCAATCTTTCGATTGAGGCTTTGTCATGAAATTGGTGCCCGGGGCCGGACTTGAACCGGCACAGTTATTCACCGGCGGATTTTGAATCCGCTGCGTCTACCAATTTCGCCACCCGGGCAAGTGAGGCTGATTATACGCAAGCCGAACTACAGCGCAAGCCTATAATTCACAAAAAGTGTTTAACCGTTTCTTTTTTCACCAAGGTGATGCGATAACGCGCAATTTGCAGCAATTTACCCCATACATTCTGCTCGCCAACACTGGTAGACTAGACACATTACTCATTATTAGGACAAACATAATGTCGCAGACATCTGCCCAATTCAGTGTTCCAAAAGGAGCAGGATTCTTCCGCCGCATGGGCGCTTGGCTTTATGACTTTATGGTGCTGGTCGCCGTCGAGATGCTGGCTATCGGTTTGGTCGTTGCTGGCTTTGCTATTGCTATACAATTTGGCTTTTCAATCGAAGGCTATGAGGATGTCAGTCACTACCTCACCAGCAACCCCACCGTGAGTCCTATTTTTACTGTTTACGTGTTTGCTATTGCCGCCGGCTTTTACGGTTACTTCTGGACCCGTGCAGGCCAGACCGTTGGAATGAAAGCTTGGAAATTAAAATTGGTTAGTGAGTTTGGTGGTAACATCACCTTTACGCAAGCCGTTATCCGCATGGCGACATCATGTCTGGGCGCGGGAAATCTTCTCGCGCTGTTCGATAGAAACAACCGCGCGTTTCAAGATCACTTCTCAAACAGCCAAGTCGTTAAAATCGACTAAGCAGCTTTAAAAAAGAAGGGAGCCAAATGGCTCCCTTCTTTTTATGTGTATTTATAACTTCCGGTTTAGCAGGTAGAGCGTTATACCGATAAAGGCCAAACTCGGTGCGATAGCCCCAAAGAATGGCGGCAATTGGTATACTAGGGTAATAGGGCCAAACACTTCATTGGAAATGTAAAAGCCAAAACCAAATATCACACCTGACAATACACGCGCCCCCATGGTGACCGATCGCAGCGGTCCAAAGACGAAGCTCAATGCCAGTAGCATCATGACACCAATAGAGAGCGGTTGAAGCACTTTACGCCACAAGGCCAACTCGTAACGTGACGCATCTTGCTCCGAGGCCTTCAAGTACTCAACGTAACTGTATACACCCGTTAAAGATAACTCTTCGGGTTTCACGGTGACGATAGAGAGCTTCTCTGGCGTTAACGTGGATTGCCAAACGAGCTCAGGCTCCTTGGTTTCCGTAATTTTCACTGGCCCATCAAAGTGCGTGACGGTGACGTTCTTCAGCATCCAGCTATCTTTGTTTAAGTACTCGCCTTTTTCTGCGAACACCACGGCGTCAAGCTGTTGGGTATCGTCGAATTTCCAAATGTTAACGCCTGTCAGAGACTCTTGCTGATCAGTGCGCGCAATATAGATAAAGTCGTTACCATCTTTTGCCCACACACCGCGTCGCACGGACATCACATTACCACCAGACTTGGCAAATGCTCTCAGCTCTCTGGCCTCTCGTTGTGCATCGGGTGCGCCCCACTGCCCAAGCGCCAAGACGATAAGCATCAAAGGCATCGCTGTTTTAAGTACCGAAAGCCCAATGTCCAGCTTTGAGAAACCCGCTGCCTGCATAACCACAAGCTCTGAGCTCGATGCCAAGGTACCAAGTCCAATCAAGGCGCCAAGCAATACCGCCATCGGAAAAAACATCTCGATATCGCGCGGCATACTCAGCAACACATATTGCAGTGCCGTGACCATGGTGAAGGTACCCTCACCCACGGAGCGAAGCTGCTCAACGAACTTGATAATGGCGGACAAGCCCACCAGCGTAGCCAGACACAGGGTTGTCGTGGCGATGATGGTTCGCCCAATGTATAAATCGAGAATCTTAAACATTAGGCAGTTCTCCGCAGTCGATATCGGAATTTACGCATTGGAAGGCTATCCCAACTCAACAAAACAATCGCCAAAAGCAGCGCGGCGACGTTTACGCTCCAAAGCCCAATTTCCGGGATTAAGGTTCCCTCTTCTACCGCTGACTTTGCGGCACTGATCGCCAAGAAGTACGCCAGATAAATCAGTACTGCCGGGAACAACTTCGCAAAGCGGCCTTGTCGCGGATTGACCGAAGACAAAGGCACCACAATCATGGTCATAAGCGGTATACACAGCACAAGCGCGATGCGCCATTGCAGCTCAGCTTGTGCCTGATGAGAGGACTGGCCGAACAAATCTTGCGTTGGCATTGCATCCCAATCCCGGCTTTTCTGACGCACCTCGCGTTGACCAATCAGCACCTGATAGTTTTCATAGTCCGTGACGGTGTAATCCAATCGCGTAGGGAAACCTTCATAGCGGGTACCTTCATTCAAATCCAGTACTTGTCGACCGTCTGGTAACTCTGACACATAGCCTTTCTCAGCAACCACCACATTCGGACGCATGGTGCCGCGCGGAACCGGTTGTGCGATAAAGACCTTGTGCAAATCTTTCCCGTCACCCGTGATGTTATTGATATACACCACGGCCTGACCATCAGGTGTGGTTTGAATTTGACCTTGCATCAGCAATTCGAGTCCGGTATCGGCCTCTAGCTGCTCCATCACTTTAATTTCTTTGTTGTTTGCCCAAGGTGTCAGCCATAGCGAATTGAACGCTGCTACCGCGCCAGTAATTATGGCTAGACAAAGCGCAGCACGGATAAGGAACTTGTTCCCGATACCTGTTGCATTCATCACAGTGATTTCACTTTCGGCATACAGACGGCCAAAAGTGATCAATATGCCAATGTACAAACTCAATGGCAGCATCAGCATTGCCATCGATGGCATATAGAGACCAACCAGTGTTAACACATCGCTGCCCGGAATTGAGCCATCTGTTGCGCTGGTTAGCACGCGAATGAATTTTTGGCTAAAAAAGACCAAAAATAGAACAAACAGCACCGCAAGTTGCGTTTTGACTGTTTCTCGGATCAAATACCGAACAATAATCACGGCGTTTTACCTTTAGAAAACTTGTTTTTTTACTCGAATCGCTATAGTTTTTCGGTAAATCAGTTGTTTTTTAATCTTTCGGCCAAGTGTTGACCTGCTTCTATTCGATTTACGTCGAACACGGTTTCGAGTTCCAATAAAGCGGGCATTATCTAACATTTAGCCTCACTTGTCTTTAGGATGTAGGAGTACGCATGGAGTTCAGTGTAAAAAGCGGGAGTCCCGAGAAGCAACGCAGTGCATGTATCGTCGTTGGTGTGTTTGAACCACGCCGCCTGTCTCCGGTTGCGGAACAGCTCGACAAAATCAGTGATGGCTACATCAGTAGCTTGCTGCGTCGCGGAGACCTCGAAGGCAAACCTGGCCAGATGCTGCTATTGCATCACGTTCCTAATGTACTGTCTGAGCGCGTGCTACTTGTCGGCTGTGGCAAGGAACGTGAACTCGGCGAACGTCAGTATAAAGAAATCATCAAAAACACCATCAATACCCTGAACGAAACCGGTTCGATGGAAGCAGTTTGCTTCCTGACAGAGCTGCACGTTAAAGGACGTGATACCTATTGGAAGGTTCGTCAGGCCGTTGAAAGCACCAAAGACACCCTGTACACCTTCAACCAATTCAAGAGTGTAAAACCTGAGACACGCCGTCCGCTACGTAAACTGGTCTTTAACGTACCGACACGTCGCGAACTGAACTTGGGTGAGCGCGCAATTGCACACGGCCTCGCGGTTTCATCAGGCGTGCGTGCATGTAAAGACCTTGGCAACATGCCACCAAACGTGGCAAACCCAGCATACCTTGCTTCTCAAGCTCGCCGCTTGGCGGACGACTTTGAACGCGTCAGCACCAAAATTATTGGTGAGCAAGAAATGAAAGAGCTGGGGATGACCTCGTATCTTGCGGTCGGCCAAGGCTCGAAAAACGAATCGTTTATGTCCATCATGGAATACAAAGGCCACCCAGATCCAAATGCGAAGCCTATCGTTTTGGTCGGTAAAGGTCTGACGTTTGATGCGGGCGGCATTTCACTGAAACCTGCCGCGAACATGGACGAAATGAAGTACGACATGTGTGGTGCAGCCTCTGTGTTCGGTGCAATGAAAGCACTGGCGAAACTGGACTTGCCAATCAACGTTGTTGGCGCACTGGCGGGCTGTGAAAACATGCCTGATGGCAACGCATACCGTCCGGGTGACATCGTGACTACCATGTCTGGTCAAACGGTTGAAGTGCTGAACACTGACGCAGAAGGCCGTCTGGTTCTGTGTGATGCGTTGACGTACGTTGAGCGTTACGAGCCTGAGTGTGTGATCGACGTAGCGACGCTGACTGGCGCATGTATCGTGGCCCTCAGCCACCACATCAGCGGTTTGTTGTCTAACCACAACCCATTGGCGCACGAAATCGTGAATGCGTCTGAGCAAGCCGGTGACCGTGCTTGGCGTCTGCCAATGACCGAAGAGTACCAAGAGCAGCTTAAGAGCCCGTTTGCGGATATGGCAAACATCGGTGGCCCTGGCGGCGGCACCATTACCGCTGGCTGCTTCCTGTCTCGCTTTGCTAAGAAGTACAACTGGGCACACCTAGATGTCGCAGGTACGTCTTTCCAAGGCGGCGCAAACAAAGGGGCAACCGGTCGTCCTGTCCCATTGCTGGTCCAGTTCTTATTGAACCGTTCTGGCCTTGAGGTTGCAGAGTAAAAACTGCACGAGAGAAAAAGGAGGCCTTGGCCTCCTTTTTTTATCTCCGGCTTATAAAAAGCAGTAGCTTTTAGCACTAACACAACGCACACTGAGCCGGTTAAATTATCATCTTTTCGGAAACCACCATGGCATTGGCAACCTTCTACATTCTGGATGAAAAGCACGCCGAACCTCAGCAACAAATGCTGGAAAAGGTGAGTCTGCTTGCAGGCCAGTACAGTCAGCAAGGTATGAAAGTGTTTATTGCCGCCGAAAGCAAACCTCAGGCAGAAGCCATTGATGAACTGCTTTGGCAACGTTCACCAGACCATTTTGTTCCGCACAATCTTATTGGTGAAGGGCCGCGTGGTGGTACGCAAGTAGAAATTGGCTGGCCGGGCGTACGCCCTGCGGGTCACCGAAATGTGCTAATAAACTTGGCGCAGGAAGCAGCAATTTTTGCGCCTTCCTTTGCACAAGTGGTAGACTTCGTGCCTTGCGAAGAAACTCTCAAGCAACAGGCAAGAGAACGCTACAAAACTTACCGCATGGCGGGGCGCCAAATGCGCACCCTTGCCATTGAAGAATCGTCCGTTATTTGATCCAGCAAGAGCGCTATGGAAAAGACATACAACCCAACATCAATTGAAAAGGCGCTGTACCAGCGCTGGGAAGAGGCTGGTTATTTCAAGCCTCACGGTGACACATCTAAAGATGCTTATAGCATCATGATCCCACCACCCAACGTCACCGGTAGCCTGCACATGGGCCATGCATTCCAAGACACCATCATGGATACCCTGATCCGTTGCGAACGCATGAAAGGCAAAAACACCTTGTGGCAGGTTGGTACTGACCACGCAGGTATCGCAACGCAAATGGTTGTTGAACGCAAAATCGCGGCTGAAGAAGGCAAAACCAAGCACGATTACGGCCGTGAAGCATTCATCGACAAGATTTGGGAATGGAAAGGCGAATCAGGTGGCACAATCACCAAACAGCTTCGTCGCCTTGGCGCATCTGTAGACTGGGATCGTGAACGATTCACTATGGATGATGGCCTGTCTAACGCCGTTCAAGAAGTGTTTGTTCGTCTTTTCCAAGAAGACCTCATCTACCGTGGCAAGCGTCTGGTTAACTGGGATCCGAAACTGCACACCGCAATTTCTGATCTGGAAGTAGAAAACAAAGACGTGAAAGGCCACATGTGGCACTTCCGTTACCCACTGGCTGACGGCGTTAAAACTGCCGATGGCAAAGACTACATTGTTGTCGCAACCACGCGTCCTGAAACCATGCTGGGCGATACCGGTGTTGCAGTAAACCCTGAAGATCCACGTTACATGGATCTGATCGGTAAAGAGATCATGCTGCCTATCGTGAATCGTCGCATCCCTATCGTGGGCGATGAGCACGCAGACATGGAGAAAGGCACAGGCTGTGTAAAAATCACCCCTGCGCACGACTTCAATGACTATGAAGTTGGTAAACGTCACCAACTGCCAATGATCAACATCCTGACCTTCAATGCTGACATTCGTGACAGTGCTGAAGTGTTCAACACCAACGGCGAAGCAAGCGACGCATACAGCACTGAGCTACCAGAAGCTTACCGTGGTATGGAACGTTTCGCGGCACGTAAAGCAATCGTTGCCGAATTCGACACGCTGGGTCTGCTTGAAGAAATCAAAGATCATGACCTAACGGTACCTTACGGCGACCGTGGTGGCGTGGTTATCGAGCCAATGCTGACAGACCAATGGTACGTGCGTGCTGCAACACTGGCAAAACCCGCCGTTGAAGCCGTTGAGAATGGCGACATTCAATTCGTGCCTAAGCAATACGAAAACATGTACTTCTCTTGGATGCGTGACATTCAAGATTGGTGTATCTCTCGCCAACTTTGGTGGGGTCACCGCATTCCTGCTTGGTATGACAACGACGGTAACGTTTATGTTGGCCGCAGCGAAGAAGAAGTGCGTGAGCAAAACAACCTTGCACCTGTTGTTGTGCTTCGCCAAGACGACGATGTATTGGATACCTGGTTCTCATCAGCACTGTGGACGTTCGGAACACAAGGTTGGCCTGAGCAAACACCTGACCTGAAAACCTTCCACCCGTCTGACGTGCTGGTAACAGGTTTCGACATCATCTTCTTCTGGGTTGCCCGCATGATCATGATGACCATGCACTTCTGTAAAGACGAAGACGGCAAATCACAAGTACCGTTTAAAACCGTGTATGTTACGGGTCTGATCCGTGATGAAAACGGTGACAAAATGTCGAAATCTAAGGGCAACGTCCTTGACCCAATCGACATGATCGACGGTATAGATCTTGAGTCTCTGGTTGAGAAGCGTTGTGGCAACATGATGCAGCCTCAGCTTGCAGCCAAGATCGAAAAGAACACGCGCAAAGCCTTTGAAGGCGGCATCGAACCATACGGTACCGATGCACTACGTTTCACCCTGGCAGCCATGGCATCAACAGGCCGTGACATCAACTGGGACATGAAGCGTCTTGAAGGTTACCGTAACTTCTGTAACAAGCTATGGAACGCAAGCCGTTACGTACTGATGAACGCAGAAGATCAAGATTGTGGTATGAACGGCGGCGAGATGGAATTCTCACTGGCAGATAAGTGGATTGAATCTCAGTTCCAACTGGCAGCGAAAGACTTCAACGCGCACATCGAGAACTTCCGTCTGGATATGGCAGCAAACACGCTGTACGAATTCATCTGGAACCAATTCTGTGACTGGTACTTGGAACTCACCAAGCCTGTTCTATGGAAAGGTAACGAAGTACAACAACGTGGTACGCGCCATACATTGATCACGGTGCTTGAGAAGACACTGCGTCTTGCTCACCCAGTATTGCCATACATCACCGAGTCTATCTGGCAGAGCGTTAAGCCGCTGGTTAACGGTGTGGAAGGCGATACCATCATGCTGCAAGCCCTGCCTCAATTTGATGAAGCGCAGTTCGATGAGAATGCACTGGCAGACATCGAATGGGTGAAAGCGTTTATCACGTCAATTCGTAACCTGCGTGCAGAATACGACATCGCACCAAGCAAAGCGCTTGATGTCATGCTGAAAGCAGCAGATGAGAAAGACATTGCACGCCTAGAAGCCAACACCAAAGTACTGGCTTCTCTTGCAAAACTGGAAGGCGTTCGCGTTCTGGCATCGGGCGAAGAGACACCTGCATGTGCAACCGCATTGGTAGGTAAATCTACGCTGATGATCCCAATGGCAGGCTTGATCGACAAAGATGCAGAGCTTGCTCGTTTGGACAAAGAAATCGCGAAAACACAAGGCGAAATCAAGCGTATTTCAGGCAAACTGAACAACCAAGGTTTTGTTGCAAAAGCGCCTGAGGCAGTTGTTGCTGCTGAGCGTGCGAAGCTAGACGGTTACGCTGAAGCACTGACCAAGCTGGAAGAGCAGAAAGCGACAATCGCTGCGTTGTAATTCCTGCTTAGGTAACGCGTAAAGAAAAGGCCGACGAGAAATCGTCGGCCTTTTTGTTTGTCGCCACTCGTTTGATAGGGGGTGGCACTTGATTCTCTTACTCTGACGATGTGAAACGCCTGGCGGCTTCAATGCGATTATCCATGTCTGGATGAGAACTGAGCCATTCCAACAACGCACCGTTACTCTGTGCATTTTTCATCAAAGAGAACATGTCAGCCTGTGCCGTTGCATCACCATATCTCTGTGTCAGATATTTGGACGCGAAACGATCAGACTCTTCTTCTGCTTCACGCGAATACCCCGAAGAGGCGAGGAGTACACCAACCCCAGTCAGCGTATCAATCGCACCTGTGCTCTCACCGGTAATCACAGCGACAGATACCGAGAGCAACGCCGATCGAACCAAAGACTTCATAACATGCTGGTGATAAACATGACCCAGCTCGTGAAGGATCACACTTTCTAATTGCGCCTCTGATTCCGCCATTTCAACCAGAGGATCCAGCAAAATAATCGTACCATCACTCAACGCAAAGGCATTCGCGCCCCCCTTCCAACTTCTAAATACGATGTTGGGGGCAAGTGGCATTTCGGGCAATGACGCAACGATGCTGTCAAATTGGCGAGAGATTTTCGCTTTCTCGTCGTCCGACAATTCAGATGGCGACAGCATGACGTCATCCAGTTGTGTCATCACATGCTCTCCCACAAGCAACGGGACTTGATTAGGAAGGACATGGGTGACACCGGTACTTAGCGCCGGAATGCCAACCTTGAAGAACAGCAGAATAAACACAACCAAAGAGACAATGCTGCCCACAACCGCCGTCTTATTTGACTCCAACGATTGAATCCAACTTTGCTTTTTACTTAGAGCTTGAGGCAGTTCTGCATCACTTACCGGCACAAATAGCTCACCATTTGGAAACCGAAATTGTGTCGGCAAATTACCCACTTGCTCCGCGCATTCTAGCTCATCAATGGCACAGCTAATCTCGGTATCATCGAAACGAAGCAATACCCTGTCGCTGCCAAGGACAAACAACTCTGCTGAGAACTTGGTTGAATTACCAACGTGGTATGCAAACCCTTCCGTCATCACCCGATACCGATATCGAGATCAAAGCTATTTGCCAACTCATCGCCAATAGACGATTTGATGTTCTGCATATCGTCACGAACCGTTAGCGCATCAATATCACCCTGCACTGTCGTCACACTGCACAAATAGCGCGTTGTTCTGACTTTGACCCAAGGGCGAGCAATACCCAGCGTCACAAGCAATAAGAGGAAGTTGGACAACGTCAGCCACATATAGCTCATCGTACGCATCGACGAACCCAGCTTGTACATTGGGTCATCTTCTGCGGTCATTTGCCCTAGCACGTGGTTACGAGTTCTAGCAGCAATGAATGACGTCACAATCAACAACAACGCAAACATACTGGCATACATCAGCACCATGCCAAATAAAGCTCCAGCGAATCCTACACCGCTTAAAGCCTCCTCCACCGAGCCGACATCCATCGCTTGAAGGTACGCGCCCATCCCAACAATCGCGGCAATGACACCAAAAACAATCATACCTAAGATTGTGAGGCCAAAGCCCATCAACGCAGCCAGCAAATAAGTCTTGATAAAGAAACCAAAAGAGACATCGGCCTTAAAGCGAAGTTTTCCATAGCCATAGCCGTTGGCAAAGTATTTCGCCATGCCTTGCATCAGCCATACGTAAGACAAGAAACCAAGGATAGGAACAAGAACAAATGCCATCCAAACACCACTCGGCATGCCCTGCCCTGTGGTCTGAAAATAAGCAAAAAAAGCAATCGGCGCAAAAATACAGGTCGCAAATATCAGGCCGCGGCCAAGGATGTAGCCATAGGCTCCCGCCAAAGAACCATTAAAATTCAAACGCACATTTCGATAACTTGTCATTTTCGCATCAAAACGGACATTGTTTCTGGCAAGCCAAGGCATTGCCAGCATACCCACCAGCATCAGTACAATAGAAAATGTCGGAGAAATTTCACCAGAGATAAACCAAGCAATAAAAATGATCGTCGCAATGATGCGCCCTATAAGGATTTGCTTAGGTGTAGCATGATAATCAAAACGATCGCTCGCTAACTCAGTGTTGCCGTAAAAGTATTTGTTTGTGCGAACCTTCGCCCAGGCCGAATAGATACCGAGAGTAATGATGCTCAGCACAACATTAACTATCCAAATCCCGAAGAACTCTCGACCACTACCGTGAAACGTAAATTTATTTTCTGGTGCCATTTCTAAACCAACCTTGTGTCAAAAAACGAAGCCACATATTATCGATATCTCACCGAAAGCAAGATTCGGATTTCAGCAAGTGCAAACAATAGCATCAAATAAATTAAAACCTCATAAAATCAGCCAGATGCACTAAAAAACGCCAATGCAAGGAGCAATGATGGCAACAGGGGCAGTTCAAATTCGTCAACTCGTTAGACAACTACTTCGTCATAGAGGCTTGTTAGACAATATCTATGGCACAACAAATCTAACCACAGTGCAATGCCATGTACTTATTGAATTGGAGAATGAAGCACTGTCTGCATCTGAGATAGCCTCTCGCCTCAACATTGACGTCGCAAACGCCAACCGTACACTTGCTATTTTGATCAATAACGACAATGTGCTTTCACACGCATCGCCAGAAAGTGTCCAGCCGACCTACAGCCTTTCCGACACGGGTCGTACACGCTTACGTGAGCACCACCAAGGAATCAACCAACAAATCACTGGCTATCTTGAGCAGCTTGATAGCGATGAAATAGAAACACTGTCATGCGCATTACACCGCTATAACCGCGCCATGCTGCAAACAGAGCAACAAAGCGGGTACACAGTAAGACGCCTTGAACCCGCGGACAATGCTGCCATTGCTAACGTCATCCGTAAGGTTTCTGCAGAGTATGGTTTGACGGCAGATAAAGGCTATAGCGTGTCTGACCCAACACTCGATGCACTCAGTGAATGTTACAAACCAAGCAACGCGGCTTATTGGGTGATTGAAAAAGACGGGAAAATTTGGGGGGGAGGAGGTATTGCTCCGCTCTCTGGAGAAGACGACGTTTGTGAATTACAGAAAATGTATATACGACCAGAACTACGCGGCAGAGGCTTTGCTCGAAGGCTAGCAGCAACGGCAATGAAATTTGCCCGAGAAAAAGGGTACACAGCCTGCTATTTAGAAACCACAGCCTGCTTGAAAGAGGCCATTTCTTTGTATGAATCGATGGGTTTTCACCACCTCGACGCCCCGCTGGGCAATACCGGTCACTGTGATTGCGAAGTCGCCATGTTAAAACGCTTTTAACACAGACACAAAAAAGCCGGCAACAGCCGGCTTTTTCACGAAATTAGTCTTCGCCTTCTTCGTCGAAGTCACCTTCTTCTTCGTCGTCATCTTCATCAGACTCGAAGTAAGTGCCCCAACCGTCATAATCGATTTTGTATTTTTCAGCCAGTGCCACCAGCTTTTCCACTTGCTCATCGATTCGCTCAGCTTCCAGTGCCGATTCCATTACTGCGTCAAAACAGATAACGGTGCTGCCATCTTCAAGCTCCAGCTCTTCCGCTTCCAGCACTTCAAAGCCCAATTTAAACGCTTCAACAGCAGCGCCTTCCAGCTCTTCAAAGCTATCAGCAGACAGGTGATGCTCAATGGTGTAAAGCGCATCAGGTTCACTGCCATCTTCCAACAAAGCAGCAATGATTTCGCGGGTGTCCGCTTTTTGTTCTTCAATAATGTCAGCGTAAGACATTGGAAAACTCCAGATTGAATTAAGACGGGGGCACTATCGCATGGATCTGCGCGTAATTCCACGTCGAACTCACGCATTAAGCACCCATTCTCAGCATTCCAGCCACCCCATCCTCGTGCATGGAACGCATGTTAATCAAAAGTAAAATTGACCTGACACCACAAGGTTGTCATTATTTGAGAACAGGGTGATAACAACACAAGATTCTGGCAAATAGCCAACTTACCAAAATCTTGCGCCATTAAAGCCCCTATTTTTGGAATAGTGTGAACACCCATTGCATAGCTACGCACTAGATACGCAAAAATCCTTTTTCCGCCATTTGTCGCAGCCAAATGCCACGACATACAAATTGCAAAAAGGGTTTATTGAGATAAATGGATTTACGACACGTATTCAGGCGTTTTGGCTACATAGCGCCCCTTCTACAGAATTCTGTCGCTCTATATTCCTTTTCCCATCGAGTTTGGTAACACAAGCGCTTACCCCCAACCTTTGGGTGTAAGCGTCTTTCACCAAACGCTTGGAGATTAATAATTATTCAAGAGAGAAATAGTCATGAGTCAGTTATATGTAGGTTCGGAAGTTGGTCAACTTAAGCGAGTCATGCTGCACCGCCCTGAGCGCGCATTGAATCACCTTACTCCCTCAAACTATAAAGATCTGCTATTTGATGACGTACTTGCCGTCGAACGTGCAGGCGAAGAACACGATCAGTTCGCACAAACGCTGCGCGACCAAAACGTCGACGTATTGCTGCTTCACGATCTTCTGGCCCAAACGCTCTCAGTCCCTGAAGCAAAAGCGTGGTTGCTCAATGTACAGGTGGGCGATTACCGTTTAGGGCACCAGTTTTCCTATGATGTCCGTGAATATTTAAGTACGCTCAGCGACGAAGAACTGTCCCATATTCTGCTTGGTGGTCTGAGCTATATTGACTTCCCTCTCCAATCGCCTTCGATGATGCAAGCCATGCACGAGCGCACTGACTTCATTATCGATCCACTTCCCAATCATCTGTTTACCCGAGATACGTCTTGCTGGATCTACAGCGGTGTCTCACTCAACCCAATGGCTATGCCCGCCCGACAGCGCGAAACCAATCATTTACGCGCGATTTATCGCTGGCATCCCCTGTTTGCAGATCAAAACTTCATTACCTACCTCGGCGCAGAGCAACGTGACTATGACAATGCCATGGTCGAAGGCGGCGACGTACTGGTGATTGGCAACGACACGGTATTGGTCGGCATGTCAGAACGCACCACTCCTCAAGGCGTTGAAGCGTTAGCACGCAGTCTGTTCCAACATGATCAGGCAAAGGAAGTTATCGCCATTAATCTGCCTAAGCACCGATCTTGTATGCATTTAGATACGGTGATGACACACATGGACATTGATACCTTCTCTGTCTACCCGCAGGTGATGCGCAAAGACCTACAATGCTGGCGCTTAATCGATAAAGGCAACGGTGACGTTGAAGCAAAGGAAGTCGACTACTTCCTTCATGCCATAGAAAAGGCCCTTAGCATCCCTCACTTGAATATCATCACCACTGGCGGTGACAGCTTCGAGGCCGAGCGAGAGCAATGGAACGATGCCAACAACGTTCTAACAGTACGCCCAGGCGTTGTCATTGGCTACGAAGGTAACGTCTACACCAATGAGAAATATGACAAAGCGGGTATTACAGTATTACCAATACCCGGCGATCAACTCGGGCGCGGACGTGGCGGAGCACGCTGCATGAGTTGTCCTATTGAACGAGAAGACCTTATCTAATCCTATTTCCGCGTGACATCGACGGGCCTCAGCACTCTGAGGCCTTTTTTTTTATCGATAAAAACCGAATATCAACGCTATAAAAATAATTAATTATTCAATAAGGTTGCGTTTTGATGCGTAAATCAGTAAAAATTGTGATTACTATCATAGATAACATTGTCTTCGTCATTCGGAAGCTCAAGGATTTTTGAAAGGGAACTCATCATGGCTTTTAATTTGCGCAACCGAAATTTTCTTAAATTACTCGACTTCACGCCACGTGAGATCGAACATCTACTGTCATTGTCTGCTGAGCTGAAAAAAGCCAAATATGCCGGCAGTGAGCAACCGCGCCTTAAAGGCAAAAACATCGCGCTGATTTTTGAGAAAGCCTCAACCCGAACCCGCTGTGCATTTGAAGTGGCTGCGTTCGATCAAGGTGCGCAAATATCTTACATCGGTCCATCCGGCTCTCAAATCGGGCATAAAGAATCGATGAAAGACACAGCACGCGTGCTTGGCCGTATGTATGATGGCATTCAATACCGTGGATTCGGTCAGACGATTGCAGAAGAACTCGGCCAATATGCAGGCGTACCGGTCTGGAATGGCCTTACTGATGAATTTCACCCAACACAGATCTTGGCCGATCTTCTCACCATGCAAGAACACGGTCGCGGTAAGCACTTGCATCAAATGGCATTTGCCTATTTGGGTGATGCCCGCAACAACATGGGGAACTCACTCATGGTGGGTGCAGCCAAAATGGGGATGGATATTCGCCTTGTTGCACCAAAGCAGTTCTGGCCTGAAGATGCGTTAGTTGCCGAGTGCAAAGCCATTGCTGAAGCCACCGGTGCGCAAATCACGCTCACCGAAGACGTAGCTGAAGGCGTTAAAGGCTGTGATTTCCTCTACACCGACGTATGGGTGTCGATGGGCGAATCTAAAGAAGCGTGGGATGAACGCGTCGCCGTAATGACACCGTACCAAGTGAACATGGATGTCATCAAAGCAACGGGAAATCCACATGTGAAGTTCATGCACTGTTTGCCCGCGTTCCACAATGATGAAACCACCATTGGGGCGGAAATCGCTGCGAAATACGGCATGAATGGACTAGAAGTCACGGAAGATGTGTTCGAGTCAGACTATTCAATTGTGTTCGATGAAGCAGAAAACCGTTTGCACACCATTAAAGCAGTCATGGTCGCCACACTGGGCAGTTAACTCACTGATATGTTCTGAAAGCCGTCCTTTGTGGACGGTTTTTTTATGCTTATTAGAAACATACCTTATTGATGACTTTGCTGACTCCTTCTTGCAAGGCGTGCAAATGGGCGTATAATCCTTCGCAATTTGTCAAAAAACGAACCGGAATGCCACATTTAGTCTCACATTCAGTTGCTAAAGCCTGCCGAATCTCGGCAATGGCCACCGTTTTCGTTTTTAATGTATTTATAAATTAAGCCTCCATATTTGGAGGCTTTTTTTGTCCAAAATCTACCATCCATTGAGGGAAGAGAAGACATGGCGACCTCGCTGTACAACAAGCACATTATCTCCATCCCGGAGTTGTCCCGCGAAGAATTGGAACTTATCGTTGAAACAGCCGGTAAGATAAAGGCTGAGCCGAAACCTACGCTGCTAAAAAATAAAGTCGTTGCGAGCTGCTTCTTTGAAGCATCGACACGTACTCGCCTGTCATTTGAAACCGCGGTTCAACGCCTTGGCGGCACAGTGATTGGTTTCCCTGACGGTGGCAATACCTCTTCGGGCAAAAAGGGCGAAACCTTGTCTGATACAGTACAAGTTATCTCTTCGTACGTGGATGCATTTGTTATGCGTCACCCAAAAGAAGGGGCGGCTCGCTTGGCATCTGAGTTTTCAAAAGGCGTTCCAGTGATCAACGGTGGCGACGGCGCAAACCAGCACCCGTCGCAAACCTTGCTGGATCTCTTTAGCATTTATGAAACACAAGGTCGCTTGGATAACCTCAGCATCGCCATGGTCGGCGACCTAAAGTACGGCCGTACCGTGCATTCTCTGACCCAAGCTCTGTCGAAGTTTACGAATAACCGCTTCTACTTCATCGCGCCGGACGCACTGGCAATGCCAGACTACATTCTGGAAGACTTGGATGAAGCAGGTATTGCATACAGCCTGCACGCCAACATCGAAGATGTGGTGCCAGAGCTGGATATCCTATACATGACGCGCGTACAAAAAGAGCGCTTCGACGAATCTGAATATGCGCACATTAAGTCGGCATATGTTCTCGATAGTCCGCAACTCGAAAACGCGCGCGAAAACCTGAAAGTGCTGCACCCGCTCCCACGTGTGGACGAAATTACTGTCGCTGTCGACAAGACCCCATACGCGTATTACTTCCAGCAAGCAGAAAACGGTGTTTATGCTCGTCAAGCACTGCTGGCACTGGTTATCAATGGCAACATCTAAGGCGGGAGTAAACAAGATGGTTAAAGAACATAAACTACAGGTTGAAGCGATCAAAAACGGCACCGTTATCGACCACATTCCTGCGAACGTTGGTTTTAAAGTCATGAAGCTGTTTAAGCTGCATAAAACCAATCAACGTGTCACGGTTGGCCTGAACTTGCCTTCATCAGCACTAGGCGCGAAAGATCTGATTAAGATCGAGAACATTTTTGTTTCAAAAGAGCAGGCACAGCAACTGGCACTGTACGCACCCAATGCGACCGTCAATCAGATTGAAAACTACGAAGTGGTTGCCAAGTTGCCTCTAACACTGCCAGAGAGCATTCTGGGCGTATTCAATTGTCCAAACACAAATTGTATTACCCATGATGAAAAAGCGGTAGAAAGCAGCTTCAACGTGATTGAAAAAGCGAACGACGTGCAACTGAAGTGCAAATACTGTGAAAAGGTATTCTCACGCGAAATCATGACAGAAAGCCACTGATATTAAAAAAGCTTAAAGGCCGGTGCATGCGCCGGTTTTTTTATTACTCTTAAGGCACTCCACAGACGCTAAACCGCGTAAAATGTGATGTTCTGGGTTTACGTAGGTGCTGGCAAGATGCAGACTAAGCACTTATACCCAAGTTGCTTGAAGAAGCTTGGTATACCCCGTTTCCATGAAAGATTAAAAGTAAGGATAGGTAAATGACTAAAGTGCTTCACACTGAACACGCGCCAGCCGCGATTGGTCCATACATTCAAGGCGTTGACTTGGGCAGCATGGTTCTGACTTCCGGTCAAATTCCTGTAAACCCTGTGACTGGCGAAATTTCTCCAGATATCGCTGCTCAAGCGCGTCAGTCTCTGGAAAACGTGAAAGCAGTTGTTGAGTCATCAGGCCTGAAAGTTGGCGATATCGTTAAAATGACTGTTTTCGTAAAAGATTTGAACGATTTCGGCACCGTTAACGAGGTGTACGGCAAGTTCTTCGACGAGCACGGTGTTGAGCACTACCCTGCACGCTCTTGCGTAGAAGTTGCACGTCTTCCTAAAGACGTGGGTATTGAAATCGAAGCGATTGCTGTTCGTAAATAATCGTATTTGATAGAAAAAACGCTGCCACACGGTGGCGTTTTTTTTCGCTTCTATACTGACTTAAGTGAATCATTCCATGACCATCCTGAACGCCTATTTTAACTGGAGTAGCGGTAAAGACAGTACCATGGCTCTTTACTATGCGCTGCGTGACCCGAGCATCAATATCAAAACCCTGCTGACCTCTGCCAACGAAGCGCATCAACGCGTGTCTATGCATGGTGTGCATGTTTCATTGCTTGAGAAACAAGCCGAATCTCTTGGCTTGCCGCTGAAGACGGTTTGGCTACCAGAGACCGTCACCATGGAGCAGTATGAAAACATCGTGTCGAATGCCGTGGCTGAACTCAAAGCCATCGATTGCACCCATGCGATTTTCGGCGATATTTATTTAGAAGATTTACGTGCCAGCCGCGAAGCGCAATTGGCGACCGTTGATGTGAAAGCCCTTTTTCCACTATGGAAAAAAGACACTCACGCCCTAATGCAAACCTTGTTCGAACTGGGTATTAAAGCCGTCGTGGTCGCGGTTGACGGCAGTAAGCTCAGTAAAGACTTCGTCGGCCGTGAGCTCGATCAGGCATTCTTGGACAGCCTCCCAGAAGGCGTTGACCCGTGTGGTGAGAATGGCGAGTTCCACACCTTTGTGTACGATGGCCCAGACTTCAAACAGCCTGTAGCCTTCACCAAAGGGGACATTGTTACCAAGAAATATGCAGGGACCAATAACCCAGAACATCCGGGATATTATTTCCAAGAGCTGCTCCAAGCCTAAAACGCATCTTGTTGTACAAACCGAAAAAGCACCGTCAGACGGTGCTTTTTGCTTCTAGATCGCTGTTTTTATTTTGAAACGCATTGCCCATTAATGGGGCAGTTGGCGTTCGACTTTATCGACCACTTGGGTAAACCACGCGGTAAAACGCTCAGGTGACGACTGCATTTCTAAGGCTAGCTCTCGCTGTGGCCACCAACGCCAACTCATCACTTCATCTGGATTGGGGTTCAACACCACATCGTCAACCTTACAAAGAATGATCTGGTCCAGTTCATGTTCGATCAAGTTGTTATCAAGTTCCGCGCGATAGCAAAACAAATCGCCCATTTCAAACTCAAGCTGCGTCTCAATGCCTAACTCTTCAAACAAACGACGCGTCGCGGCTGCCTCAAACGCTTCCCCCTGCATGGGGTGAGAACAGCAGGTGTTGGTCCACAAACCGCCACTGTGGTATTTGCTGAGCGCACGTTGTTGCAGCAGGTACTCTCTACCTTCTGCCGTTTCTCGGTAAATCATGACCGAAAACGCCAGATGCAACAGCCCTTCTTGATGCGCCAGCATTTTTTCTGCCAACCCAATCGGTTCGCCTTTTTCGGTGACCAGTACCACCTGATTTTTCAGCATATCTGTCTTACTTCTTTTACAGCACCTGAAAATACAAAAGGATACGCATTGGCGTATCCTTTCAATTCGTTTTGTACAGTGTATTACTTCTTATTCAACTCAGCGACTTCTGCGTCCAATTCCGCCAGTTTTGCCGCCATCAGGTCATGGCAATGTTTCGACAATTCACGAACCCGATCTTTGCCATAGCCTTCCGTTGAGATGGGATCCATGATTTCAACGATGATATGGCCGTTGTCGCGACGCGACACTTCTAAGTGACGCGTAGAACTGCAAACGATAGGTACGATGGGCACACCCGCGCCAATAGCAGCATGAAATGCGCCCGTTTTAAATGGCAGTAAACCACGACCACGTGAACGAGTGCCTTCAGGGAACAGCCAAACCGACACGTTATTGTCTTTGATTTGGTCAACCACTTGACCGATGGTGCCCATGGCTTTGGTGCGGTTGTTACGGTCAATCAGAATATTGCCAGTCAGCCAGTACAAGGTACCGAAGATAGGAATGTAAGCCAGGCTTTTCTTGCCCACAGTTACGGCACCAGGACGCACAGCATTAGAGACAGTGACCAAATCCCAGTTACTTTGGTGGTTTGCGATATAGACGCAGGTTCCGACTTGCTTAGAGGCTTCTGATTGGCGAAGCTCCAACTTGATACCAAAAAGGGAAGACAGCTTGCCGAACAAACGGCCAAAAGTATAAACGTGCTTTGGATTTCTCGGGCTGAACAGGCAATAACCACAACCGAATACAAGCATGAAAATCGCAAACAACGCGACAGCCAACAGTCGCAGTATAAAGTACATTCTTATCTCCTAGGGTCGGTTGACCTTTGCGCCAGTTAACCGCTGGAAAGGTTTGGGAATTGCTACCTGAGAATCGCTTTTACGTTTTAAGCGTACAGGTGTGCGCTAAAAATTTCTGGCCCTAGTATACGTGTCCGACAATAAAATTCATCACACTTTGTCGAAACATTTTTAACCGAGACCCCAAACCCCCTAAAGATGTTTAAATTCCGGCTGCAGGCAGAGAGAAAAAACCCTCCGGCCGGAGGGTTTCAGCATTACGCGTCTGGCGTTTCTATCGAGTCTTTCGGTGTCGAGATCTCAATCGCAGTGACACGCTGAAGACCGCGAGGCAGCATCGAGCCACGACGACCTCGTTCACCGCGGAAGTTATCAATATCCGTCGGTTTCAAAGACAACTTACGCTTACCTGCATGCAAGGTCACTGTCGCCCCTTGCGGGATAACAAACAACTGAGAAAGCAGCTCTTCACGCGCTTTTGCACGAGCAGCAGGAATATTAATGATCTTATTCCCTTTCCCTTTCCCTAATTGCGGCAACTCTTTCACAGGGAACACCAACATGCGGCCTTCATTGGTGATCGCGATAATGTCATCACTGTCGATGTCTGCCACTTTATGAGGCGGCATCACTTCTGACGCCTGAGGCAAGCTCAACAGCGCCTTACCACTACGGTTCTTCGATAACAGGTCATCGTGCTTACACACAAAGCCATAACCCGCATCCGAAGCCATGAGCATCAAGTTTTCATTCTCACCCATCAGCACATGGCGAATAGACGTACCTGCCGTAATGTTCAAGCGACCCGTAATAGGCTCACCCTGACTGCGTGCGGATGGCAAGCTGTGAGACTCCAGCGCATAGCTTCGACCGTCAGTACCAATAAACACCGCAGGTTGACTGCTCTTGCCTCTCGCGGCAGCTAGATATCCATCGCCCGATTTGTAGCTCAGCGTCGATGGATCAACATCGTGCCCTTTTGCATGACGGATCCAGCCTTTTTCTGACAGAACCACTGTAATAGGTTCGCTTGGCACCAAATCACGTTCCGTCATCGCTTTCGCTTCTTCACGCTCAACCAATGGCGAGCGGCGATCATCGCCATACTTTTCAGCATCTGCGGCAATTTCTTTTTTCAGCAAAGTGTTTAAGCGACGTTCAGAACCCAGCAGTTTCTCCAACTGCTCGCGTTCTTTGTTCAATTCGTCTTGCTCGCCACGGATCTTGATTTCTTCCAGTTTCGCTAACTGACGAAGTTTGATTTCAAGGATGGCTTCAGCTTGTCGCTCGCTCAGCGAGAAACGCTGCATCAACTCGGCTTTCGGATTGTCTTCCGTACGGATGATCTCGATGACTTCATCGATATTCAGGTACGCAGCCAATAAACCGTCAAGGATATGTAGGCGCGCTAACACTTTATCCAAACGGTATTGCAGACGACGACGCACTGTTTCACGGCGAAACACTAGCCACTCAGTCAAGATTTGAAGCAGACCTTTAACCTGAGGGCGGCCGTCGAGACCAATCATGTTCAGGTTCGCGCGGTAACTACGTTCTAGATCAGTTGACGCAAACAAGTGATTCATCAACTGATCGCAATCCACACGGTTTGAGCGCGGTACGATCACAATACGCGTTGGATTTTCATGATCCGATTCATCACGAAGATCTTCTACCATCGGCAGTTTCTTCGCGCGCATCTGGTTGGCGATCTGCTCAAGCAATTTCGCGCCCGATACCTGATGCGGCAGCGCACTGATCACAATGTCGCCATTCTCTTTGTGCCAGCAGGCACGCATGCGGATAGAGCCTTTACCGCTGCGATACAGTTTCTTCAACTCCACCGCAGGGGTAATAATTTCGGCTTCCGTTGGATAGTCAGGGCCTTTTACGTACTCCAGTACGGCGTCTAAGTCCAAACTCGGTGAGTCGATCAACGCCACCAGCGCATTTGCCACTTCACGCACGTTATGAGGAGGAATGTCTGTGGCCATACCCACGGCTATCCCTGTCACACCATTCAACAGAATGTGCGGCAAGCGCGCAGGCATGGTTTTCGGCTCCTTCATGGTGCCGTCAAAGTTTGGTTGCCAGTCAACCGTGCCTTGGCTGATTTCGCTCAGCAAGACCTCAGAAAAGCGAGAAAGACGCGATTCCGTATAACGCATTGCTGCGAACGATTTCGGATCGTCGGGTGCACCCCAGTTCCCTTGACCATCAACCAACGGGTAGCGGTAAGAGAAAGGCTGCGCCATCAGTACCATGGCTTCATAACACGCAGAGTCACCATGCGGGTGATATTTACCCAGCACATCACCCACGGTACGGGCAGATTTTTTATATTTCGCCGTTGCCGACAAACCCAGTTCAGACATCGCATAGATGATGCGACGCTGCACAGGTTTAAGACCGTCACCAATAAATGGCAAAGCACGGTCCATGATGACGTACATCGAGTAGTTGAGGTATGCATTCTCGGTGAACTTCCTTAGCGGAAGCTGCTCGACACCGTCATAAGTAATATCAGTCATTGAAAACGTCCGATTCTAAAATCCAGTTAAATTTCTGCCAGCTCGGCCATGTCGCCTTTTTCTTGTAGCCAATGGCGACGATCTTCCGCACGCTTTTTGCCTAGCAGCATGTCCATCATTCGATCCGTCTCTTCCTGATCGTCGATAGTAAGCTGAACAAGACGACGCGTGTTCGGATCCATGGTGGTCTCACGAAGCTGAAGTGGGTTCATCTCACCCAGACCTTTGAATCGCTGAACATCGATTTTTGCGCGTTTCTGGCTAAGGCTTTCTAAGATGCCGGCTTTCTCGGCATCATCGAGTGCGTAGAAAACCTCTTTACCGCAGTCAATGCGATACAGTGGAGGCATAGCCACATAAACGTGCCCTGCACGAACCAACGCATGGAAATGCTTCACAAACAGTGCGCACAGCAAGGTCGCGATGTGTAGACCGTCCGAGTCCGCATCGGCGAGGATACAAACTTTACCGTATCGCAGGCCTGTCAGATCTTCGCTGTCAGGGTCAATGCCCAACGCGACGGAAATATCATGCACTTCTTGCGATGCCAACACTTGGTCTGCCGAAACTTCCCATGTATTTAGGATTTTACCGCGCAGCGGCATGATGGCTTGGAATTCACGGTCACGCGCCTGCTTGGCTGAGCCACCTGCCGAGTCACCCTCGACGAGAAACAGTTCGGTGCGCGCGAGATCTTGCATTGAACAGTCGGTCAATTTACCTGGTAGTGCAGGACCTGACGCGACCTTTTTGCGCACCACTTTCTTGGCGGCACGCATACGGCGATGTGCGTTTGCAATACAGACTTCAGCAAGCTGTTCCGCCAATTGCGGACGCTCATTTAGCCATAAACTGAACGAGTCTTTCACAACGCCGGATACGAATGCCGCACACTGGCGCGAAGACAAACGCTCTTTGGTTTGGCCAGCAAACTGCGGATCCTGCATTTTCACAGAAAGCACGTAAGCACAACGTTCCCAAATATCGTCAGCCGTGAGTTTTACACCACGCGGCAAGAGATTCCGGAACTCACAGAACTCTCGCATCGCATCCAGCAGACCTTGGCGTAAGCCATTTACGTGCGTACCGCCTTGTGCAGTCGGTATCAAGTTAACGTAACTTTCAGTGATGAGTTCACCACCTTCTGGTAGCCAGATAATGGCCCAGTCGGCAGCTTCATGAGGTGCTCTAAACTCCCCCACGAAAGGTTCAGCAGGCAGTAACTCATATCCTTTCACGCCTTCGGCCAAGTAGTCTTTCAGGCCACTTTCGTAACACCACGTAATGGTTTCATTGGTGTTTTTATCCGTGAAGACAATCTCAAGCCCCGGGCACAATACGGCTTTGGCTTTGAGGTTGTTTTTCAGGCGAGAAACGGAGAATTTTGGAGAGTCAAAGTACTTTGCATCCGGCCAGAAATGTACGCGAGTGCCTTTTGCACGACGCCCACAGGTTCCAACGACCGTCAGTTCTTGTACTTTATCGCCATGTTCAAATGCAATTTCATACACCTGACCATCGCGTTTGACAGAGACTTCAACACGGTTCGATAGCGCATTCACTACCGATATACCTACCCCGTGCAAACCGCCACTGAACTGGTAGTTATTGTTCGAGAACTTACCACCCGCATGGAGTTTACAAAGGATCAGCTCGACACCCGACACACCCTCTTCTGGGTGGATGTCGACAGGCATCCCTCGGCCGTCATCAATAACTTCCAAAGACTGATCCGCATGGAGGATAACTTCCACCTTGCGTGCATGTCCTGCCAACGCCTCATCGACACTGTTATCAATGACTTCTTGACCGAGGTGATTAGGACGGGTCGTGTCTGTATACATTCCGGGACGACGACGCACCGGTTCCAGGCCATTAAGAACTTCAATGGAGCCCGCGTTATAAACTTGCTCTGTCATAGATGAATGGTTTTCTAAAGTTTGTCACATGGTCTGTGATGCCCCGTCAACTTGTCAAATAAAGACAGTGCTGATGAGGTTATTCTGTGAGTTACCCTCACAGTCCAAGGAATTGTATGATTTTAGCGGGGTATCTGTCGAAGCCAACAAAAGCGTGATCGCCTCCCGCTTCTACCGTTTGTTTACATCCCTGATACTTCGCGACAGCTTGACTGTAGTCCAAGACTTCGTCGCCTTCTTGTTGCAGTAACCAGATCGTATCGGGATGCGAGATAGACTCAGTGTCCAGTGCTTTGAGATCGCCCATATGGTGAGCCTCAAACACATACTGCTCCCCCGTATATGGATTCTGTTGGGGGCCGAGATAATCAACAAGAAGTTCGTAAGGCTTGACTGCTGGGTTAACCACTACAGCCGGAAAGCCAAATTGTGCATTGAGCCACGTCGACAGATAACCGCCTAAAGAACTACCGACCAAACCGATACGATAGTCACCCTGATACGTATTCACCAGTGCTTTTAGCTGGTTTGCAGCATCGGAAGGGTAACAGGCAAGACGGGGAACTTCCAGCTTTATGTCTGGGCGGTGCGTTTCACACCACGCCTGTATCTGCTGGGCTTTTGCTGACAACGGAGAGCTATTAAACCCGTGAATATAAATCAGTAATGGTGGCATTTTAGTATCCAGATGAGGTCATATCTGGCTGGAATTCATTGCCTTTCAGGCGCCCCACAGTGGTCGAAATCGAGCCGTCTGCATGAAGCGAAATTTCGCGCCAGCCAGGGTTAGTCAGATCCAACGCGAAATCGTCAGAATTAGGCTGAAACTGAATACAGGTTGACGGTGCTGCCATCACTCGACAGTTTTGGTACTGTGTGTCCAATGCCTGATGGATATGCCCGCAAACAACACCTTTTACCGTGTTGTACTTCGCGACAATGGCCCAAAATGCATCTTGGTTGTGCAACTTATGCTGATCAAGCCAAGCACTGCCCGCAGGGAGTGGATGGTGATGCAACAACACCAACGTATTGCGCTCTGGATTGTCACGTAATATCACCTCTAAGAGCATCAATTGCTCATCAGACAGTCGACCGTGAGGCACACCCGCAACTTGGCTGTCCAGCATCACTAACTGCCAATGTTCCCCCATCAACACATGCTCGCAACGCTCAAGCGTTGACTGTTCCAACACCGCATTCATTTTTTGTTGGTAATCATGATTGCCCGGCAACCAGTAACAAGGCTGCTCCCAGCGCGTAATACCACTAACAAAGCGTTGATAAGATTCGGCGGTGTGATCTTGTGAGATATCACCCGTCGCAATAATGGCATCAAATTCCACACCGTCTTGGACAATTTCATTTACCACAGCTTTAAAGCTCGCAGACGTGTTCACGCCGAGTAAGCTACCCGCGTGATCTGCAAAGAGGTGTGTATCTGTAATCTGCAACAACCTAACGGTTTGGTTGTGTTGTTTGGGTAGATGGCAAATCCGCAACGTCTTGAAAACCCTGATCTTAAATTGCGTTATTTGATTAACGCTAATACTAATAAATTATGTTGTGTTTTGTTATACCGTTTTTCAGGCACAGCACCAGCCAATCCGAGAGAAATGCATTGACCTGACGCTTTTCATCACGCTGGTGCATGCGCGGATTCGGGTAATCATAACGCGGCTGAATTCGGGAAATCTGCTGACTGGTACACACTTCAGCGACACGTGCGTCGTGATACAGTCGAACTGTCAGCTTCGGTCGCAAATAACTTGGCACTTCACCACGTTGCCAAATATTAATCAGTGTGGTGTATCGCGTAGATTCAACAATATCCAGTTGAAACTCTTGACCTTGGATTTCGTATACACAGTATTCACCAACGTCATCTTGACGTGGCATCAGCCTGACTAACTTGGCGTAATTCGTTTCATACATTCGCATCAAGGCACTTAAATCAACCTGATACTCTCGTCTCAACATACAACGTCCTGTGAATCTATTTCCCTGACGTTACATCGAATTTGTCTCGATTCAGCGTCAGCCACTGTAATGCGATAATTGAGGCAGCGTTTTCAATTTTACCCTTCGCTACCCACTCCATTGCACGTGCTCGTTCAACCACATGCACCAGTATGTCTTCACCTTCTTCAGGAAGCCCGTGAACGCCTTTTGCACTTGAAGCATCAACAAGGCCCAAATACAAATGAATGCGTTCTGAGCATCCACCAGAGCTCGACAAGTAACTTGTCATTGGATGCAACGACAACACATGAAGCCCAGCTTCTTCTTCCGCCTCGCGAATCGCAACGGCGTCAGGCGTTTCGTCCTTGTCGATAATGCCAGCGACTATCTCCAATTGCCAAGGAGAATCGCTAGCAACCATCGCACCAATACGGATCTGCTCAACCAGCACGACTTCGTCTGTGACGGGGTCATAAGGTAGCATGGCAACTGCATGACCTCGCTCGAAAAGTTCTCTGTCGAGCACATCACTCCAACCACCCGCAAACAGTCGATGCCGAAAGCGATACTTTACCATCTTAAAGTAACCATTATAGACAACGTCGGTTTTTTCAATCTCAACGTCATCCTTTCCAAACTGGTCAAGCTCTGTGGTCAGTGGCACGGGAGTCCCCTTACTCTGAATGATGGGGGGCAAATAATAGTGGTGCATAGCAGGAAGCTGCAATCTAAAACCTTTACTTTTTTGGTATGGATTGCAGAATTATTTGAATATATTTATTGCAGTGATGCTTTTACAATCACTTTTTCTCAAGAAACCATCACATTGTCAGTTTCAAGTAAGCAAGCTTGGTTTACACTATGTGTCGGATACCTCTATACCCAAGCAACCTGAAGATGCAGAGTTCAGGTAATTTGGGTATATCAGCAATTTATTAGAATACGACAAGTTCAGGGACTACCTACTATGAAGAAATTGCTTCCCATTTTTATCGGGGTTGCGCTAGGCACCGCAGCTCCGCTTGCGAGTGCAGACGATCTATTGCAAGTCTATCAACAAGCAAAACAAAGTGATCCAACACTTCTGCAGTCGGCGGCTACCCGCGATGCTGCATTTTCCCAAGTAGGCGTAAGCCGTGGAAGCACCTTGCCGCAAATTAACCTGTCCGCAGGTTACAACCTTGCGAGAAACAGTGAAGAAAGCACCTCAGGCCCTTTTGATACAAACACCCTATCAGCAGGCGTCGATGTCAGCCAGCAACTGTTCAACCAAAACAGCTGGATTAACCTAGATATCGCTGAAATTACAGCGCGACAAGCTGATGCTTCTTATGCAGCTCAGCAACAAGGTCTAATCCTGCGCGTTTCGCAAGCGTATTTTAACGTATTGAAAGCCGCCGATGATTTGGTTTTTGTCCGTGCAGAAAAAGCGGCTGTAGGCCGTCAGCTAGAACAAACTAAGCAACGTTTTGAAGTGGGTCTGTCTGCCATCACCGATGTGTATGATGCCCAAGCTCAGTATGATTCTGTTCTGGCTCAAGAAATTCTGTCTGAAAACCAAGTTGCGAACAGCTACGAAGAACTTCGTGAAATTACGGGCCAAAGCCACGCTGATCTGTACGAGTTAAACACTAAGTCGTTCTCAGCAAGCCGTCCTGAACAAGTCGTTGACGAGCTAGTGAAGAAGGCAGAACAAGAAAACTTGTCACTGCTAGCACAACGTATTACGCGTGATGCGGCGAAAGAGCGCATTTCACTGGCTCAAGCTGGTCATATGCCGTCGCTGACGCTGAACGCTGGCTACGGCTACACAGATCAGGATAACAAAACGCTATCTCGTGACACCAGCAATAGCCAGTTTACTGGCGGCATCAACTTCTCGATGCCTCTTTACTCTGGCGGCAGTATCGATGCAGGCGTAAAACAAGCGCAATTCAACTATGTTGCGGCGTCTGAAGCGCTAGAAGGCACTTACCGCACTACGGTGAAAGATGTTCGTGCGTTCTACAACAACATCAACGCGAGCATCGGTGCACTGAAAGCGTATGAGCAAACGGTGGTATCACAGCGCTCTGCATTAGAAGCGACAGAAGCAGGCTTTGAAGTGGGTACACGTACTATCGTCGACGTATTGGATTCGACGCGTGGTCTGTATGACGCGAACCGTAACCTATCTGATGCACGCTATGACTACATTCTGAGCGTTCTGCAACTGCGTCAAGCTGTGGGCACGTTAAGCGAACAAGATCTGGTTGAAATCAACAACGGTTTGGTTGCACCAAAGTAATCGCGTACGCGACACGCTATAAATAAAGAAAAGGCACCAAACGGTGCCTTTTTTGTGCCTGTTTACAAACACCCTATCAGTTGTTGTGACCACTCAGAATCGAGTTAATGATCTCTGTCGTTGAACAACCGTCTTCAAAATTCAGCACGAGCACGTCGCCACCCGCCGCAATCACTTCTTTACCACCAGCAATCTCTTCTGGCTTGTAGTCACCGCCTTTTACCAGCAAGCTTGGCAACACTTCACTGATCAGACGTTGTGGGGTTTCTTCGTTAAACGGCACAACCCAATCCACCGCACCCAAACCAGCAAGAACAGCCATACGGCGATCGGTCGGGTTAACAGGGCGACCCGGTCCTTTCAAACCACGCACTGACTCATCAGTGTTGACGGCAACAATCAGGCGATCGCCCAGTTTTGCAGCTTCATTCAAATACGCCACATGGCCCGCATGCAGAATATCAAAGCAGCCATTGGTCATGACCACAACCTCACCACGCGCTTTAGCCATCAGCACAGAGGCTTTCAGTTGCTCTTCGGTGACGACACCAAAGCCTGACTGGTGACTGCCATGCACCGCTTCTGTCAGTTCGATGGTCGACAGCGTAGACGTACCCAGCTTACCCACCACCACGCCTGCGGCTGCATTTGCCAGCGCACATGCATCTTCAATCGGTTTGCCCGCAGCAAGAGACGCCGCCAGAACAGAAATCACCGTGTCGCCTGCACCGGTTACGTCGTACACTTCTTTCGCCAGTGTCGGCAGGTTTAGAGGCTCTTGGCCCGCACGCAATAGAGTCATGCCGTTTTCGCTACGCGTTACCAGCATGGCATCGAATTCAAACTTCTCAATCAGAGCCAGACCGCGCTCAACGATGTCATCTTCGGTGTGGCATGCGCCGACCACCGCTTCAAATTCGCTCATGTTTGGCGTTAATAACGTCGCACCACGGTAACGCTCAAAGTCCGTCCCTTTCGGGTCAACCAACGTCGCAACACCCGCTTGGCGTGCCAGTTGGATCATTGGTTGCACATTTACCAGCGCACCTTTCGCGTAATCAGACAAGATCATCGCTTTAGTGTTTGGCAATGCCGCTTCAATGCGATCCAGCATTGGCTGAGGATCAACGTTGTGGAAACCTTCTTCGAAGTCCAAACGGATCAGCTGCTGGTTGCGGCTCATTACGCGTAGCTTGGTGATGGTAGGAAAATCAGACAAGCCTACAAAGTCACAATCTACTTTCAATGAACACAGTTTGTCGTTCAGAACGTTCGCTTGCTCATCCTGCCCCACCAAACCGATAAGTCTTGCCTTGCCACCCAAAGCAGCAATGTTCATTGCAACGTTAGCAGCACCGCCTGGACGCTCTTCTGTTTGATTGATTTGTACCACTGGAACCGGTGCTTCTGGTGAAATACGGCCAGTTGGCCCATACCAGTAACGGTCGAGCATTACATCACCAACAACCAGAACATTCGCTAGCTGATAGTCAGGCAAAGTCAGTTTCATTGTCTTCTCCAAGCATAAGGGCTTCTCGCCCCTGCTATGTCGTTTGCTTTAATCTGTTAAACGTTTGGCAAGCGCGTGCAGCGTTTGATCATCAGGTATCTGCACCGCCTACAAAATATTGTTGGCGATATTACCATAAAGACATTAAAGCGACAGCCGAACAGGTTGGCTCCTGAACCAATCCTGTCTAACAATTAACATTGAACGTGGTTGCCACACTGAAATATGCATTGAAGGTAAATTTCGGTATACAATGCCCACCTTGATTGACCCGCTTTATTGTTAGGAAATACCTCACTGTCATGAGTAGCAATTCCAAGGCACCAACATTCCAATGGTCGTTTTTGCATCCTAAGTATTTTCATACTTGGATTGGCATTGGCTTCATGTTTTTATTCAGTTGGTTACCCTACTGCACGCAGCGCTTTTTAGGCAAAAAGCTGGGACTTCTTATTATGAAGTTCTTTAAAAGTCGTAAGAAAATTGCCAAGCGCAATCTCGAGCTTTGCTTTCCTGAGATGACAGGAGCCGAGCGTGAAACCCTGCTGCGTGAAAACTTTGAAAACATGGGCATGGCCTTCTTCGAAACCTGCATGGCATGGTTTTGGCCAGCATGGCGTGTAAAAAAGCACGTTAAGTATGTCGGTTTTGAACAAATCGAAGCCATTCAGAAAGCCGGTAAAGGTGTCCTGATTGTCGCAGTTCACTCCTTTAACCTCGAGTTTGGTGCACGTGCGTTCGGTGTGCATACCACGGGTTATGGCGTTTACCGCCCTAACACCAATCCCGTGTTTGATTACGTTCAATACTGGGGCCGTTCTCGTGAGAAAAAATGCATCGACCGACGTGACGTCAAACAAATGGTGAAACGCCTTAAACAAGGCAGCTTTGTCTGGTACGCCCCGGACCACGATTATGGTCGACATCGTTATGCATGGGCACCGTTTTTCGCCGTTGAAAAAGCATGTACCACGACGGGAACACACCTGTTGGCATCGGCGAGCAAATCACTTGTGGCCACCTTCACCATCACGCGCGATCGCGAGGGGACGGGTTACACCATGATCCTAGATACGCCGATGGATGCCTTCCCATACGATGATGCAGAAGCCGCAGCCATTTACACCAACAAGTTTGTTGAGCGTTCAATCATGCGCGCGCCTGAGCAATACATGTGGCTACACCGTCGCTTTAAAAGTCGCCCTGAAGGTGAACCGTCATTGTATGACTGACAAAAAAAGGCGCGTAAGCGCCTTTTTTAATGAATCGAATTCCGACAATGTTCAACACCCCACCTACTCAGGTTTTTCTCCATCCTCAGGTTTTTCTCCGTTCATAGGCGTTGTCTCCATCCACATAGCCCACGCATCTCGCACAATGCGGCGTTCTACCGTGAATTTGCCGTCATCCACTTCAACAGACGCATCCAGCAAATTTAAGCGGTGAATTTCATCGCGCATCAGGACATAAGCATCTCGCAGTGCCAACGCCTGAGACGTATCCACGATACCCGCTTGTGCCATATCTTCGAGAATACGTACATTGTCACTCCAACGTGTCAGTGCGGGCTCTTCATGACTATTTGCCAACACCAAATATTGGGTGATGAATTCAATGTCAGTGATCCCACCGGGATCTTGCTTGATATGGAACTTATCTGCCTGCTTGCTTCCCAAGTGCTCACGCATTTTGACACGCATCTCTGCGACATCTTTTCGCAGGGTCTCAATATCACGCACTTTGGTGAGCACCGATTTGCGTACGTTCGCAAAGCCTTTTTGTAACGCCATATCACCGTAAATCATACGCGCCCGCACCAGTGCCTGATGCTCCCATGTCCACGCTTCCGTGTTCTGGTAATCCTCAAACGATTCAACCGTCGTGACCAACATACCAGATGCACCTGAAGGACGAAGTCGGGTATCAATTTCATACAACACACCCGATGCGGTACGTGTCGAAAACAGGTGAACAATACGCTGCGCGAGACGCAGATAAAATTGGCGACCATCAATTTCTTTCGAACCATCGGTATAAACGTTGTCAGGACAATCATGCAGGAAAACGACATCTAAATCTGAACCGTAGCCCAGCTCAATACCGCCCACTTTGCCGTACCCCACCACGGCAAACCCTCTGCCGTCACGTCCAGCAAGGTGAGATGGCTGACCATATTTGGAGACCATCTGATACCACGCCTGATTCACCACAGCCCCGACAATGGCTTCAGCCAGATAAGTCAGATGATCACTCACCTTCATCACAGGCAATACACCGGCGATATCTGCCGCCGCAATACGCAGTAGCTGCGTCTGTTTGTATTGCCGGATCATCTCCATTTGCTGCTCCATATCCTCTTCAGGGATACGGGCCAGAAACTCGAACAACTCGTTGCCGTATTCTTCGAACGGCGTCGGGTTGTAGAGATGCTGAAGATCCAACAGCTCATCAAGCAGAATCGGATAGCTCGCCAATTGCTCGGCAACCATTGGGCTCGCACTGCAAAGACGTACGAGCTGCTCGATAGCACCGTGGTGCTCATCAAGCAATTCAAGGTAGGTGGTGCGCGTGGCGATACGCATCAACAGCTTGATAATACGTGCCAACACCACGCTGCCATCCTCTCGACACAAAATGTGGCTGAGCAGAATGGGCATCAATCGGTTTAGTACCTCACGACCACGCGGGCCCAAGGTTCGCTTTGCCAGTTCTTCTTTGAATCTAAGCAGCGCCTTGGCATTGTCAGACGCGTCTGGTGCGGACATATCAGACAGGATTTTTTCCACCAACTCTGGATCACGTCCGCCGTCCCAGATCACACGAAAGTCTGGCGAAATTTGTTCGTCTTCGCCTTCTTCTTCATCCCCAATCAGCGCATCAAAAATAGCGTGGACACCCGCCATATGCTGGCTGAGGTTTTCCATCAGCGCTTCCCAATTATCTTCGCCCATCGCCACAGCAAGGCGAGCTTGATCCCTTGGCGTATCAGGTAACGTTTGTGTCTGTTTATCATCAATGGCTTGAAGCAAGTTTTCTAACCGACGTAAATATCGGTATGACGTCTCTAGCGTATCCACGTCAGGCTCTGGCAACAGGGCGAGCTCGCGGATTGCCTCTAGCGTAATGAACAGGCCGCGTTTACGTAAAATCGGGTCGCGTCCACCACGAATTAGCTGAAAAGATTGAGCGATAAACTCAATTTCACGGATGCCGCCCGCCCCAATTTTAATGTTGTTGTTCACACCACGACGACGGGCTTCACTCCGAATAAGTGCCTTCATTCGGCGCAGTGACTGAATCGCACTGAAGTCGATATACCGACGGAAAACGAAAGGACGAAGAAGTTGTCGAAGTGTCTGGTAACAGGCAAATTGCTCTTTGCCCATCACCCTTGCTTTGATCATGGCGTAACGTTCCCAGTCACGCCCTTGCTCCTGATAATAATCTTCCAAAGCCGCAAAGCTCATGACCAAAGGACCACTGTCACCAAATGGACGAAGCCGCATATCAACGCGGTAACAGAAGCCATCAAAGGTTTGCTGATCGAGAGCCTTAATCAAGCGTTGGCCGAGACGGGTAAAGAACTGAGCATTGGCAATGCTTCTGCGCGCACCTTGCGTCTCGCCGTTTTCGGGATAGGTGAAAATAAGATCAATGTCCGAAGAAAAATTCAGCTCCCCCCCACCCAACTTGCCCATACCGAGAACAAGCATAGGCTGAGGATTACCTTCAGCATCACAAGGGGTGCCCCATTCAGCGCAACACGTCGCATACAGCCAACCATACGCCTCCATAATCATGGCTTCGGCCAGCTTAGAAATATGTGAAAGACTGTCATTCAGGGAAAGGGCATTGTTAAAGTCATGCCAAGCCAGCCAGGTCATTTCACGACGACGAAAACGACGAAGCTCACGCATCATGCTATATTCATCTGACTGGGCATCCAAAATGGCTTTTAGCTTCTTACGGTAATGCGGCGCACGAAGCTTGGGTGATTGGCGATCCAACATCCAGGGCAGCAGCGTTTCATCGTGAAGAAAAGATTCCGCAATAAAATCACTCAATGCCAGCGTACGCGTGAGGCGTTCTTTGTCTTCACCTTGCCAACTTTCAAGATTTTGTGGTTGTTTCTCTGAAAGTTGTTCCAGTCTGCGCGAAACGCAGGCTTCCAATTCCTTGGGCAACACCATGTATTCCGTTCCCTATTACCTTTGCTTAGTGGATTAAAATAACATAAAAAAAGCCCACGCATGCGGTGGGCTTTTTGACTGAAATGTCGCTGTTAAACTGCAAACTCTTTGATTTTCAAATCCAGCTCAGTCGCATTGTTTTGTAAGCTACCGGATGTCTCCGCGAGCTCGGTTACCACGGTCACCGATGCTTGAACAATTTCGCGCACGTTCGTCAGGTTGGCATTCATTTCATCGGCTACTGATGCCTGTTGTTCCGCAGCGGATGCGATATGGAAGTTCATGTCATTGATTTGGTCAATTTGCTCAACAATCAAATTCAGCTCATCACCCGCCTTGCTCACTGACTCGACGCTTTCCACGGCCTCAATCACGCTTTGCTCCATCAAGCCAACCGCTTGTTGTGCGGCTGATTGAAGCTGGCCGATCATGTCCTGAATTTCCACGGTCGCTTTCTGCGTGTTCTGCGCGAGGTTACGTACTTCATCCGCAACCACCGCAAAGCCACGGCCAGCTTCGCCAGCACGAGCTGCCTCAATGGCGGCATTCAACGCAAGGAGGTTTGTCTGCTCAGAGATCCCCTGAATGGTGACAACCACAGAACTGATCTTTTCAACACGCGCTTCAACCTGATTCACCACACCCGCAGAATCACGAATGTCCTGTGAAAGCTTGTTAATAGTGCCAATGGTATTTGCCACGTATTGCTGACCGGCGATAGCCTGCTCACGAGAGCTTTCTGTCGCTTGAGACGCGGCACGTGCATGTCCCGCCACTTCCTGAACCGTTGATGACATTTCGCTCATGGCTGAGGCCAGTAGGTCAATTTCACCAAACTGTTCTTTCGCCGACTCACGCGTTTCATCCATGCTGATGGTCATCACTTCCGCGATCTCAGAGAGCTCTTCTGACGAACTGCGCTGCGCTTTGATCACGCTCGCCAATTGGCTCCGTGTTTTTTCCAGCTCGGCGGCAAGTTCTCCAAACTCGTCACGACAATCCATCAAAATAGGCACACTCAAGTTCTTGCCTGCCATATTTCGAATACTGTCAATCAGGTAGTTGATTTGGCGCAGCATCATTCTTGATGCCCCTAGCAGGATCACCACGAACGCAACGATCATTGCCAACGTCTGCCAGACAACTTGAGTCAGATAGGTTTGGTAATAATGACTAGCCGCTGAGTCCGACTGGGAAGCAATGCTCACCCAATCCGTGCCAGCCACTGGCACCACAATGCCATGACGCGCTTCTGTTTGAAGATGGTAAATAAATTCGCCACGTTCTTTTCGCAGCTGTTCAGACAGCAACTGACCGTTTTCGAGGGGTAACCCTAGACCATCAAACGTTGTGATACGGGGATGTCCCAGAACCTCGCCACTTTGTTTATTCACCATGAAGACATAGTCATTACCTTCACTCGTGGCGTTTTCAGCATCAAGGACGCGAGACAGTAATGTTTTGCCGTCTGGCAGCGAAAACAGTTCACGACTCAGCTCTGCACTGCGCACCGCTTGGTTGCGGCTGTGAGATTCGGTCACTTGCGTCACTGACTCTCTAAATGTATTGGCATCCCAGAGCTGCTTTGCACCAAGAAGGACGGTACTAAATACCATCAGTAAAACCAGCTTAGGTACCAGCTTGATGTTACTGATAGCCTTTTCCCAAGGCTTGAATATCATCTGTGACATTCTTGATTATCTCCATGATATTGGTACAACTTCCGCATCAACGTCGGGTACGCGTGCAACAAAGGTGTACAACGATGTATCGGCGAATCGACCCAAGAATTGAATACTCGCTAAACCCTAGCGATAAAAGTGAGAGTTGGATCGCCTACGCATGTATGAATCAATTCGCCTTTCAATATTCGTGGTACGAATTCGTCATTCTCGACGATGAAAAACTGTCTCCTTTATACCTCATCCACTGTAAAGTCATCGTCGTTTGTACGGATTTTATGGTGTTGATAAAGATTATTTTTTTCATAAATGTTAACGAAATCACCAATCCATAAAAAAGTGTCGACGCAAATAGACAGTCAAAAGCCGAAAGACAAATAGCAGTAAACAGGCAAGATGGTGAGAAGAAAATCAGCGATCTCAGAAATGAGGTGAAAAAAAAGCACCTTTCGGTGCTTTCTTTAAACTTTAGGCGCTCTATTCAAAATAGATATCCCAGTAAGGATCAAGGCTTAACCCTATCTGGCGGCTTTGCATCATGGCGTGAAGTAAAGATTCTTCTTTTCGTCGTAGCCACTTTTCTATCTGCGCACGATCTTCTTCATCAATGTCTTCATCATTGACGAAGGCACGGATCGGCTCAAGCAATACGATGTCTTCAAGACCCTGCAACAGATCCAGCCATGGAAGACGGAACGTTTCTCGCTCCTCAACATCATATAGCGATGCTACGCAGCACCCTGACAGCAGATTCTTCGTCAAGCGAGGTAGCTGATCAAGGTAGCCAAAACGGTCCATGTCATTATTGACCGCAAAAACGCTCAATAACTCTTCCCAAGATTGTGCCAAAGAGCGATTTGCAAAAGCACGGATTGGCTCTGCCAGTTTTTCTCGGGATTTATCATCGAGGAAAGGCTGCCAACCGCGCGTCAGGATCCAACGGCTAAGATCGAGCAACAAATTGCAATAACGTGCAGATTGGAAAAGTTCTAAGACTTCTGAGCGCTCAGGCAACGCTTCATAACGCGCTTCAAGTTTTTTACGAAGCTGCTTCTGCGTGTTTAACTTACGTAAGAAGTAACCTTTGTCTTCGCACAAGCGTTCGATGGCGCGAGACTCAAAGATCCAACTCAACTCACCTTCTAGCCATTGCAACTCTTGGCGCAACAACGCACTGGCGCGACGAGGGATCAACCCACCGTACAGAGTCAACGCCTGACGAATGAGCGAAACCGCGTTACAAATTTCGAAGATCGCTTCCTGCTCAGGACGCTCAACATAAATTTGCTCGTGGTAGTGCCAATGCTCCAGCGCATGTTCCAGCACCTTCACAAACGCCTGCTCCGTCGATAACTGACTGCTTACAGGCACCACGCTCAATGCTTTAACGGCATCGCCCTGATAATCTGTCGACAAGCGATAGCCACGCGCAGCCTTACTGAGGTTACCCAAACGGAGTCCGCCGTTTTCAGCCAGCTCTCGCGCCAACACGAACAGCGCATCGGTTTGTCCGGACTTCAGTTCAATTTCTACTTCGCAGATCGGATCGTAGCCACCCGCGTCAGTCGTGACCTCACCACTGTCAAACGCCAGTTCAACTTGACTGCTATCAGGCATGGCAATTAACCATTGCTGACGTTCAAAATCCGTAGAGAACAAAGGATTTAGTTGCGCACTCAATGCCTCAACGTCTAATCCTGCGGGCCATGCATCAGCCGGGATGAGTGAGAGATCTGGCGTCGGAGAGTCAAGCTCGGCGTTATATTCCGGTCTCTGATGAAGACCTGCAACCACGCGTCCGGCTGTCTTCAATGTTTGAACATATACGTCATCATAGCGTCTCACACGGAGACCAATATCATATTGACGTAAAAGAAAGTCCGAGGTGTCGTAGTAGATATTGCCCAGCTGTCTTTGACGCTGCTGCAATACTTTTAGGTCGGTGATTTTGTCTCGAATTTGGCGTGAAAAATCTGAAGAGACAAAAAATTTTAACTCTATCTCAGTTTCCATAAAGGGGCCCATAATCAATAGCACGACAAGGATATGGGGAATTGGTTAGACGAGCAAGCGTCTTTCATTGATCTGAAACGGTATCATTGCAAATGTGATTGCGTTAACATTCGCCGCTTGTACACCATCGTGTGAATTTTAGCCTATTCTTCGGAGACGGCTTTTCAGGTAGATACGGCTATGCCAGTAAATACAATTATTGGGCTATTTGCAAAGAGCCCTTTAAAACCTTTGCAAAGACATGTGAGTCGCGTTAACGACTGCTGCGCACTGTTAATCCCCTTCTTCGAAGCATGCGAAAAAGGCGATTGGGAGCGTGCGGAGGAACTGCGCCACGAGATATCGACTATAGAGAAAGAGGCCGATACGCTAAAACGCGAAATTCGTCTCCGACTCCCCCGCGGTCTCTTCCTCCCTGTCGACCGCACCGATATGCTCGACCTTCTCACACAACAAGACAAACTTGCCAACCTGGCAAAAGATATCGCTGGCCGCGTCATCGGCCGCAAACTCCAAGTCCCCGCCCTCCTGTACGTCGATTTCGTGGCCTATGTGCTGCGTTGCCTTGATGCAGCAGATCAAGCACGACGTGTCATCAGTGAATTGGATGAACTGTTAGAAACTGGCTTTAAAGGACGCGAAGTCACACTCGTTGAAGAAATGATCCACCAGCTGGATACCATCGAAGACGATACTGATTCAATGCAAATTCAATTGCGTCAGCAACTCATGTCAATCGAAGATCAATACAGCCCGGTTGATGTGATGTTCCTGTACAAAATTTTGGAATGGGTCGGCGCAATCGCTGATCAGGCACAACGTGTTGGTTCTCGATTAGAACTGATGCTGTCTCGTTCTTAGTGTTTAGGCGCTAGCAAACTTAGTGTTTAGGTACTTGCAAACAACTCGTGCTACGGCTCTAACAATTTAAACAAGGTAACACAATGGAAATCCTAGCGAATTACGGCACCATTATTATCCTGGTGGCGGCTGCTTTTGGTTTCATGATGGCGATTGGTATTGGTGCAAATGACGTTGCCAATGCGATGGGCACGTCCGTAGGGTCTAAAGCCCTGACCGTTAAACAAGCAATCATCATCGCGATGATTTTTGAATTTGCCGGTGCCTATTTGGCAGGTGGTGAAGTAACCGATACCATTCGAAAAGGTGTCATCGAAACCTCACTGTACGCTCATCAGCCAGAGATTCTCGTCTATGGCATGATGTCAGCCCTGTTAGCGGCTGGCTCTTGGCTATTGCTTGCCTCTTTTATGGGCTGGCCTGTCTCAACCACGCACTCCATTATTGGTGCGATCATCGGTTTTGCCTGCGTGTCTGTGGGTACTGAAGCCGTTGACTGGAGCTCGGTTCAAGGCATCGTAGGCAGCTGGCTTGTCACGCCGCTGATCTCAGGTATTTTCGCCTACATTATCTTCGTAAGCGCCCAGCGACTCATCTTTGATACCGACAAACCGTTGGTCAATGCTAAGCGCTTCGTCCCTGTTTACATGTTCCTTACCGCAATGATTATTGCGATGGTAACGATTAAAAAGGGCTTGAAACACGTCGGTCTACACCTGACAACGGGTGAAGCCTTCATGGTCTCTGTCGTGATTTCTGCACTGGTGATGGCATTCGGTTATGTCTACATCAGCCGCAAATACAAAGACGATACCGCCGGTGAAAATGGCTACCAAGGCGTTGAGCGCGTGTTCAGCTTGCTGATGGTTGTTACTGCATGTGCGATGGCCTTTGCACACGGCTCAAACGATGTTGCGAATGCGATTGGTCCACTATCAGCGATTGTTTCGACCGTTGAACACATGGGTGCCGTTGCAGAGAAAAGCCAGATTGCTTGGTGGATCTTGCCACTGGGTGGTATTGGTATCGTTGTCGGTCTTGCGACCTTGGGTCATAAAGTCATGGCAACCGTGGGCACAGGTATCACTGAACTCACACCTAGCCGCGGCTTTGCAGCACAGTTGGCGACAGCCTCTACCGTTGTTTTGGCGTCAGGTACTGGCCTGCCAATTTCTACCACACAAACACTGGTAGGTGCGGTTCTGGGTGTTGGCTTTGCACGCGGTATCGGTGCGCTGAATCTCGGCGTTGTGCGTAATATCGTGGCATCTTGGGTGGTCACACTACCTGCAGGTGCACTACTTGCTGTCATCTTCTTCTACGTGATGAAAGCGGTATTCGGGGCGTAACAGACGCATTTCCGTCACGTTTTCGTGCAGTGATGTCAGCCTTTGGTCAAAAAAGGGAGGTTTTACCTCCCTTTTGTTGTACCTGAACCCCAAAATTTTTTAGTATTTGTTACTTAGAAAATATTCTCACGACCAACCAAAGGAATAATCCGTGAAGCGACTTTTTTCTGCCCTAGCTGTTTTGATGGTGCTTGCTGCACCTGCTGCAAATGCGCAGGACAATTACATCTCTGATGAGCTTTTCACTTACATGCATTCAGGCCCAGGCACTCAATTCCGCATTCTTGGTAGTATTGATGCGGGCGAAAAAGTGACAGTGGTAGATAGCAATAAGAATGCCGGATATACCCAAGTCTTAGACGAGCGCGGCCGCAAAGGTTGGGTTGAAACTAAATTCGTCACAAACCAGCCAGGTCTGAAAACACGTGTACCGGCACTGGAAGAAGAGCTAAAGCAAGTGAAGACGGCACTGTCTAGTGCACAAGGCGATGCTGAAGCGCAAACCAAAGGTTTGATTGAATCTCTAGACCAGCGTAATGCGCAGGTGAAGGAGCTGGAATCGCACACCAGCGAATTGAACCAGAAGCTGATTGACGCACAAGCGGAGATCCGTGAGCTACGCGCACGTATCGACACCCAAAAAGATGACCTGCTGATGCGTTACTTCATGTACGGCGGCATGGTGGCGGGTGGCGGTCTGCTGTTTGGCTTGGTCCTGCCGCACGTTATCCCACGCCGTAAAAAGCGTAATAATGGTTGGGCGTAAGCGTTAAGCTTCAAAAATAAAGCCGCGAATGCGGCTTTATTTTTGTCTGTGATTTATCCGCGATTTGTCCGAAAAACTACCAGGTTGTCAGCGCAGGAATCGCAATTAGCGCATTTTCAAACTGCACCACCACTTGCTGCGGCTCTATGCCACGAAGCAGCACCCCGTCAGCGACAAACTCACCTTCACGTGTATCCACACCATTCACCTTCACCCAACGCGACTTTTCATTCGACGCATAGATATGGGTTTGGAAATCCAATTTAGGTAAACGGTTCAGCATGTCTGACGGAATATCCGAGATTGCTACCACGTTTGATGGCGACTTGGCGCGTTCCAGTTTTGCGTCTAAAGCGCGAGATTTGTCCGCGTTCATTGCAGATTCCACTTTCATCGCCAACTCGGGCGACAACACAGAGAGATCTAAATTCTCAAGGGTCAATTCACTGGTATCCACTGGACGAGCTTGTGCTTGTTCTGTCCCCTCGATGTCGCCGGATGAAATCGTCACAACCTCTGGCTCTGAAGGCGCTGGCGGCACTTCAGCGATCACGTCTTTAAGCGCGATCGGTGGCAACGGTTTTAGCGCCAAGGTAAACAAGTCCCTTTTTGGCAACGCGACAATGTTGTCTTCTCGAATAAGCGCGGTCTCAGCAAGCGTTGCATCTATACTGGCACTCAGAGAAGGCCCCGGCATTTCCAGCACCGTATCAAGCACCATAAATGTGAGTGGCCCGGGAATACCATCGGCATCCAAGCCATTAGCGCGTTGAAATTCGCGCACCTTCGAACGCTGTGAAGATCCAAAACGATTCGACACAGGATCGGTGCTGCCTAACACCAAGTTCAAACGCTGATCCAACCAACGTACACGTTCACCTCGCTGGCCGGATTTAATTGCCCCACTGTTGCCCAAAGGCGGACGCCAAAGGATCAAGGCTTCACCACTCCAGTGCTGCTTTAAGAATGCGTCACTGACCAAGACGCGCTGATCGCCAGACAGCAATTCAACTTGTCCATTACCTTTCCCTGTCATCAAGGTAAACCAGTTCTTCCCTTCTGGGCCATTCATGGCCAATACCGCAGGACGGTTAATGGTAACCAACTGATCGTAAGGCAGCTTGCTTTTGTAACAGGCTAAATCTCCACGCACCTCGGTTGAGCAACTTGCCGCCAGGACATCCGCATCAAAGCCCCAAAGCTTATACAGCGATTGCATTGCCGTGCCTGCACTAAGGCTTTGATTGACCAGTGACGCGAACGACAACGTTTCAGGGGCTTGAGGGGTAACCACATTGATGGCCGAAGGTTGAACCGCTGCGGCTTCAGCGACAACCGCAGTCTGCGGTGGCTGAGCGACCACCTCCACCACAGTCTGTGGCTGAGAAGTCGGTACCGGAGCGATAAGCTCGGGCTCTTTGTCATTCAATCCAACGCGAATGGCGACAGCAAGCAAAGCGGCACCGCCAATTGCGCCGACATAATAGGGCCAATAACGGCCCCCGCTGGCTTGGGGTTTCGCCATGTCTTGCCACTCAAGTGCCTCTTTACACGCCTGTGTGGCAATCTTTGACGACACGGTTTGCTTAGAGGCGCGATAGGCAAGCTTCAATGACTGATCGCAAACAAGGTTGATCAAACGGGGAACGCCGCCCGTTTCACGTGCAATCACTTTGATTGCACCATCGTCAAACAATTTGTCTAATCGCCCCGCACAACTAAGTCGGTGCAGAATGTATTGGCGCACTTCTTCGGTGACCAAAGGCATCAAGTGGTAACGGCCTGTTATACGCTGGGCTAACTGACGTAGTTGGGGCTGACGCAGCAATTGTTGCAGCTCAGGCTGACCAATCAGGATAACTTTGAGTAGCTTTCGATTAGCGGTTTCGATATTCGTAAGCAGACGCAACTGCTCCAGCACATCGGGCATGAGGTGCTGCGCTTCGTCCACGAGCAATACCGTCTGAATACCGCCGACATCATTGAAGTAGAGCCGCTCAGAGATCGCATCATTCAGCACTTTAAAACCATCTTCTGGCTGGTACGAGATGCACAACTCATCACACAGTGTTTGCATTAACTCAAGCACGGAAAGGCTCGGGTTTAAAATCGTTGCGACCTGACTGCGTGTTGGGAGCCTCTCCCGCAATGCTTTCATGGTCGTGGTTTTGCCAGTCCCGACTTCTCCGGTCAGAAGCGCCAGACCACCGCCATCTTCAATGCCTGATAATACGTGGCTCAATGCTTCTTTGTGCCGCTCACTCAAAAAGTAGAACTTAGGATTTGGCACAATCGCAAACGGTGATTCTGTTAGCCTGAAGAAGTCTTGATACATGGGGAGTTCTCTAAGTCCTTAATCCCTGATCGCCGATCCGTCACCGTATCTTGGCGATAATTGCTTGTAAAGCTGTGACACCCTATTCGAGTACAGGTTCGCACCAATGGGGCAGATGGGTATATCATACTTCCATTATCGATCATCTATTGGATTGAATTGTGAATACTTATCTTGTTGGCGGTGCAGTCAGAGACAAACTGCTCGGGCTGGACGTAAAAGACAGAGACTGGGTCGTGGTCGGCGCGGATATCGATGGCATGTTGGCGGCAGGTTATCAACAAGTGGGTTCTGATTTTCCCGTGTTCTTGCACCCCAAAACCCACGAGGAATATGCCCTCGCCCGCACCGAGCGTAAGTCAGGTAAAGGCTACACAGGGTTTGTGTGTGATTTCACCCCTGACGTCACACTGGAAGAAGACCTGCAGAGACGGGATCTGACCGTCAATGCGATTGCAGAAGCCAAAGACGGCACCCTGATTGACCCTTATCACGGCCAGTCGGATCTGCAAAACCGTCTGCTTCGCCACGTGTCCCCTGCGTTTATTGAAGACCCATTGCGTGTGTTGCGTGTTGCCCGTTTCGCTGCGCGTTTTGCCCATTTAGGGTTCACAGTAGCACCTGAAACCCTGTCGTTGATGCGAGAAATTGCCGAAAGTAGCGAACTGGCTTCGCTCACCGCTGAACGTGTCTGGAAGGAGTGGGAAAAATCACTCACCTATCAACATCCCGAGGTATTCCTTCAGGTGTTGAGAGACTGTGGTGCACTGGCGGTTGTATTGCCTGAGATTGATTGTCTGTTTGGTGTTCCCCAGCCCGAGCAATGGCACCCAGAAATTGATACCGGCATTCACACCTTGATGGTCGCCAAGCAAGCGACAGCACTGACTGATGACCCGGTTATCCGCTTCGCCGCGCAGGTGCACGATTTGGGCAAAGGGCTTACGCCTGAATCCGAGTGGCCGAGCCACAAGCTGCACACCAAGCTAGGGTTAAAGCCCATCAAAGCCCTGTGCGAGCGCATTCGTGTGCCAAATGCGTACCGAGATGCCGCACTGCTGGTTTGCGCGGAGCACACCAACGTGCACAACGCAGGCGAGCTAAAAGCCGCGACTTTTGTGAAGATATTTGACCGCAATGATTGCTGGCGCAAGCCAGAGAAAGTGCCGCAACTCGCCATCGCCAGTCAGGCCGATCACCAAGGGCGTACGGGGTTTGAAGCGCGTGAGTACCCACAAGCACAATGGCTGTTAAGCGCGTTTGATGCGGCAAACCGCGTCGATGTGAAGCCTATTGTCGCAGAAGGCTTCAAAGGCCCCGCAATTCGTGACGAGTTAACCAACCGACGCATTGCCGCGGTCAAAGACTTCCTCGCCATCGAAAGGCCGCACAAGCCTGAGTAAACAGGCATTAGACGCAAAAAAAACGCTGCCCATTGGGCAGCGTTTTTTGTCTGAGCGAATCACCGCTTAGCGCGTAGCGAGGAACGCCGCCAAACCGACACCAAGCAAGATACGGTAAATAACAAACGGCTTCATGCCCATGGTCGTGACTAGCTTCAGGAACCAATGAATACAGATATAGGCACTGATGAAAGAAACCACCACCCCCGTCAAGATAGGCGCCCACATCACTGGTGCATCACTTTGTACCAAACCGAGGCCAAGGTAAGAGCCTGCCAGCACGATGATTGGAATCGACATCAGGAAAGAGAAACGTGCCGCCGCTTCACGGGTATACCCCAAGTAAAGCGCCATGGTCATGGTCGCACCGGAGCGAGACGTTCCCGGGATCATCGCTGCCGCTTGAGCAAGACCTATCAGAATCGCAGACTTGGGTGTTGTCTTGTACTCATCAATCTCGCACTTGGCTTTCACATCGACCCACCAAAGCAGCAGACCGAAGATGATACAGGTCGCCGCAATCACCCACGCCGAACGCAGATAGATTTCGATGATGTCTTTCATAAAAAGGCCGAAGATACACGCAGGAATGGTCGCCAATGCAATCATCCACGCTAAGGTAGCATCTGCAGAGCGCTCACCTTTGAAAATCGAGCGGAAGAACGCACCGAGCAATTGAACCACTTCCTTACGGAAATAGAGTACAACCGCTAACAAGGTGCCCACATGCACCGCCACATCAAACGCGAGTCCCTGATCTTGCCAACCGAGAATTTCAGACGGGAGAATAAGGTGTGCAGAGCTGGAAACAGGCAAAAATTCCGTTAATCCCTGAATCAAAGCCAGCGCAAAGGCTTCAAACATACTCATTATTGTTATTCACTTATAAAGGTTAAAAAGAGAAGTCTGTTACGGGCCATAGAGGTTGTTCTTCACTGAACGCCTCCCAGGCCTGTTTGTAGGTTTGGGTATCACCCGGAATGCATTGCTCGGGACAAAGCTCCGCCAACGGCCACAGAGTAAACGCAAATTTATACACGTCTTTACGTGGTAACGTTGGCCCTTCCGGCTGACTTAATTCACCGTAGGTCAATAAATCGATATCCAAGGTACGGTCGCGAAACTTTATCGCATTGCGCTCACGTCCCCAGCGAGATTCAATCTCACGTAGCGCATCCATGATGCCTTTCAAGCTGAGATCGGTATGAAGCTCGACCACCAAATTGTAGAAGTTTGGCCCTTCAAACCCAACGGGTACCGCTTCAAAAATGCGTGAGATACGACAATTTGGATCAAGCTCTTTTAACGCCGCAATCCCTTCACGGATATGGTGTTCGCGTTCGACATTCGACCCTACACTCACCAGAACTTGTGTCACCGTGTACCTCGTTCAATCACAACACCCACGGTGCGAGCATGTGGCACGGCGCCAGGTTTGCTGACTTTCACACGTACCCATGGCACAGAAAACTGCTTTTGGATCAACGCCGCAATATCTTCTGCAACACGCTCAACCAATAAGAATCGTCCATTTTCGACCAAATCAATGATGGCACCACTGACCGCGGAATAATCCAACGCGAACGCGACATCATCACTTGCGGCTGCAGGCTTGTTGTCATGCGCCATTTCGATATCAAACACTAGCTTTTGTTTGATCTGCTGCTCCCAGTCATACACACCAATGGTCGTGATCACTTCGAGCTGTTCAATAAATACTAAATCCATGTTCACTCAAAAAATTCAGAGGTCGGATACCCATTAAGCGCAAAAGCACGTAACATCGCTGAACCAACGCATTAATTTTTGCGTTAAAGAAACAAAGTATCCTTATAAATTGAATACTTTGTGTCTGGTGCGCGAACTATAGCAAGTTCTCGTCGCCCTAGCGAATGTTCACATTGGATGACTAAATGACTGCACTCGGCATGCTGATGATTGTAATCGCCTACCTTCTGGGCTCGATCTCCAGTGCTGTCCTTATTTGTCGAATTTACGGTCTGCCCGACCCGCGAGAGCAAGGTTCTGGCAACCCCGGTGCCACCAATGTCTTTCGGCTCGGCGGGCGACTGGCCGCAGCGTTAGTATTGCTCTGTGACATACTCAAAGGCACTATCCCCGTATGGATCAGTTACCTGCTTGGCATTAACCCCTTCCTGCTTGGGCTGATTGGTATCGCCGCCTGTTTAGGCCACATATACCCTATTTTCTTTCATTTTCGTGGTGGCAAAGGTGTCGCAACTGCACTCGGTGCCATTGCGCCTATCGGTTTAGACTTGATGGGTATGATGCTAGGCACATGGCTTACCGCCCTTTTGGTCACGGGTTACTCCTCCGTTGGCGCGATTCTCGCCTCACTGTTCGCCCCCTTTATCACTTGGCTGGTGAAACCACAGTTCACTATGCCTGTGGCCATGCTGTCGTGTCTTATCATTTTCCGACATCAAGAAAACATAAAGAGACTGTTTAACGGTGCTGAGCAGAAGATTTGGAATAAAAAGAAGAAACAAACAGAAAGGGAAAAAACGGGAAGCTAACGCAATAACAGGCAACCGTTGACAGTGAAAAGCAGAGACAAAAAAAGAGGCGAATTCGCCTCTTTTTACATTTCACAAGAGATGAACTTAGTTAGCCCTTTCTCGCTTCCGATGTATCACTCGGTATCAATTGGCTTCAAAGTATCAATCGGCCAACGAGGAAATGCTTTTACACCTAAGTCATGGTGTTCGCCGTTTTTCAGGCGCTGCAAACCAGCATAAGCAATCATCGCACCGTTATCAGTACAGAACTCAGTGCGAGGGTAATACACATCGCCGCCCATTGATTTGGCCAGCTCTTCCAACTTGGCACGCAAATGACGGTTTGCACTCACACCACCTGCGATCACAATGCGTTTCATACCACTTTGCTTTAACGCGCGTTTGCATTTGATCACCAGCGTATCCACGACCGCATCTTCAAATGCACGGGCAATGTCAGCACGAGTCTGCTCATCATTGTCGTTTGCTGCAATGGTGTTTGCCGTGAAGGTTTTCAGGCCAGAAAAGCTCATATCCAGCCCCGGCACGTTCGTCATTGGGCGCGGGAAAGTAAAGCGGCTGCTGTCACCTTTCTCCGCCAACTTAGACAACAGAGGACCACCAGGGTAATCCAGCCCCATCAGCTTTGCCGTTTTATCAAACGCTTCGCCGGCCGCATCATCAATCGACTCACCGAGAATTTTGTATTCACCAATGCCTTTCACTTCCACCAACACGGTGTGACCGCCCGACACCAGCACCGCGATAAACGGAAACGGCGGAGGGTTATCTTCCAACATCGGTGCCAGTAAGTGACCTTCCATATGGTGAACCGCCACCGCTGGTATGTTCCACGCATAGGCCAGACTGCGACCAATGGTTGCACCCACCAATAATGCGCCGACCAGACCGGGACCTGCCGTGTATGCCACGCCGTCCAAATCTGCGGAAGTCAGGTTCGCTTCTGCCAGTGTCGCTTTGATCAGCGGGATGGTCTTTTTCACGTGATCGCGAGATGCCAGCTCTGGAACCACGCCACCGTAGTCAGCATGCAGCTTTACCTGGCTATACAGCTGATGAGCCAGTAGCCCTTTTTCATCATCATAAATCGCAACGCCGGTCTCGTCGCACGATGTTTCGATGCCCAGAATTCGCATAACACCTCAGCTCATTTCGTTACTATTCGTACTGTCTTTTCAAAAACAGGCGGCAATCTTACATGGGCACGATCAAATTCACCAGTTATGCTTTACAAGCACCCATGTATCGGATTAAAATTCCGCACCATTTTTAATCAAAGCTGGTCATTTTGTCACCAGCGTTAACTAGATAACCCCTGAGGTGAAAGGCACATGCCAGTAGTTAAAGTACGTGAAAACGAACCATTCGACGTAGCACTGCGTCGCTTCAAGCGCTCTTGTGAAAAAGCAGGTATCCTTTCTGAAGTTCGCCGTCGTGAGCACTTCGAAAAGCCGACTACCGTTCGCAAACGCGCTAAAGCAGCTGCAGTTAAACGCCACCTGAAAAAGCTGGCTCGCGAAAACGCACGTCGCGTTCGCCTGTACTAATTACGATTAATACAGGATTGTGATATGGAATTAATTGCTCGCATCAAGAGTGAACAAATTATAGCGATGAAAGCCAAAGACAAACCTCGTCTTGGCACCATTCGTTTGATCATGGCTGCAGTTAAACAGCAAGAAGTTGACGGTCAGAAAACTCTGAACGATGACGAGGTGCTGGCAGTCATGGTGAAGATGGTAAAACAGCGTCGTGACTCTGTATCACAATATCAGTCAGCAGGCCGTGATGATCTGGCTGACGTGGAATTGGCTGAAATTTCCGTTTTGGAAGAATTCATGCCACAGCCACTCAGCGATGAAGAAGTTGATGCTCTGGTTAAAGCAGCCATCGCAACTTCAGGCGCAAGCTCCATGCAAGACATGGGGAAAATCATGGCCGTCCTGAAACCACAGGTTCAGGGTCGCGCTGACATGGGTAAAATTAGCCAACTCGTTAAAGCGAATCTGGCATAACTTTTATCCAACCTGCAAACAAGCCGTGCTATCCATTTTTGGAGTGCGCGGCTTGTTCGTATTCGCTCAGTAGCAAATACTGAGTCACATCTCACGCAACAATCACCGAAATTTTAAAGGTTTATGGCAGGAAAAATCCCACGCACTTTTATTGACGATCTTCTGGCACGACTAGACATAGTCGAGTTGATCGATGCGAGGGTGAAACTGAAAAAGCAAGGCAAGAACTATGGTGCTTGCTGTCCTTTCCATAACGAAAAGACTCCCTCTTTCTCCGTCAGTCCCGACAAACAGTTCTATCACTGTTTCGGTTGTGGTGTTCACGGCAACGCTATCGACTTCGTCATGGAGTTTGACCGTCTGGAGTTTGTTGAAGCCATTGAAGAACTTGCATCCCAACTGGGGTTAGATGTACCGCGTGAAAACGACGGCGGTGGCCCAAAAGGTCCTTACGCACGTAGTGACCAAAAACGCGACCTCTACCAGATGATGGGACAAATTGCCAAGTTCTACCAAAGTGGCCTTCGTAACACCGGCGGGCAGCACGCCATTGACTACCTCAAAGGGCGCGGACTTTCAGGTGAGATCGTACAAAAATTCGGAATAGGTTACGTCGCAGACGAATGGGACCAAGTGCGCACGCGTTTCGGTCAAGACAATGCCAGCCAGCAAGCGTTAGTTTCTGCCGGCATGTTGATTGAAAACGACAATGGACGCCGCTACGACCGCTTCCGTGGTCGTGTTATGTTCCCCATTCGTGATCGTCGTGGTCGTGTGATTGGTTTTGGTGGCCGCGTCATAGGCGAAGGCACACCGAAATATCTCAACTCGCCAGAAACGCCCATCTTCCATAAAGGACGAGAGCTCTATGGCTTGTTTGAAGTGCTTCAAGCGCACCGCGAACCTCTACAACTTCTGGTTGTCGAAGGGTATATGGACGTGGTTGCCCTGGCACAGTTCGATGTCGATTACGCCGTCGCCTCGCTGGGTACCTCAACCACTGCTGAGCACATTCAAACCTTGTTCCGTCAAACGTCAAATGTCGTGTGTTGCTACGACGGTGACCGGGCAGGCCGCGAGGCTGCATGGCGTGCCATGGAACAAGCCCTGCCCCACCTGATTGACGGCAGACAACTAAAATTCATGTTCCTGCCTGATGGTGAAGACCCGGATTCCATCGTACGACAGGAAGGGAAAGAAGGCTTCGAGCAGCGTATGGCTAAAGCCATGCCACTGTCAGAGTTTCTTTTCTCTAACTTAATGGAACAAGTCGACACCAGCAGTCGAGAAGGCAAAGCCAAGCTCACTACGCTAGCGGTTCCGCTTATCGACAAAGTGCCGGGCGGCACCTTGCGCCAATACTTGCGCAACATGCTCGGTCAGAAACTCGGTTTGCCGGATGAAGCTCAGCTCTCAAAGCTCATCAGTGAGCATGGTAAGGCGCAAACGCGTAAGCCATTGCCGGAAATGAAACGCACACCGATGCGCGAAGTGATCACCCTGCTATTGCAGAACCCGAGCTATGTGAATTCCGTTCCACCGCTCGACGGACTGCAAGAAGTTGCAATGCCAGGGTTAAATTTGTTCACCACCATGCTTGAACTTTGTCGACATCGTCCCAATATTACGACAGGACAGCTGCTCGAACATTGGCGCGGCACAGAACAAGAGGCATTGTTAGCAAAGCTCGCTAGCTGGGAACTTCCCATTACAGAAGACAATGCACTAGATGTATTTTTAGACTCACTGGACAAAATACTGGCTCAGTGTGTCCAACAACAAATAGCCAAGTTGCAAGCTAAATCAAATACCGTCGGCTTATCAGTCGAAGAGAAGCGGGAGTTGCAGTTGTTAATCCTCAACAGACCCGAATAGAAACTAGCCAGCACACTTGTGATTTGCTAAAATTGGCAGTTTGCGTTTCCGCATACTAAATTCTTCACTCAGACCCGAAGTTGGATATCGTCTATGGATCAAAATCCGCAGTCACAGCTAAAGTTGCTTGTCGCAAAAGGTAAGGAACAAGGCTATCTAACCTATGCAGAAGTAAATGACCACCTACCAGAAGACATTGTCGATTCTGATCAGATAGAAGATATTATTCAGATGATCAACGACATGGGTATTCAGGTAGTGGAAACTGCTCCTGATGCCGATGAGCTGATGATGTCTGAAACTGTAGCTGACGAAGATGCCGTCGAAGCTGCAGCGGCAGCACTGTCCAGCGTAGAATCCGAAATAGGTCGCACCACTGACCCAGTCCGCATGTACATGCGTGAAATGGGTACTGTAGAACTGCTAACCCGTGAAGGCGAAATCGACATCGCCAAACGTATCGAAGATGGTATTAACCAAGTACAGATCTCTGTTGCCGAATACCCTGGCTCAATTTCTTACTTGCTAGACCAATTCGATAAAGTTGAAGCCGAAGAGCTTCGTCTTACTGACATCATCTCTGGCTTTGTTGACCCAAGCCAAGACGACATCGCACCAACCGCGACTCACATCGGCTCAGAGCTGACTGAAGAGCAGTTGAAAGATGAAGACAATGACGGCGATGATGACGAAGACGACGACGACTCAGAAGAAGATGTAGGCATCGATCCTGAGTTGGCGCGTGAGAAATTCTCTGAACTTCGTTTGTCATATGAAGGCATGCAAGCCGCTATTAATAAAAATGGCCGCTTCCATGACGACACACACGCTGCAATCGCAGAGCTGTCTGAAGTATTCAAACAGTTCCGACTGGTACCAAAGCAATTTGACCGTCTGGTCAATGAAATGCGTGGCACCATGGACCGCGTTCGTACGCAAGAGCGTATCGTTATGCGCCTGTGTGTTGACCAAGCGAAGATGCCGAAGAAAACCTTCGTTCAACTGTTTGGTGGCAACGAGTCTTCTGACAACTGGCTGGATGCTGCATTGGCAACTGAAAAGCCATTTGTAGACCGTCTGAAACTGTACGAAGAAGATCTCCGTCGTTGTGTTCAGAAGCTGAAAATCATCGAAGATGAAACTGGCCTGAACGTAGAACGTATTAAAGACATCAGCCGTCGCATGTCAATCGGTGAAGCGAAAGCGCGCCGTGCGAAAAAAGAGATGGTTGAAGCGAACTTGCGTCTGGTTATTTCTATCGCGAAGAAATACACCAACCGTGGCCTGCAATTCTTGGATCTGATCCAAGAAGGTAACATCGGCCTAATGAAAGCGGTAGATAAGTTTGAATACCGCCGCGGTTACAAGTTCTCGACTTACGCAACATGGTGGATCCGTCAGGCAATCACCCGTTCAATCGCCGACCAGGCACGTACGATTCGTATCCCTGTTCACATGATTGAAACCATCAACAAACTGAACCGTATCTCTCGTCAGATGCTTCAGGAGATGGGTCGTGAGCCGCTGCCAGAAGAGCTGGCAGAGCGCATGCAAATGCCAGAAGACAAGATCCGCAAAGTGCTGAAGATCGCCAAAGAGCCAATCTCCATGGAAACCCCAATCGGTGACGATGAAGATTCACATCTGGGCGACTTTATCGAGGATACCACCCTCGAACTGCCAATGGATTCCGCAACCATGAACAACCTACGCATGGCAACCAGCGAAGTACTTGCTGGCCTAACGCCACGTGAAGCGAAAGTTCTGCGTATGCGTTTCGGTATCGACATGAATACCGACCACACGCTGGAAGAAGTCGGCAAGCAGTTTGACGTAACGCGTGAGCGTATCCGTCAGATTGAAGCGAAAGCACTGCGTAAACTGCGTCACCCTAGCCGCTCAGAAGTTCTGCGCAGCTTCTTGGACGAATAATCCGGACGCAATTTAAGCGAAAAATGAGAAGGCGAGCACATGCTCGCCTTTTTCTTGTTTAAATGCTTAAAAAGCATACTGAACATAGGCAGGTTGCGGCTAGACACTCCCGCCCCCATCCCCTATAATCATTCGCCTACACGGCCCCTTAGCTCAGTGGTTAGAGCAGTCGACTCATAATCGATTGGTCCCCAGTTCAAGTCTGGGAGGGGCCACCAAATTCTTGATAAGGCGTATGGAGAAATTCATGCGCCTTTATCTTTTCTAGTCCGGTCCATATCCGGTCCGCAATGACTTCCGGTAAGCTCTGGTCCATCTACCTAACCGAACCTCTCCACGTAGTCACCACCGAACCACATTCCCAACTACAGCCCGATATTCGCCAACAGAACCCACATTCGTCTGTCTGAGTGCAATCTGCGCCAATTGATGCCACTTAACACCATTCCCGGTTCACAGAAAAACTCACAGCCTAAACCAACAAAAATATAACCAACATCCGTTCCCTTAGGTTCAAGTTATTAATATATATAATTCAGATACCTAACTGATGCAAATTGACCATAGAGCCATGAGATTCAGCGAGTAACACAGGGACAGAACGGATGCTCAAGGATGATGACCAATTACCATATCAGGGTAATTGGTCTGTTTTATCGTAACGTCATTTAGCTAGAACCACCTCAGGCTCACTCTCAGAACTAGAACCAGCCACTAATCACTAGACTGCTATTCATACTCGAATCATGGATAACGCTGTTCTAGGTGGTTGTAGTGCAAACCTGCTATGTACGTGGGAGCTGAGTCGGCTGGCTGGTATCAGATAAAACCACCCTGACAAATGCAGATAGAGCTGTCGAACTGGAACCGAAATGCCGTCGACGCCGTCGGGAAACTCACTAAAAATTACCTCAAAGACCGGATACGGACCGGACGAGAGAAATTGGTGCTGTAATTCGGGGAAAGCTATGTTGAGGAAGTCAGGTAGAACAAGGCTTGAGGGATGATAGCTAGGCCAGTCTAGTGTGACCGACCCAGCGACTTAGGATTTTAGATTGGGTTGATGTAGCGATTACTTTTTTTCGTACCACATATCAAACTTTTCTAAGATTCGGTTGTGGTAGAACGTTTTACTTAAATTTTTAGGATTTTCAGGGTCTAGGCGGCGTACCTTGCTAAATTTTTCACCCTCTGTTTTGACTTCTTTCATTCGAGCATTGAACTCAGCGTTTTGTTTGAAGTTACTGTACCTTTTTCGAAATAGAGCTAACAGTTCCGCATAATCAAATGGATAACTCTTAAGAGCGTCCTCTTCTGATAGAACAATCTCAGGCGCATCAGGGTCATCAGTCAACCGAACCTGCAAAGCTTCATCACCTGTAGTTTTAACTAGTTTGGTGTGTAATTTAAGCGAAACTGTGGTAAGACCCCAGAACTCTATACACTTTCAAGCTTCTGATAATACTGTCTTTCGTATTCATTCGGTGACAGTCCACCATTAGTACCATGATTCCGTTTTGGATTGTAGAAGTACTCGATATATTCAAATATCTCAGAGCGTGCTTCCTCACGGGTTTTATAGATTCTTCGTTTTACTCTATTTTTCTTGAGCAGCGAGAAAAAACTCTCAGCAACGGCGTTGTCGTGACAGTTTCCCTTTCTACTCATGCTAATTTCCATATTGTGTTCTTTTAGGAAACTGCGCCAGTCGCTCGAGGTATATTGAACGCCTTGATCAGAGTGAACGAGCACCTGTTCAC
>NZ_FUXU01000041.1 GCF_900167155.1 Enterovibrio nigricans DSM 22720 | reverse complement strand
CTTACAGGACTGGGTATGCCTGAAACTCAGTATATTGCTTAAGAACCGAACAACTTTAGGCTGCCATGTCTTCCAACCGAATTAAGCAACAAAGCCAAAGCCAACTGTTTTTCGTCCGTTTAAGCAACTTGTTAGTTGCCATTTCGCGATTAAATTGATTCTGCTTGTTGTTCGGAAACAGCTACAGGCTTAGACCACTTCATGATCGCGCGAAGATTCATGCCCATAAAAATTAGGTTTGCGATTACCATTGCCATACTGCCAGTAAAGTAGCCGACAGCAATCCAACTCGAATTTCCGCACATCATAAGAATAAATCCAATTTTATTCTTATTGCCTATTTGCCAAATTGCTAGAAAGGTAAGCACCATAGCAATCCAGTCTATTCCGTAAAATTGTAAATATTCCATATTACTCCTGGCAACTAACAGTGTATTAGACACCTAAAGTGTCCTTCAATAACAAGCCACTGTATTTTAAATGTGACTTATCCATTGATTACTATATGATTTTTCACCGTGTCATAAATCGGCTTGTAAAAACACCCCTTCAAGGTTTGCCTTTGGCATTTTGGGATGACTGTGCGCATCAATGCTGGAAAATAAGGTTCGGATTCCAAATAATTGGGCAAACGGAGTTTTGGGTTACAGCTCTATGCTGTTTGAACGTGATAAACGAAGTTTCGATAAGCCAGAATTGAGATGATTTACAACAGCAATGCCTATTCACATAGTCATCTTGGTGGCCAGTTAAAAATGAGTGGTTAGATTGGGGCTTCTGAAATGAGAAAGGCCCCGTCTTTCGACGAGGCCTTAAATTTAGCTCCCCTGTATGACTTGACGGGGCCGCCTAGGCTTGCGACATATCGCGAAGCGATACTCTCAAGCAGATGATTCGTAATCAAACCAATCATTAAATTTGGCTCCCCCTGCAAGACTTGAACTTGCGACATACGGATTAACAGTCCGCCGTTCTACCGACTGAACTAAGGGGGAATTGAACGTGTTCCTTGGAACGACTCAGATATTATGGAATGCTCGGTGTGCTTGCAAGCACTAATTTGCCTGAAAGGGCGTTTTTCGCCTCAACTGAACACTTTGCAATCAAAAATCATATAAAAACAACCAGTAGCTGCTTAGCTGATTAATATTTGCTCCATCGCCCACGTCGTATTTCTCCCGCTCTCACCTAAGCTTGGATGGGTTTTCTCGCCTTTCAAATGCGCGACCAAATTTTCAACATGATAAAACTGAACGGCCTCTGGGTTGGCGATATTACTGACCCGTGATTCCTGGCCATCCAACGTAAACGCCTCGTCACCAAAGATGGAGCAAACAATTTTCCCTTCGCTACCGATGATTTCGACCCTATCTTCCCGCGTTGAGGCAGCAAAACTCCAGTACCCCGAACCCAGTACGCCGGACTCAAATGCAAAGCATGCAGACACCGCATCTTCGGCCTCGTAGAAACCTTGTTGGTTGACGGACAGCCCCTTTGCATTCGAAATGTTACCAAACCATTGTTGAAACAAGTTCAATCCGTGACTTGCCAAATCTACAAAATACCCACCACCAGCAATGTCCGGATTCACACGCCAATTTGGCTTTCCTGCTACATCATCGGGATTGGGTGCACGATGATACGTCCAGTGTACGTGTCTCACCTTGCCTATCAGGCCATCAGCCAACCATTGCTGCACTACGGCAAACCTTGGCAAAGAACGGCGATAATACGCAACGAATAAAGGAACCCCTGCTTTTCTAAATGCGGAAAGCATGATGTCACACTCTTTTGTATTCAACGCCATCGGCTTTTCTACTACACAGGGTTTTCCTGCTTCCGCCGCCATTAAGGCATAGCCAAGATGACTATTTGGCGGCGTTGCAACGTAAATCGCATCAACATTGGGATCAGAGACCAATGCCAATGCATCCGTTGTATAACGCGCGACTTGATGACGTTGGCAATAGTCTTTGGCCTGCGCTTCACGCCTTGCCATCACCATCTCTAACGACGAACCATCCACTTGCCAATAAGCAGGGCCACTTTTCCGTTCTGTGACACTTCCACACCCGATCATTCCCCAACGAACAGTTTTACTCGCCATACACGAATATTTCTTTCACCACATCTCCCCTTTGCACCTCTAATCAAGATAAATTAATTATATTCCCATCTTTGATACAAAATAGTTTTTGAATCCACTAGCATCGTCAGTCCACTTTTTCATCAGATGCCAGCTAGGACGCATTGTATAAGCCCTGTGACGCTTTTTCCGGAAGAAAAGTCTGTTGAATTTAAGCGTTCATGATTCTTGGGAGTACATCAATGCCATCTCGCAATAACCAAACCAACACCCTATTAAAAGCACTCTGCCATTTTTTCTCCCTCGCGCTATTGGTTGCATTGCCTGTTCTTGTTGTTCAAATCGACATTGGTGTTCTTCATAACGGCCTTTCAGAGCAATCACTGACTGAATATCTAGAAAATGTTCTCCTTGTATCAACCATAGCGTGCTACGTATATATTGCCGTTAAGAACCCCAGTTTCCGCCATTTCGGCATGCTGGTAGCTGGTTTTTTTCTCTGTCTTTTTATCAGAGAATTAGATAAATGGTTTGACGATAACTTTTGGCATGGCTTCTGGGTTTACCCCGCCGCGCTTGTCGCCGCCACAGCCCTTATTTACGCGTTAGCCGATCGTCAGGCCTGTTTGAGCAGTTTCACCCGATTTGTAAAAAGCCGCAATTTCACTTTCTTGTGCCTCGGCCTCTCTATTCTTCTGGTGTTTTCCCGCTTGTTTGGAATGGGGGCACTTTGGCATGACATTTTGACAGATGGGTATGTGCGGACAGCGAAGAATGTCGCAGAGGAAGGTTCGGAACTGCTGGCCTATTTTTTGATTTTCTATGCGTCTCTTCGATATGTTTGGGACTATTGCTACCTCTCGCAGCATAGCCATGAAGCCAGTCATCGTGTGATATACAAATAAACGCGGTCTCCTCCCTGTCTATCTATAAAGCCCCATCCGCCAAATATGGGGCTCGCAAACTCTTCTTCCCTATCCATGAAATCTTAACCAAGACAGCTGAACCATTCCCAATAATCCCAGTATTGGGAGCATTCAACACGATTACTCCGTTTTTATACTGGCATTTTGTCCGATAATTCAAGGAAGAAGTATGAAGTGGTTACTTCCTGTCATTCTCTTATCTACGGTTGGCTGTACCGAAGATGTAAAAAATGAATACACACAATGCCCTACCCTTCAGAATTACTCCGACGCATTTCTTGAAAGCGACTTTTATCATGGATGGCAACATCTAAAACGAGGAGAGCACCCTCGACAGCATTGCGATCGGGCTTTGCCTTACTTTGAGTCGGGTGTGAAATCGGAAACTGTCTTCGAATTGTCGACACTCTACGTCGACTTTTGCAACAACAAGCACGCGTCTTCCGGGCTAACGCAAAGCAGCATCTATAAAAACCAGCGGATGCCGACTGGCGTGGACTATGACGAGTTTAAATGGGTACTGGATCTCGCGTTATGCAGCAGCCCAGTCGAACAATATGCTTTGGGCACCATGTTGTACAACGGCTTCATCACAGACAAGGACACAGAGAAAGGTATCTACTTTTTGACGCTGTCAGCGCGACAAGGTCACCACCAGGCGCAACGTTCACTCGCGGATGCATTAGACGCCATTGGAGAAAGCGATATCGCCATGCATTGGCGGGAAAAAGCCACCAAAGACAACCAAGCGCCAAACGATCTCACTGATTAATCACTCAGCCCACTACAAATCGTGCGCTATCGGACGTAAAGTGATGGTATAGACGAAGAAATTAGAGATTCGCATGCCATCTTCTTTGCCCCTCTTTCTTGCAGGGCCGATTTTAAGACGTACAACGAAAAATGAGATTTGTCTGTGGGCGATAACCTCCGCACCATTGGACGCTGATTTTGTTTTATACCACGCAGACGATTCTGCGCCGTTTTTTTCTCAGCCTTTTAGCCAGGTTCATCAACTCCCACTTGGTCACCAATGCTATGCCATTCTCGCCGAATTTAAGACAGAAGGTGAGGTACCGTGCGATGTTGCATGCAGCTACGACATTCTATCCGGTGGCCAATCTCTGCTCGAAAACCTAGAGCAGTTTCTTTATCCCGGAGAGAAGCGGCCCACCTTTATTATTTCTTCCAAAGCGACCAATATTGCGCATGGATCATGCCGCCATCCACACCACCAATGTGACGATGCACTTGCAGCGTTAGACAGAAAGTATGCGGAGTTAGAGATTTCTCAACGTGCTGACATGCTAATCATGAGTGGTGACCAAATATACGCTGATGATGTCTGTGGCCCACTCATGCATGCCATTCGACAAAGCGTTGAATTGCTTGGTTTACACGATCAAGCCTTTGACGGTGAAATAATCAACCACTGTAGCGACCTCGCCACTCACAAAACCGCCATTTACTCTCGCGCAGCTATCCTGCCTAAAACGCGCGTCAATCACGGCTTTATTAAGCGATTCTTTAAAGCAGCGCCCGAGCCCGTGTTTAGCTCCCGCACGCTGGCCAATCACTTAATCAGTTTCAATGAATTTGTGGTCATGTACATTCTGGTATGGTCGCCCGCGCTTTGGCGAGAACTGGCGCTTCCTCGTGCTAGTGAGGTCGAGCTTAGTCACGCCAAACAGAGTGCCCGATGGGACGCAGAACGAGAGGAACTGCAAACATTCTGCGCCACTCTGCCAAATGTGCGAAGGCTAATGGCACATATTCCCACCTACATGATTTTCGATGACCATGACATCACCGATGATTTCAATCTCACCGTGGGTTGGGAGAAAGGCATTAACAGCTCCACATTCGCTCAGGCCGTGATCACAAATGGCATGTTGGGGTATTTCTTGTGCCAAGGTTGGGGTAATAACCCCTCAGCATTTGACCACACTTTCATGGGTACCGTTGAGCAGTTCGTCGCCAAACCTGACGTAGCAAATTTTGCGCATGTCTCTCAGCTTCTCCAGCATTTTGAGCAATGGCACTACACCGTTCCAACCACGCCAAAAGTGGTTGTCATTGACACACGCACCCGTCGGTGGCGTTCAGAATCCAGTGACAACAAACCCTCAGGGTTGATGGACTGGGAATCGCTCATGGACTTTCAGCAAGACGTTTTTAACAACGATGCCGTCGTGGTCGTATCTCCCGCGCCGATGTTTGGTGTCAAGTTTATCGAGACACTGCAACGCATTGTCACCTTCTGCGGACACCCTTTGGCGACAGACTCAGAAAACTGGATGGCACATCCAGGCTCTGCCAATGCGTTGCTAAATATTTTCAAACATCCCAAAACACCCAAGAACTTCGTGATTTTGTCCGGTGATGTTCATTACTCGTTCGCCTACGATATCCGTCTGCGTTTTCGTAAGGGGAGCCCGCGTATTTGGCAAATCACATGCAGCGGTTTCCGCAATCAATTCCCCGAGCCTTATCTCTCCATTTTCGAGTGGTTTGACAGAAAATTGTTCTGGCCGGAATCGCCATTAAACGTGTTTACTCGCCGAAAAAGAATGCGTATAGAGCGCCGAAAACCGGACAATGGCAGTACACAATATTTTGTGAATGCTGCTGCTGTCGGAGAGGTCACATTGAATCTCGATGGTTCACCCGCGTCGATTGGCTTACTGACGAGCAAAGGGGAGCAAGTGACATTTCAAGCCAATGAAAAAGCACAACGTGAACACGTAAAACCCTCACTGGATCCCCTTACTCGGGATTGACTTCAATGGGCGGCTGGGAAATACTCCGCCCTTCGAAATTTGCCACAGGTGCCGCTATGTCACGTCAACTTCAATATACCTACAAAAATGAAACGAAAACCATCACGTTTTCGTTCCGCCAGTATCACTCTGCGCATGAGGCTGCGGCAGCCGCTGAAGGTATCGACCTTAGCGACTTTTTGAAGATGGAACGTCAATTGGAAGTCATTGCAGATGGTAAAGCCGTCAAAAGCCATCGTGACGCCTATTTCAACAAGCTGGGATTTAGCAAAATCATTTTGTTAAAGAAAGAAGCAGAGTCGATTAAAGACAAACGCTAACTGCTTCTTCTCCAAGCTCAGCGAACACTATTTTTCGCTGGGCTTGGTCTGCTTTACACCAAAATATCCTGGTTTTCACATCACCCCCTAACGATCTTGAATCACTACCTTCTCTTCTGTCCCTCTATGGAATCGCGGTGTTAAACCTAAATTTTCCCAAAATGGGCTTCCTCTCTGCTAACGCGCTGATTACGCATTAAAACCTTGGTACAACAAAAGGCTGAATTGTCCTCAGAGATCAATTGGAAGCGTGAAAAAACAATTATCACTAACTACGCTTAATGACGACGGATCTGATTTGGTGTCCGAGCACAGTCACCCGAGGCTCAAACGTGTTGGACAGAGCTAACACTTCACATCGATAAAACTGGCAATGACATAGTTAGGGAAGCTCACTCAATGTTCATACGCGTTTTCAATCTTCTGACTTTTCTTATTTTTTTTATTTTCACACCGGTTTCACACGCCACAGCAGAAAAAACACAATCGTTTGAGAAAACACTCAACGGCGTACAAACTATTCTGTATTCCGTACCTATCAAGGCAAAAGCCCTACTTACAAAATTGGAAAAGGTAGAGCTTAAACAAAACCAACCACTGCCTTTGCTTGTTAGGTATTACCTTCAAAAGTCCACCGTAGAACTGCTCTTAAATAACCCTGACAGTGCCATTGAATCTGCAACACAGGGAATAGAGTTGGCAAAAGGCGACCCGCTTCTTAATGCAGACCGTTACCTGATGCAGTTGCGACTGAGCCAGGCACGCATATTAAAAGGAGAAGAGGCGCTCGTTCTCGACCAATTAGACAATCTTCTCTCAGAATCGCAGGCGTTAAACGATCCTGCCGTTACCGCAGAAATCTTATTGGTCAAAGGCCAAGCCTACAAAGCGCAAAACGAATACGACATCTCGATGGCTGCCCTCATGAGCTCGTTAGAAGCAGCGAAAGCCACCGAAGATAAAATCTTAATAGAGCGCATCGCTTCCAATCTTGGTGGCATACTTGTCCAACTCAACGGCTTTGATAAAGCATCCTTACTGCTGGAGCAGTCTTATCAATTCTTCCAGACACGTAAAATGTCGTTCAACCAACTTCTGGTTAAACTCGACATGGCCGAGTTGGCAAGAAAGCAAGGAAACAACAAGCAAGCACTCTTAGAATACAAACAAGCACTTCAAATTGCCCAAGTGCTTGGTGATGGTTCACATCGCTTTCGCATTAACCTCCAGATTGCCGATTTGTTGCTGCAATCGGGTGATACCAAAAATATGATGCGGTATCTTAAATCAACAGATAACCTCAGAGAGCGCGAGACTATCCGCTTCTACATCAGTAAATATAACCACCTCAAAGCAAACGAGAGTCTGATCAACGGCGACTACCCTGCAACCATTGAAATCATTACCCCTTTGATCGCAGAGCTTAGCCAACTTCAACGCTTATATCGCTCTGAGCTTGCTTTGTACCTCGTTGCTTCTAAAGCGTACTTTGGTCTTGAAGATTACAAAAATGCTTACCTTACTTTGCTTGATTACCAAAATCGCTTTAACACCTTTAGTGCTGATGAACAGGTCGATAACCTAGAAAGACAACAAATGTTGTTTAACCTCGAAAAACTGAAAGCAGAAAATCAACATTTAAGCTGGAACAACGTATTACAGACACTTGAGCTAAAAACCAACGAGCAGAAGGTGGAATACCTCAATCTCCTCGTTGTTCTGGGCATTGCTGCAACCGTCATTGCCTCGTTAATTGCACTATGGATAAACCGTCGACGTATTCGTTGGGGAAAAATCGCCAATACCGATAGCCTAACTGGGCTACATAATCGCCGCTACCTCGCAGGACAGCTTGAACGATTGCAAAAAGAAATGGCGACGAGCAACTTACCCGTGGGTTGCTTGCTACTGGATATCGACTATTTCAAAACAGTAAACGATACATACGGCCACCCAGTGGGTGACAAAGTACTGATGGGTATTTCAGAGTTATTTAAAAACAACTTGAGGCGTGACGACATTTGCTCTCGTGTTGGTGGCGAAGAATTTATGCTTCTTTTACCGAACAGCGGCATTGAAGAAACGAACATCATAGCAGAAGACCTTCGCCAACGTATCAGCAACGAGGTATTCACGTCCGAAAAAGGCGATACCTTTGCAGTGACTGCCAGCTTTGGCTCTATCTCCGCAAACCCCACGCAGTCGCTTTCCGAGCTATACAGTATTGTCGATAAGCTACTTTACCGAGCCAAGCAAAATGGTCGAAACCGCGTTGAAACCTTTTCAGCGTCAGATGACACAAATACATCCCAATCTGCATCTCATGAGCCCATGAGCATCAATGCACGCTTTTCTCGCCGAGTCAGAAGGTTAAAATTTCGAGTCGCGCAACATTTTAGCTGATGAGGCCACGCGTCAGCGGCGTAAGATACATGGAGGTCGCCTTTGCGAGAAGGCTTCTTATGGCCTCCATTGGAAAGGAATCGTAATGCGCAAATTTGCTTTGATCGCGGTAATACTAACCGCCCTCCCCCCGGCGACTTATGGCGAAGCCATCCATTCGGACAAACACGAATTCGTCGTCGAGACACTCGCAAGTGAACTTAACCATCCATGGTCTCTTGTTTTTCTTCCCAGTGGAGAGATGCTGGTATCAGAGCGCAACGGTCAGTTGGTAAAAATTGACCGCAACGGCACTTCCATCCCCATTAACGGACTCCCTGAAAACCTCGTTGCCAGAGGACAAGGCGGGTTATTAGGGCTCGCCCTTGCCTCCGATTTTGAGAAAACTGGCACCGTCTTCATCGCATATTCAGAAGGTGGTGAACATAGAAAATCAGGAACAGCGGTGGCAAAAGGGACGCTATCAGGCACCGAACTGACTCAGATTCAAACGCTGTTCAGCCAGCAACCGAAACTTGGGGGCAGTCGTCATTATGGTGGGCGATTGGTTGCGACTGATAATTCACTGTTTGTCGCGCTTGGAGACAGAGGTAATCAAGACAAAGCACAACAAAATAATTCACACACAGGAACCCTCGTTCGTCTTACTTATGATGGTGCTCCTTATCCAGAAAATCCGTATACACATCATGCTGAGGTATTGCCTGAAATATACAGCTACGGGCACCGAAACATTCAGGGAATGACCTTGAGCAATGATGGGAAAACACTGTGGACGCATGAACATGGTCCTCAGGGTGGTGATGAGTTAAACGCCATTACTGCTGGAGCCAATTATGGTTGGCCCACGATTACTTACGGCGTCAATTACGGCACGGGAACTTCAATCGGCATTGGTACGGAAACTGAAGGCATGAAGCAGCCCATTCATTATTGGGTACCGTCAATCGCGCCATCAGGAATGGCGATGATTCAGGGGAGTCAGTTCAAACACTGGGCTGGTGATATTTTGCTTGGCTCTCTGAAGTTCGGTCTGCTGGTACGTTTAGAGATGGAGAAGGGTGTAGTCGTTCGCGAAGAACGCATGCTTGACGGAAAGTATGGGCGTATTCGCGATGTTATCGAAGGACCCGATGGGTATATTTACCTCCTTACAGACAGCTCCAATGGCAAAATACTGCGCTTAGCCCCCGCACCTTGAGCAACTCACCACCAACCACTCAATCCGTAAAGATTTATGTACAAGCATAGATTTTCAATTCTGCTGCGAATTAAGTGTGAATTTGGAAGTGCATCTCCAAGAAATTTATGTAACACCAAGTTTTGCAACGTAAAAGTGATGCTTAGCCCAACGTTTGATAAAGATTATGCAACTCGTTATTCACTCATGGACACGTATTTCTCAGACGACTATAGTCTCACCATACAAATAAAAACGAAGTCATCTTTGCTTGCTGAAAACGAACAAACCCCGCATTTGCGAGGTTTAGTTCTTTCTGGGGTACACAATATTAAGCAAAAAAAACACCGCGCCTTAGCGCGGTGTTTATGCATTATGCCCAACCGCTACTTTTTCGCAGTTTTGCTATGCATGACCTCTGCCATCACAGCAGAAAGTTCATCATTTGGATCGCCCGAAAGTTCCCACGAGAACACACCAGCCAAACCTTGCTGTTTTGCCCATTCTGCTTTCGCTGTTATTGAGCGTGCATCTTCAAAAGAGATAAAGACTTTCTTCTCAGGGTTCCAAAGATAAGGAGCTTCAGATTCTTCATCATAGCCATATTGGTAGCCTTGAGTTTTGCCATAGTTCTTCTTAAGATCCCAATACATGAAGTAACCCGGCTCTCCCGTACCAAAGCTGGCCCCTTTTTCAGAGGACAGATCGGCGCTGGTTGTTGTGCCATCAAATTGGGAACCTTCCCATCCTCGGCCGTAGAAAGCAGCACCCAAAACGATTTTCTCTTTCGGAACACCAAGATCAATCATTTGTTGAATAAAGACATCCGCACCCATGCCCCACCAACTGCGGTCAGTTGCGTGTAGATTAGTTTGGTGGCCTGTTTGTGTACCCCAACCACCGAGGAAGTCGTATGTCATCGCAAACATATTGTCCATCAAAGGCCCAACAACTTCCCAATCCATGTATGCCGCTCTTTGACCAACACCGACAGCAGTCGATAGCTCGTACTTTTTACCCGTTTTCTTAGAAAGCGCATCTAGCTCCGATCTTAGTGACGTGACCAGTATCGTGAACGCTTCTTTTTCCGCAGCTTGCTGCGCTTCAGCCATCTTGGTTTCTGGGTTCCAAGGTGACGTTGTCAAACCACCGCCCCCTGGGTATTCCCAGTCAAGATCAATCCCGCCAAAGAAATCGTACTCAGCAATAAGCTCAACTGCCGTTTTCGCAAAGTGTTTAATTGATGCTTCATCTTTTGCCATTGCATGGAAAGGTTCAGACATCGTCCAACCACCAAACGAAGGCAAAATAGTTACGTCAGGATTTTCCGCTTTCAAATCCGCGAGCTGTGCGAAGTGGCCTTCATACGGTACTTTTGCTCTTACTCGGCCAAAATCTTTTTCAAGTGCAGATTCTTGGTCAACCACAATAGCGGTGAACGGCTCTTTTCCTTTACATGCTTCTTTCACTTGTTCTTGAACCAGCTCTGAAGCACCCGTGTGAGGACCACACATGCTCAAAAAGGCATAAATGATGTGCGTTAGGTTTTCTGCTGGAATGTCATCGACCACATACGGATTATCTTTATTCGCGTATTGCCAATCGGCGAAATAGCCACCTACAACGTGATTTTCTGCAAAAGCTGGCGCCGCCAAACAGGCAGTCAATGCTGCGCCTGCTATTATCTTCTTCATACAAACTCCTTGTGCTGTACACCTAGTAAACGTCTAATTATTAAACGCTTTTACTATGAGAAAACATTGCTTAGCCTAGGATTACCAAATTCGTTGTCGCCACAATGCCAAGTTTGCGACCATCTTAGTTATTCGTAATTGAAACGCATGTAACGAAAGGCTTTTTTGGACTACAACGCACATTTCAAACCTTTTCAATAAGGTCTGCTATCCGTTTGGAAAGCAACAGCGATTCCGTTTTGGCAACTGAAACGGTATGCTTTTCTCTCTTTCTGATTAAACGATAATTGTAGATATCTGGCAGTATCGACATTCAAGGAAAAAACGTTGAGTAACCAACTCATTAGCATCGATATATTTTACGTTCTAGAAAGGTTATTGCCCGGAAAGCGCACCGTCGAACTTTTCCGTAAAAACACTAAACATTTACCTGTCACCACCTTAACGCTAGAACATTGTGACTCCGCATCTGCCCTGCAGCTCGCCTTGTATAAGCATTGCAAAAACTACGCATCATTCTCGCAAGGGCAACCGCTTTCAGACGACTATGCTATTGACGGTAAAGACGACGAAATTCAACCAGCGACAAACATCATCGCCGCTTTTATCCGAGGTTCCTATTGGTGGGTAGAACACTACCTTGAGATTTATCGAGAGGATTGGAGTGAAGATCAAAAGGCACAATGGCTCAAGGATTTAAAATTGCTAGTGCGGGTCATCATTGGTATCGGTAACGCCAGAAAAGCCGAGTGGATCATCCGAAACCACGGCGCGATTAAGGCGTTGACCTTCAACACACATATCACTCCCTTTCTTCAACATTACGACTAACTTCGTCAAGAATGCACAGCACCAAAAGGGCTGTGCTTTCCCCTTTCTCAAGCTGTCGTCGATTCGTCATCATTCCCTTTTATACTTCTAACCTTTGAATCAAAATAAAGCTGAACCCATCGTTGAAACGGCTTAAACGCTACCAATACGAACGCTACGCGATTCTCTGTCGGGATGCGTACCCAAAAACGTTTGACCATCTGCAATACGGATTCTCGCCGAATGGCAGAAAAGACATTCGTAACCGGTGGGGACAAACTATTATCCGCGTGCTTTGGCGCGACGACGGCGACGTTGTCGTGGTGTTTAAAGGATCACAAAGTGTTTGGGATTGGCTTCTAAATTTGGTGTTTATCCCCAGCCGCGTTGATGCGCCACAACACGTAGGGCATGTTCATTGGGGCTTTCAGTTTCTCCTCCAACAACCCAGTCGCGTAAGGCGCCGCTTTTTACATCGAGACTTTGTAAAGCTCTTTACAAGCCAACAAGCAGACTTAGAGCTCTCAATGCAAGGCGGCGATTTCCAAGGTCACTCGGTGATAGAAGCACTTGAATCGAGCGTATTCCCGCTACTACAGCAAGGAAAGCAGATATCAATGACGGGGCACTCGTCAGGGGGAAGCATGGCAATCATCGCTGCGGAAATCCTAGAACAAAAATACCCAGACGCTATCAAGCGCGTTGTTACCTTTGGTCAGCCAGCCACAGGATATTGGGACTTCAAACGCTTATACCGCCTTCACAGCAAAACCTATCGTATTTGTTGTGATGTCGACATCGTGACATTTCTTCCCGGTATCCCCTTTGTATTTTGGCACGTAGGCGAGCTTCTTTGGCTTCACAACAACCGAATTTATCGCAACATGCCTTCGCTCATTCGTATTGTGCGCGTTTTGACCAGCTGGCTACTTCGTCCGATTGCTTACCACTTTATGGACAAGTACATTCGCCGAAAAGACTATTTTGATAAGCATTAGGCTTCTCATATTTTCTCAATTACAAACCAAATGCTTAGTCAGTGAGTCTCATTGTACGGTTGCATTTACACATTGCCGTATCCTTTGATACCCGTCCCCGCGAAAAGAACGTTGAATGAAGTGTGGTATTTCACGGTTCATTCTTTTTTAATCCACACTTTCATACTATCTGCATTCACGTCCAATTTTTGACTCATCTGATTCTAATTCGTATAGCCCTTGAGACTTATGTTGTTTTAATTAAAAACACTATAAATCCAAATGTCTCATACATGAGAAAGACATCCCCTCTTTTGATCAATACGCTCAGTGCAATTGGTTGGTAACACAGCTTGCCAGCTTAATTTTGTCTTACTCGACACGGAGCTGACCGGGACACTGGTTAAGAGGAACTAAGCACCTTAAGCGTTTCTCATTAAAGAGTAAGGTTCGCGAATTGGAAGGGATGAAGGTAACACCATGATGAAGAAGACACTGCTTACTGCAGCAATCCTCGCAGGTACAATGACATCCATACAAGCGATGGCAAGTTGCGCAGGTAACGTATATTCCATGAACGCAGGCCGTGGACACATCGGTCTGTTAATGGACGTCCAAGAGCTCAAAAAAATGGGTTCTAACTATTATGGCGACTCCTCGACGCGTGAGGAATATCATTCCCGCGCATTGTTCAGTACATCAACCATGTCCTATGACCCTATTACTGACCGCCTCTACTATGCCAGCGCACCGCAGCCAACCTCTTACCACATTAGTGGCCCTGAGAATGATGTTACCGCAGAAGAGTATAAAAACCTCGATCTTCACGCGCGTACATTGAAAGCCTATCAACTGGGCTATATGGACCCAGCAACCGGCAATCATGTAGCCGGACCAACCACAACGAAACAAATTCTGCGCATGGCGTTTAATCCTGATTCTGGTGAGCTGTTCGCATCTGATTCTCAAACCATTTTTAAAGTCGACCCTTCAACAGGTGCGACGACCCATATTGGCAACTTCCCACAAGACCTGAAAAATGGCGGTTTTACTAATTGGGGTGATTTCGTTTTCCAGGATGGCGAACTGCTATTTGTTACCAATAACCGTACCTTTTCGGTGAATACCACCAACGGGTCATTAACCATGAAAGCGTTTCACTTCATTGATTTCGTGACATCAGCAGCATTGGACCAAAACGGCCAATTGATGGTGGCAGCGAAAAACCAAAACGTATCAGGTAACGTGAACAGCAACCGATTGTTCCGCTTAAAACCATCCACTGGTGAGAAAGTAGCCGTTGGCCTGTTTCCAAGCCGTATCAGTGCCATGGGTACGGTGACGTCAGAAGACCATACCTGTTACGACAAAACCGTGTTCCCGAGTGACGAAAAATCAGAAGTTTCTGGGATTTCCGCCAACGCTGGCTCAGTAAATGAAGGCTCGACGGCGTACTTTACCGTGTCATTTGATAAAGCCACTGCAAACGACACGACGAAGCTGACCTTGGCCTTGGTTAACGGCAGTGCGGTCCTTAACAGTGACTACCGAAATACTGTTGCCCTGCTCTACTCTGACAACACAACGGGTACAGCCACGGTGTCTTCATCCGGCACGCAAATCACCCTGCCAGAAGGCGTAACCAATGTGCGCGTTGGTGTACCAACAGTAAACGACTCGACACATGAAAATAACGAGTACTTCACTGTTCAGGCTTGGATCAATACAGACAAGAGCGACCAAGGTTCGGCGAACGTTACCATCATTGATAACGACCCAGACATCGATACACTGCTACAAAATGCAGCCAATAACAGTGGTGTTGCTTGGCACGGTAGCCGAGGTGGCAAGTGGTTTACGAAAGACCAATGGATTCGTGGTGTTCACGCAAATATTGGCGGAACCATTCCTGCTGGTACAACGTTAGAGTTTTACCAAACCGGTGGCTACTTACGCAGTATCTCTATCTCTAGCGGTGGTAAGTACTACGAACAACACGCAAATCATGAGCGTTACTACTATGCGGGTGATATTGCATGGGCTCGCCTGAAAGGCCCTAACGGCAAGTACTACAATGTGAAAACAGGCCACCGTGCACAATTACACTGGAACAAGAACGTGAACTGTTCAAATGGCTGTTGGAGCAAAATCCACAAATAATTGAGCCACGCAAGCAAAAAGGGAGCCTCGGCTCCCTTTTTAATTTCAACTGTTAGAGCCCTAACGTCGCGCTTTACTGCGTTGCAAGAACTTATCAAGTTCGTTCGCAAACATTTGGCGATCCTGTTGGCTAATCGTCGCTGGCCCACCTGTTTGAATACCGCTGGATCGTAGCGTATCCATAAAGTCGCGCATGTTAAGACGTTGGCGGATATTTTCTTTCGTATAAAGCTCGCCACGTGGATTTAACGCTACTGCGGCCTTGTCGATAACTTCAGATGCCAGGGGTATGTCCGCGGTAATAACCAGATCACCCGCTTCTACGCGTTGTACGATTTCGTTGTCAGCAACATCAAAGCCTTTTTCTACCTGCACACTGCGAATAAAGCGCGAAGGCGGAGTTCGTAAAGGCTGATTCGCCACCAAAACCAACGGAGTTTCGGTGCGATCTGCGGCACGATAAAGGACTTCTTTAATTACTGTTGGACACGCATCTGCATCCACCCAAATCGTTGTCATAATGGTCTATCTCAAAAAAGTTTGAACGAACAGTATCAGCGAGGGCTTTTTAGCGCAATCAAAGCGTGTTATTCAGGCTTACCCGCCGGTTGAGATGCATAGAACGCGGCGATGTCCGCCATGTCTTGTTCAGATAAAACCGTCATCTGCTGTTTCATCATCAACCCCAATGCGTTTGTACGCTCTCCGTTTTTATACGCCATCATGGCGTTGTAGAGGTAAGTAGCATTTTGGCCGTTGATGTGAGGGTAAGCATCAACGTTTGTATACCCTGTTGAACCATGGCAAAACTGACAGGTATACGCTTTTTGTTGGCCCGTTTCGGCATTGCCTTGGGGTGCCGCAATCGCAGTGCCTGTTGATAGCACCAGAGCGACGAGCGATAACGTTTTTATTTTATTGAGCATGCTTGTTTCTCCTTAAAGCACACCTAGCATGTATCACATCTTCTTTCTTCACCTTGTGTGGGATCAATCTAACGCCGCAATTCCCCCTAAACGTTTCACTTTCCGCGCTAAAACGAGGCTAATATCCACCTAAGTGCGCATACTACCTGGATTTCACGTCGTTTTTATAGCGTATGTCGTCCATATGACATCTTTTCTTCATTTCGCTTTCACTAACATTTAACAATGAAGCACCAACATTCGCTTCCATAACTATTCAAAAGTCGTGTTAATAAAATAAAGGAAGATACCGTGAGCGAACATACTCAACACAACGATCAACGTGAATTGGACCACGAACCCGAATTTAACCGTTTCATCGATGCTGCCATGAACCGCCGCAACTTTTTACGGACTGCCAGTGCTGCCGGAACGGTTGCTTTTTTCGCAACGGTTCCGGTTGCTAAAGCCGTGGCTGAATCCATGGACAACAGCAAACTAATGGGCTTTACCGCTATTCCCGCGTCAACCGCCGATACCGTTATCGTGCCTGAAGGCTACATCGTGGAGAGAGTCGTATCTTGGGGCGACCAGCTGTTTCCCACCTCGCCCAAATTTGCCCAAAGCAACGACTCGAAAGCACAAGAAATGCAATACGGTGACAACACGGATGGCATGACCTTCTTCCCTTTATCAGAAGATCGCGCCGTTCTCGTTGCAAACAATGAATACACCAACAATAAATATCTCTACACCCACTAAGGCAAAAACATCACAGCTGATGATGTGCGTAAATCTCAAGCTGCTCACGGTGTTTCTATTATCGAGTTGGTTAAAAAGGACGGTAAATGGCAAGCGAATGTGGATGGCCGCTTGAACAGAAAAGTCACCGCATATACCCCAATGGAAATGACTGGACCTGCTGCAGGGCATGATCTGCTGAAAACGGCTGCGGACCCATCAGGTAAAAAAATCCTAGGGACCTATAACAATTGTGCAAACGGCCAAACACCTTGGGGAACGTACCTAGCGTGCGAAGAAAACTTCAATGGCTATTTTGCTGCCTCTAAAGAGGTAGAACTTAATGACGAATACAAACGTTATGGTGTGAAGAACAAAGATTGGGGTTACGACTGGTGGAAGCATGACGATCGTTTTGATATTTCCAAAACACCCAATGAGCCGAATCGCTTCGGTTGGGTCGTAGAAATCGACCCCATGGATCCAAATTCAACGCCAAAGAAACGCTCCGCACTTGGACGCTTTAAGCACGAAAATGCCGCAATGACAATCAATAGTGATGGTCATGTTGTGGTCTACCTCGGCGATGATGAGCGCGGTGAACACCTTTACAAGTTTGTTTCCAAAAACAAATACAAGCCCGGCAATCTAGCGGCTAACCGAGATCTGCTTGAAGACGGCACCTTGTACGTCGCTAAGTTTACCGGCAAAGAAGGTGATTTGAACGGTCAAGGCGAATGGGTTGAACTGTCGTTTGGAAAAAATGGATTGACGCCGGAAAACGGATTCAACAGCCAAGCTGAAGTGATGATTTTTGCGCGTAAAGCGGCATCTCACGTCGGTGCAACCACCATGGACCGTCCAGAGTGGGTAGCTGTACACCCTGATAACAAGACGGCGTTTTGCACCCTGACGAATAACAAATATCGCGGCGTAAAAGAAACACAACCACTCAATATCACTAACCCTCGCGAAAAAAACCCGTATGGCCATATTATCCGCTGGGCACCGAAAGGGGGCGATCACACCGCGTCTGACTTTGACTGGGATATCTTTGTGATGGCCGGTAACCCTGAAGTGCAAGAAGGTCTGATGGCTGGAACGCCTAATGTCAATAAAGACAATATGTTCAACAGCCCTGACGGTATTGGATTTGACGCGGCTGGCCGTTTATGGATTCAGACTGATGGTAAATATTCGAACGAAGGCAAGTTCGCCGGAATGGGTAATAACCAGATGCTCTGTGCTGACCCAAGTACGGGAGAAATTCGCCGCTTCCTGACTGGCCCTATCGCGTGTGAAATCACGGGACTCGCGTTCTCACCAGACTACAAAACCATGTTTGTCGGTATTCAACATCCTGGCGAAGGTTTAGCTCCCTCACACTTCCCAGATGGCGGTGATTCCGTCCCGCGTTCGACCGTTATGCGTATTACGCGTAAAGATGGTGGAGTCATCGGGGCGTAAGCCTCTCCCAAAATTAACGCCCCGACGTGTCGGGGCGTTTTTATGCTTGCCAAGCAAGGAGAGCTATCGGGTTCGAAGCCTGACCGCACGCATACTGGTACTGCCATGAGATATACCCAGCACGGGAAAATCCAACATGTCGTCGTCCTGACGCATACCCAATGTATAAAGAAGTGGCCAAAAATGTGCGGGGGTTGGAATTCCCATCCGTACCTCTTTTCTCATAGAGCGATAGTCTATCAGCGGTGCAATATCACCCTGAACAAGACAATGCGCTATCTGGCTATCCGCGACTAGTGCCCACGGGTGTGCTAGCAACGCTTGTTGGTCAAACAGCGCTAAGTTTTGAACCACATTTCCACTGGCGATAACAAGAATATTTTCTTCTCTCAAAAATCGCAGTTGCTGTCCACGTAGATAGTGCTCTTCTTCATTGAGGGTCGTGTCCAGACTCAGTTGAAGAACGGGAATATCCGCTTCGGGATACATATGCCTTAAGATCGCCCCGCTGCCATGATCCAATCCCCTGCATTTGTCTAACGACAACTCGAATGGCACGTTTTCGGCAATATGTCTTGCAATTTTACGCGCATCCGGCGCAGGGTTGTGAATGGATTCCAGCCTTGTGGCAACAGGACTCGCGCTATGGTGTGTTCGATGGGTTGCTAACGCGGTGATCCGCGCCCCCGTTGTCACCCAGTGAGAGGATATACATACAATTGCGTTGGGTGTTGGAATATCTTCTGCAATGGCCTTCCAAGCCTTCGTGTACCGATTGCCCGACAATGTCTGTGTTGGCGCGACGTGACCAATAAAAAGCGCGGGTTGCCAGGCATGTTTTTCGTACGATTGGCGCATCTAAACGTCCTCATTAAAAAGATTACAGATGCCCTGATATTTTTATTGTGGCACCGCCAAGCTCATAAGCTCTCCCCAGCAAATTCCACACTAACACTCAGGTTTTTTTGAAAAAAACACATTCAAACGAATTGACTATTCGTCAAAGTAGAACAATCGGACCTTTATCAGCACTCAAAACCTGAGTGTTACGTCCTTGCTCAAAACGGTGTTTTTTCTTGAGAAAATAGGACCTTTAAGGCTTGTCTTTTCGCGCCAAAAGATTGTCATCTAATGACCATTGCGGATTCGTCACGTCTTATCCAACAACAACTTTTAATACCTTTGAGAATTTGTCACTAAAAATGGAATCTAGCGATTTATCACTAGGTTGCGACGAAAAAACGGGCCGCACCTGTTAGCGTTATTTCGGGGCAAGGCATCGCTGTAGATTTGTCGTTTTGATGTTAGCGCACCTTGCCCAGCAGTAATCTCAACAAGGTATCTGAACCTCACTTACCCAAAAATCATTCAATTGAAGAGGTTAGCAATGAAAAGGACATTACTTGCAACACTCATGTTGGCTACTGGTGCTTCAGCACCTGCGATGAGCGCACACCACGAATGCGATGGAGACCTGTTTACCATGAACGCAGGTCGAGGAGATGTCGGCGTTTTAGTTGATGTCGACGAAGGCTCGGCAAGAGCGGGAGGCGATTACTTTACGACCGCTCCCCTTCGCGCCACGCTTAATTCACGCGCCCTGTTCAGCGCGTCAGCCATGGCATACGACAGCACGACTGACCGAATTTATTATGCAAGCACACCGACCCCGCAAAGCTACCATATCGCTGAAACAAATAATGGTGACTTTACGGATGAAGAGTTTCAAGCCCTAGGTCTACATGCCAATGCACTCAAGCCTTTCCGTTTGGCATACTACGACGTGCAAGCAGGCACACATCATGACGTTGGTACCACGCGTTTTGAAATAAAACGAATGACATTCGACCCAGATACCAACACGCTTTACGGTTCTGATCGCGCAAGGCTTTTCACTATTGACCCATCTAATGCAGACCAAAGTACAATCGGTCTACTTGATGCCAGTATCCGAATTGCCGGCTTTACCAACTGGGGCGACTTTGTCTTCTCTGATGGCGATCTGTTGTTTGTCACCAACACACGCGCTTTTTCTATCGACACCAGAGATGCAAGCAGCCAATTGGAATTCTTTCACAAAATAGACTTAGTCACCGCAGCTACGCTCGACCAAAATGGTGAGATACTCGTTACAAGCAAAAGCCACAATGTGTCAGGCTCACCGAACACCACGAATCTCTGGCTCCTCGACCCACCCGCAGTACAAGGCGATTTTGCGCCTGAAGCCTATGGCGGCCTTGTGCCTATGCGTGTAGATGCAATGTCGATGGTGGACTCAGGCACCAACGAGTGTTATCCGCCACAATTTGTCGACTAACCGCTTTATTGCCTACACATTCGAGCCCTACTACCGAATTTCAGGCACGTAAAATTAAAAGCCAACGTCACAGTTGGCTTTTCTTATGCCTTATCGTGGGGCGTTAGCGGAAAATAGAAGTGGAAAACCCACGCGGGTCCAATAAGAAGAAACTGAATATCTTTGAAAAAAGACGGCTTCTTTCCTTCGATATGATGTCCGACAAACTGCAATATCCAGAGCACAACGAACAGGGCGAATGAGATGACCAAAATGTCGAAGTTCGCACTTTGAAGCTCTATCAGCACCATGGTACAGAACGCTGAAAACGCCGCCATAACAACGAAAGCTTTGAATGACAGCAGCAAATAAAACAACAAGACAAATGCCAAAACAAGAAAGTAAGGTGCTATCGCCGTACCTGAAAAAGACAAGGAAGGGACTTCCCAAAGCAGCCCTGCCACAGAAAAGAAAATCCCCGGCACTGCCACCTTATGGATTCTCTGATTTATTGGGTTTTGATGGCTTTCTTCATATTCCTCAAACCATTCTTCTAAAGACTTCATCCCTGAACTCCTTTCAATCACCTACCCGTGTTCGAGCACCATATAAACGAAGTGCTCATCCTCACGCTTAAATGTAAAATCGAATCGGCGGTAAAGCACATCGACACGATTACCTCGTAAATAGCATAAGCGAAGAGGTTTACCACATTCACGTGCAGCAGCAATGTTTTCCTTCAGGATGTGACTCCCGAATCCTTTCCCCTGACATTCCGGTAGAATAAAAAAGCGCGAAAAATAGCAGTGGTCTTCTCTTTCTTGGAAAAGAAAGCACCCTACTCTCTCGCCGTTAAACTCAATGATTTGTGGGACAGCGTCTTCAAGTTCTTCGTTGTGGATTTTTTGCTGTACAAGCTCATCCCAGCCCCAAATCCGCTTAACAGATTCACCTTCTGCAGCTTTTTTAAGTTCGTAGAGAAAATCAAAATCGTCTGCAGAGGCAAGACGATGTGAAAGGGTATGCATTGGAATAAGTCACTTTAGTGTTGAAAATAGTTCGAAAAGCACGGGCAGGACTGACAACACTAACAAACCGGACATGGTGTAATTGAATAGCGCCCTTCGCTTAGATGATGTCAGCACTTTGTTCAGTGCGGAGCCGAATAATAGCCAAATACCGACACTAGGAAAGGAAATAATGAAAAAGGTCAACGCGATGGTCAGGTTTTGAGCGTAATAGCTATCACCAAGGGTCGTGAATGCGGCGATGGCACCTGTCGCCACAACCCACACTTTAGCATTTACCCATTGAAATAGCGCACCTTTAAGAAACGATAACGGCTTGGCGTCACAGCCTGTTGAGTCAAGTTCTTCCGAGCGCGAAATAAGATAAGCTAAGTACAGTAGATAGACAGTACCTACGCACTTGATGATGAAATGAAGTTCAGGAAACTGTTGGAATATCTGGCCGAATCCAATACCGACAAGAAACAGCATCAGCGCGAATCCAAAACAGATCCCGCACATAAGTGGAAGGCTTCGGCGAACACCAAAACTCACCCCTGACGACATCAATAACAGGTTATTCGGCCCGGGAGTGGCCGAGGCAGAGATGGCAAACAAGGTAACCGCGATAATGTAATCCATGAATAATCCTCCCTGGCTTTACAGACAGATGGAGCACGGTTATGCGGTTTTCAAGGATGATTTACGCGCCGTATCAAAAAAGGCACGGTAACCGTGCCCTTCGACAGTATTCTGGTCGATTATGCGACGCCATGTCCTTTTGAGGCGGCCCATATACGATACCACTGCTCGTGAGACAGGCTGATTTTGGTTGCTTCAACTGCCTCCGCGACGCGCGCAATTTTTCCACTACCGATAAGGGCAACAGGCTTGGATGGCAATTTCATCACCCAAGCATAGGCCACCTGATCAATGCTACTTGCACCCACTTCACTTGCCACTTGTTCCAGTGCTGTTCGCACACGCAAGGTTTGCTCATCGCTGCCATTGAACAGACGACCTCCGCCAAGAACGGACCACGCCATTGGTCGTACTCGTGCTTGTTGCAGCATGTCCAAAGATCCATCTTCCAACGCATCCAAATGGAACGGGTTGATTTCAATCTGGTTAGTTACTAACAGATTTGACACGCGTGACTGCAACAAAGCCAGTTGAGATGGCGTAAAATTGGAAACGCCAAAGTACGCCACTTTTCCGCTTTGTTTGAGTGCATCAAATGCTTCAACCACTTCATCAGCATCCATCAGCCAGTCAGGACGATGGACCAGAAGCACATCAATGCTCTCAATACCCATCCGCGATAGCGACAAGTCTACGGAGTCCAGAATATGCTGACGGCTGGAGTTGTAGTGAGACACTTCTGGACGACTTTCAACCGGAGGAACAGGCACAATTCCACATTTAGTGATAATTTCAATGTCATCTCGAATGCTAGGCTGAAGCTTGAGTGCTTCACCAAACAACATTTCGCACGGCGGTGCGCCATATACATGTGCATGATCGACAGTTGTAATGCCCATTTCCATGTGAGATTTCAAAAAGGTCAATCTTTCCTGTGGGCTCATGCCCCACTCGGCCATGCGCCAATAACCTTGCACAAGTGCCGAAAAAGAAGGCCCTTCCGGTGACATAAGAACTTTTGAAACTAAGGACATAACAACTCCAATTTGCTAGTTATAAATCTGAGCGATGAAAAAAATCACGGTTAACCACTTTTTCGCGCAGATACAGGTAGAACGGCAATCCAAAAGAAACACCAATGGTGAGCGTGCCAGCAATGGCCAGTGTTCGATAACGAATCTGGTGCCGTTTACCGTCAGTGATAATGAATATTATCAGTGCGATAGCGGCAATAACAACATCAACCCATGCAAAGATGCTGACAGGATTTTGTGTGAGTTCGGAAAGAAATTGGGACGGATTTACACCGTTTTCTATCACCCAAGGCAGAAAGGCAGCATAGGGGAAAATCGCCCCCATGATTGCAATGGTTAGATAAAGAAATGGCATCCGCCCCTCCGACGTTTACTGTGGTTTCGTTAATCCATAGATAGCATGGTCAACAATACGGCCATTGAGATTTTCAGCCTGTGTAATAATGCCTTCAAGCGAGAAGCCTAACCGCTCACATAAACGTCGACTTGGTGCATTACCCGTCGCTGCGGCTATCTCGACTTTCGTCATTTCCAACTGGTTGAATGCGATATCCACCAATGCGGTGACGCAACGTGATGCAATGCCTTTGCCCTGAAAGTCCTTGCTCAACCAATAGCCAACGATCACTTTTTTTAGTGCCGGAGAAATAACGTTAAAACTCACGTTTCCAACGACTTCCCCCTTGTACAGCATGGCGCAAGTCATCGACTTTCCTTCTGCATACTTTGTTAATGACGACTCAATAAATGCGCTAAAAAACGCTTCGCCATCCGCACACAATGGCCACGCTAACCACTCCGCCAAATAGTCACGCTCTCTCGACACAATCGAAAAGTACGCTTGCGCAAAAGAAGGCTGAAGCAACGCAAGGGCGACTTCGTCATCGATTTGGGAAATAAACATGGCAATACCTCTATTTTACAGGCTTTGAAGACTACGAACCGAGCCTCCAAATGTTAAAGAAAATCACGGCAAACAGAACATCAAAGTGGTCAAAACTCGCCTCAGAGCCAGAAAACGGCCATCAGATGCAATTTTTTGTTTTTACACCTAAATAAAACATGATTTTTATCAGAACGTTAACGTGAAATCATACATTTCATAAAGAAAAGTGTTTTTACTTAAGCACTTCCGAAGATAGTATGACGTAAGTCACACTTTCTCTCTTTGCGAATCACGTTATCTTTCGCTCTATATTGAAAGCAGCCAGTAGGCCAAAAACAAGCTAGAAAACCTATCACATCAGTTTTTCGCACTCAGCGAGCCATTTTTCGATATTTTTTCTTCTTAGTTTTGGGTTGATAATTACGATGACATTGATAAATTTTGCGGACTCCGCTTGGTCCGTATTTCCACCGCTGCTTGCCGTCATCCTCGCGGTGACAACGCGCCGAGTTCTTCTGTCCCTTGGCGTGGGCATTTTGTCTGGTGCCTTTATGCTAAGCGATAACTCTGTATTAGGTGGGTTGCACTACCTTGCTGGGAAATTACTTAACCTTGTCTGGGCTGAAGGCGCAGTGAACGCTGACAACGTGAACATGATCATTTTCATGCTGCTATTGGGTTCATTGATCAGCTTGATGAGTATCTCTGGGGCAACGCAGGCTTTTGCCAACTGGGCAGAGAGAAAGTGTGCGACGCAAAGAAGCGCAAAATCCCTGACAGGATTGATGGTGTTCATCTTTTTTATCGATGACTTTTTCCACTGTCTCTCCGTCGGTGCAATCTGTCGCCCCATTACAGACCGGTTCAAGATATCCCGAGCAAAACTCGCTTACCTTCTGGATTCAACGGCAGCACCGATGTGCGTTTTGATGCCTATTTCATCTTGGGGGGCTTATATCATCGCGCTGATTGGCGGAGTGTTGACGGCGTTGAGTATCACGGACATCAGCCCGATTGGTGCGTTTGTTTCCATGGTACCAATGAATTTGTACGCCATTTTCACCCTTATCATGGTCGTCAGCGTTATCGCCTTCAAACTTGATATTGGTGCGATGAAAAAGCACGAAGACATGGCGATGGAAGGACAACTTTGGGATGAATCTAAAGGCCGCCCAAAAGGATTAGACGTTCAGGTAGAAAACGCGGGGAACGGTGGCATGATTGATATGGTACTGCCAATCCTAACCCTAACAGGCGCCACCGTGTTCTTTATGGTGCAATCTGGTGCAGAGTATCTGTCTAACCACCACCTGCCATTCGCATTGATCGCGGCACTGGAGCACACCAATATTGGTTCATCTTTGGTGTATGGTGCGTTAAGCAGCCTTGCCGTGTCGATTCTACTGGCTCTTCGTCTTAACCTGAGCACTAAAAATTGGCTTCAAGCGCTGCCTAAAGGCGTATCCGCGATGCTGCCAGCCATTATAATCCTGTTTTTTGCATGGACGATTGGTGCCGTTGTACGCGATATGAAAACGGGCATGTACCTCGCATCACTGTCAGAAGGAAACCTGCCATCGGCCTTGCTGCCTGCGGCAATCTTCCTGCTTTCTTGTGTTATGGCGTTCGCAACGGGTACCAGTTGGGGTACGTTCGGAATCATGTTGCCATTGGCAGGTGATATTGCAGCAGCAACAGACATTACAATGCTTTTACCAATGATGTCTGCGGTATTAGCGGGTGCGGTTTTTGGTGACCATGCATCGCCAATTTCCAGTACCAGTATTCTGTCTGCCACTGGCGCGGGCTGTCACCATATCGACCACGTAATGACCCAACTTCCTTACGCCGCCACCGTGGCATTCGGTGCGTTATTGGGATATCTGGCGATTGGCTACTCACATTCCGCATGGATGGGTTTCGCAGTCAGTAGCATTTGGTTCGCAGCCTTCTGCGCGTTTGCATTGAGAAAACAAAAGCGTCAGATCGCGGAGCCCGTGCGCGCTTAACACCGTAACATCATATGAAAAAGGGCGTTTATACGCCCTTTTTTACACCTCATTAAACATAGTTAGCGACTTCAATCAGGTTGCCATCGGGGTCACGGAAATAGAGAGAGATGATATTCCCAACAGCACCCGTTCTTTGTACTGGCCCTTCCTCAATGTCTACATGCTGACGGACAAGATGAGCCTCAATATCATTCAAAGGGGTTTCACTGATAAAACACAGATCTGCACTGCCTGTCTGGGCATGTTGTGCGTTCGGTTTAAATTCTCGGCCCCGTTGATGAAGATTGATCTTCTGACTACCAAACTGTAGTGCTTTGCGGCCATCACCAAATGAAACAACATCCATATTCATCACGCGTTGATAAAATGACAGAGATGTTTCAATGTCATTGACCGTCAACACCAGATGATCCAATCGAGATATCTGCATACTTAACTCCGCGTTGCCATCGAATGGGTTGGATTCAACTGACGTAAATCCCATCAATTACCGTACAAGCCTTCGACCAACAGAAAGCATTAAAGTGCTCGCCAACGCCATCTGTCTCTTATTGCCGCACGCATCTCAACCATTAAACAATGAAATAAATTTCATAACTATTAACAGCATCACTAAATGCTGATTAGTAGAATTAAATTCGCACTAGAAAAAACAGGAATTAACATAATTAAAATAGCACAAACAACCTGCATTACCTTTCAATATTAGTGAGTTAATACACCGTTGAAAATATTTCACACACTCTTATTACTTTTTCCAATCACTACAATCGAAATATTCCCTTTCCTGTTTTTTCTCACCTATTCCTATAATCAAACGCGTTAATCACAAAACACCCGCCGCTTGGGAAAGTGCTTCCTAATCATTACGGTATGCACTCTAGCCACAGGCAGATACCTAAACGGGAAAATTTGTCATTTTATTTTTATCCACGAGGAGGCGGTGAATACTGACACTTACGTATTCGCACCTCTATATATTTAAGATTTATTTTCTACTTTTGTTGTTCGAGGAAACTGAACAACTTGCTTATTAACCTCAAATAAATACTACAAAAACATTCGTAACATAGAAAAGGAAATATGTGCATGTTTAAACAAACACTCTTATCCCTCGCATTGTCGAGTGCACTAATCTCAGCGCCGTCTTTCTCAGTTGGCGAGCCAAAATCGAATCAGTTTTGGTGGCCAGAACAATTAAATCTTGCTCCACTGCGTGACCATGGTCAGGCATCAAACCCTATGGGCACCGACTTTGACTACGGCGCGGCATTTGAAACCCTCAATCTGGCTGATGTTAAACAAGATATCGCGAAGGTACTCACCACGTCCCAAGATTGGTGGCCAGCCGATTACGGACACTATGGTCCCTTTTTCATTCGAATGGCATGGCACGCCGCTGGCACCTACCGTGTCAGTGACGGACGTGGCGGCGCAGGAGGCGGTCAACAACGTTTCGACCCCCTCAACAGTTGGCCTGATAACGGCAATCTCGACAAAGCCCGTCGGCTGCTTTGGCCTGTAAAACAAAAATATGGGGCTGCACTTTCATGGGCGGACCTTATGGCGTTAACGGGCAACGTAGCCCTTGAGTCCATGGGATTTAAAACGTTTGGTTTCGCGGGTGGGCGAGAAGATGATTGGGAACCCGATTTCGTCTACTGGGGACCAGAAGAAGCTTGGCTTGATGACCAACGACGTGATGAAAAAGGCAACTTGATTCAAGGCTTAGGTGCCGTTCAAATGGGCCTTATCTACGTCAACCCTGAAGGCCCCGGCGGCAACCCCGACCCTATCGCCGCAGCAAGAGATATTCGAATGTCCTTCGGCCGTATGGCAATGAACGACGAAGAGATTGTTGCTCTTATTGCGGGTGGACACACCTTTGGTAAAGCGCACGGCGCGCGCAAACCTGATGAATGTTTGGGTGCAGCCCCTGCAGGTGCGCCTATCGAAGATCAAGGTTTTGGCTGGAAAAATAAATGTGGTGATGGCAGCGGAAAAGATGCCATTACCAGCGGACTAGAAGGCGCCTGGACAGTAACGCCCACGCAATGGACCACCAACTATCTTGATAACCTCTTTACATTTAATTGGGTACTGACGGAAAGCCCTGCGGGTGCCAAACAATGGATACCCGATACCGACGCTGCTGCCCAAATGGTACCTGATGCACATGACCCCAACAAACGTCATGCCCCTATCATGTTCACTACCGATTTAGCCGTTAAAGAAGACCCGCAATTCCGCGCCATCGCTGAAAATTTCCGTAAAAACCCTGACGCTTTTGAACTCGCGTTTGCAAAAGCCTGGTTCAAATTGAATCATAGAGATTTGGGCCCTCGTGCACGCTACATTGGTGATGAAATTCCAGAAGAAGTGCTTGTCTGGCAAGACCCTATTCCTGAGATAAACCACCCGTTGATTACTGAAGCACAAGCCAAGCAAATACAATCTCAAATCCTCGCGTCAGGACTGAGTGTTCCTGAGCTTGTCCGCACAGGTTGGGCGTCAGCCGTCAGCTATCGCGAAACCGATATGCGCGGCGGTGCAAATGGCGCACGATTAGCCCTCTCTCCGCAAAAGGATTGGGCAGTTAACGACCCAGAAGCACTACAGCGCGTGCTGAAAACCCTGACGAACATTCAAAAAGACTTTAACGCGTCTTCCGGAGACACCAAGGTATCACTCGCTGACGTTATCGTGCTTGCTGGTAATGCAGGTATTGAAAAAGCGGCAAAAGATGCGGGGGTGGATGTCGTAGTCCCCTTTACTCCGGGCAGAATGGATGCCACGCAAGACATGACAGACGTGAATTCGTTTGCTGTTCTAGAACCCAAAGCAGACGGCTTCCGAAACTACTACGATGCATCCGCTAACTACAAATCGCCCGCTGAAATGCTAGTAGAACGCGCAGATTTACTGGCACTGACTGTACCGGAAATGACGGCGTTAGTCGGTGGCATGCGCAGCATGAATGCCAACAGCGACGGATCCTCGAATGGTGTATTCACTGACAAACCCGGCACATTGAACAATGATTTTTTCGTTAACCTGCTTGATATGTCAACGGTATGGTCCCCCTCTCAAAACGAGGAAGGGATCTACGTTGGATATGACCGCGCTTCTGGCAACCAGCAATGGACTGCGACGCCTGTTGACCTTATTTTTGGTTCAAATGCCGAGTTACGTTCAATCGCTGAGGTATACGCTTCCAAGGACGCACAGCAAAAATTCGTCAATGACTTCGTAGCCGCGTGGACCAAGGTGATGAATAACGACCGCTTTGACATAAATTAACCTGCGACCTCATTTTACTTGACGGCCTAAGGCTGACACGAAAAACGCCCTGACGTTATCAGGGCGTTTTGTTTTACAAAGAGACGTTATTTTTCCAGTAGTGGTACATCCCTTCGATGTCCGCTGAGCAGAGAAATGTCATACATCCTTTCAATGTGTCATCTGTCCAATCCCACCATGCCATTTCTAACAACATGGCGATTTCTGCATCTGTGAAACGGAACTTAATGTGTTTTGCCGGATTGGCGCCAACGACTTCATAAGGCGCAACATTTTTCGTCACCACCGCTCGGCTGGCGATCACTGCGCCATGTCCGATTTTTACGCCGGGCATAATCATGGCTTCTGAGCCTATCCAAACATCACTTCCAATGACGGTATCACCCATTCGTTTGAACGCATCTACCGCCCCCTCGAAATGCACATTGTCTTGATAAAAGAAGGGGAAAGTACTCACCCAATCCATTCGATGGCCTTGATTACCTGCCATCATAAACACCGCGCCAGAACCAATTGAGCAAAAGTTACCGATAATGAGCTTATCGACGTCGGTGCGATCGGGAATCAAATAGCGCGCACAGTCATCAAAGCTGTGCCCATGGTAATACCCCGAATAATAGCTATGACGCCCCACAATGATATTGGGATTCGTGACTTGCTCTTGCAGCGATTTACCCGCAAACGGGGACTCAAAATAATTCATAATTTCATACTCTTGGAGGCTGTACTATCTCTATCTGACTACCATTTGGATAGCACGCGTACATCTTTCTTCCTCTCCAATGGCTTACAACTACTGCCTTAAAGCACCACACCCAACGTCGATAATGCCTCTCGCGCCTGAGAGGCATTTACAAACACGATGGCTTCAAAGCCTACGGATTTGGCCCCATCAACGTTAGCTTGGACATCATCAAGAAACACAGACTCTTCGGGGCTAACGTCATACTTCGTCACTAGTCGATTGAAAATATCAGCGCCGGGTTTTAAACACCCTTCTTCCGCAGACACGATCGCACCATTAAACAGTGGCCAGAAATCAAAACGCGTCTGAAGATGGCTGACAATTTCATGCACATTGTCTGTCAATGCAAAAACCTTGTACCCCGCTGACTTCGCGTCTTTCAGCAATGCCAAGGAGCCGAATAATAAGATCTGCGTTTCTTTTATGTAGTAAAAAAGCGCGTCAACTTCGGCTTTAGATATTCCGGACAGCGCCATGATGTCTACTTTGGCTTCAGATTCCGTCAACTCCCCACGATTGAGTGCCAACCAAGTGTCACTCCTGAAAATTGTTTCCGCCTTTTCCTGACTTTGCTTACCTTCGCCAAATGTCAGCCTCGCGATCTCTGCGGGTGACCAACGCACCATGACATTGCCGATATCGAAGACGATATTTTTAATTTTTCCTGATGACATAAACCCTCTCTTTTAAACGTATTGCCTTTGATACGTACACACGTTGTCAGAGTTATTTACAATAAGATGACCAGAATCTTCCACAAACTCCTGACTTTTTGCCCTATAAAACCCGTGTGTGACATAACAAAAGACTATTGTTAAACCTTATCCCTTCTCACTTCCACCGATTCGCTCAAGTAAAACATAAACTTATATTGCGGACATTTATCTTTGTCTGTGCAAAAGCGGCTACAAGACACTTTTTCCGTTTGGGGCATATTCGCCGTCAACGAACACATCTAGGCTCAATGTACTACCCAAATTGTTCACCATGCGGGTACTCCTACGCTTCAGAATTGAGGTGAAAAGATGTGGAATCCAATTCGAAATCTCGTTGCTAAGGTGTTTCCTATGACAGTAAAAATACATCCTGCAGTAGATGGTGGTGTTAAGCACACTGATGTACCTGGTTTTTCAGGTGGTAAGCTTACCTGCCAATGTGCCGACAACCCTGTAGTCGTCAGCGTTACAGCGCAGACTGCACACAATCATGTGTGTGGCTGCTCAAAATGTTGGAAGCCTTCCGGTGCAGCCTTTTCACAAGTCGCGGTTGTCTCAAAAGATAACCTCAATGTTGATCAGAATGAAAACAAACTCGCGGTGATTGATGCCAGTGCGGCGATTCAACGGCATGCCTGTACATCTTGCGGTGTGCATATGTATGGCCGGATTGAAGATACTACCCACCCTTTCTTCGGCCTCGACTTTATTCACACTGAGCTGTCAGATCAAGACGGTTGGTCCGCCCCTGAATTTGCAGCCTTTGTATCATCCATTATCGAATCAGGTACCCCGCCGGAAAATATGGATGCCATTCGTCACCGCTTAACAGAGCTCGGCCTTGAGCCTTACGACTGCCTGTCGCCACCACTGATGGACGCGATTGCTACTCACGTCGCCAAATCCCGCGCCACAGGCTAATTACTCACTTTTTGACACTTGTGTTCTCCTTTTGGGCTGGCAATTCCAGCCCTTTTTTTACCTAGAACACGGAAAACGCCGCCCGAACACCCGCGAAACAAAAACAGGCTTCATGTACCGATATGTAGACAATTTACGACGCCAATTTCGCATACAGTCACGTATTCACTCTCCGTCTGGAATACGCCTTCATGCCTCACTCCCACTCAACACCCAGCCTTTTTCGTCGCACGCTGAATAATGCCACTACCATCATCACACAGATCCTCGCTCTCCTCGTTCGATGGATTCGCAGCCTTTTTGAAACAGGTGAAATAACGATGGATTTGGAATCCATCGGCGAGAGCCCCGAACAAGCAAAAGCTAAATGGCGCAATGACCGCGCAGCCGTCATTGCGATGGCAGAACGAAACCAAATAAAGTTGGAACAAGCACTGCGACTACGCGATGCTGCCGGCGATTTGGTGCCTCCGACGAAAGAGCGTTACGATTTTCACGCGGTGATTGGAAAAGGATATTTTCCCATAGTCGGTAACCTTTTAATCCCAGTGGGCGCAGGCACCTTTCGCGGACAAGGCTGTTACGTGAGACGAAAATCTTTGCCATCGGCGTTCAAAGGGGTAACAACCCATCCAACAGCACTGTGCCCCATTGGTGGTTCTGACAATAACGGGATCCTCACCCAATGTGGTTCTAGCCGCGTGTTTGATTTTGCTATCAGCGGATGCTTAAAAGACGAGGGAGACGGCGGCAATGGCATAGTGTTTGGCCATACTCCACCAGAGCCGGATACCGTTGGCAATGCCAAGCCCAATGTGGCGCAATTCTGGGCAGGGCAACCCAATCGTATGCCACAAAAGCGCTTTGGCGAACCTCAGATTTGGACATCACTGACCAGCTTTAACCTCAAAAATGGCCAAAACCAAACTGAAATTATCGTGCCAGCCAAGGGCACCTACTCCACGCCCAAAGATGTCCTTCTTGATGACACCGTGGACATTCCTTTGGTTCGATGGGTAAGGGCCTTTGATGCAAATGGCAAAGAAGTGGCCCGCTACGCCAACAGCGGTAAAACACTGGATGGAAAACTTGTGGGCATTAACGCTGATGACCGCCAAACCACAGGTAAACCGAAAAAAAATGAAGAGACCCGTGTTTACAACCTCCCCATTTCTGCAACGGATAAAACCACCACCGTTATCGTGCCGCTTGGCCTACCCCCAACCACGAAGACCGTGGATGTGTCTTTCTACAATCTGATCACCCACTGTCCTCTGTTGTCCCAAATGACACCGTACCTTACGGAGAACTTCTATACCAATGCGCGGGCTTCTTATAACGAGTTTGTGAACATTGTTGTCGAAGCAATGCCCTGGAATGGTTTTGTAGGCATAGACGGCGCATACAACACCCACATCGATCTCATGGCGCGAGAAAATGGGTTAGATGGCTGGTATTTTCCCGGTGGCTACGAGGACTACATGCACAACAGCTTCATTGGGTGCGCAGCAGTGAACAACGGGGGATGGGGCCTCTATTTGTCAGCACCAACATTGGCCAGCCGCAGCGGTGCAGATAATAACCAATGGCCCAATGCTGAGGGTAAATTAGTCGTTCACCGCAAATGGACGTATATCGCCTCCTCCAATGATTTGGGTAATTTTGATGGTTACGGTAATCGCGGCGGAGCGCTATACATGGGAGCCAGCTCGAATTCCATGCAGACAGGCAGCATCGAGCACCATTTCGACAGCCACAATATCGACCCTTTTGGCACATCTTCATTGGCAGGACGGGCAGACTGGAACCCGATGCGCTGGACCAGTTTGGTGGTGTTTACTGCCGATTCCAGACAGAACGATATCGTCATCACCAGCACCCCGACAGACTCTCGACGTGTTACCTACTGCAAGGCACGTCTGGAGCATGAATCTCCGTCTCCGAGCAACCCAGATTCCAATATCTATAGCGGATTAAGCGGTAATCACTACTGCCACCCAAGACCAGACACCTTTGGCTCACTCATCGATGTACGACCTCCGTCTATCGCCCATCTTCACTTGACGCCGTATGATGAACACGAGCGAGCGGCGGGCGATTTACAGGCAAAGCCCGGCGGCCCCGGCGAGTTGCAAGTCCTCTTTTCCGGTATTCGCAAAGTGCTCTTTCGCCCTTGGGTATATGAGATCACGCCCATCAAAAACCATTTACCTCATGGCTGGAACGTTGTTTTCTCTGCCAAAGACAACAACCTGCCCGGCGCAGGAAAAGATGTCACATTGAGTGCTGATGCATTAGGGCTTGCGGGCCAGCATGCACTGACAACGCTTCATTTTGGCTCCCATCCATACAACTTCAAAGGGTTTACCATTGACGCTGGGCAGGTGAAAACGCTCACGTTCGATATCGCGGCGCTCAGTGACACGTTTGACGATATCGACATGAATCTGCTGAGTGTCAGTGTGAACTACCTGTTTGACGAACTGAAAAAAACCGCCGGAACACCCGCACCTAAGTTGCCCACCAGCCTGCTGCTGATGCCAGCAAGAGTGAGACTATGGAAAAATGCCGCAGGTGCAAAAAAATTCTATGTCGAGTTACCCATATTAAATACAGACAGTAAATTGTTTAGCTATCCAAACACGGCTAACCAGTATCACTACTTTAAAATCAAAGTGGAAACAGCGAAGGTGGATACGTCCATTTAACCCAAATACGTCTTTGCTGAAAACAGACCCATCCCGCCCATAATGGCTAAAAAGGGGCCAAGAATGCACAGTTTCATTCTTTCCCACTTGGAAAGAGATCACTGACAGGAATTCCTCAAAGAAAATAGGGGGTTTGCGGTGATAATAGTGGACCAAGGAGTCCATTAATGTCAGATCAATTCCCTCTTCGTCCCGTTTTACTTGCCTGTCTGATAGTCAGCATTGGTCAGTTAAGCGTGGGGCTGTTATTTCCTGCGTTGCCTTCAATTGCCCAGCACTTTTCGTTAAACGCGGAACAAGTACAACGTCTCATTTCGTATTATCTATTGGGCTTTGGCCCCTCGCAGCTTTTCTATGGACCACTTTCGGATGCCATTGGACGAAAGCCCGTACTCCTTATTGGGATTGCGGTGTCCATCATCGGCTTAACCTTGACGGTAATTGGGGGCGACCATTTTTCTCTGCTCTTGTGGGGACGTTTTTTACAAGGATTGGGCGCAGGGTGTTGCGCTGTCTTAGCACGCGCTTCACTTCGCGATAGCTATTCTTACCGACACCTCGCTCAAGCAATGACATGGCTAGGCATTGTTGCGTCTTTCTGTCCGATCGTCGCCCCCGTGATTGGAGGCTTTGTTAACCACCATTTTGGCTGGCTATCCGTCTTTGTCGTGATGCTCAGCTACATTGGCTTGGTATGGCTGACCCTCTCTGTTTGCTTTTCCGAAACGGTCAACACCAAAAGCCATGTTCCTCCCTTAAAAACTGTTCTCGTGATTATAGGAAGCTGATCACCTCCAGTTATTTCATTAGTTTTTCAGGCTTAGGCTGGCTCAACTACAGCATGGTGGTGGTTGCGATTTCACTTATCCCGTTCGTGATGCAAGTGCAAATAGGCATGACAAGTGATGCCTATGCGATGTGGGCATTGATCCCCGCTTTTGGCCTATTGCTCGGCGGTGCAATTTGCAACAAACTACGTCCGCTGTTAGGTTCCGAAAACATGCTGAAAATTGCACCTTGCTTGCAAGTTGTGGCAGGTCTGTGGCTCATCATTGCGCCACTCACACCAGCGGCCATTATTGCTGGCCAATTTTTAATGGTCGTCGCAAATGGCATAGCATTTCCCTGTGCACAGTCGCAACTGCTGCTTCCATTTGGCAGAAAGGCTGGCACCGCCGCTGCATTGGGTGGTGCACTGCAAATGGTTACCGCTTCTCTGCTCAGCATGACATTAATGATGTTGGGCATGAGTAAGGCTTGGCACCTCGGTGTATTGTTGGTCTGTGTCGGTGTCATCGGCACCGGTTTAGTTAAGGCGGAGTTTTCCGAGAAAAACCGTCTTGATGAAGAAGGGAATTTTAGAGAGGCACTGTAACGTGCCTTTTATTCTCTACACCCTATATTGCACGTGAGCATCGAAACATAATCGTTTGAAACGCTTTGCGAGTCCTTCCTTTCAGATACTCTTCCTGCTAATAATGGCTCTGAGTATGAAGAGTAAGGAACAGCAATGTTTGAGCCCATTTTGGAAGACATCAGTGCCCGCGTCGGCATTTCTGCTCCTTCTACCAACGATGATGGCATCGACTTATTCATTCCTTTCGATACGCTTTCTCCATCGACCATTTCCGAAAACAAAATCGATTTACTGCTTTTATGTGGCGTGACACCTGAACAGGCAAAACCGATTATCAACGCCCCCGATCTTGGCAGTTGCGTCATTGCCTACATAGAAAGCCCCACTCATAATATCGACGCCGTTTGGCATGTGGTACGAAGCATCAAAGGCAAGCTCGACAGCAATGAAATACCCAACAATATTGATGTTGCCGATGTTCGAACGCTACTCAACAATTCCCACCACCTCTTTGCATTCGATAACAAAGCCGCTCTCGTTGATTTTGTTTGGGGTAATCAAATTGGCGACGCCACGGGAGTGATATATCTGGCGCACGGCGATATAGACCTTGAAGACCACGGAAAAGCGAATAAGGAAATATCCGATGTACTGCCGCCCTATGCCTTCTTTACTTCAAGCATTTTCTTTGCAGGAAAGAGAGCCTGCTCGGCATTGGTCGGCGTAAAAAATTTGGAACTCGATTAGGCATTAATAACCTTCTGTTTACCCTTTGCGACAGATAACAAACTGATGCTAACGCTTTTTTATCTACATAAAGATATATTGCCGGTAAAGCCCATCCAACGTCTGTCGCAAGGCTTCTACTTCCGCTTTGTCGCCATCACCACACGCTCGCAATAATTCCCTTTCTGAGGCAGTAATGCGTTGGCAAAGTTCCTCCAGTGTGGCGCACATGGTGGGATCATTTAAAGCTTCGCCTGTAACCACAATAGGGTCAATGGTTCGGCGCGAACTTTGAGGTTTAACTTGATGCTCCGCATTATAGGCAATTTGTTTCTCTCGGCGACGATTAGATTCGTCCATTGCTCGCTGCATCGCGGGCGTCACTTTGTCCGCGTAAAGAATGGCTTTCCCTTTCGCATTTCGCGCTGCACGGCCAATGATTTGTATCAAGGCTTCGGAGGAACGCAGAAAGCCAGCATGATCGGCATCGAGTATGGCAACCAAGGATGCTTCAGGTATGTCTAACCCTTCCCGCAACAGATTGATGCCGACCAGTACATCTAACTCTCCTCGCCTGAGCTGACGAATGATCTCAATGCGATCATCGGTTTTTACATCACTGTGGATATATTGGCTGCGAATGCCTTCGCTCTGTAAATGTAAGTGCAACGCCTCTGCACTTTGCTTAGAGATCGTTGTGATGAGAACACGTTCGTCACTTGCAATGCGCTCTCGAATATTACGCAATAAATTGGCTGTTGTGTCCGCTAACGGCACAACCTCTATCTCCGGATCGAGCATCCCGTTGGACGTATGACTTGTTCAACCACTTCGCCGCCTGACCGACGCACCTCATATTCGCTGGGTGTAGCTGAAACAAAAATGGTTTGGGGTTTGATTTTTCAAACTCAGCAAAGCTCAGCGGTCGGTTAGATTTGGCGGAAGGAAGACGAAAGCCGTAATCAATCAAGGTGTCTTTTCGGCTTTGGTCGCCTTTATACATGGCATGAATTTGGGGCACCATCACATGGGATTCATCAATGAACAACAAGCCCCCTTTTGGTAAGTAATCCAAAAGTGTGGTTGGCGGTAGTGAGGCATCGCGATCAACGAGGTAAGACGCATAGTTTTCGACGCCACTGCAGTAACCCCGCTGACGTAACATCTCCAAATCACGCGTTGTTCGCTCATAAAGCCTTGCCGCCTCAGTCACTTGGTGATTGCGGCTCAGCTCGCCCGTTCTTGCCTCTAACTCCGCTTCAATGGCTTTGCACGCGCGCTCCACTTGATTTGGCGAGGTCGAATACAAGGTCTTGGGAGAAACCCGATAATGGTCGAGATCCCCTATCCATTCTCCGGTCGCATTGTCCACCATCTGCAACTGAGTAATCGTTTTTGAATTGTCGAGTTGTACAAGGATGGCCGCCAACTCAGAATCGGCGGGAAATATTTCTACTTTGTGTGCACCAATCCGATAACTCCCTCTCCAAAGCGAGTCACCCGCGGGCTCATAGTGCAGTTTGGCCAAACGCTCTTCCAATTCCGGCATTACGAGCTTTTCACCGGGTTGAAGTGAGATTTGAAGTGCTCGGTATGCATCTGGTGACCCCAAACCGTACACCGAGGACACCGACGCTACGACAATGACATCTTTGCGCTCAATCAGGGCTTTGTTGCTTAAATCGATGGAACTAAATCTAGAAGCTACGATCTGATCGGCTACACCCATCAATCGTCGTAGTCTCATG
>NZ_FUXU01000009.1 GCF_900167155.1 Enterovibrio nigricans DSM 22720 | reverse complement strand
AAAGAACGTTGACTGTAGAAGCCGGAGCTTCTCACCGTCAGGGCTGCGAATTTTACGCTGTCGGGCGATGAAGTCAAGAAGAAATTTTGCGGCATTTCCGCGTTGCTTTCGCAACCATCAAAACGTCTTGTTGACTTGCTTCTCTCGTTAAAGCGCGCTTACTAAGAAGTGGCTTTTTCGTTGAAGCGGGCGGCCATTTTACTGATTCGTTTCAACGCGTCAAGCGTTTATTTTCATTCAGTTTTGAAGCCTGTTCGCCGTACCGATTTCGTGGGCGTTTCCTTGTTGGAAGCCGCTCTCCGTGTCGGTGAAGCGGCATTATAGAGACTAGGATCACATTGGCAAGGGTTTTTCTTTAAAATCTGCTCAACTGACCACAAATCAACCTAAACTTCGAAAAGCATGACATATTGCAACATTAGAAGGTTGTCACATTCACTTACTAGCAATAATTTCACAATAATCGTAATATCAATCCGATAATTGTATTTATTTTTAATCAGCATTGATTTCATACCTCCATGCTATTTCTTCCAACTGACTTTTAATTTGACGATTATGAGAATATCTATCAGTTTGCTTATTACCGCTGCCATTGCTTTCGTTGGCACAATACTCTTTAACAGTTCACAAATGATTTCGAGCACGGGCTACGCATTTGCACTAGGTGCAGTCACCGTAGGTATCGCTCTTTCTTTTCTTTCTACCAAGTCTCCAAGCGATATTTCAGAATCAATTGCGACCAACAGTAAGACTATATATGTAGGTAACTTACCTTATCGCGCGAACGAAAATGACGTGAAAGATCTTTTTGCCGAATACGGCGAAGTATTTGCCGTTCGCCTCATGAAAGATAAAAGGACAGGTAAACGTCGAGGTTTTGGGTTTGTAGTGATGGCAGCAGCAGATACACCAGAGGCCATCGAGAAACTAAACAACAGCGAATATGGTGAACGAACCTTAAAAGTAAGAGAAGCTAACGATCCTAGAAAGTCGGAGCGCGCTTAATAATAGAGAAGCCCATTTGGGTCATTTCTTTATTTAGTGCCTCTTCTTCTTTTACTTCTGCACTACTAAATACTTCGTGTTTTCTGTTTAATGCCGAGAGGGAGCCATTCCCCTCTTGGCTAAGCAGCATCTTTACGCGCTTAGCGATCGCCAAACCAGAATCAATAACGCGGCACTTATGACCCAGCAACTGCTGTATCTCTTCTTTTAATAGCGGGAAGTGCGTACACCCCAGGACAACGCAATCCACGCCGCGCTGAAAAGGCTTAAGGATGGTATCAAGCTCCGCCATATTCGTAGGCTTACCGCGAAGCTTATCTTCCCCCATCATCACCAGTGCCGTCGAGCCGACCATGTCGACCTTACAGTCTGGGGCGAACTCATTAACCAGATCTCGTGTGTAAGAGCGTTTTACGGTTGCAGGCGTCGCAAGCAGAGCGATGTGTTTAGTCTCGCTTAATTCCGCTGCAGGTTTAATTGCTGGCACGACCCCAACAACGGGAATGTCTAACTGGCTCCGAAGATGTGGCAATACAATTGTGCTCGCTGTGTTACAGGCAATGACCACCAGCGAGATCTCGTGCTCTTTACAAAGCACTGACACCATCCCGCATACACGACTAACCAAAACATCATCATCCAATTCACCATAAGGAAAGGCGGCATTGTCGAAGGCATAGATCACGTGCTGATTGGGCATCAATGCGGAAATTTCCTGAAAGACAGAAAGACCACCTACACCTGAATCAAAAATCAGCACACTTTTCACATTCATTACCTTTTTGTTTATTTGCGTCGCCATAATACTTCGCAAAGAGCGCGTTGAAAATCACTCACGCCTTAAGACGGTAAATCAGATGATGAAACCTTCCCTCTCTCTCTTCATTGTTAACCACAAGTTCCAAGGGATACTGAAAACATGGTGCATTGGTCACCATAGTGTGAAACTCACCATCTTCTCCACATGGATCACAGCTTTCTGGCAAGGCTTTAAGGAGAACCAAGTCATAGTGTCGTCCTAAAAATTCGGATGACAATTGGGAGGTATCAATTGTACTGAGTGATGTTTGAATACCGATCTCGATAATCTCTTTCGCAAGTGCTTTGCTGTTTTCACCAATTAGCGGGAAAACACACTCCCACCCTTGAGGCTCGATGTAGCTTCGGCGATACGCTTCAATACCATTGCAGAACATGTCACCAAACGCCACGGCATCAACATCCAGTCCGCTCGTTTTGATCCCTTCAACAATAGATTGCTGATAAACCTCGTTTGACGGAAAGACTTCATTCAATTCAATCAGCACTAGCGGCAAACCGATAGCATCAGCCTGTGCTTGCACGATAGAGATTGGTGTTGCTTGAAACGGCACGGCACCTTCCACGTGCGTGGTATACAGTCCCACCACCTCGTAACGATTGTCTTTAAACAACCGACAAAGAGTGAGAGTGGAATCTTTACCCGAAGACCAACTGACAATAACGCGTTTTTTCATTTTTACTTCCAAAAGAAAAAGCCGCCTTGTGGCGGCTTTTAGTAAAAGATACGATTAGTACGCGAAGTTCAGATTAACGTAGAACGCTCGTTCTGCTGCTGGGTAATCGCCTGCGGTTTCGTATTCTTCATCGAACAGGTTAGCCACTTTACCGCCTAAGGTAATGTTGTTCGAAATGTCGTATTGCGCAGTCAAATCCCAAACCGAGTAGGCATCCAACATGCCACCGCCTGAGTAATTTGGACGCTCGCCTTGGTACATAAACTGAGTACCTAGCAAAACATCACCCAACCATACTGATGTACGCCATTTCGCCAACTGCTTAGCACGACGCGCCAACTGTTCATTCTTGGACACGTCTTTTGGATCGCGAAGCTCCAGTGACACTTGGTTGTATACAGGGCCCAAGTCGAAATCTGCAATCAGCTCGATACCTTTGATACGCGCTTCTTCAACGTTTTCGTTTTTACCATTTGGCCAGCTACCCGAGTAAACGATCAGGTTGTCGATGGTATTGATGTAACCATTCAGGCTCCAGCTTACATCGTACGTCGTTCCCTCAAAGCCAATCTCTACATTCTCTGACTCTTCAGGTATCAAGTTAACATTACCGCTTGAGCCATAAAGTTTGTCGAATGTTGGTGCTTTAAACGCCGTGCCGTAGCTTGCAAATAAACGATAGTCTTCATTTATCGTCCACCCGGCTGAGATCAAACTGGTGGTGTTGCCACCAAACTGGTCATTGTCGTCATGGCGCACGCTACCTTCCAGCAAAATGCTGTCAGTAATATTCCAGTTAGCCAGACCGAACACACCAATGTTTTGACGAGGATTATCCTCAATCGAGTCAATCGAAATAAAGTTACCGTCGAGGTACTTCTCCAGCGTCAAATCAACGCCCGTCGTTACCGCCAAGTTATCTCTCACTTGGTAGCGTGAAGTCAGGCTTGAATAGATTTGACGAATTTCACTGGTCAGGTTGTCCGCTGACGGGCTTGAACCCTCTGCATAGTCGTAGTTCTTCTGTTCACCAACTTCGATACGCGCTTGGGTATTCCACTTGCCATACGTGTAGCCGGAATCCGCACCAATCGATTTGCTTTCAACCCAAAGGTGTTTCTTGGAGCCACCATAGTCTGCGAAGTCGACTTTGTTCTCGTACCAACGGCCAATAACGTTTGAGTTCCAGTTCTGGCTTGGTGCGTAGCTCAAACGCAGCGACACGTTCTTGCTTTCAAATCCATGTTCATCGTCGGCTGGCGCAATGTCTGGGCGAACGTTGTAACCATCAACAGATTCCAGACCGCCCATCAGTTGCATAGAAAGGCTATCTGTCAATTTACGGGTAACGCCAACATCTGCTGATGCAGTACCAAAGCTACCTCCGCCAATGCTAAAGCGCGTCGATTCAGCGTCATTTCGGGTGATGATATTGATAACCCCACCAATAGCATCAGAGCCATAGACGGTAGCGCCAGAACCACGTATTACTTCAATACGCTCGACGGTATTCAGTGGCAACATGTTGAAATCAACAGTGCCCAGCATTGTACGAGGAAGACGAACGCCATCGACCAGCACTAATACGTGGTTAGAGTTGGTACCTCTAAGGAAGATCGACGCTGTTTGTCCTCGGCCACCATTTTGGCCAATTTCAATACCCGGCAGAGTCTTCAGTGCATCCACCAAACTGCTAGCCTGAAGTTCTTCGAGGTCGGTACGTGTAAGAACAGAAACAGGTGCGAGTACAGTAGAAACGGGCTGTTCAAATCGAGAGGCGGTGACAACCATGGTGTCGTCAGTTGTCGAGATAGATTCGGCGTGCGCAAACGCAGCCAACGGCAACATTCCTGCTGCCAGAAGTTTATTAGACATATCAGATCCAAAAATCGCGTGTATCTAATGATGTCAGGAGATCCTGATACCACATTGTTGTCCAGCTGATATTCGGACTTAGAGACCCCCTACGGTGACAACTTCCCATGCCCATTCCTAGGCACAGTGTCTGGCTTTTCGCCTAGTCACCTTCGTTTCTCATTACCGCTGCGCGCCAGTTCCGGATTCACACCGGATTCCCAGCTGGAATTAAAAAGCGCGCTGATTATAGAGAAGTCAGCGCACCATTGATACTTTGATAGTGAGAACCAGATCTAATTACTCAGGTAATCCAATGTAATGAAAGAAATTACGTCAGTAATTAATGCTGATGTAATCCACTTCTTCGACGTCGAGTTTCATTTTGATATACACAGTGAGCACGAAGAAGAAGTTCGCCAGCAGATTGGCAAAACGCGGCAACGTCTCTTCGAACGTCACACCAGACTCATCCAGACGGTGAAGCAGCCTGACTGTTTTTTTCGAGCCCGTACGACATTGGTGCAGAGCCATCACTGCAACAGGGCCTCTAGGCAATACAAAACGCGTGACTCGGCCCGCACTCAATTTGTTGTAGTGATCGTAACGTTCATGCAGCCATTCCAGGTCTTCCTCGAAAATACCGTTCTTACCGCGCACGGAGCCATTCAAGTGATAGATTTTCGGATGCAGCGTTTCCAAATCAGCGACAACATCATCAAACCCCTCTGGCATCTGAGCCAGTACCATTCCCAACAAACTGCACAGCTCATCGGTATGCACTTCATAATCACAGGTCAGTGCTGACTCATAGATAAAGGGGTAGCAAATTTCCTTACGGTTTTTCGGTTTTCGAAAGGTCATGATAAATCCTGCCAGAACAATTTGTGCCAATCTTATACTAACCCTTACCTTTCCGCCGCCAGAACGTACGACTGGTGAAAAAGTCAGCGAAAAGGCTGGACAATATGGTTTGGCTACATACAATTTGCGCTCATTTTTAGTAATGCAGGTTAGGTAATATGAGCAATACCCTGATTGACACCACCCAATATCAGAAGCAACTGGACGAAAAGATCGTACGCATGCAATCCGCGTTCGCCGAGTTCAACGCGCCTGAGTTGGAAGTGTTTACGTCTCCAGACAAGCACTACCGTATGCGTGCTGAGTTTCGTGTCTGGCATGAGGGTGATGATCTTTATTACATCATGTTTAATCAGGAGACCAAGCAGAAGTATCGCGTGGACCAATTTCCACAAGCGAGTCGCATCATCAATGATTTGATGCCACTGCTGGTTGATGCCATCAAGCCGATTGAAAGCCTGCGTCGAAAACTGTTCCAAGTCGACTTTTTGTCTACCTTAAGCGGTGAAGTACTGGTTTCTATGCTTTATCACCGCCAACTGGATGAAGAGTGGGAAGCTAACGCGCACCAACTCAAACAACGTTTAAACGACGAAGGCTTTAATCTGAATCTGATAGGTCGTGCGCGTAAGCAGAAAATCGTTATCGACCGCGATTTCGTGGTTGAAAAACTGACCGTGAACGATCGCACCCTAACCTACCAGCAAGTCGAAAACAGCTTCACTCAGCCTAACGGTAAAGTGGCCGTCAAAATGCTGGAATGGGCTGTCGACTGTACGCAAGATAGCACGGGCGATCTGCTGGAGCTTTACTGCGGAAACGGCAACTTCTCACTGGCACTGTCTGATAACTTTGAACGCGTATTGGCAACTGAACTTGCCAAACCGTCCGTTGATTCTGCTCAGTGGAACATTGCAGCAAACAAGATAGACAATGTTCAAATCATCCGTATGTCTGCGGAAGAATTCACCGAAGCGATGGAAGGCAAACGCGAATTTCGACGCCTACAGCAAGCTGGCGTTGATCTAAAGAGTTACAACTGCAACACCATCTTTGTTGACCCTCCACGATCGGGCATGGATGAAGGCACATGTCGTATGGTGCAGACATATGACCGCATCCTGTATATCTCATGTAACCCAGATACGCTAAGAGACAATCTGACTATATTGTCAGAAACTCATCACATTACGCGTTTTGCGCTGTTTGACCAATTCCCATATACCCACCATATGGAAGCGGGTGTTCTGCTGGAACGTAAATAAACATGAAAAAAGGAGCCTCAGGCTCCTTTTTGTTATCTCAGCGTCGCGTTACTCTTCAATCGCTTCTTTCTTCTTGTTTGCTACGTGTAGCCATCCCATCTTATGCAGAACCCAAAGGCCCAGTGCCATTGTCACGATGATAGAGAAGAAGTTTCCACCCAGCTCAGGCAGTTGCATGCGTACAAACGCAGAGTAACCAAATGCACCAACCAAGAAACAGGCAAATGCAATCATCGGCGTGCCTTCCGTCAGAGGTTGATTCACATGTTGTTGGTAAAAGCAGTAAATCGCCAACACAAACGCGATAATCGGGAAAATAGAGAATGCCACGCTTTCAGCAAACAAGGTAGACAGCGTCGCACTACCACACAAGCCCGCAATAACAGCGAGGAGAAGAAATTTACGTTCTGATTGTAGATTTTGTTCCATGTTTTTTACCTGCCTGAAGACAACTTATCCTTGAGTGCATTACGTTCACGCTCTTTTCGGTACCAATACGCACCTTTAGAAATCATGCGCAATTGGATCACCAGACGCTCTGCAAGTTCAGCGCGTGCACGTTTGTCCAAATCCAGTGCTTCTGCGCCAGAACTAAAGACCAAAGTGACACATGCCTCTGCCTGATTATAGGCCTCCTCGCGAGTCAGACCTGCTGTCGCTTCGAAATATTCTGTCAACTCAGCGACAAAATGTTGTATTTCACGTGCGACAGCGGCTCGAAATGCAGCCGATGTACCTGAACGTTCACGTAAAAGTAGCCTCAGTACGTTTGGGCTACTTTCGATAAATTCCATAAAGGTTTCCACGGACGTTCTGACTACGCTGCCCTCAGTGGCAATACGTTGGCGAGCTTGGCGCATCAATTGACGCAACAGCAACCCTCCCTCGTCTACCATCGTCAGACCAAGTTCATCCATGTCCTTAAAGTGGCGGTAGAAAGACGTTGGCGCAATGCCAGCCTCTCTTGCCACTTCGCGCAAGCTGAGATTGGAAAAGCTACGGTCGGCACTAAGCTGGCTAAAAGCCGCATCGATTAGCGTACGCCGGGTTTTTTCTTTCTGTTGTGCTCTTATTCCCATCGCCAGTGTTTACCTTATGAAATCTAACAGCAAACTATACCTGCTTTTTTCGGCGAGTTCAGTTCCCGATCGGATCTGTTTCCGTAATCCTGTGTTAGATCACTCGCCTTTCCCTGTGATCATGACACGAACGTCTGCTTTTTCGCCAAAGTTACGTGATCATCTACGCTGAATAGTAGTGTCTTGATTCTCGAAAGCATGTGATCACGTTACAATTAAATCGTCACCCTTAACATAATGAAAACAAAAGGCCATACGGATATGAGCAAATCGCCCGCGACATCCCCCAACCATTTTGACGTAATCGTGATTGGCAGCGGCCCTGGCGGCGAAGGTGCTGCAATGGGGCTAACCAAAGCAGGGTTGCGGGTTGCAGTGATTGAAAAAGAAACTACCGTAGGTGGTGGCTGTACCCATTGGGGAACTATTCCTTCCAAAGCACTGCGTCATACTGTCAGCCGCATCATTGAATTCAACCGAAGCCCTATCTATACCGGTGACAATCGCCAAGTTCACAGTACCTTTTCTGCCATTTTAGGACATGCCCAATCGGTAATCGGCAAACAAACCCGCATGCGCCAAGGCTTTTATGACCGAAACCTTTGCTCCATTTTGCATGGCAGTGCGCGGTTTAGCGGCACGCATGAAATTGAAGTGCTGGCGGACGACGGTACTATTGATCGATACACGGCAGATAAATTCGTCATCGCGACGGGATCCCGCCCTTATCGCCCGAAGGATGTCGATTTCACACACGCACGCATTTACGACAGTGACTCTATCCTTTCTTTGCAACATGATCCTCGCCACGTCATCATTTATGGGGCAGGTGTAATTGGCAGTGAATATGCGTCTATTTTCCGTGGATTAGGCGTCAAGGTAGACCTTATCAATACCCGTGATCGCCTGCTTTCGTTTCTTGATAACGAAATGTCAGACTCACTCTCTTATCATTTCTGGAACAGTGGTGTGCTGATCCGCAACGACGAAACTTACGAGAAAATCGAAGGCACCAAAGATGGCGTGATCTTGCACCTTCAGTCAGGCAAAAAGATGAAAGCAGACTGTTTACTGTTTGCCAATGGTCGAACGGGTAACACCGACTCATTGAATCTCAAAGCAGTAGCTTTAAAAGCCGATTCTCGCGGTCAGCTCAAAGTGAACGATAACTACGGGACAGAAGTCGAACACATATACGCGGTTGGTGACGTGATTGGCTACCCAAGTCTTGCGAGTGCTGCGTATGATCAAGGTCGAATCGTGGCACAAGCTATTAGTGAAGGTCAGGCGAAAGGCCGACTTATCGATCACATCCCAACGGGCATTTTTACGATTCCTGAAATCAGTTCTGTCGGTAAAACCGAACAAGAACTGACCGCTGATAAAGTCCCGTATGAAGTGGGGCGTGCCCAATTTAAACACCTTGCGCGCGCGCAGATTGCAGGGATGGATGTAGGGAGTCTTAAAATCCTATTCCACCGTGAAACCAAAGAGATTTTGGGCATTCACTGTTTTGGTGAACGTGCTGCGGAGATCATTCACATCGGCCAAGCCATTTTTGAACAAAAAGGTGAAGGCAATACGCTGGATTACTTCATTAACACCACATTTAACTACCCAACCATGGCCGAAGCGTATCGTGTCGCGGCCTTAAATGGTTTAAACCGTCTGTTCTAGGTTACCCTTCAAACTAAAAAACGGAGCAATTGCTCCGTTTTTCTATTCTCATTGCTCAGCGTCATTAGCCTTCAAAGCGGACGATGTCTCGCCATGGTAATCCGGTGTCACCCAACACGATAAAGTTTGGGTTCTCCAGCGAGTCTCGCTCGTTGTAAGAAAGCGGCGACAGTGTCATATCTAAAATACGGCCTCCTGCCTCCTCAACTATGCATTGTGTAGCAGCCGTATCCCATTCGCCAGTCGGGCCTAACCGTAAATAGCAATCCACAGCACCTTCAGCGACGAGGCAAGACTTCAGTGCCGCTGATCCCAGTGGTACTAAGTCGTAGTTACGACTCGGTTCGAGGCGATCGGTGATGGCTTTGATATCTTGTCGACGGCTAATGGCAATAGAAAGCGATGTCAGTTCATCTTCATGTTTGAGAATAGAAAGGCGATGCTTCTCACCATCGGGCATGACTTTCCACGCGCCATGTCCTTTTGCCGCATAATACGACACGCCAGACACAGGACCATATACTACCCCCATTACGGGTTGGTTATTTTCAACCAATGCAATAATGGTGGCAAAGTCACCGCTGCCAGCGATAAATTCTTGTGTTCCATCCAGAGGGTCCACCAGCCAGTATCGCTCCCAACGCTCACGATCTTTGAGTGGAACGCTACAATCCTCCTCTGATAACACAGGAATATCTGGTGTTAATGCGGACAATCGCTCAGTTACCAACTTATGTGCGGCCATATCGGCACTGGTCACCGGTGTGTCATCGCTTTTTATTTTTTTTTCAAAATCACCACGTTGATATATGTCCAAGATAACTTGTCCAGACGCACGGGCAATTTCTATCACGGGTAGCAATAGCTGTGACAGCTCCATGTAGCACTCCTATAGGGCTCTCACTCTACGACTTGGTAATCCCGACTATCGTCACTCGTGGCACAAAAAACATTCTAGCGTGAGGCGAGATGTTTCAAGGCCAACATCAAGGCAGTAATACTGCGGGCTTCCCCAAAATCGACATGAGTTATTAGTTCTTCTGCCTGTGCGACGGGCCAACGGACCAACTCCAACGGCTCGGGTTCATCGCCCTCGAGCTTCTCTGGATAGAGGTCCTCCGCCAAAAACAGGGTCATTTTGCTTGAAAAATAAGAAGGTGCGAGCACCACTTCTTTTAACGGGGTCAATTGATTGGCACCAAATCCAATTTCTTCTTTTAGTTCTCGATTAGCCGCTTCCAATGCAGTTTCACCCAGATCAACCAGCCCTTTTGGAAAGCCTAGCTCATATCGCTCTGTCCCGGCAGCATATTCTCGCACTAGCAACAGATCTCCTGATTCTGTAACAGGCACAATCATAACGGCACTACGGCCACTAGGCTTCATTCTCTCGTAGGTACGTTCTTCACCGTTACTGAATCTCAGCTCCAAAGACTCTATTTGGAACAGGCGTGACTTGGCGATGACTTCTGCAGATAAAATCTCAGGTGCGATAAGTTTTTTCATGATGACTCTCTCCCGCCACGCGACTAACCGCTAAAACTCAATCGATAGCGACCTTCATTGTCTGGCTGTCCCATAAAACCTAATGCCCCTTTCATTGATGGAGGCAACGCATTACCGGGAACGAACCAGCCATTCATGTTATATCGCTGATCCGGTGACAATAACAGACTAAATTCAGTTTCTAGGGCATCGGACTTACTTCCACCATCCAATGACAAACGCCCCTCGTCGCAGGTCAGATTGGCCACCACCAGCCCTGGGTCAATAGTGCCAAGCTGAGAGGTGACACTACCTTGCGACCAAGCAATGTTGCCTTCAAGCTCATCGCAAAATGGTTTTTGAGTAAACAAATAATCACGTACGGTTAAATCGAACTGCCCAGCAAGACTGACCGGCAACGGATATGGAATAAAAGACTGCACAACGTTGGCGGACGTTGAAAACAGCAGGTTATTGGCATAAGCACCAGACATGCCATATCCGATATTCCCCTTCGCAGATAATCCTTTAACACCAGACAGGCGAATAGCCACATCTGCGTTTCCCGTAAGCAATGGCATAATATTGAGGTGCCAGTTCAGCTTCCCCATCGGCTGACCTTGCCAGCTTACGCTTGCAGCGGTGCCACTCCAAATCGTGCCACTGATAGCCCCCAGTTGCAGACCTTGAACGGGCGGGATGTAGCTGAAAATGAAGTTTGCGGGTATGTGTACTACCAGACTCACTAACAAGGTAAGGACGAACAACATGCTCATGATAATTATGCGTTTCATACTATCCTCGTCCTAACTGAAGGCGTTTCACTTCAACCATGCCTTGCGTATCTGTCTTGCCCAAGTCGATAAATTTCACTTCAACGCCGTGAGTTTTAGAGAGAAAGTCTAACCAACGCAATAGACTATTAAACGGCATCGGCTTTAACCACACCTGCAACTCTTCACGTTGCGGTTGCAGACGTAGAATCTCCAAGTTGAACCGCTTCACACTGGACGTCACTGACTGGTTTAGTGGCAATGCGCTCACTTGCCCGCCACTTCCGCTCACAGAACGAAGTGCTTCTATCTCAGCACCTTTGCTATTCACCCACGTCAGTAAGCTTTTCTCATTGGCAAGCTGTTGCTTGGCCAACTCTGCACGCGCTTGCAACGGGCTGATAACGCCCCAATACAAGCTGGCCAAAACCAGAGCCACCATTGCCACCGTTAATAACCGTTGCTCACGGCGCGACAAGTGTTGCCAATAGGCGATAACTGCTTTCATTTACGGTTCCTTTTTCAGTACAAAGGCGCCAGTTACGCTCTGTTCGTTTCGGCTCAATTGTCCAAGTTCGGTATTGAAGTCTTCTGCAAATGCTTCGCGAAGTTTTTCAAAATCGCTGAAGTCTTTACCTCTGGCATTCAAGCGAAGTTCGCCACGATCTTGGTCAAAGCGCATCGAATCCAGCTCGATACTAGGTACGCGTCCCATCAAAGGTCCAATTTCTGCCAACCAAATCATCACACCTGTTTGTACACCAGCCCCCGACAATCGACCGACTTCATTTTCAAGCAGCCTGCGCATATAGCTGGTTGTCGGAATACGTTGGTTTTGCGGTAACAGTGCTCTCACTCGTGCTTCGCTTTGCTGACGAATTTGCGCCGTTTGTGCTTCCATCTGGTAGATTTCTGCTATTTTTTCACCGCCGAGCACAGCAAGAACTATTCCGGCCGCGATGGCTGCTCCGCGCCAAGGGCGAAGGTGTTTGAGAATTTGATTCTGAGGTTTGTATTTTCCAGCCAGAAGGTTAAAGCGACTTAGCAATGCGCCTTGGGTCAGCAACAGCATGACCATCTCTGCTGGCTCACTTTTCCAGTTGTCACCCGCGTCTTCCGGCAATGCGGAATAACTGACGACAGGCAGAATGTCATCACCGTCTTTGCTGTCATGTAGACTGCGCATCCACATTGGAAGCCAACCTTCATCAACTGCACATCCTTCCATATCAGAAGTACGCAATAACCAACGGTCATTAAAGCGAACCGCAGAAATACCATCGTCTTGCAACGGCAGACACAACACATCGGGGATAATCTTTCTCACCGACATACCCGCGTCGGCTAAGTCCTGCAGCCATCGCTGCATAACGCTATGCCCAATCACAGCAACGTTTGCGATGCTCCCCTTTTTGCTTAGCAAAGTGACATGAAGTGCATCCACATCCTGGGCCAGATCGTCTTCCAGCAAATACGGCAACACCGCATCAAGCTGACGCTCACTGCCAGAGGGGATGGTGACGGTGGTCATTGTGATGGCGGCAGAATCGGCCAGTGCAATGACATCCCGCTCTTTCGCATAATCAGAAAGTTGCAACAGGCTCTCAGCCTCGCCAGAGGCGATCACCTCTTGTTGACTAACAGACCATACCAGCCAAGGGATCACCTCATTGGGATCGCCATTAAGCCTTACTGTCAGGATCTCGCTCACTCATTCCTCCAAATCGGCGACGGATAACATTTACCGCGCCTTCATCATCCCTTTTCAACAGCGATCGCAATCTCAGCGTTGTGCTGTCGAGGGTCAGTTCTGTGTCTAATTCGAAATACCGGCTGCGAACATCAAAATAGCTTTGCAATTTTTCTCGGTCGTCCTGACTGATATCAGACAACATGGGTTCGGCCAAAAAACTGTCGACATCTTTCCACCCATCTACTGGTTCGCGATCTTTTATCAGTTGTTTCGCGTCATCAACGGACACGTTGGGGTGAAATAGCGCACTCAATATCGGCGCATCTTTCTCTTCCAATGTATTCACGTTCACTACCACGTTGCTGTTTGGCAGCGCGCAGAGAAACGGGCTGACCTTATCAAACATATCGCGCGAAACACCGTTAACTGCTCGCCACTCAGAAATATCTGCCATGTATCCGTTGGGGGCAATATGGGGAACCGCTCTTGCTTCATACTCACTGTCTTCAACGCCAAGTGGTGATTGCACACTGGTGTTGCTGTCAACGTATTCCCATGTTGCGGCAGCCGCTGTCTCGGCTTCAAAACTGTCAATATTTTGGGATTCAATCAGTTGCTGTAGCGCAACCACCAGAAAAGGATTAGTGCCATTTTCTGTCGGAGCAATATCTCTCAAGCCGTTGACGTTAAAGCATGCCTGCTTATCAAACACACTCCCCGTAGCCTGACCACCATCCAGAGGATAAACCTGATCACGCACCGCCCAAGGCTGGCTCAGCGTCACTGTATCATCGCTGTCGAAGCTTTCTTCCAAGCCATAACGCGCCAATGACTCCACAGATTGAGCATACCAATAGGCTTGCTGGTATCGGAGTTGGCTTTCAGCGCGGTTAAAGTTGACGAACATTCTGTTTGCCATACTAACTGCAACGGTTGTTGCCAGAGCCATAAACAACAACACGACCAGTAACGCTACGCCGCGCTGTCGCCGCAAAGTAGACCGCTTCATCATTGCGTGGCTCCTGATGCAGCAACTAACGACTGCGCTGGCAAGAGGTAGATACGAGAGAGCTCACCGTAGCGCTCCGTCTCCAATATCACGCGAATCGCTTTTGGCATTACAAGTGGTGTATCCCACGCTTTCAGCCAAGAATCCTCGCCCAATACTTCGATGCTGATGTCCGTAACGCCGTCCATAATCGGCATTACGGCGGGCTCATTAGCGGTGCTGTCGTCTGGATACATCCAACGGACACGTTCCAAGGTATTGTCTTGAATGCGATAACCCACTTTAACGACTTCCCCGCGAGGGAATAGTTGCTGCGGATTAATCCACCCGCCACGCACGAATCGAATTCCCTGTGATTCGGAGTCCAGTAAGTCATCGCCAAATTCCAACAAATTTTCTTCGGCTTCTTCTCCGCCGTTTCGATATTGCCTTGCCAGCATCTGGCGAAAATCGCTGTCCATGATGATCAATGCACGTTGCAATGTTTTCAATGAATCACTGACTTGTTGTGTCTGTTCATTACTCTTAACAACACCACTGAACACTTGCTGCACGCCAATCGCGATCATGCCGAAAATCGCCAGAGCAAGAAGCACTTCTATCAGGGTGAAGCCTTGTATTTTGTTTACGTTAGTTCGCGGGTACATAGGTTCTCACCGTCGCCAGCGCACTTTGTTTACGCTCGTCCTGCCAAACAAGGATATCTACGGCGCGTAGGGTGCTCTGCGCCGTCGCGATGGGCTTGATCGTCCAATACCACTCGCGTCCTGCCATCTCAGATTTGCCGCTCTTCGCCGATGTGGGCACTTTATTTTCCAACATCAGCAAAGCGAGTTGGTTGTCTGCCACCATCGCAGCGAATGTTTTTTCTTCGAGCGCGCTCAAGTTGTTCACTTGTTGGCTACTTACATTCATTACAGCTAACGCAGAAATGGCGAATACCGCCATTGCTACCAGCACTTCAATCAGGGTAAAGCCGCGAGAGGTTCTCACTCCCTATCCTCATTGAGTGCACGCAGTTCAAACGTTGCCACATCATTTCCTTTTACTTGCCAAAGTCGGGTTTTTCCGTCTAAAAAGGTCAGACTAAACGGAATAATTTCACCATTGCCCATTAACACCACCTGTGGTGGCTGAGGCTTGTCTTCCTCTTCAGCAAACATCTCCTCATCAAACAGGCTTTCTCGGTCGAAAAGGCGATCCTCCTCATCAACAAAACCAGTGACCTCCAAATCCAACCCCACCCCTTCAGGCATCGACACATTGGTTTTGGTTCGCTGCTCTTCTACTGGCACCCAATCTTCAGTGGTGAGTTTAAAAAGTTGATACTTGTCATCATCAACGCGGAGCCCGAACGTCTGCCCCGAGATTAATGCCTGTTCTGTCCAAAGCTGCACTAACTGATAAAAGCGACTGGCCTCTTCTTTAGCCTCATCGCTTTTATTCTGTGGCAAGTTAGGCACCACAAATGCCGCACTGAGACCTAACACCAGTAACACCAGCATGATCTCTAGCAATGTAAACCCGGCCGGGCGCCTCCCTCTTTTCATGGATCAGTTAATCTCTAGCATGTTCCAGTTGCCGATATCCTGATTGATACCTTCACCACCATCTTGACCATCTGCACCTAACGTAAAGATATCAATGGTGCCGTGCTCACCTGGATTGAGGTATTGGTAATCATTACCCCACGGATCTTGTGGCAAACGCTTAACATATCCGTCCTGACGATAACTGCGTGGTTCTGGTGAGCTATTTGGTTTATTAACCAACGCATCCAACCCCTGATCCGTCGTGGGATACACGCTGTTGTCCAAACGGTACATATCCATCGCCCCTTCCAAGGTACTGATGTCTGTCACGGCTTTTTGCTGATCGGCCTTATCGACGTTGCCCAAGAGGTTAGGTGCAACGAAGCTTGCCAGAACGCCCAAAATTACAATAACAACCATGATTTCCAGCAGGGTAAAACCCTGTTGACGACGTTGCATGTTTATCTCTCCTGAAAAAAGCTGCCCTGCAGCGAACTAACGTTATGCACCCATAACGTTTTGAAGTTGAATGATCGGCATCAGCGTTGCTAACACAATGAATAGCACCATACCCGCCATGATCATGATGAGCGCAGGACCAAAAATGCCCAGCGCGATATTAACCTGTGATTCAAAGTCTCGATCTTGGTTGTCTGCCGCCCTTGTCAACATCGGCTCCAATTCCCCACTCCGCTCTCCACTGGCAATCATGTGCAGCATCATGGGCGGAAACAATTTGGACTTATCCAGTGAAACTCGCAGGCTTGAGCCTTCACGAACACGGTCTGATGCCTCAAGGACTTTGGCTTTCACCCAAGTATTGGTCATAACATTCGCAGAAACTCGCATCCCATCAAGCAGTGGAATCGCGCTTGAGGTGCAAATGGACAGTGTTCGAGCAAAACGTGAGGTATTAAGCCCTCGCGCCACACGACCAATCACAGGCAGCGTCAGAATACGTCGGTCCCAGGCCAGTCGACGCTTTTCGTTTCTCAACATGGTTTTCACCGTAAAAAACAGTGCAATAACGCCAGCCAGCACCAGCAATCCCCAACGGGTCACAAAGTCACTGATATTGAGTAACGCTTGTGTCATCCCCGGCAACTCGGTACCCGTATCCACAAACTGTCCCACAATGTCTGGAACGACAGTGGCAAGCAAAAATGCGACGATACCGATGGCTGCCACAGTCAATACCATGGGATACACCATGGCCTGAATAAGCTTATTCTTCACTGTCTGGCGGTTTTCGACATAATCCGCGAGACGGTCAAGCACCGGCCCTAAGTGGCCCGACTTTTCACCTGCAGCGACCATGGAACGAAACAACTGATCGAAGACATGTGGATAGTCACCCAAACTGTCTGCCAGCGTGTAGCCTTCAACTACGCGCGCGCGAACCCCCGTCAGCATATTTTTTAAACGCTGCTTTTCTGATTGTTCGGCCACCGCTTTTATACACTCTTCCAAGGGCATTGCCGCTTGTACCAGTGTCGCCAATTGGCGTGTCAGCAACGCCAACTCGCTAGTGCTGATCCCACGCTTAAACCCCACCGATTGAGATTGCGTTTGCTGCTCCTTTTCGTAGGACTGCGCAATCTCTACAGGTACCAGCGACTTATCACGTAACATTTGACGAGCTTGACGCGCCGTATCTGCTTCGATGACGCCTTTAACCGTCCGGCCTTTGGCATCTAACGCTTTGTATTCATACGCCGCCATCAGCCCTCCCGCGTCACACGCAAGACTTCCTCAAGCGTCGTCTGTCCCGCTCGGACTTTGGACAGGCCATCCGCCCGAATGCTCGGTGTCGTTTGGCGAATATAGCGCTCAATGGCTTGCTCACCAGCTTCGTTATGGATCAATTCTTGAACTTGGGTGTCCACAACAAGCAGCTCGTGAATACCCGTTCGGCCACGATAACCTTTGTGATTACAGGCTTGGCAGCCTGTCGCACGATAAAGTGTTAACGGTTCATCTTCGGTCATATCAAACCAGGCTTTACTCTGAGTATCAGCCTCGTACGGTTCTTTACATGTTGGGCACAAGGTGCGAATCAATCGCTGTGCTAGTACGCCTAAAAGCGATGACGAAACGAGGAAAGGCTCAATGCCCATATCACGCAAACGGGTCACGGCACCGACCGCCGTATTGGTGTGTAAAGTGGACATCACCAAGTGGCCCGTCAGTGAGGCTTGAACTGCGATTTGTGCAGTTTCCAAATCACGGATCTCACCCACCATCACCACATCAGGATCCTGACGCAAAATAGCGCGCAAGCCTCGGGCAAATGTCATATCGACTTTGGTGTTGACCTGCGTCTGACCGATACCGTCAATATCAAATTCAATTGGGTCTTCAACCGTCAGAATATTGCGTTCTGAGCTGTTAAGCTCAGTCAGCCCCGCATAAAGCGTGGTGGATTTACCTGAGCCCGTCGGCCCCGTTACCAGCAAGATGCCGTGTGGGCGTTTAATCAGTACCTGGAAGTTGTCATGGACTGAACGCGTCATGCCCAGGCTTTCCAAATCCAGTTGGGTCGCGTTTTTATCCAGAAGGCGAAGCACCACACGTTCACCGTGAGACGAAGGCATGGTGGACACACGCACATCGACCGCTCGGCCACCTATGCGCAACGAAATACGGCCGTCCTGAGGTACTCGTTTTTCTGCAATATCGAGACGTGCCATAACCTTAATACGTGAAACCAAAAGCGGCGCGAGCTTGCGGCTTGGGCTTAACACCTCCCGCAATACACCATCAACACGGAATCGGATAGACAGACTTTTCTCAAACGTTTCGATGTGAATGTCCGATGCCGTTTCTTTGATTGCTTCACCCAACATGGCATTAATCAATTTGATGATTGGCGCATCATCTTCCGATTCCAGCAAATCTTCGCTTTGTGGCAACTCTTCTGCCAAAGCAAAGAAGTCATCACTATCCGCGCCAATGTCTTCCATCAATTGCTGCGCTTCAGACGAGTCTCGTTGGTAGAGTTGCGTCAGCTTGGGATCAAACTCATCAGCCATCAGTTTAATTGGCGTAAAAGCGCGTCCCAAGACACGCCTTACTTCTGCCAATACCGCTGGCTTAGGTTGATCGCGATAATAGAGCAAATAACCTTGTTCTGTGCGCTCAACGACCACCCCATGCCGTTTTGCAAAACCAAACGGCAAGCGGGTTGTATTGAGCGGAAGCTCTTGCTCGATATCCTGCACGATGTCGACGTCTGACTCGTTCAGTTGCGTATCCATACTGCGATTACCTCAATTCCGCCATGATTGCGCGAATTTCAGCAGGCATAGATAAATCCGCACCGTATTCTGGAAGAACGGGTGTCGTCACGCCTGGCATCAGCTTCACTTCTTCTTGAGCACGGTAGATCTGCTCAGCACGGATGTAGTTATATTTTCGCTGGGTAATACCGTCTGCTGTCAATCCCGTACGAATGATCGTCGGCTTGATAAACAACATCAGGTTTCGCTTGGTTTTGCCCGAGGACGTGGATTTAAACAGATGCCCCAGCAGTGGAATATCACCCAGTATTGGGACTTTCTGCTCGCTCTCATTGGTTTGCTCATCAATCAAACCACTTAGCACAATCATTTGCTGATCCGCAGCCAGAACTGAGGTCGTTAGCTGGCGCTTACCAAATCGAATATCGACCGCACCACTGGCACCCAATACATTGGAAATCTCTTGTTCGATGCTGAGTTGAACTGAGTCGCCCTCATTGATTTGTGGCGTCACTTTCAACTTGATACCCACGTCTTTACGCTCCACCGTCTGGAACGGGTTGTCATTGTTCGACCCAGTTGCAGAACCTGTCACGACGGGCACTTCTTCACCCACGATAAAAGAGGCTTCTTCATTGTCCAGCACCATCAAACTTGGCGAAGACAAAATGTTGGAATCACTGTTGGTCGACACTGCCGTTACCAATGCTGTCCAGTCGCCTAAGACAATACCTGCTGCTAGGCCGCTCACACCGCCAAGCACTTCGGCAATCGCTGTTGGATCACCCGATTCAGTAATCGGGACTTGCACTAGATTGTTGTTATTGTCGAAACGAGACTCCGTCGTAGTCGTATCTTTGGCCTCTTCCTGCGCCGCCAGATAATTGGTGATTGGTACACCCGTATTACCAAACTGAATGCCACCACCATCCAGAGAACCCCATTGAATGCCCAAATTTGCACCGTCACTTTCCGACATTTCCACAATCATGGCCTCAATCAGAACCTGCGCCCGGCGAATATCGAGCTGTGCAATCACGCTTTCCAACGCGCGCATGATGTCTGGCGGAGCGGTAATCACCAGTGCGTTAGTGCCTTTGTGCGCGGAAATTTTCACATCGCCACCCGATGTTGCTGCACTGGCTTGACGCTGGCCTCCTTGTTTTTCCGCCACCAGGTTTTCCGACACACCCTGCAGCACTTCAACAACTTCTTCAGCTTTGGCATAGCGAAGATAAACCACACGGTTGTTACCAATGGTCGCCATTTCACGATCGAGTTGAGAAATCAATTTACGGATACGTTCGCGAACCTGAGGCTCACCGGAGATCAACACTGAGTTGGTGCGCTCATCCGCCACAAAACTTGGTTGAAGCAAGGCCGGAACATTTTTACCGTCAGATTGCTTATGCAAAGATTCCACGATACGCACCATTTCAGATGCTGACGCGTGTTTGAGATTCACGATCTCAACTTCCGTGTCACCCGCCTGATCGACACGTTCGATGATATTGGCCAAGCGATTAACCACTGCTGCATTACCGGTGATCATAATCACGTTAGCAGGGTCGTAATGCACCACATTACCCGCCCCCGCGTTATCAATCAGTTGGCGAAGCAGTGGAGACAATTCACGGACCGTCACGTTCTTCACAGAGACAACACGCGTGATAATGGCATCGCCTTCAATCGAGTTATTCCCTACAACGGGAATCGCAGATTGCTTAGCATCCTTATCTCTCACCACTTTCAACACGCCATTTTCCATCTCTACCACTGCGAAGCCATAGACTTCGAGGACATTGAGGAAAAACTGGTAATACTGCTCTTCGTTGAGCACGTCATAGCTACGCACATTGACCTTCCCGCGAACAGCAGGGTCAACAATGATGGTTTTCTCTAGATTGCGTCCGACAATCTCAATGAACTCTTGCATGTCAGTGCCTTTGAAACTTGCGCTAAATTCCGCAGCCCAAGCTCCTACGCTCTGCATGGTAAGCACACCGGCTATGAGCCAAGCATTCCGTTTCTTACCGTTTTTCACTGTATTCTCCGTCCCCAGTCTTCATTACAGACTGATATAGATTTCGTGCAACTGACCGCCACGTTGAACGGTTAGGCTAATTTCCGATGCATCTGACAAACTTTGCCAGATGCGATTCATCTCTGCTGGATTGGTCAAATCGGCACCGTTAATGCCTACGGCGATGTCACCCGTTTGAAGCCCAGCATCCGTAAATAGTCGACTGTCGCTCCCTGGCCCTATTCGATAGCCAATAAGCCCTGTTTCGTTTTGCTCGCGCGACAGCGTGAGGTACTTCAATAAGGCTTGGGGGTTATTCATGATTTCTGCTTTGATCGCGCTTAAATCCGAATCACCAGAAGAAGCTCGCTGTTGCGCTGGCGCTTTCCTCACCGGTGCTTTGTTGGGCTGGTTGTAATCAACGCCCGCCAGCATCAGTGCTTCATCTCTGCCATTGTTTCGTAATATGACGCGATCATTCAGCACTTGTCTGAGAGTAACGCGCGTTCCTTCGATAGGCTCACCAATGCCATAGGTTTTCTGCGAACCACGATTGGCGATAACCGCAAGTCCTCGCTCGGGCTCTGAACTGGCCACCAAACCGACCAATGTTAAATTTAGCTTGGTTTTGGGTGCTTCAACCACTGGTTGAGGTTTAGGCTCAATCGGAGCCGATTTTGCATTGAACTCTCCAAAGAACTGATGAAGAGCCAATTGGTCGATATGATAGGCGGGAGTTGTGTTTGTGGATGCGACAAAGGCTGTTGGTTGTGAGTTTGCTTCCACAGAGGTCGGTTCAAACCATACCCAAAGAAGTCGCCCCAGCGTCCAAGCTAAAAACAGAATCAACAGACGAGCTACCCATTTTGATAGGTAGACATGAAAATCTTTCCCTAGTTGTGGTTGCGCTATATTTGCCAAACGCGAAATCCCAAAATTCGAAAACATGCTGTTCCTGTTCTTATAAGTCGACTTTCCAAAGTCACTCAGCGAATAACTGAAGTTTATATCTATAAAAAATATTCAGTTGCTGGACTCTCCAATTTACCCTTTTTATCTGCACTTGCCGATAAGTAGGAGCTTATTTTTGGGTTAATAATTCCAATTCAGCTTGAAAGTTAGACGTGAAAACACCATATAAGACCCCTAATTGTGATGCTGATCGTATTAAGTAATACGTGATAAGTTTAGCCACCATACGGTAGAGAGGTATTTTGTGGGTTCCAAACTCGGGAAAACTGACCAAAATTTGCAGATAAGGCTAGATAAATGGCTTTGGGCTGCACGTTTTTATAAAACGCGTACGCTTGCCAGAAACATGATCGATGGCGGAAAAGTGCACTACAACGGCCACCGTTCAAAGCCAAGCAAAATTGTTGAGTTAGGCGCTGAAGTCAAATTGAGATTGGGCTTTGAAGAAAAAGTCGTGATCATCGAGAAGCTCAGCGAGCAACGCCGTGGGGCCCCAGAAGCACAAACACTCTACAGAGAAACAGAAGCAAGTGTGACGCGAAGAGAACAACGCAGCGTCGAACGTCAGCTTCACGCACACAACCCAAGTCCAGATCGTCGTCCTGATAAAAAGCAGCGACGCGATATTATAAAATTTAGAAACAGTAACGATTAACGCCGGAGAAGTTATCCCATGGCACAAGATAGTCTGCACCGTTACTTGTTCGATGGCGTCTCTGTACGCGGCGAACTGGTTCAACTTTCTGATTCATACCAACAGCTGACAGGTAGTAAAGACTACCCTGCACCTGTGAAACGCCTTTTGGGCGAACTGATGACAGTCACAAGCCTGCTAACAGCCACTCTGAAGTTTGAAGGTAGCATTACCGTCCAACTTCAAGGTGATGGCCCAGTATCACTGGTCGTGATCAACGGTAATCACAATCAAGTGCTTCGTGGTACAGCACGTTGGAATGACAGCCTCCCGAGCGAAGGCACATTGCCAGAGCTAATGGGTAAAGGCCACATTGTGATCACCATTGAGCCTGAACAAGGTGAACGTTACCAAGGCATCGTCGGCCTAGAAGCTGATACGCTTGAAGCATGCTTGGAAGATTACTTCGCGCGCTCTGAGCAATTGAAGACACGTTTATGGCTTCGCACAGGAGATGTAGACGGTCAAGACAGAGCCGCTGGTATGCTGCTTCAGATCCTTCCAGATGGTATGGGTAGCGACACAGATTTCGATCATTTGGCACAATTGACAGAGACAGTGAAGAACGAAGAACTGTTCAATTTGGACGCTGAAGAAGTGTTATACCGTTTGTATCACCAAGAAAATGTAAAAGTGTACGAGCCTAAAACAGTCACATTTAAGTGTTCATGCTCCCGCGAGCGCAGCGCATCTGCGATTGCTGCTATCGAACGCCAAGAAATTGAAAAAATGGTCGAAGAGACCGGAAATATCAAACTTCACTGTGACTACTGCGGCACCGATTATGAGTTTGATTCTTTAGATATTTCATCCATTTACGAGCAAAACGGGCCATCATCAGGCACAGTGCATTAATAATTTTCTTTATTAAATAACGCTCAAAAAACCCACAAAAACCGGCCTCTGTGCCGGTTTTTTTATTTATTTGCCCAATTTTCCCACAAAAGCTACGCTGAATTGTAACTGCTTAATTTTGTACAAATAATAACCAATATAGTGTGGCACAACTGCGCAACAAGGCGGTAATATTAAAAAGACACAACGGAAAAGAGAATTACATTCCCTTAAATTGTTTGTGGTTATTTTTTGAATTGAATCCCTGAATTGCCGAGTTCAGGTTGCTAGCATGGACGACAGTTAATTACATCTTACCCAAGGAGCACCTATGACTGTCATGAACGTCGAGAAAAAGGTTGCAAATAATATGGATTTGTCAAAGCACGGTCTTTTCAATGTAAAAGAGATTGTACGTAACCCTACATACGAACAACTTTTCACAGAAGAAACCAAACCAGAACTAGAAGGCTACGAAAGAGGGACTGTTACCGAGCTTGGTGCAGTGTCTGTAGATACTGGTATCTTTACTGGTCGCTCACCGAAAGACAAATACATAGTGCGCGATGACACTACACGCGACACCATGTGGTGGTCGGATCAAGGCAAGAATGATAACAAGCCAATCGACCAGCACGTATGGGATGATCTCAAAGCCCTTGTTACCGCACAACTGTCTGGCAAACGTCTGTTTGTGATTGACGGATTCTGTGGTGCGAACCCTGATACCCGCCTAAGCATTCGCGTTGTCACAGAAGTTGCGTGGCAAGCGCACTTTGTGAAAAACATGTTCATCCGCCCAACAGAAGAAGAGCTGGAAAACTTCGAGCCTGATTTTGTGGTCATGAACGGCGCAAAATGCGTGAATGAGAAGTGGGAAGAGCATGGTCTGAACTCTGAAAACTTCACTGTCTTTAACCTAACTGAGCGCATGCAGCTGATTGGCGGCACTTGGTACGGCGGCGAAATGAAGAAAGGTATGTTCGCAATGATGAACTACTTCCTTCCGCTGAAAGACATTGCATCCATGCACTGTTCTGCAAACATGGGCAAAGAAGGTGACGTTGCTGTCTTCTTCGGTCTGTCTGGTACCGGTAAAACCACGCTGTCTACTGATCCTAAACGTGCACTGATCGGTGACGACGAGCACGGCTGGGATGACAACGGTGTCTTCAACTTCGAAGGCGGTTGCTACGCGAAAACCATCAAGCTATCTAAAGAAGCTGAGCCAGATATCTACAACGCAATCCGTCGTGATGCGCTGTTGGAAAACGTAACGGTTCGTAACGATGGCTCTATCGATTTCGATGACGGCTCTAAGACTGAAAACACCCGTGTTTCTTACCCAATCTACCACATCGAAAACATCGTTAAGCCTGTGTCTAAAGGCGGTCATGCGAACAAGGTTATCTTCCTGTCTGCTGACGCATTCGGTGTTCTGCCTCCAGTGTCTAAACTGACTCCAGAGCAAACTAAGTACCATTTCCTCTCAGGCTTCACCGCGAAATTGGCAGGTACTGAGCGTGGCATCACAGAGCCAACACCAACCTTCTCCGCTTGTTTCGGTAACGCGTTCCTGACGCTGCACCCAACCAAGTATGCAGAAGTACTGGTTAAGCGTATGGAAGCTGTCGACGCGGAAGCTTACCTTGTAAACACTGGCTGGAATGGTTCTGGCAAACGTATCTCTATCAAAGATACGCGCGCGATCATCGATGCAATTTTGGATGGCTCAATTGAAAAAGCTGAGACCAAACAAATTCCTGTGTTCAACCTAGAAGTCCCTACCAAGCTACCTGGTGTTGATCCAGAAATCCTTGACCCACGTGACACCTACGTTGACCCACTTCAGTGGGAAAGCAAAGCAGAAGATCTGGCTCAACGCTTCGTGAAGAACTTTGAGAAATACACAGATACTGCAGAAGGCCAGTCACTGGTTCAAGCCGGTCCTCAGCTGTAATTTCAGCGAGTGGAATTAAACGACAAAGCCCCCATCTGGGGGCTTTTCTTTATCTTGCTTCACGCACTCTTCGTTTACTTCTTGAATAATGGTGTTTTTTAAGCCAACCTCATGTAAACACGGGGCTCTACGCCACTTACTCTTACCGATTACCCATTTTGATTCGCCCCCATTGTGGCCGACAAGCAGGGTATAAAAGAGACTGACTCGCCATGCGATTGCTCGCTAAGTTGTTTGCTTCTGTCTTCATCATCGTTGTGGTGGCTTTGCTCACCATCATTGCACTGCTTCATACCCAATACGGCCTGACGATGGTCAAGCACGTCATCAGTACCATTTCTCCTTACCAACTGGCCGCTGAAGAACTTCGCTACGACATTGCTCATCCCTTTACGTTAACGTTTATACACCCTGAATTAACGCATGCTGAAAGCGAGCCAGATCATGCCAATTTTCAGGCAAACTCTGTCAGTATCACAGTCATCCCGCTGTCTTCACTGATGGGTGAAAACGTGTTACGAAGTGTGGTCATCAAAGGGGCTGACGTTACTGATGAATGGCACAATGCATTACCCGCGCAATTAACTATTGAGCATATAGCGCTGGATAATATCAGCTATTCAGGTACCTCCATGGCCTTTAAAGACGCTGCAATTCAATTAACCGATTGGGAAAATAGCGACGCCCCTTGGGGAAATTGGCAGGGACAATTTTTGTTTTCTTCCCCGTTAGTGGAAATTGACGGCCTGCCGATGAGCAACTTGCTGCTTGATAGCGAACGAGCCAAGGAGAGTTGGGAAATATGGGGGATCTCGTTTAATAGCCAATGGGGCAATATAACCGGCAGCGCAACACTGTCAGATTCTCGCCAATGGCTGTTTCATCAGTTGACACTCAGTGATGCTCAGCTTGAGTATTCAAGTTCGCTGGAGCGCGTCATAGATCAATGGCAAGACTTCACGAAGAACAATGTGGTGTCTTTTCGGCGTTTAGATCTGCTCGATATAAGTGCCTCTTTTGAGACATTTACTGTTGAACATTTAAACGCGTCGTTACAAGGTCTGGTTTTAGAACATGGCAAGCCAATGCTGGCGGATATCGATGCTCTGTTATCCTTCAATGCGAGCTTAATCCGCTACCAAGACTGGGTGATGACTGACATCCTGTCCGATGTTTCACTGGACGGAAACGACATTGATATCAACGCGTTTTCTACCAAAATTGCAGACGATGGGTTTATATCATTCGCCGGTAAACTCAATACCACCGCACTGTCACTCAACAACCTCGTGATTAGTGGCATGAGCTTGAATGCTGAAGACCCCATTTTGCAATCAACCTTCAGTGCCCTGCAACAACTGAACGATGTGCGCGTGAACAATATGACCGTGAAGCACACCAATGTCCTGTATTTGGACAAACGCTTCCCTCTCCAAGTGGTGGGGCTTAACTTACGCGGCCAAAATGTGGTGCTGAAGCAAGCAGGAAAACCCGGTCTATGGCAAGGCCAACTGTCGGCCAGCGCCGCCAGTGCCAGCGTCAATCGCATCCCTGTTTCGTCACCCTATTTCTCAATGGAAAGTCACAAGGGAAATTGGCAAATCGATCCGCTGTCCTTGTCATTTATACAAGGACAGTTTGCCGCAAAAGCACACATCGATTTATCCCGACAGAGTGTGCCGTGGAAAGTGACCGTGACAGGACTGAGCGTTCCAAATGATATTTACGCACGATGGCTATCGCTGCCGATAGAAATCAACGGAGAGCACGACATTGCGCTTTCCCTCTCCGGATTGGCAGACAATGAAGACAGCTTTGCCTATAGCCTGAGCGGTGAACTGACGGCGACACCACACCGATTGTGGCTGCATGCCGATAGCGGGCAATCACTGTCTCAAAGTGTGCTGAGTGCACTCCAACACCAAGACAATGCAAAAAATCAAAATCAGCGTCCATTAACCATAAGTAACATCCAGCTAAAGGCTGATCGGGGGCGCATATCACTGGCACCCGTTGTGATAAAAGAACACAACCAGAGCGTGAACCTGTCAGGGCGTTGGGATTTGGTGTCCGGTGAGGCGGATTTGGAAGTATCGAAGAAATAGGTCAGCCAAAAAGAAGCGTCTGCGTCTGCGAAACGGCTGAATCCTCTTGTGCTTCAGGCAACAACACATAAGTTCCAACAAAGGTACCCGCTACGTCTTCACCGCTATAAATGGTCACTTCTAATTTGACTCGGGCTTTTCGGCCGCTGGCCAAGCGGTCAAGATCGCCACTCAAGTTATCCAACGATACTGCAGCTCGTGGACGTTCAGTGACTGGTCGGCCATAACGAATATGGCTGTCAGCCAACACAATGCTCGCCGACAATTGACGTTCTTTCATCATCAACCACACCATCCCCCATCCTGCAAGTGTCGCCATGCTGAACACACTACCTGCAAACATGGATTGATGCGGATTAAGGTTCGCATTGAGCAATGCTGCTACTTCAAAGCGATAACCCGTGAATTGAGAAATTCGCACACCCATCTGGTCACTGATCGGAATTTGCTGTTGCCAACGTTGCTGCAGTTCTTGACACCATTCAGGACGACGAACCACATCTGACATGGGGTCGAGAGGTTTTAGCATTTGCTGGTGACACACAGGGCCACGCTCTCACTCAGTTCGCCTTGGTTTACAAAGCCATTGGAACCGTAGAAACCAATCGCATCTTCGCGCGAGTTACATACCAGACGTTTCGCACCTTCTTGGCGCGCAAGCGACTCTAAGGCCATGAGAACCAAGGCGCCTAAGCCTTTACCTCGGTATTGCGGAGCCACCGCCATATAGCGGATCTGGCCGTCATTGTCTGGGCTGATATACAAGCGCCCGATAGCGATTGGCTCGCCTTTCGCGTCAATGATCATACGATGGTGTGAGCCCACATCATACGCATCACGTTCTGAGCCTTCCGGCTGTCGCCAAGGTTCACGCAGCATCTTCCACCTAAAGTGGTAGTACGCTTGAAGTTCGTTGTCTTTCGTTGGAGTAACCAATCGAAACATACCGTTCCTCTCCTGTGAACCTAATCGTATCGCCGTTATACTTGAAGCCAGAATGTCACAGGCCCATCGTTGACCAGACTGACCTTCATATCCGCCGCAAACACACCATTTTCAGTACGCACTCCACTGTCGCGGCAGTGTTGTGAGAAAACCTCGTACAGACGAGCAGCTTCATCAGGCGGTGCGCCATTAAAGCTTGGACGCATGCCTTTATTGGTATCTGCGGCAAGAGTGAATTGAGACACCACGAGAACATCCCCGCCAGCCTGCTGAACATTGAGGTTCATTTTGTCATTTTCATCGCCAAAAATGCGATAGCCGAGCACTTTCTCGTGTAAGCGATGCGCCTTTTTATCGTCATCACCTTTCTCGACACCCAGCAAAACTAACAAACCTTTACCAATCGCACCCACGACTTGGCCATCAACCACTACGTTGGCTTCACTGACTCGCTGAATAAGCGCAATCATACCAGTTCCTTCTTTATCATCTTAATTATCAATAGCTTGATTTAACGGGTCTTTTTCAGACTTATACCACAGGTTTTTCTCACCAAGGGAAGCGGTCACTTCTGCCCCGAGCAGCACAATACACCAGCTCAAATAAACCCACACGAACAAAAGCGGGACCACGGCCAACGCACCATAAATCAGCTCATAGGAAGGGAACTTTGCCACATAGATGGAAAAAGCTTTCTTACTGAACTCAAATAATAAGCTGGCAAACACAGCGCCTGTAAGCGCATGCCAGATCACCACCCGTCGATTGGGCACTAAGGTATACAAACCAAAAAAAGCCAACGCGGTTAAGGTGAATGGCAGCGCACGCAAGAGCGTCGGGGCCCACATCTGGCTGCCTTGTAAATTCAGCAAGTTCAATGACCCTAAATAAGAACTGACACCGATACTGGTGCCTACCATAACTGGCCCAAGAGTCAGTACCATCCAGTAAATCGAAAAAGAAATCACGGGTGCACGTTTATGTTTCACTCGCCAAATGTAGTTCAAGCTTTTATCAATCGCCGATATCAACATCAGGGCAACCACAAATAAGAACCCGACGCCGACCGCAGTCATCTTACCTGCGTTGGCAACAAATTCATTGAGGTACTGCTCTAACACTTCACTCGATGCAGGCACAAAGTTATGCAGAACAAATGACTTTACCTGCTCACCCGCGCCGGCAAAACTCGGGAAAATGGATAATGCAGACAAAAGAACGGTGATCAGCGGCACCAAGGACAATAATGTCACATACGCCATATACCCGGCACTGACAGTCAACCTATCGTGACTTACTCGTAATATGAGATGTCTTGCAAAAGCAAACAGGATATGTCCCATCCTGAGCAAAGAATGCTTGAGTCGTTCCACAGCTTCAACCATAGTTTTTTGTTAAGACAGTAATCATACACCAATGTTTCAAGGAGTTTATCGTGCGTCTTCTCTCTGCGTTGTTTCTTATTTTCACTCTCTCAGGGTGCCAATCTGCTTACTATGCCACGATGGAAAAAGTCGGCATTCACAAACGCGACATCATGGCAGACCGCGTCGAAGCTGCCTCCGATGCTCAGCAAGAAGCCAGTGAACAATTTACCAATGCGCTCGAAGCACTAACGGCCCTCACCCACTTTGACGGGGGTGAACTAGAAACCATGTATAACACCATCAACGATCAGTATGAAGAAAGCGACGCGGCAGTCGAAAACGTCCGCGAACGCATTGATGCGGTTGAGGATGTTTCCGATGCGCTGTTTGAAGAGTGGCAAGAGGAACTTTCGCTTTATTCCAGTACTAAGCTCCGTCGAGAAAGCGAACGCAAACTCAAAGAAACAGAGCGAAGCTACCACCAAATGGTTGCTGCCATGAAAAAAGCAGAAAGCAAAATGGAGCCTGTTTTAGACACGTTGCGAGATAACGCTCTGTATCTTAAACATAATCTGAATGCCGCCGCCATCGGCGCTTTAAAAGGCGAATTTGCAGGATTAGAACAAGAAATAAACCGAGCGATCAAAGATATGCAGGCCGCAATTGCCGAGTCAGAACGCTTCCTTGCAACACTAAAAAACTAAATGAGTCTTTACCGTTTCTCGTTCTTGAAACACATCATGTGAGACAAATTCCTTTAAGGTTTTGGCAGGCAGAAAGGCCTGCATTCAACGGAGTATTTCCGTTTCTCAACCTGGAGGAGAACACATGAGCATTATTTCCTGGATCATTCTTGGGCTACTCGCTGGCATTTTGGCTAAGTGGATTATGCCTGGGAAAGATGGTGGCGGATTCATCATGACAACGTTGCTTGGCATCGCGGGGGCCGTTGTTGGTGGTTGGGTCAGTACCCTTATTGGTATTGGCACCACTGGCGGTTTAAGTATTGGCAGTATTGTGATGGCAACAGTGGGCGCTCTTATCTTACTGTTCGCCTATAACAAGCTGGCCAAGTAACGAATTCTACACAAAAAAAAGCCTCCCAATCGGGAGGCTTTTTTATTTCAAACAACCTAAGTCTTACTTAGCACTACGGCCAGCGCGCTTACGATCGTTTTCAGTCAGCAGTTTCTTACGAATACGGATGCTTTCTGGTGTTACTTCTACCAGTTCGTCGTCATCGATGAATTCCAGAGCTTGCTCAAGAGTGTACTTGATTGCTGGGCTCAGAACCTGCGCTTCATCCGTACCAGATGCACGAACGTTGGTCAGCTGCTTACCTTTCAGACAGTTAACTGTCAGGTCGTTAGAACGGTTATGAATACCGATTACTTGACCTTCGTACACTTCATCAGCGTGCTCAGTAAACAGACGGCCACGCTCTTGTAGGTTGAACAGCGCGTAAGTCAGAGCTTTACCTGTCGCGTTTGAAATCAGTACGCCGTTCTTACGCTGGCCGATAACGCCAGGTTTCATTGGGCCGTAATGATCAAACGTGTGGTAAATCAAACCAGAACCAGACGTTAGCGTCAGGAACTCAGTTTGGAAACCAATCAAACCACGAGAAGGCATCATGAAGTCCATGCGTACGCGGCCTTTGCCGTCAGTCGCCATGTTAGTCAGTTCGCCTTTACGCAAACCGATTTTCTCCATTACGCCGCCTTGGTTTTCTTCCAATACGTCGATAGTTACAGTTTCAAACGGCTCTTGCTTTTCACCGTCAACGTCTTTGATGATTACTTCTGGGCGAGATACCGCCAGTTCGAAACCTTCGCGACGCATGTTTTCGATCAGGATTGACAGGTGAAGTTCACCACGGCCTGATACGCGGAAACGATCCGGGTCACCCGTCTCTTCAACGCGCAGAGCAACGTTGTGAACCAACTCTTTCTGCAGACGCTCAAGGATGTTACGTGACGTAACGAATTTACCTTCTTTACCTGCGAACGGAGAGGTGTTCACCTGGAAAGTCATGGTAACGGTAGGCTCATCAACAGACAGCGCTGGCAGAGCTTCAACGGCGTTTACGTCACAGATGGTGTCAGAGATTTTCAGCTCACCAAGACCTGTGATTGCAACGATGTCACCCGCGTTAGCTTGTTCAACATCGTGGCGCTCAAGACCCAAGTAACCCAATACTGAGCCTACTTTACCGTTACGGGTTTTACCGTCAGCACCGACAACAGTCACTTGTTGGTTTGGCTTCACAGAACCACGCGTTACACGGCCTACACCGATAACGCCAACGTATGAGCTGTAGTCCAGCTGAGAAATTTGCATTTGCAGCGAACCAGAAGCGTCAACTTGTGGTGCAGACACGTTGTCTACAACCGCTTGGAACAGTGGTTCCATGTTTTCGCCAGTTTCGCCTTCTTCCAAGGTAGCCCAACCGTTAAGTGCTGATGCGTAAACCACTCGGAAGTCCAACTGCTCGTCGGTCGCACCCAGGTTGTCAAACAGGTCAAATACCTGATCCATAACCCAGTCAGGACGCGCGCCAGGGCGGTCGATTTTGTTGATAACAACGATTGGCTTCAGACCATGAGCAAACGCTTTCTGCGTTACAAAACGCGTTTGTGGCATTGGGCCGTCAACCGCATCAACGATCAGCAGAACTGAGTCAACCATCGACATGATACGCTCAACTTCACCACCGAAATCGGCGTGTCCTGGGGTATCTACGATGTTGATACGGTAGTCATTCCAGTTGATAGCGGTGTTCTTCGCCAGAATGGTAATGCCACGCTCTTTCTCGATGTCGTTCGAGTCCATGACGCGTTCTTCGTGCTCGCCACGGGTTTCCAAGGTGCCAGACTGCTGAAGCAGTTTATCAACCAAGGTAGTTTTTCCGTGGTCAACGTGCGCGATGATCGCGATGTTTCTTAGTTTATCTATCTGTAAGGTAGACATGGGTTCTCTTTCACTCAAAAAAGATGTGCCGTCAAAGGCCGCATCAAATAACAAGATGGGGCACTCACCGCCACTTGATTAAAAAAACGGCCGTAATTTAACAGATTTTTACTCAAAACCCACGAACTATGTGACCTATGATCGATTTATATTCGCTTAGCCTTATCAATGACACACTCACAGACTTTTAAAAACGGGCATGACACCCCCCATTCTTTCTCGTCCGCGGGTGATTTTTGCGCCACATGAAGGCAAAACATAGGACTCCGATCGAGATCACAGCTCAAGCAACACATCTCAAAACTCGGACATCATTGATTGACATCGACTAATAACCGCTGCTGAATGGTTCCGATAAGGACGCAATCCTTCCTTGCACCAGGATGGTGCGGACGCGCACCAAAAGTGATCACAATTATGCACTCTTGTGGCACTAAGTCGCCTAAACACAGGCATTTACGGGAACTATAAACTTGGCACGGTTTTCGCTTTAGGGAGTTCAGACCAATTTTGGTGGGGCGCACCTAAGCCACACCGCCATTTTAGAGAACAATGACACCGGAGGTTTATTCACATGTCAGTAGAAAACGTACTCGCTTTAATCCAAGAGCACGAAGTAAAATTTGTTGACCTGCGCTTCACCGATACCAAAGGTAAAGAGCAGCACATCTCAATCCCTGCGCACCAAATCGACGCAGACTTCTTTGAAGATGGTAAAATGTTCGATGGCTCTTCTGTAGCGGGCTGGAAAGGCATTAACGAATCAGACATGGTAATGATGCCTGACGCATCTACCGCGGTACTTGACCCGTTCACTGAAGACAGCACACTAAACGTCCGCTGTGACATCCTTGAGCCTGCAACGATGCAAGGCTATGATCGCGACCCTCGCTCAATCGCGAAGCGTGCTGAAGACTACATGCGTGCTACGGGCATTGCAGACACCGTTCTTGTTGGTCCAGAGCCAGAGTTCTTCCTGTTTGATGACGTGAAGTTCAACACTGACATGTCAGGTTCTTTCTACAAAATCGATGATGTAGAAGCGAGCTGGAACAGCGGTTCTTCTTTCGAAGGTGGCAACAAAGGTCACCGTCCAGGCGTTAAAGGCGGTTACTTCCCAGTTGCGCCAGTTGATTCATCACAAGATATCCGCTCAGCAATGTGTCTGGTCATGGAAGAAATGGGTCTGGTTGTTGAAGCACACCACCACGAAGTAGCGACTGCAGGTCAGAACGAAATCGCAACGCGTTTCAATACCTTGACGTCAAAAGCAGACGAAATCCAAATCTACAAGTACGTTGTTCATAACGTTGCTCACGCATTCGGTAAGACAGCGACTTTCATGCCTAAACCACTGGTTGGCGACAACGGTTCTGGTATGCACGTTCACCAATCACTGGCGAAAGATGGTCAAAACCTGTTCGCGGGTGACAAGTACGGCGGCCTGTCTGAAACTGCACTTTTCTATATTGGCGGTATCATCAAGCACGCACGTGCAATCAACGCATTTGCTAACCCATCAACCAACTCGTACAAGCGCCTTGTACCTGGCTTTGAAGCACCAGTTATGCTGGCTTACTCAGCGCGTAACCGTTCTGCTTCTATCCGTATCCCTGTGGTACCAAGCCCGAAAGCGCGTCGTATTGAAGCACGCTTCCCAGATCCAGCAGCAAACCCATACTTGGCGTTTGCATCACTGCTGATGGCTGGTCTTGACGGTATTAAGAACAAGATCCACCCTGGCGATGCGATGGACAAAGATTTGTACGACCTGCCAGCTGAAGAAGCAGCAGAGATTCCAAAAGTTGCAGAGTCACTGGAAGTGGCATTGAAAGCACTGGATGACGATCGCGAGTTCCTGACAGCCGGTGGCGTATTCTCTGATGATTTCATCGATTCTTATATCGCCCTGAAATCTCAAGACGTAGAGAAAGTGAACATGACCACTCACCCACTGGAATTCGAACTGTACTACTCAGTGTAATTCCTCCCGGGTTGCTCGGAAATCAAAGGGCTCGCTCACAAGCGGGCCTTTTTTTTATTGTGATGAAAAGCGTTAGGCGCAAAATATCCTTTTTCTCAAAGGACTTACTCATGCGTATCGTTGGTGCTTTGCTTCTTATCAGTGCTGTGTCTTTCCCCGTGCTCGCCGATTCTTATTATCGCTGGGTTGATGAGCATGGCGTCGTACACTTTAGTGACTCACCACCGGAGGCCAGCATTGAATTAAACATTGAACTGAAAGCCATTCCACTCAACACTCATCCCGACATCGCGGCACCAATGACACCAGAAGCGCCGCCAGTTCCACCTCAGCCTCCTGCACCATTGGCGAGCGATATCCTGCTACTTTCGCCGCTGAATGAAGATACCATCCGTAACAGTGAAGGAAACATTACGCTCTCGCTGTCGACTGATCTCCCCCTCGGTGAACAACAATCTGTTCGTGCCGTGGTGGACGGCAAACCACTGAAATCACAAAAAGATTTATCTATACAGTTGAACAACGTCGATCGTGGCGAACACAGTATCAAAGTCCAGCTATTACAAGGTGGCAAGGTAATTGCTTCATCTGATTCAGCGACTGTGTTTGTGCACCGAACGATTCACCGGAAAGCTCCACCAAAAGCAACACCTAAGCCATTGTAATCCTTCCGACTCCATCTATAGTCGGTTTTGTTGCAAAAAAGGACATTCCACGCTGCACAAACACGGACTATCGGGTAAACTTGATTGCACCAATATGGTGCAGCCAATTAGGAAGGTAATGTGGCCTCGCTTATCGAAACAGTAATGGACAACTTGATCACGGCTGTCGTGGTTCTCGATGAGAATTTTGTCGTGACTTATGCAAACCCTGCAGCTGAACAAATGTTTTGCCTGAGTGCTCGTCGTCTACGCGAACAACCGTTATCAAACATCATTCAGCATTGCTCCATTGATTTGGTGCACGTGCAGGAAACGCTCGCATCCGGTCAGGGATTAACCGACAGCGATGTCACTCTAGTAATTGATGGCAATCAACGAAAAGTCGAGTTGAGTGCAAGTCCTTTGCAATGGGAACACAGCACCTCCATGCTGATTGAACTCAAAGCCGTTGGTCACCAACAGCAGATAAGCAAAGAGCTTCAACAGCAAGCACAACAGCAAGCAGCGAAAGAACTCGTGCGAGGCCTTGCGCACGAGATAAAAAATCCACTTGGCGGCCTTCGCGGCGCGGCGCAATTGCTCGAAAAAATGCTGCCAGACCCAAGTCTTACGGAGTACACCCGGATTATCATTGAACAAGCTGACCGACTAAGAAACTTGGTCGATCGCCTCCTCGGGCCACAGCGTCCAGGCAGTACTCAACAGGAAAATATTCACGTCGTTCTGGAAAAAGTACGGCAACTGGTTGAACTCAGTGCCAGTGATGTGCGCATAACGCGAGATTACGACCCTAGTCTGCCTGATTTGGAAATGGATCCTGATCAACTTGAACAAGCACTGCTGAATGTTGTGAGTAATGCTGCGGAAATTTTAAACAACACACCAGAAGGCGAAATTTCACTGCGCACACGCACCGAACATCAGGTGGTAATACACGGCAAGCGGCATCGCTTAGCTGCGCGCATTGATATTACGGACAATGGTCCAGGTATCAGCCCTGATATTCAAGACACCTTATTTTATCCCATGGTATCTGGCCGGCCCGGAGGTACGGGGCTTGGTTTATCCATCACGCGGAACCTTATTGATCAACATAAGGGAAAGATTTACGTGAACAGTTGGCCTGGGCATACCACTTTTACCATCTTGCTACCGATCAAACGTTAAGGGGACATCATGAGCAAAGGACTTATCTGGGTTGTCGATGACGACAGCTCCATCCGCTGGGTATTAGAACGCACTCTAAATGCCGCGGATTTGGCCTGTGAGACCTTTGCCGATGCAGACAGCGTGTTAGAAGGGCTCAACCGAGAAGTCCCGGATGTGCTCGTCTCAGACATCCGTATGCCGGGAACCGACGGCTTCACCCTGCTCAATCGTTTACAGAAAGAATACCCTACCCTGCCCGTCATCATCATGACTGCACATTCAGATCTTGATGCCGCAGTCAGTGCGTATCAAAAAGGGGCCTTTGAGTACCTGCCAAAGCCATTTGATATCGATGAAGCCGTCGCTTTGGTGGAACGTGCTGTTTCGCACAGCCAAGAGCAAAAACGCAAACGCGCGCCGAAAGAACATAAAGAAGACGTCCCTGAAATCATCGGCGAAGCCCCATCAATGCAGGAAGTGTTTCGCGCCATCGGTCGCTTATCTCGCTCGTCGATCTCGGTGCTCATAAACGGCGAATCGGGCACAGGTAAAGAGTTGGTGGCGCATGCCCTCCACCGACATAGTCCACGCTCAAGCAACGCGTTCATCGCCCTTAACATGGCGGCAATCCCGAAAGATTTGATTGAATCAGAGTTGTTTGGTCATGAGAAAGGGGCATTTACCGGAGCGAACAGCGTCCGCCAAGGTCGCTTTGAACAGGCAAACGGCGGCACTCTCTTTCTTGATGAAATTGGCGATATGCCGCTGGATATCCAAACTCGCCTACTGCGCGTGCTGTCCGACGGACAATTTTATCGTGTGGGAGGCCATCAAGCGATTAAGGTGGATGTGCGCATCATTGCCGCTACACACCAGAATTTGGAAAAACTGGCTGCAGAAGGCAGTTTTCGTGAAGATTTATTTCACCGCTTAAACGTTATCCGTGTGCATTTACCGCCGCTGCGAGAGCGTCGACAGGACATTGGTCAATTGGCGAAGCATTTCTTAAAACGCGCGTCCGACGAACTCGATATCGAAGTCAAATCCCTGCACCCCACCACACTTGAGCTGATTTCATCGCTGCCGTGGCCAGGCAATGTTCGCCAACTGGAGAACATCTGTCGGTGGCTCACCGTGATGGCCAGCGGAAAGGAAATCTTACCTGAAGACTTGCCACCCGAACTGATGCAGCCAGAGGCCGCGGGCAGCATCAGTGGAGAGGGAGACAGCTGGCAAATGGCACTCTCCAAATGGGCGAAAAGCTCACTGGTGAATGGCGACGACAATTTGCTGCGTGAAGCCTTGCCTGAGTTTGAGCGCATACTACTTCGAGAAGCACTCAGCCACACACGCGGCCACAAACAAGAGGCGGCAAAATTGCTGGGCTGGGGACGAAACACGCTCACGCGCAAACTTAAAGAATTGCAAATGCCCTGATGCAATTGTGCTTTAGCTCAAAATATCAACACATTCAGTAAACAATATTCCTAATTCCGCCCTTTTGGACGGATTGTCCCTTAAGCTGTACTGACGATCTTGTTCATAGCCTTTATAATTGCGAAAAGTAAATATAAGGATAATTTCATGATCGCTACCCACCTTCCATTGACGGATCTGCACCGTCACCTCGATGGCAACATTCGCATTAACACCATTCTGGAACTAGGTCAGAAATTTGGTATGCCTTTACCTGCTAATAGCATCGAAGCACTTCGACCTCATGTTCAGGTGATGTCGAATGAGCCAGATCTGGTTGGCTTTCTGTCAAAGCTGGATTGGGGTGTAGCCGTGTTGGGCGATCTGGATGCGGTACGTCGCGTCGCGTACGAAAACGTAGAAGATGCACTGAATGCGCGAATTGATTACGCAGAACTGCGTTTCTCTCCTTACTACATGGCAATGAAACACAACTTGCCAGTACAGGGCGTGGTAGAAGCAATTATTGATGGTGTGGCATCAGGCAGTCGCGATTTCGGTGTCAAAACCAACCTGATTGGTATCATGAGCCGCACTTTCGGTGTGGATGCCTGTATGCAAGAGTTGAATGCACTCGTCGCTCTGAAACAACACCTGGTTGCGATCGATTTGGCCGGTGATGAACTGGGTCAACCAGGTCACCAATTTAATGACCACTTTGCCAAAGTACGTAAAGCTAATCTGAATGTTACGGTTCACGCAGGCGAAGCGGCAGGCGCGGAAAGTATGTGGCAAGCCATCAACGAACTTGGCGCAACCCGCATCGGCCACGGCGTGAAAGCCATCGAAGATCCTACGCTGATGGACTATCTGGCGAAACACCATATCGGTATTGAATCTTGCCTTACCTCAAACGTACAAACCAGCACAGTTGCATCACTGGAGAGCCACCCTGTTAAGCAGTTTTTAGATCACGGCATTCTCGCAACGCTAAACACTGACGATCCTGCCGTTTCCGGTATTGAACTTCCTAATGAGTACGAAGTGGCGGCACCGAATGCTGGCCTAACACAAGCGCAAATCACCCAGCTTCAAGAAAATGGTTTAGAGATAGCCTTTCTGTCTGACAGTGAAAAAGCAACGTTGAGAGCGAAAGCGCAGGCACGTCGCTAAACATATCCCAAATGTATACAACAACACCGGCAATGCTGCCGTTTTTTGACTAACGCCGTATGAGACGCTTTATGTTCGACGCAATGCTGACTGCGAATGAAATTGTTGCTGCGGGTCCAGGTCAACTGGCCGCGGCAGCCCTTGCTGTGGTGCTGGCGGTAATCAGTATCGGCAGTGTGTAAGCGAGCATTCGCTAACCTGCACAAAAAAAGCCGCTTCATGCGGCTTTTTTTGTTTTTCGATGTACGAAAGAATCAGATCACGCGAGAGAACTGCTGCTGGCGGGCACGATCTCGCAGATAGGTGTCAAAGCACATGCAGATGTTGCGAATCAACAATCGGCCTTTCAACGTGACAGCTATGGTATCCGTATCAACAGTCACCAATTCATCATCAATAAAGCACTTGAGGAGCCCCAGGTCTTCGGCAAAGTAACTGTCGAAATCCACATTGAATTCACGCTCAATCGTACGCTTGTCTAGCGCGAAGTTACAAATCAACGACTTGATCACTTCACGACGCAGCAAATCATCGGCATCCAACATCACACCTTTCCACAAAGCATGACGCTGCTCATCAACCTGTTGATAGTACTTTTTCAGCTCTTTTTGATTTTGCGCGTAGCAATCGCCAATCATAGAGATCGCCGACACACCCATGCCGAGTAAGTCACAATCACCTTGCGTGGTATAACCTTGGAAGTTACGGTGAAGAATGCCCTCACGCTGCGCGACAGCAAGCTCATCATCCGGCAACGCAAAGTGATCCATACCAATAAACTGATAACCCGCGCCTGTCAGCGTCGAGATGGTTTGCTCTAGCATTGCCAATTTTTCGCGCGGTGATGGTAGCTTGTCTTCTTTGATCTTACGCTGCGCGGCAAAAAGCTGCGGCAGGTGCGCGTAATTAAACACGGACAAGCGACCAGGCTTCATCGTCAGCACTTGTTCTAGGGTTTTCGCAAATGTCTCAACATTCTGGTGCGGCAAGCCATAAATCAAATCCAGATTGGTTGAGCGAAAGCCTAGATCTTTAGCGCGCGCCACCATGGCTTTAATAAAGTCTTCATCTTGTTCACGGTTAACCGCTTTCTGAACCGCTTTATCAAAGTCCTGTACCCCAATGCTCAGACGGTTAAAGCCTTCCGCACGCAGGTGGTCTAGCACATCCAACTCCACTTCACGTGGATCGACCTCAATGCTGATCTCTGCGTCATCAGACAGGCGAAACTCCTGACGAAGTAAAGACATGAGACGTGATATTTGTGCTTTTGTCAGGAAGGTCGGTGTACCTCCCCCCCAATGCAATTGGGTGACATTACGTTCGCGAAGCAAGTAAGCACGTTGGCGAATTTCGAGTTCCAACGCATCCAGATATTCATCCGCTTTGTGAGCATGGCGGGTTACGACTTTATTGCAGCCGCAGTAATAGCAAAGGGTATGGCAGAATGGGATGTGTACGTAGAGCGATAAATTACGCTCTGGATACTGGGTACACGCCATGTCAAATTCAGCCGCAGTGAACACTTCGTGAAATTCCAGTGCGGTAGGGTAAGACGTGTAACGAGGACCTGAGTAGTTATACTTCTCAATCAGTGTCTGGTCCCAAATAATTTGCTGCTTAGACATCTATGTTCCCGCCAAAAATAAACAACCGGAGAGGTAATCCACCCAAGCTAAAATGCTCAGCTGTATTTTTACACACTCTCCGGTCGCGGATGAATCTTTCTCGGGCTTCGCCCGGTAAATCTGTTGAGCTGATCGTACTGTTCAGCTGACAAGTGTTCTCACTGGGGTCATTTTGGCACCCGTGAATGCCAAAATTTCCTCCAGTTCAGTATGAATAGCTTGCTGAAGGCGAGACTCTGCTTTCATGCGGCTCATGTCGTGGCGCATACGTTCCTTTTTGGGAATGTCTTTGCGCGCATCGCCGCGTGGCATGTCTTTCACCACATCATACAATTCATACAGTGCGGGAAAACGCGTAGGGAATTCGACGCGCTTCTCTCCTTGCAGGTGATCCATGATCATGTAGAGACGAATCGCAGCTTCCGACAAGTCGCATTGCTCTTGCAACGTCGCCATCGCAATCACATCCACACTTTCAATGATTTTCAGGTTACGCTGTTTGATGGCTTCATTCATGGCCGCTTGCTGCGTTTTGGTTTGTTGGCGTAATTTCGCTAACAACCAGCCTGCATACACCGCCAAGCTAAGAATGATTACGCCACCAAGCGCAACAACACCTAAAGGAAGAGTCTCCAACACTTACTCCTGATCAAATTTGATGTTTTCAAACTCAGCCAGCAAATCATCATCGCCACGGCGTTTTGACTTCACCGGCTTATCTTCTTCTGGCTCTTCGTCATCGAAGATACCCAGTTGCTTCATCAGTACTTCAATACGATCCAGTTTCTCATCCACATAAGACTGCAGGCCCGCCCCCAGACTTTCACCGTTTTCAATACGATCAAGCAGTACATTTAATTGTGCATCGTTTTCCAGCATCTCCAGCTCTTGCGCTGCACTCAATTTACGTGCTTTCTTCGCTGCTGCTGATTTTGGATGTGGCTTTGCTTCAACAACCAGTTGAATGGGCTTCTTGCTGCCAAGGCGCGGGTCACGTTGTTGCTGTGCTAAACGCGCTTGTTCTTCTTTACCACCAGAATGACGAGAGCCAGCTTTCAAACCTTTGCGGCGATTTTTACGCTTACGCGCAAGTGATGCAACATCTTCGCGGCTCAGTGACTTATCAGCATATTGCGCTGGCCCTTCAGAGCCAACTTTGCGGGCTTTTCTCTTGCGGGTCATTCGTTTCTCTTCCTTAGTAAAATTACGTCGTTACCAACAAAGTCCACGTCAAGACCATCACGGTCCGCTAAGTAGCTAAACGTTTCGCGACTAAAGAAGCTCACGTGGGTTGGGTCGTTTTTGTAATGCCAGCTTTTAAAAGCGTCAGCATCGATCACAAGCTTGGTCATAATAGCCAACCATCCTCCGGACTTTACCAAACTTAACAACAGTCTCCATTCCTTGTGAGGCATATAAAAATGTTCAATGGCTTCAGTGCAAGTGACAAAGTCGTATGTCCTTTCCAATGCGATTGCATTGGGCGCGAAATAGGGATCATACACCATCATGTTGTGACCCGCCTCCGTCAGTATTGCTGCTAACGCAGGGCCTGGGCCACACCCAAAGTCCAATCCTTGATAAGCACCATTACCGAGCTTGTGCATCAGCGGGGTTGCCAAACGCCCAAGAAAAGCGCGATAGCCTTCATCTTCAACAATATTTTCATGTTGATCGTAAACGGCTTTTTCTTCTTCTGGCGGTAACAAGCACTCTGGGTCGGCAAAGACCAAAAGGCATGTCTGACAACGGAAGTAGCGACGGCGCCTGTCCTGCTCAAAATCAGCAATGTGTGCAGACTGACAAAGCGGGCATTCAAGGATCATGGGGGGTTCTACACCAAATTGAATGGCGGAAATGTAACAGAAAGCTGAATAAGAAAAAAGCGACAGGCAAAGCCTGTCGCTCTATAGCGTTCCTAAGAACGGCAATTTACCGTTTTCATCCCTAACAGTAACACCACATCCCGGTGAACAAATTTCCTTTTGTAATAAGGCGTCCTGCCATTTTTATTTGAGTTATCTACTCACGACACCCTGTCTTCGTCACCATCCTGGTGTGTGTCCTTTCCTTCGTCCGAGAAGGTATCCATATGCGCGAATCCTTCGCACATTGTGTCATCCCGACAACAATCTGCCCTGATCACTGAGGCGTTCCACGCCAAAATCCGTTTGTATCCTTACCGCCGCCCTGCGATATCGTCCTGATTGTCCTTTTCCCTGTCGATGTCCTTGCCGACTTGAGTAAGTTTACGCATCTAATAAACATAAAACAGGCGATGCATCACAATTTAGACATGGCGATAATGCGTGTGTTTTTTATCTAACTGAAAGATAGAACAAAAAATAAAAACGACAAGTATTCAAGCAAATTTCTTGCGAAAGAATAGCGGTTCGCTCACAAACAGCATGGAAAAATAGGCAATTGAAACGAAAAAAGGCAGCTTAGCTGCCTTTTTATCTGGTTTTATCTATAACGACGTAGCTTAGTGTAAGCCACCAACATATTGAGAAATCGCTTCGATTTCTTTATCTGTCAGCTTTGATGCCACAATTTGCATCATGCCATTGAGATCATTATTCCGTACACCATCACGGAACATCACAAGCTGGGTTTGCACGTACTCTGCATGTTGACCAGAAATTTTAGGAAAACCAGAAAGCGCGGTCCCGTTACCACGCGGACCATGACAGGCGATGCATGCTGCGATGCCACGCTCTTTATTACCGGCGAGGTAAAGTTCTTCGCCCACGTCAATCGACGATTCAGGTGTCGTGCCCGGTTTGGCCGTTTGAGAAGAATAGAACGCCGCTAAGTCAGCCATATCCTGTTCAGAAAGAGGGGCAACCATACCCGCCATCACGGCATTGTAACGACCCTGCTCACCGCCAGTCTCCATGCCGAGTTTGAATTCTGTTAACTGCTTAAATAAATAATTTTCGTGCTGACCAGCTAACACGGGATTTGCAGCGATTAAACTGTTGCCGTCAGCACTGTGGCATGCGGCGCAAGTGGCTGATTTTGCTTTACCGGCTTCTGCATCTCCTTGCGCAAAGGCGGTAAAACTAGCGAATAAGCTGAGTAGTAGCGCTAATTTCTTCATGACATTCCGTTTATAATTATCAAGCTTCCAATACCACGGTGCTAACGACATCGTGATACAATCGTTGAGCAAAAACCGAGCACGGTCATTTTACACAATTTCACATAAAAGTAATCAGTCGACTACATAAAGTCGAGACGGAGTTAACAGTGAATCCTTCACTCAACTATCGCAAAACCCACTTTATCACCAGTGCACCCGACATCCGTGCGCTTCCGGCGGACACAGGCATAGAAGTTGCCTTTGCGGGTCGCTCTAATGCAGGTAAGTCTAGTTCAATCAATAGATTGTGCGACCACAAAAGTCTAGTTAAAACCAGTAAAACCCCTGGTCGTACGCAATTGATCAACCTGTTCAAAGTGGATGAGGGATGCCACATTGTTGACCTGCCAGGGTATGGCTTTGCACAAGTGCCGCTGGAATTGAAGAAAAAGTGGCAGAAGTCTTTAGGGGAATATCTACAAAAACGCCAACAATTGAAAGGGTTGGTGGTATTGATGGATATCCGTCACCCATTGAAAGAGCTGGATCAAGACTTAATCTTCTGGGCCGTGGATAGCAATCTGCCTGTCCTGGCGCTACTCACCAAATGTGACAAACTAAAAAGCGGTGCGCGTAAAGCGGAACTACAGAAAGTGCGTGAAGCAGCCAAAGATTTTGGCGGCGATGTTGAAGTAGAGCTTTATTCATCGCTAAAAGGCATTGGTGTCGACAAGCTTCGCAAGAAGTTGGATGGCTGGTATTTTCCCCCTCTCGAAGGCCTAATTGAAGAGTCAGTACAGGACAATGATGATAACGCTGAATCAGACGCGTAAATTGTCTCACGCCTAGGGTTTCTCCTGAGAAATAAAAACCCCACCTCATGGGTGGGGTAACGGGAGAGAAATAGGAGGTTTGTTTTAGTCGTTATACTCTGAGTGTCAGTGATCTTTCCCAACCCTGCAAGTTTGCCCCGTGGCTACACGCCTAATCTGTCTACGCTTCTCTTTATCCTTTTTCAATCCATTGAATTAACACACTGATCTTTTGTGTTTTTTCAAAAAAAACACAAACTTATTTTTTATCGATAAATATCAAGTTTGCTACATGTTCTTTCATGACGAAAGAGCTGGAATTGAGTTACAGAAAAGAATGGATAAAAAAAACCGATTTGAAGATTCAAATCGGTTTGAAACAACGTGTGGTCACCTGTTTAAAGTCAGTAACAGGCCACCGAAACACATCAAGAACAAGAAGCAGTGGTCATTATAACGTCACTGAATTCAATTTAAAGTAATTACTCTAATAAAAGATAACAAAATACAACTGAAGGTCATGATATGAATATAAGTATATGTATTTACGGAAATTAACTTAATATTGGAGAAGGACTTCAGGATTGAATTTGGCGCATAAAAAATGCCCCGGTCGACATTCGTCGACCGGGGCTGCTGAATCAGCTAAATCCAATAACGTGAAACAAAAGGTCTGAAAGATAGAACATCTTACCTCTGTACCCTACGTCATTTACTGTATATCAAATGGCCGATTAAGAAAACCCTTTACGTAATTTTTTTTCACATAATTATCCATTCTGTATTCTTTTGGTTAGCAGCAGACAATAAAAAAGCCTGTTTTCACAGGCTTTTTTTCGCTATAAAATTTAAGTGCTTATGTGATTTACATCCCGCTCAATAGTGCGGATTAATGCGCTTGGTCCCAATTTTCGCCACTCCCGGAGTCGGCAACCAGAGGAACTTCAAGTAAAGCAGCTGACTCCATCAGCTTACAAACCTGTTGCTCAACATCCGTCAGGTGTTCGGTATCTACTTCCAACACCAACTCATCGTGTACCTGCATGATCAACGCGACACGGCCTACTGGCTGTTGCTGTATCCATGCATCAACGAGAATCATTGCACGCTTAATAATATCCGCAGCCGTCCCCTGCATTGGGGCGTTAATCGCTGCACGCTCAGCGGCTTTTCGACGCATTCCATTACTGGACTTTATTTCTGGCAACTGCAGGCGACGTCCAAAGATGGTTTCGACATAACCTTGCTCTGATGCCTGAAGCCGCGTTGATTCCATATATTGTCGAACACCCGGATAACGTTCGAAATAACGCTCCATGTATTGCTGTGCTTCGCCACGAGGAATACCCAATTGCTTGGCCAAACCAAATGCACTCATGCCATAGATAAGGCCAAAGTTAATGGCTTTCGCACGACGACGCATTTCAGACGTGACATCTGTAATATCAATATTCATCACTTCTGCAGCAGTCGCACTGTGGATGTCTTTACCATGACGGAATGCATCAATTAACGCTTCATCACCTGACAAATGCGCCATGATACGCAATTCAATTTGCGAGTAGTCGACCGCCAGAATGGCTTTACCCGCAGGAGCGATAAATGCCTTGCGGATGCGGCGACCTTCTTCATTACGAATAGGAATGTTCTGCAAGTTTGGATCGGTAGATGACAAACGCCCTGTTGCCGTAACCGCTTGGTGATAAGAAGTATGAACTCGACCTGTCGCTGCTTTCACCATCTTTGGCAATTTGTCGGTATAGGTCGATTTCAGTTTCGCCAGTCCACGATATTCCAGAATGCGTTTAGGTAACGGGTAGTCTAGAGCCAACTCTTGCAGCACTTCTTCATTCGTCGACGGCGCGCCTGATGGCGTTTTTTTGATGACTGGCAAGCCCATCTTTTCGAACAAGATAGCTTGAAGCTGTTTAGGAGAGCTCAGGTTAAATTCTTCACCCGCCAATTCAAACGTTTCTTTCTCCAGTTCATCCAAACGCACTGCAATTTCTTTGGACTGTTTAGCCAACATATCGGCACTGATCAGTACCCCATGACGTTCCATGCGTGACAGCACGGGAACCAGTGGCATTTCATACTGTTCAAAGATGACTTTCAGCTTCTCATCAGCATTCAAGTGCGCCATCAGCACATTGTGCAGTCGCAAGGTCACATCTGCGTCTTCTGCAGCGTATGGCGAGGCCTGATCCATTTCGATTTGATTGAAAGTCAGCTGTTTCTTGCCTTTACCCGCGATTTCTTCAAAGCTGATGCATTTATGTTGAAGGTAACGCATCGCCAAGCTGTCCATATCATGCTTGCCAGCCACGCTGTTAAATACATACGATTCCAGCATGGTGTCATAAGCAATGCCTTTCATCGCAATGTCATAGCGTGCCAACACACTTGCATCATATTTCAGGTTTTGGCCCACTTTCAGTGCGCCCGCACTTTCCAGCCAAGGCTTCATTTCAGCCAGCACCCAATCACGATCCAGCTGCTTAGGTGCATCAAGATAATCGTGTGTTAGAGGGAGATATGCTGCTTCGCCCTCAGCCACTGCGAAGGAAATCCCGACGAGGTTTGCTTCCATGTAGTCGAGGCTGTCGGTTTCTGTATCAAACGCAACCACATCCGCCTTATCCAGCTTATCCATCCACGCACGGAAACTCTCTTCCGTCAGAATCGTGTCGTAAAGGCTGCAATCAATCGATGCCGCATCAAAAGTCATAGGCGCGTTGGTTGTCGCAGTGGATGAGGAGCCTGTCACTGCGCGCTCCGCAACGGCATCAACACCCGCGCTGCCACTTTGTGCTTCGGCCAGCCAGCGTTTGAAATTCAGTTCAGTAAACAGCGCGACTAATTTGTCGTTATCTGCACTACGGTTGATTAACTCTTCCGGGGTATAAGGCAGTTCACAATCTAATTTAATGGTTGCCAATTCATAAGAGAGGTACGCATTCTCTCTGTTGTCTTCCAGCTTTTTCGCCATGGTTTTAGAACCACGGAAACCCAAATCCGCAATTTTATCTAGGTTCTCAAACAGCGTACTCAAACCGCCAATGCCGGCGATCAGCGCAGTAGCCGTTTTCTCACCTACGCCCGGCACGCCAGGGATGTTATCCACTTTGTCGCCCATCAGCGCCAAATAGTCGATGATATGCTCTGGGCCAAAGCCGTATTTATCGTGCACGCCTTGTGGCGTCATGATGACATTCGTCATGGTGTTAATGAGTGTGACGTTCTCATCCACCAGCTGAGCCATGTCTTTATCGCCAGTACTGATAAGGATTGGCATGCCGGCTTGTGAGCCTTGCGTCGCTAATGTTCCAATAACATCATCAGCCTCAACGCCTTCGATCACCAACATGGGAAAGCCCATCGCTTCAATGATCTGATGCAATGGGGCGATCTGGCATCGTAAATCTTCAGGCATCGGTGGACGATTTGCCTTGTACTCCGCGTACATGTCATCACGAAATGTTTTGCCTTTCGCATCGAAAATCACAGCCACATTGGATTGTGGGTACTGCTTTACAAGGCTGCGCAGCATGTTAACTACGCCATAAACAGCACCTGTCGGTTCACCCTTTGGGCTGGTCAAGTTTGGAGATGCGTGATACGCGCGGTAAAGGTAAGAAGAGCCGTCGACAAGGATCAACGGGTTGTCAGATGTCGTCACCATAACGTTTTTAGCTAACCAGAAAATGATTGATGGCTAAGAATGCCATGACTCGCGAGAACTGTTAACCCACGATTGTGATATCTGTGTACGATATAAAGCTGCCTACTTTGCACATGACGGTGGTAAAGCGGTGAAAAAGAACAATTTCCTCTGTGAATATCATTCATCACCACAGTTTAAACCAATACCGTCTGTGGATAAGTTTGTTGGTATTTATTTTTAGGCTTTCAGATCCACGCTGTTTGCATTAAAAATTTAAAAATTTAATCGTTTATTTTTAAACACTTAAACATACCACTTTGATCATGATCAGGATCGTTTATAGATCATTGGCTGTGGAAAAAGAAATTCCCTCCCCCGTACGCGTTATTCAATAAATATCCCTAACTACTTTTTTTTGCATGCGATCTCACAAGGCATAAATTTCCGGTAACTTGGCGACTCTTTATGCATACTCTGTCTACTCGCCCAGCGACAATGTGAAATCTGCTCGTACTTAGAAACCGACGCACCGAGGACAAGATGATGAAAAAAGTGGCTGTAATTCTTTCAGGATGTGGTGTTTATGATGGCGCGGAAATTCATGAATCCGTGTTATCTCTTCTTGCGATAGAACAATCTGGCGCAACCTGGCATTGCTTTGCACCCGATGTGGCGCAGCATCACGTGATTAATCACCGTGCAGGCGAAGAATCAACCGAGACACGCAATGTGCTTGATGAAGCTGCGCGTATCGCGCGCGGCAATATTCAACCACTTGCAAATTTAAATCCGGCTGACTTTGATGCTCTGTTGTTACCCGGAGGTTTTGGCGTAGCAAAAAACTTGAGCGATTTTGCCGTAAGTGGCCCGAAGATGGCGGTGGAGGAGCAGGTTCTCAGCGCCTGTAAGGCATTCGCGAAAGCCGATAAACCCGCAGGCTATGTCTGTATTTCGCCGATTTTGATCCCTGCCGTTTATGGTCCGGGAGCAAAAGGCACCATTGGTTCTGATCCGGAAACCGCCGCCGCGTTTAATGCCATGGGCGGTGAACATATTGACTGTCCGGTGGATGACTTTGTCTTTGACCAAAGCCGACGCGTGCTGTCAACGCCTGCCTACATGTTGGCCTCGACCGTTAGTGAAGCGGCGTCTGGGATAAACAAGCTGGTCAAAAAATTGGTTGAATTGGCGTAGGGCAGAAAAGAAAAAAGCGACGCCTTTTGGGGGGCGTCGCCTGCATCAGTTGAAAACGTAACTTGCGTTAGCGTTTCATGCAAAAACATATACTGGAAGCAATGTGAGCAATGTCGTGTGTTCTGTAGCGAAGAAAGTGCGTATCGCTGCGGAACAATTAAACAATAATCATTCTCATTATCATCCGCAAGTAAATTTTCTGCCTTTTCTCTATTTTATGCGTCTGGCGTGATCTTCTTCACGAAATGGAGTCGATATTGATCCACTGAGTCTTTCTTCTCAAGGTGCTCAACTTGGTAATGATTGTTCAACAGCAAGCAGAGCATGCCAGCAAAACAATTCCTCGATTTAACGCGAAGTGTTCGATAACCATGTAGGGCGACCCATCGCTCCTGCGCGTGCAACAAACCTTGCGCGATTCCGCGACGACGACCCTGTTTAGTGACGCCACCCAACCAACTGTAAAAGCAATCGTCATCCAACTGATAACCAATTTTCACTCCGCACAGTTCACCATCCTGATCGGCAACCAGTACGAGAAAGGGTTTGTCACAAATTCGCTTTTTGAGTGTTTCAAGCGTTTCCTGACGGGCAAATTCATCTATCTGACCGAGCACGTTGATCGCTTCTTGCAGCGTGCCTTCTCGAATAATCATTAGGGGATTCCTTGTACCTAAGCGCCTGCACGCCTGTAACTCGATTATAGCGGTTCTCGTCGCGAAAGGACGGTAGATATATTCACTCATAAGCATAAAAAAAGCCGATCATACGATCGGCTTTTCTTCCCTCAATTTTTGTCTTATTGGCGCTAGACCAACTTAGTTTCCGCCGCTTGATTCACCTGAGTGATGCGGCTGACCAAATAGTTCAGCAACACACCATACATTGGCACAAATAAGCCAAGGCTGATCACCAGTTTGAACGCATAGTCCACCAACGCGATTTCCGTCCAGTTCGCCGCCATGAAAGCATCTGGGCTGTTGTAAAACGCGATAGCAAAAAACGCGGCCGTATCAATCGCATTACCGAACAGCGTTGAGCAGCTTGGTGCAACCCACCATTGCTTGGTTTGGCGCAGGCGATTAAACACGTGAATGTCGAGGATTTGACCGAGCAGATAAGCCATAAAGCTCGCCGCTGCGATACGGGCAACAAACAGGTTAAATTCCATGAGGTGGCCCAAGCCCTGATATTGTCCCTGGAAGAACAACACAGAGAGCACATAAGAAATCAGTAGCGATGGCACCATCACACTGAAAATGATCTTACGTGCCATGCCAGCACCGTAAATACGGACTGTCAGATCGGTCGCGAGGAAAATAAACGGAAAGGTAAACGCGCCCCATGTGGTGTGAAAACCAAAAATGGTGAAAGGCAGTTGTACCAGATAGTTGCTAGACGCAATGATAACGAGGTGGAAAACCACCAAAAAAGAGAGGGCTTTGCGCTGTTGCGCAGGCGTAAAAGTGCTCATTGTGAACCTTTTTGTCATTGGGGGCGAGGGAACCCAAATTACCAAATTGCCAGATTTAGTGGTCTGACACCTAAGAAGGTGGCGAATTATACAGCAATTTTAAAGGCAGACAACTGAGATTCAACGGTTCATCGCGAAAGGCGTTTTCTTAGCCAACCATGCAGAAAAGCTAACTCTTCTTTCCCTTCTGCATCCAGCATTTCCAGCCAGATACTGGCACTATAATGCTCACCCCGGAGCATAAAGCGCACACCTTCAAAATCAACAAGCCAAGAATGAAGATCTGCATCGATTTGCTTGTCGAAAACGCGCGCATCAATCATCTGGCAAAGCGCATCGAGATAGGCGTCTGTATTATCAAAGTCCAGCCCATCGGCAGCCAGTACAAGACGCCCTTCTTGCGCATCAAAGGAAGAAAGAGAAAAGAGTGCGTTATCCATAACTCGCGCGGTCTGATCCTAAAGTAATGTGATCTTCAATGACATCCAGGAAGACATCACCGTATTTTTCAAATTTACGCTGACCCACGCCATTTACCGCTAACATTTCGCCTTGCGAGGTCGGGATCATCTCAGCCATTTCAATCAAGGTCGCATCGTTAAATACCACGTACGGTGGAATGTCTTCCTCATCAGCAATGGCTTTGCGCAACTTACGCAGTTTGGCAAAGAGCTTCTTATCGTAATTGCGTTTACCCAGCTTGTCCGCTTTCGTGCGTGGCGACAAGCCAAGGCGCGGTACCGCCAACTCCAACGCAATTTCTCCCCGCAACACAGGACGCGCTTCTTCGGTCAGTTGTAAGACTGAGCTGCGGGCAATGTTTTGCACCAAGTAACCGCGGTGAATAAGTTGACGATAAATACTGACCCAGTACCCATGACTAAAATCTTTGCCGATACCATAGGTACTGATTTTGTCATGACCGTGATCTTTCACTCTTTGGTTTTGCATGCCACGCAGCACTTCAACGGTATAACCGACACCAAAACTCTGATTTACGCGATACACGTTAGACAAGGCTTTTTGCGACACTTCGGTACCATCGAACATGGTCGGCGGATCTAAACAGATATCACAGTTACCACAGGGTTGCTCGCGGTATTCACCAAAGTAATTCAGCAGCACCAAACGACGGCAAGTGATGGCTTCTGCGAATGCGCCCATCGCATTGAGCTTGTGGCTCTCTACCTGTTTTTGTGGCCCATCTGGTTTTTCCTCCAGACAGCGATGTAGCCAACCAATATCTGACGGGTCGTAAAACATCACCGCTTCTGCTGGCAAGCCATCACGTCCTGCGCGACCGGTTTCCTGATAGTAAGACTCGATATTACGCGGGATATCGTAATGCACCACAAAGCGGACATTGGGCTTGTTAATGCCCATACCAAACGCCACCGTCGCCACAACAATCTGAACGTCATCGCGCTGAAAGGCTTCTTGTACCCATGCACGTTGTTCATTCGTCATGCCCGCATGATACGCGGCCGCACGAATATTCTGATCACAAAGCTTCTCGGCGACCTGCTCCACACGTTTACGGCTGTTGCAGTAAATGATCCCGCTCTGACCGGTTTGCGATGTCAGAAACTGAGTGAGCTGTGCTTGCGGCTTGTGTTTTTCAATCAAGGTATACCGAATATTTGGGCGGTCAAAACTGCCCAAATAGACATGAGGAGATGTCAGTGACAAGCGCTGGCAGATATCTTGACGCGTGGTGTCATCAGCCGTTGCCGTCAGTGCCATCACAGGCACATTGAGGAAATGCTGCTTGAGGCTCCCCAGCTGAGCATACTCGGGACGGAAATCGTGCCCCCACTGGGAAATACAATGCGCTTCATCAACTGCAATCAAAGCCAGAGGGACTGACTGTAAGCGCTCTATAAACTCGCGCATCAATACCCGTTCTGGGGAAACGTAAAGCAGCTTCAGGCTCCCGTCTCGCAGAGATTGCCAGGTTTTCCCCTGCTCTTCGGCTGTCATTGATGAGTTGATACACGCCGCCGGTACACCATTGGCAAGGAGCTGGTCGACCTGATCTTTCATTAACGAGATCAATGGCGAGATCACTACCGTCACACCTTCAAGTACCAATGCGGGGATTTGATAACAAAGACTCTTCCCCCCACCTGTCGGCATGATCACGAGGCAATCTTTACCCGCAATCGCGGTATCAATGATTTCTTTCTGACCGTCCCTGTAGCTGTGATAGCCAAACACCGTCTGCAATACAGTCTGATCTTGTGTTTGTTCTTGTGATGAATCAGTGACGGTCATGGTGCCTCTCATGGTGTGGTAGCCGCTCATTCTAAACGCAGCGTGCTCAGGTTGAAAGCCAAAGCAAAGAGATGTCCATTTTCTCATCTATTTGTCAGTAAGGGGGTGTGCTTGGCGAGATAACCTCCATATACTGGCCAATGCAGCCAATACATTTACGTTAAGAGCGATTTTCCTACTTTCTTACTAGCAGGATTTCGACTCGTCACAATTTTTCGCTGCACATGACGCCAAATGGCGTTTTTTGCTCTTTAGACTACTGATGACAACGAGGCTTCGCAGTGAATGATGCGCAACAAACTCGCCGAGGCGTTCTACTCGCCCTTGGCGCGTATACCATGTGGGGCGTAGCTCCCATCTATTTCAAAGCCTTAACTGACGTGCCACCACTGGAAGTGTTGGTTCACCGTATTCTTTGGTCTTTTTTCTTTCTGGCTTTGATCCTTCGAATGAGCGGTGGTCTGTCGCGTGTCAGGTTGCTGCTAAAAGACAAAAAACGTCTGGGGTTGCTTACCATCACCGCGGTGGTGATAGCCGCCAACTGGCTAATATTCATCTGGGCGGTGAACAGCGGACATATGTTGGATGCCAGTCTTGGCTACTACATCAACCCACTCTTTAACGTTGTGCTCGGCATGGTGTTCTTAGGTGAGCGCTTTAGAAAACTCCAATGGCTTGCTGTTTCACTGGCATTTTTAGGGGTGGCAGTACAAGTGATCACATTCGGCTCTTTGCCTTGGGTTGCTCTCGTGCTCGCCACCAGCTTTGGCTGCTACGGCTTGCTGCGAAAGAAAATCAATGTTGATGCTGCTACTGGGCTTTTCATCGAAACGGCTGTGCTGTTACCCGCCGCGGTTATTTATCTGTTGTTTATCGCTGACAGCACGACATCCAACATGATGGAAAACAGCATGCCTCTGAACCTGTTGCTCATGGCTGCGGGCGTGGTAACCACTTTGCCGCTGCTTTGCTTTAACGGTGCAGCGACCAAGCTTCGCCTTTCCACGCTAGGCTTTTTTCAATACATCGGCCCGAGTTTGATGTTCATGCTGGCTGTTGGTCTATACAACGAGCCGCTCTCAGCAGATAAAGCCACCACCTTTGCCTTTATCTGGACAGCACTGGTGATTTTTACAATAGATGCGATCAGACAGCGTCAAAAAGCTCGACAGGAACACAAAGCATAAAGTATCAAGCGGCACACCCTGTGCCGCTTTTTTATGACTTCGCAATTTTCACTATCTCTCTGCCATAAAAACAAAATTCGCTCACATTGCCTCATTAATCCGACACAACCTGTACGATCGGGAACTATACTCAAAGTCCAGTTGACGGGCGTGAAAAGGACGAACAATGAGAACTCTCCCCTCCTTCCAACTTCTCTTGGCCATGATATCTGCAACCTTATTCCCTCATTTCGCATTCGCCGCCGTCGAAGCCGATGTTGCTGACAGCGTTGCACCTGAACTCGCGACTGGCAGTGTGATGCGCAAGAGCGTCAAGGGAGAGCAATGGATGGTTGCGGCCGCCAATCCACATGCCAGCAAAGCGGGCGCCGCCATGTTAGAAGCTGGCGGCAATGCCATTGATGCAATGGTTGCGGTCCAAACCGTCCTGGGCTTGGTCGAACCACAAAGTTCTGGCATTGGTGGAGGGGCTTTTCTGGTGTATTGGGACAACAAGGCAAACACCCTCACCACCTTTGATGGTCGCGAGACCGCCCCGATGGCCGCTACACCAACGTTATTTTTGAATGACGACGGTGAGCCACTCAAATTCTATGATGCGGTGGTGGGAGGACGTTCAGTCGGGACTCCGGGCACCTTGCGTCTGATGCATGATACTCACGCCCGTTTTGGGGCGCTGTCATGGCGCGCAGTACTGACCCCCGCGATTGAACTAGCTGAACAAGGCTTTGAGGTCTCGCCACGTCTGGCGGGGCTGATTGACGGAGACGCTGATAGACTTCGTCGATATCCTACCACCTATCAATACTTCTTTGACGATACGGGCAACCCACTCAGCATTGGCGATCGTCTGGTTAATCAACCTTACGCAGACACTTTAAAACTGGTCGCGCAAGACATCGATCATTTCTATGAAGGTGAGATTGCCGATGACATTGTAGCGACGGTGCAGCAAGCCGCAGGAAACCCGGGTATTCTGAGCAAAAAGGACTTGGCGGATTACCGCATCGTGGAACGAGCCCCCGTTTGTTCGCCTTACCATCAATACCGAATCTGCGGCATGGGACCGCCCACTTCTGGCGGGATCACTGTGGGACAAATTCTTGGAATCCTCAGCCACTTTCCTCTCAAAGAGCAGGGGAAAGACAATCCTGAAAGCTGGCGTCTGTTTGGCGATGCCTCGCGCCTTGCCTATGCCGATCGAGGTCGATATATCGCTGACAGTGACTATGTGCCCGTTCCCGTTGATGGCCTGTTAGCGCCTGAATACCTACAACGTCGAGCAACGCTTATTCCTGATGAAAACGCACTGGGAGAAGTCGCTGCGGGTCAGCCTCAATTCAGCCACGCCAACACGGTGCCAGAATGGGCCGATGACGCATCAATCGAGCTTCCATCCACCAGCCATTTTTCCATTGTGGATAAAAACGGCAACATAGTTTCCATCACCACCACTATCGAGAACGGATTTGGCTCACGCATAATGACGCGCGGTTTTCTACTCAACAATGAACTGACCGACTTTTCATTTAAGACGCACAAAGACGGCTACCCTATCGCTAATCGCGTTGAGCCGGGTAAGCGTCCCCGTTCATCCATGGCGCCCACGATTGTAATGCGTGACGGTAAACCCTATATGGCCGTTGGGTCACCCGGTGGCAGCCGCATCATCGGCTATGTTGCCAAGACCCTAATTGCGCATCTGGATTGGGGGCTAGACATACAGTCGGCGATAGATTTGCCACACTTGGTTAACCGTTTTGGCACCTACGATCTTGAAGCAGGTACAGACGCGGAGAGTTTTAAGCCAGCGCTCGAAAATATGGGCTTTAAAGTGAACGTACGTGACTTAACCTCAGGCTTACACGGTATTGTGATAGACAGCGGTTCATTGGAAGGTGGTGCCGACCCAAGGCGGGAAGGCTTAGTGATCGCAAAGTAGTTACCGAACTGACGTAGTTACAGAACATATGAGGACTTGAGAATGAGAAAAAATGTAATTTTGGCGATGTTATCGACCCTGTTAATACTGGTCGCCGCACCCACAAAAGCAACGGGCTTTGGCGACTTGCTCAGTGAAGCGAACAAAGATGCCAGTAACCTACTCTCAGGTGTAAGCACGCAAGTGGCGGATAACCCACTGACTGAATTGCTGTCAAAAGACCTCGATGTTAATGATACCCAGGCAGCGGGTGGCGCAGGCGCAATGCTTGCTATGGCGTATCAGGCACTTGGTGATTCACAAGGCAATGAATTGCTGGAAAAAGTGCCCGGCATGGACTCACTGACCAAAATGATCCTTGCAGGTCTTGGCAGCAATTTGTCTGATATCGCGTCGGTACAGAAAGTATTTAATATGCTGGGACTGGATCCAGAAATGGTGCAAAAATTTGCCCCAGTGATCATCAATTACCTTACTGGCGAAGGTGCCAGCGAAGGACTGACCGGTGCTCTAACTAGCCTGTGGGCTCCGAAAACACCGGGCGAATAAACGCGTCATTCATAGAAACGAAAAGAGGTGGCCTTAGCCACCTCTTTTTTATCTGTTCAATTTAATCAGAAATCACATCGCTTCCAGCTTGGCATACTGGGTCACCAGCCACTTAATACCCTCACCATTAAACGCCACCTGCACTCGGCTTTGCTGGCCACTTCCTTCGAAGTTAATGATGGTACCTTCACCAAATTTAGGGTGCTGTACTCGCTGCCCCAAACTGAATCCCGTCTGATTAAAATTCTGCTGGGTCTGGGTTTGCGAGAATCGTCCGGTTGCGGCGGCAGGGCGAGAAACCTTGGCACGCATACGCACTTCTTCTAAGCACTCTTCTGGCAACTCACGGATAAATCTCGACGCTTTGTGGAACATATCTTTACCGTAAACACGGCGCATTTCGGCATGCGTGATATACAGTTTCGTCATCGCTCGCGTGATGCCCACATAGCAAAGACGACGCTCTTCTTCGAGGCGACCGGCCTCTTCTGACGACATCTGGCTTGGGAACATACCTTCTTCCACGCCAACCATGAACACCATCGGGAATTCCAGACCTTTAGCACTGTGCAATGTCATCAGCTGCACTGCATCATCAAATTCATCGGCCTGCCCTTCACCCGCCTCCAATGCGGCATGCGAAAGGAATGCGGAGAGCGGAGACATATCCTCTTGCACCTCTTCCGGCACTTCATACTGGCGGGTCGCTGTCACGAGCTCTTCTAAGTTATCAATACGCGCCTGTGCTTTCTCGCCTTTCTCCGCTTCGTACATCGCACGAAGGCCAGAATTCTGAATAACGTAATCGGTCTGTTGGAACAGCGCCATTTCGCGGGTGTCATCTTCCAGCGCATTAACCAATTCGATAAAACGGCGCAAGGAATTTGCCGCGCGACCTGCCAGCACTTGCTCTTCGAGAAGCTGGTTACTCGCTTCCCACATGGTCGCACCACGATCGCGTGCCGCCAATCGAAGGGTTTCTAAAGTGCGGTCACCAAGGCCACGCGTTGGTGTATTCACCACGCGCTCAAACGCCGCATCGTCAAAACGATTCGCCATCAAACGCAAGTATGCCAGCGCATCTTTGATTTCCTGACGTTCGAAGAATCGCATGCCGCCATAAATACGGTAGGGTAAGCCCGCCTGAATAAGGGCTTCTTCCAACACACGTGATTGGGCGTTATTTCGGTACAGCATGGCGGTGTCATTCAGTGCGCCACCGTCGTCATGCCAGGCTTTAATTTTGCCCACCACAAAACGGGCTTCGTCCAATTCATTGAACGCGCTGTAAACGGAAATCAGCTCTCCCTCATGGCCATCAGTCCAAAGGCTTTTCCCCATACGCTCGGCGTTATTTTCAATCAGGTGGTTCGACGCTTTCAATATGTTGCCAGTTGAGCGGTAGTTCTGCTCCAAGCGAATGGTTTGTGCACCTGTAAAATCTTCCAAAAAGCGGGAGATGTTTTCAATCTTTGCGCCGCGCCAGCCGTAGATGGACTGATCATCATCACCGACAATCATCACGTTCGCTTGTGTGCCAGCCATCATACGCAGCCATGCGTATTGGATGTTGTTGGTGTCCTGAAACTCGTCCACGAGAATATGTTGGAAACGCGCCTGATAGTGCTCACGAATATGGGCTTTATCACGCAGCAACTCGTGGCATCGCAAAAGAAGCTCAGCAAAATCGACTAAACCTGCACGATCACAGGCTTCTTGATAGGCGGCATAGACCCTTAGCCACGTCTTCTCTACCGGATCAAACTGGGCATCAATGTGATGCGGGCGCAAACCTTCGTCTTTCTTGCCGTTGATATACCAAGATGCCTGACGTGCAGGCCAATGTTTCTCATCCAGATTCTGCGCTTTGATCAAACGGCGAAGCAGACGCTGCTGATCATCTGAATCAAGGATTTGGAAGTCTTGTGGCAGGTTAGCATCCAAATGGTGCGCCCGAAGAATGCGGTGGCAAAGACCGTGGAAAGTACCGCACCAAAGACCCGATGCTGTGCCATGCATCAATTGTTCAATACGACCTCGCATTTCAGCAGCGGCTTTATTGGTAAAGGTTACTGCCAGAATGGAAAACGGTGACGCGTGTTCGACTTGCATCAACCAGGCAATGCGATGAACCAATACCCGTGTTTTACCACTTCCCGCGCCAGCAAGGACAAGATAATTGCCTAGCTCAGCAGCCACGGCTTCGCGTTGTTTGTCGTTAAGACCGTCAATCAGGTGGGATACGTCCATCATTCATTCACTGGTTATTTATACACTGGTTGAGGATTATATACCGAAACTAACGCAAGATGCAGGTTTCCGCGCATTAAGTGAGCACGGCTAACACTCCCTCCCAATTTCTCGCTTTTTTCGCTCAAGTGACACAATCATCAAATCCCAAAAGTGAATGAACACCGCTGTATACAAACAACCACTGACGTTGCTTATATTTATCCAAATCAACGCATTAACCATCGTCACTTCAAAAATTGACTTTTTATTGTCTAAAAATTAAGCGTGACACCGAAAGTTTTTAGCCTTGCATCCTATCCTTTTAAGGGAGCGCGGTTATTGAAGGCTGCGTCTGAGTACAACCGATTGATAATCATAAGGACATCCGTCCGACGAGAGAGGATTGAACATGAAAAAGACAAATTTTGCTGTCGCTGCTGCCGTTACTAGTCTGCTCGCTGTAGGTGCCACCACCTTGACTGCCACTCCTGCCCAAGCCGCAGAAAAGGAAAAATGCTATGGCGTCGTAAAGGCCGGTAAAAATGACTGTGCTACTTCCACCAGCTCATGCGCAGGTACATCCACCAAAGATGGTCAGAAAGACGCTTTCGTTGTCGTGCCAAAAGGTCTGTGTGATCGCCTGGCTGGTGGTTCAACGTCTTCATCTTAATGTGATTGACGAAGAGGACTCGGTATGGAAAAAGTTTCTCCCTGGATTGGTGTGGGCCTTCGTCAACCCCATCACGCTCATTTCATTAATCACTCCCCAGATATCGGATGGTTAGAAGTACACAGCGAGAACTTTTTTCTGCCTGAATCTGAGGCGTTTCAGGCGTTGCACACCTTGCAGCGCCGTTACGCCATCAGTTGCCACGGTGTTGGCTTGTCATTAGGTTCTGTAGACCCGGTCAATGTCTCGCACCTTGCTAAACTCAAAGCCTTGGTGGATGCAATAAACCCGCTGTTTGTTTCTGACCACCTAAGTTGGAGCTCTGTGGATGGCAATTACTTCAACGATCTTCTGCCTCTGCCTTACACAGAAGAAGCACTAAACGTTTTCTGTCGAAATGTAGACATCACTCAAGACACTCTCAGCCGGCAGATTTTGATTGAAAACCCTTCAAGCTACTTACGCTTCGATCATTCGACCATTACCGAATGGGAGTTTTTAGCTGAAGTCGCTAAGCGCACTGGATGCGGGCTATTGCTGGATTTAAACAATGTTCATGTAAGTGCCTTCAACCATGGCTTCAACACCAACGAATATCTGGCTGCCATTGATCCTGCTTGGGTACAGGAAATTCATCTGGCAGGTTTCACCATTAACACGCTGCCGGAAGGCGAAATTTGGATAGATACTCACAGTCAGCCCGTATCTGACCCAGTGTGGACGCTGTATGAAAAGTGGATTACACAACATGGACCACGCCATACGCTTATCGAATGGGACAGGGACATTCCTGCACCCGAGGTCTTATTAGCCGAAGCGGAAAAAGCCAATCGCATTCTAACTAAAGCGTTGCAACCTTCATTGAAGGAGTCGGCGTTATGAGTGCCCCTTCGCTGTGTGATTTACAAACTCAATTCAGCCATGCTTTACATTATCAGGCGTACGATCTCCCAATCGCAACAGGCCTTGCCGAACCGGATGCCTTACTGCAAATCTACCGCAATAATTTTGTGGTGACACTGAGTGAGTGCTTGGACACGGTTTATCCCGTTGTAAAAGCATTGGTGGGTTGCGAATGCTTTGAAGCGCTCGCAAGGCATCACGTCTTATCGACGCCAATGACATCAGCCAGTGCTGACCAATACGGTGAGGGATTTAACGCAACTATTGCGTCCATCCCCAACATTGTCGAAGCCGTTCCTTATCTGGCTGATATCGCTAAGCTCGAATGGCTGCGTCAATGCGTCAATCAGGTGCCGATACCAAAGGCCACTTTCCCGATAGAGATGCTACAGCAAATTCGGCCCGAGGAATTTGAACAAATTCGGCTTTCGGTTTCTCCAGCAACAGCCGTCATGACCAGCGCTTTTCCCATCAGCACTGTCTGGCATGCCGTATCAAACAACGACACGAATACACTGGAAGCCGTTGATATAACACGTGCAGAAGCGGTATGGGTTCAACACACTCCGCTCGGCGTATTGGTAGACACCATTGACGCCAATGAAGCACGTCTAATCGATGCCTGCAAACAACAAGAGTTGGGGCTGATTGAGCCCACCCAATTAACGCATCTGACTGCCGCGATGCAGCGAGGTGCCTTTATCGACTTTACGCTCGTTCACCGTCTATAAGAAAAAGGAATAGGCTTATGATTGCTGTGATTAACAAACTGGACGAACTTTTTGAAGCTGCACTGAAGCCTCTTACGCCTGTCTTACTGCTGGTATGTCGTCTTTGGGTTGCGTGGGTGTTTTTTAATGCCGGACAAACCAAAATTGCAAGCTGGGACAGCACCCTCTTTCTGTTTGAATACGAATATCAGGTACCCGTCTTACCTTGGGAGCTTGCTGCCTACTTAGGGACAGCGACAGAGTTGATTGTGCCCGTGTTTCTTGTACTGGGCCTATTAACTCGCCCCGCAGCATTTGTGCTATTTTTCTTCAATATCATTGCGGTGGTGTCTTACCCTGCCCTTTGGGAGAAAGGCTTTTTTGACCACCAAATGTGGGGAGTTATGTTATTGATTACCGTGCTATTCGGCCCAGGCTTACTGGCGGTCGACAACTGGCTTAAGAAGCGCGGGTAAGTGATAGCAACTGCCGGATGTGTTCAATTTCCACATCCGGCAAAAGAGACGCGTGCCGCTGCTTCGTCAGCGGCTTTTTCGTGTCGTTAAACCAACATGCTTTAAAGCCTGCGAGCTTTGCGCCACGCACATCAAATTTTAAGTGATCGCCAACGTGCAATATTTGATCGGCAGGAAGCCCCAATGTTTGCTGCGCTTTGATAAACAATGCCCCATCGGGTTTTGCCGCACCATCCGGCCCGGCCGCAAGCACCTGTTTAAAATAGGGAGATAGCCCCAATCGATCACTGTCGACATTGCCGTTGGTTATGGCAACTAGCGGGTAGTGCGAAGAGAGTACGTCGAGCGTTTCAAATGCCACATCAGGCACGGTAAAGTTGCTGCGTTCATGAAGAAAAAACGCCACGCCATCGTCGGCAATGTGTTTACTTTCAAGCTTACTCAGACCACAACGACAGGCAGCCAGTTGAATTTGTGCTCGTCGAATTTCGGTGACAAAACCCACCAGGTTCGTGTTGTCTTTTACTACTTGCTGACGCATCTGTTGCCACTGCGACCAATCGAATGCCGCCAAAGGCGCATAGCGCACTTCCAACCAATCTAACAACCGTTGTTCCGCCCGCACGATCACGGAACGGTTGTCGTACAAGGTATCATCCAGATCAAAGGTCATCGCCTGTACCGGTTGCCAGCGGCGGTAAAACTTCATGCGCGTCTCTTAATCAGATTTTCGTTTACGCGCTTTTGGGTGTGCGGCGTCGTAAACTTTGGCTAAATGTTGAAAGTCGAGGTGGGTATACACTTGGGTGGTCGACAAATCTGCATGACCTAACAGTTCTTGAACCGCACGCAAATCGCCTGATGATTCCAGCATGTGCGTCGCAAAACTGTGTCGCAGTTTGTGCGGGTTGATATGGCTGTTAACCGCCTGTTTTTGTCCCCATTCCGCCATGCGTTTTTGTACGCTTCTTGGCGAAATACGGCTTCCCAATTTGGAAATAAATAACGCATCTTCAGGGCCTTTCAGAAGCTGACTACGCACCTTCATCCAATTGACTAGCCACTCTTTTGCCATGCCTGTGAACGGTACAATGCGCTCTTTGTCGCCCTTACCAATAACGCGCAAATCACCCTTTCGTACAGCCACATCACGTATGTTCAAACCAATGAGCTCAGACAAGCGTAAGCCTGCGCCATACATTAATTCCATCATGGCGCGATCACGCACGGACAAAGGATCATCCGCATCAACAGAAAGCAATTGGTTGATTTCATCCACGTCGAGGTTTTTCGGTAAGGTACGACCTTGCTTTGGCGCTGCAACGCCTTTGGCAGGGTTCGCACCTAAGGCACCGTCTGCCACCATAAAGTCGAAAAAACTGCGCAATGCGGATAGGCGAAGGGCAATGCTGCCAGGTTTGAGTTTGTCGCGCTTGGCTTGCGCCGCAATTTGACGCACCCAAGCCGCATCAACATCTTGCCACTTGGTCACACCCAGCTTGACGAGGTAGTCAGCACTGGCCGTGAGTTGGTGACGATAATTCAGTTCGGTGTGCCGGCTAAGCCCTCTTTCACGAATCATGTAATCATAAAAACGAGAAAGCGGTTTTTCCATGGAGGAAGGCAGGCTCATTACTCCGCCTGCCATTTGGTCAGCAAAATGCCAATATGCTCGGCAACTTGTTCAACGAAAAGGGTGTCCATACTTGGCTGAAAATGCCCGCCATCACGGCTGGCAAACGCCAGAAAACCCAAATCCTTATGCTGACTAACAGGCACCAGTGCGTAAGAGCCTAGCTCGGGTGCCTGACTGATAAAGTGCTCGCCATCGGTTTTTCTAAGTCGACCAAGGTAGATGCGCTGACCGCAAAAATGCGCCGCTTTGACTGCATCCACACTTTTTCGATTCAACGCATGATGACCCGTTTCAAAAAGCCTCAAACTAACATTGAGGTTGAGCGACGCAGCCAACTCTCGCAAGGCTTTGTGAATGTCTTCCTCACGATTGGCAGCAAACAACGCGCGATGCGCTTCAGCAAAGGCACGAAACAATTTTTCGTTACCGGCGGCAATGCTCATCAGCTGCGTGATATCTTCTTCCAGATTGGCGACGCGCTCACGCAGTCGACCAAGCTGAATTTCCACCAAGGAGATCACACCACGTTCCGCATGAGGGATACGCAATTGCTCCGCCATCTCAGGTTGGCGAATGAAAAAATCAGGGTTGTCTTTAAGGTAACTCACCACCGCGTCATCAGAAAGCGCCTGAATCAGTGGCCTATCGAGCTTAGAAAGCTCCGTCATACTGTAATTTGCCCATCGTAAACGTGCGACGTTGGCCCAGACATATAAAGTGGATGTCCTTGCCCGCGCCATCGAATGTTTAGCGTACCGCCCAATAAGTTCACTTTGACTGACTCATCAAGTAACCCTTGTGCAATGCCTACCGCAACAGCTGCACATGCGCCGCTGCCACAGGCTTGCGTCTCGCCCGCGCCGCGCTCATACACGCGCAGACGAATTTCATTGCGAGATACAATCTGCATAAAACCCGCATTCACGCGCTCAGGGAAGCGCTCATGCGACTCCACAAGTGGCCCTAATGTGTCAACATCTGCCGTATCGACATTGTCCACGACTGTCACACAGTGTGGGTTGCCCATGCTCACGGCACCGACAAACAAAGTGCGATCATCCACCCGTAAAATATAGGTTTTTTCTTCGGTGTTTGCGCGGAAAGGGATCTTCGATGGGGCCCAGTTCGGTTCGCCCATATTGACCGTAACCAAGTCCTCGCTTTCCACTTTCAAGACCATTTTGCCCGCTTTGGTACTGACTTGAATTGAATGCTTATTGGTCAGTCCTTTCATACGTACAAAACGCGCAAAACAGCGGGCGCCATTGCCACACTGCTCTACTTCGCTGCTGTCTGCATTAAAAATACGGTAATGAAAATCACTTTCGGGGTCGTAAGGTGGCTCAACCACCAAAAGCTGGTCGAACCCTACGCCGGTGTTTCGATCCGCCAATCGGCGGATCATTTCCGGAGAGAAATACGCATTCTGAGTCACACAGTCAACGACCATGAAGTCATTGCCAAGCCCATGCATTTTGGAAAACTGTATCTGCATCCGGATCCTTTATTCAGGCAAAACCTGTTCTAACTGCCACAGTGAAGTCAGTGGCTCTCGCTGGCGCACAATATGCGCTTGGCTACCATCCACCATCACTTCTGCTGCACGGCAACGTGTATTGTAGTTTGACGACATCACAAAACCGTATGCACCAGAAGAACGCACAGCCAAAACGTCACCGGCCTCTAGTGTCAAAGCACGATCCTTACCCAGATAGTCACCTGTTTCGCACACAGGCCCGACTAAATCATAGGTTTTTGGCTCGCCATCGCGAGGCACGACAGGAACAATTTCCTGCCACGCTTGATAAAGCGACGGGCGCAACAGATCATTCATTGCAGCATCGATGATCGCGAAGTTTTTCTCTTCATTGTGCTTGAGGTATTCGACAGTAGTCAGCAGCACCCCAGCATTCGCCGCAATTGCTCGCCCTGGCTCAAACACCAGTTCAATCTCAGCATGGTTCTCTAAGCGGTCAAGCAACGCTTTTGCGTATTCAGACGGCTGTGGCGGCTTCTCTTCATGATAGGTCACTCCCAAGCCACCACCCACATCTAAATGCGTGATATTGATGCCGTCATCACGTAGCGCATCAATCAAGGCCAACAGGCGATCGGTCGATTCAATAAATGGCGTAATGTCAGTTAGCTGAGAGCCGATGTGGCAGTCGATACCTTGAATATCAAGGTTAGGCAGGCTATCAGCATAACGATAAACATCGCGAGCACGGTCAAACGCAATACCAAACTTGTTTTCTTTTAAACCGGTTGAGATATACGGGTGCGTTTTCGCATCCACATCCGGATTAATGCGCAGGCTGACAGGGGCCACTTTGCCTAGCTCACCAGCAACCTGATTCAATCTATCGAGCTCTGCTTCAGATTCCACGTTGAAACATTTAATGTTCAACGCCAAAGCGCGTGCCATCTCAGGCGCGGTTTTACCGACACCAGAAAACACCACCTTCGCGGGGTCGCCGCCTGCGGCCAGCACGCGTTCCAACTCACCTAGAGAGACAATATCAAAGCCTGAACCCAGACGTGCAAGTACATTCAGAACGCCCAAGTTGCTGTTTGCCTTCACGGCATAGCAAATCAAGTGTGGATGCACACCAACCGCGTTATCAAATGCATGCCAATGGCGTTCTAGTGTGGCACGCGAATACACGTAAAGTGGTGTGCCATAAGTCTCTGCCAATTGTGCCAGCGGTATATCCTCTGCCCACAACTGCCCGTCATTCTGATAGTTAAAATAGTCCAACGTTGTCCTTCCCTGTCCGTAACTCTACTGCTGAGCAGGATCCTGAGCTTGCGTGTCGTGTGCCGTTTCCGTTTGAGCGGGTGCCGTATTTTGGGCAGGTGCATCTTCCGGAAAATAGAGTGGGCCTTGTTGGCCACAAGCTGACAGCAGTATGGCTGCTGACAACACAGCAAGTTTTAGGGTCATTCGCATCTTCAGTGCCCGATTATCAAGAGTGAATACGCTTTACAACCTACCTATATCCTAAGGCGATTTATAAAGCGTGTTTTGGGGTATACCCCGTGACCCGAATATGCTCGAATTCAGGTATCTTGGGTATATAATCGCATCAACACACTGAAAAGCAATAGGACGGAATGCAATGAACACAAGCCAATACCATGATCTGGTGGACGCGGAGTGGATGGCCATCGAAGAAGGCATTGACGAAAGCGGTGCGGATATCGACTACGAAACCAATGGCAATGTATTAACGCTGGAATTCGAAAATCGCAGCCAAATCATTATCAACCGTCAAGAACCCATGTCTGAGATCTGGTTGGCCTCTAAATCAGGTGGCTTCCATTTTGCTTATAAAGATGGCCAGTGGCTGTGCAGCAAAACTGGCGTGGAATTCAAGGTGATGGTGAAAGAAGAATGCAGCAAGCACGCTGGCGAAGCTGTCGACTGGTAAAAAACGGTTAGTTAGCTCGCTGACAAGGGTACTTGTCAGCGAGAAGCGAGTTGCGCAGCGTCTGAACGCGATTCTGAGTTGCGCTGCCATTGACGGTCACTTTTATACGGTATAACCTGAGCGCGACCATCGCCTTGATAAACGATGTCATAGAATTGCGGCAGGTTGAAGTTCATCGCCTGACCACTGAAGCTGGTCTTATCTTGGGGTGCGGTATAAAAGCGGTTGACGCCCTGCACCATCTCTTCTTTGTCACCACTGCACTGACGATACACTTCCACACGGTTGTTTTCATCAAGCACATAGATGTTAAAGCCTTGCTCACAGTCTTCGAAGAAAAACTGGATCAAACCTTCACTGGCGTATGCATCAACCACTTCCGGCGGATGTACTTCACCGTCTTTGTCCAGCACCACAATCGGCGATCCGTTGATCTTGTTGGTGGAAATAGAGCGGTAAAAGTCTACTGAGTTTTCCAGCTTCTGTACTGACACGCCGCGGCGTTCGAAGAAAAGGCCAAAGGTTTGATCTGCTACGCGAATCGCCTTAAACCGACGACGTTTCTCCTGATCAATCGGCTTCAGACGCATGTCAATGCATTCAGCAACCAGTTGATAAACCAGATTACGGATCAATCCTCGCATTTTTCCTGCATAACAGAAAACGTCAACGGATTCTGGCGGTATCGCATCTTGGTGCATCTTACCCAGTAAGGTTTTCAACACATCCAACATGGCATTTTCACCCTTGAAGTTCAGGGTGCGTACTTCGTTCCAGCTGTTGCGATATACCAAATCCACGCTGCCGACCAAACATTGCTGCTCGGGCCCATAGCTGAAGATGTCAGTATTTTTGAAATCGAAGCGTACCGCAGGCTGTTTCAGCTCGGTGGTAGGATCATGCTCAAGGTTGATGAACAGTGCCAGCTTACGAATTTCACACGGGCTAGACAGCGCTTGCAGTGATGGCTGTGGACGACGCACCGAGAAGGTGTTTCGCATATCACTCACCATCTGATACAGCTTGTCGATATCCACGTTACTGGCTTTCGCCACTGAGTTCATACACGTCGATTCAGTCAACATGCCATTAAAGTAAGCCCACGCAACCAGCTTTGACAGGTAGCGGTTATGCTCTAATGGTGCACGACCAATGATATCGACAGGTTTTAAAGATTGTTTGTAAAGGTACCAACCCGGTGGATTACTGCGGCCTTCTTGCACCTGAATAAAGCTCAAGTTAGGCTCGTGCAAATCCGGCGAAAGTTGCGGATTCAGCAGGGTCACTTTACCCGGCAGTACCTCAAACGCCGCATATAGCTTACGCGCCAGAATACTAATTTCCTCTGGGCTGATCGCTGATGTGATGTCGTTGCGGCGTGCAAAGCGAATAAGGTTGCGGTAGCTCAGCATCAAAGCTTCTAGGAGCTCGTTATGCGCTTCCTTTACTTCTTCTACTTTCCAATTGCGTCGGTTATCCAGACGAGCGATATCGTCCTGCGTCCAACCCCACTCACGGGTCAACACACAAAGCACTTCACGACGCCAAGGCACAGAGCCTGGACCCGGTTCACGCGTGAGTTTCTCGTGTGTTTTCAGGTAAAAGCAGCGACGCACAAGATCTAGACGGCGATGGTCATCGATACGTTCTAAGTATCGAGTCACCTTCTCCAGCATCAGGTAATAAGCGTCAGATTGGTACACATCAAGCATACCTGAGTAGAAACGGCGTTTGCCATCAACACTCAGTAGTTGCGTGCCCGGATATTCCCAAGAATACGCCTCCAACAACACAGCTTTCAGTACGGACTTATACGGGGAGTCGATACTTTTATATAGCTGCCACAAGCTGGAGCCGAAGTACTCTTCCGCGGGGATAGATGGCAAGCCGCCAAAATCCACATAGTCGTCGCGGTTGATAGCACCGCTGGCAATCATCTCGCCAACGTAATCTTCGTAACACCCTTCCATTTCTGGCGGCACGAGGTACCAAAGCAATTGCTGACCCGCCAGATGCACCGCAGAACGATAAAATTCATCCAGCAACAAGTAGTGCTGAGTGGAGCCGCAGTTATCAGACGTCATCTCTTGCGCCAAATTCTGGCGGAAACGCTGTTCACACATGACAAAGAAGTTCACTTCCACGCCTTGTGTCATGGCCCAATCGGAGATCAGTGAGCATTTCGCGTCCAACATGGTGCGCTCTTCTTCACTCACCCACTGCTGTACACACACCCAAATATCAAGGTCGCTGGTCAGGCTTTGCCCCATGGACGCAGTACTGCCCATGGAAAACATCCCTTTAATGGGGAAATTTTGAGAAGTCGGTTTTTCGGGCGCAACAGTATTCAGCGCTAAAGCACAATCGTTAACGAAGTCTTGTTGAATATCAGAAAGGGAAAAATCGGAAATACCATGAACGACACTACGCTCAAGATAACCAGGGACAGCGGGATGATTAAAGTGCAGTAATACAGGCAATACGTTAAAAATATTAACGGCCTGGGAGTGCATTGCGCTTCTCGCGCGCTCCAACCGTACGCGGTTGAAGTCATTAAGACGCTCTAATTGCTGATCAACATAGTTTTGCAAGATAAACATCCAAAGTTGCCGACATCCTAGTCAACGTAACGGGTCCGGTTATAATATGACCACGGAGCCCATGGATAAAAACGTGATCAATCTAACAGTTTTTCTTCGGAGCGTAAAGCGACCAACGTCTCTATATTCTCGCTTCACTTTGCTCACTATATGACCAAAACTGTGAGATACACAACGCTTTATCTCAAATTTGATTCAAAAAACAGTGAACCAAGCAAGGTTATATTCCCTGACAAGACCCAAAATATTTGATCTCCATCACATCAGCCTAGACTAAGTCGTTTAACTTCGCACGATTTAACCAAGTTATTCGCTTCTATTATCAAGCAATAACAAGCGGTGATAAGATTTGCCCAAGAAAATTATATGGACGCTATTATGAATTCAACTCCCGTTCGCATCGCGACACGCAAAAGCCCACTGGCATTGTGGCAGGCAGAATACGTAAAACACGCCCTTGAAACGACGCATCCAGGACTGGTTGTAGAATTGGTACCTATGGTCACCAAAGGCGACATTATTTTAGATACCCCACTGGCAAAAGTGGGCGGTAAAGGCCTGTTCGTGAAAGAGCTTGAACAAGCCATGATGGAAGGCCGCGCTGATATTGCTGTGCATTCAATGAAAGACGTGCCGGTGGAGTTTCCAGAAGGTCTAGGTCTGGTAACTATCTGTGAGCGAGACGACCCACGCGATGCGTTTGTTTCCAACCATCACGAAAGCCTCAGTGCATTGCCGCAAGGCGCAGTTGTAGGTACATCTAGCCTGCGCCGTCAATGTCAAGTTCGTGCTATGCGCCCAGACTTGGTGGTGAAAGATCTTCGTGGCAACGTCGGTACCCGTCTTGGGAAACTGGATAACGGCGAATACGACGCCATCATTCTTGCCGCTGCGGGCTTGAAGCGTCTGGGACTTCACGACCGTATTCGCAACGAAATCGAACCTGAAGAAATTCTGCCAGCGGTGGGCCAAGGTGCTGTCGGTATTGAATGTCGATTGGACGATACCCGAGTTCGCGCGCTGCTTGAGCCACTGTCTGATGCAAATACCACTTACCGCGTGTTATGCGAACGTGCCATGAACAATCGCCTTATGGGTGGTTGCCAGGTACCCATCGGCAGTTACTCTGAAATACATGGTGACCAAATCCATCTGCGTGCCCTCGTTGGCGAACCCGATGGTAGCAAAATCATCAGTGGTGAAGTAACCGGCCCGTTGGAAAAAGCGGAAGAGTTGGGTACAGGTTTGGCAGAGCAATTGCTGGATGACGGCGCACGTATCATTTTGGAAACCCTGTATCAGGACGAAATATGACCGTCCTGGTCGTTCGCCCTTCACCCGCGTGTGAAGAGCTGGTTGCACAGTTAAACCTCTTAGGAGTAAAGGCGCTTCCCGCGCCTTTACTGTCCTTCAATCCCGGTGACGATCTTCCTTCTCTAAGCCAAACCTTGTGTGACTTACCCTCAGGCAGCGTGGTCATTGCGATAAGCCCAAGATCTATCGAATACGCTGCGGGCGCATTGGCGACGAATAACCAGTCATGGCGAGACGATCTGCATTATGTCGCTGTCGGCGCAAAAACTGCCTCCGTCTGGAAGTCACTCACGAATATAGAAGCGATACAGCCCCCCACAGAGGACAGTGAAGGCATGTTGACGCTGCCTTTATTCGGTAATGCCAAAGGGCTGAGTGTCTTGATCCTAAGAGGAAATGGCGGACGCGCGCTACTCGGTAATACCTTAGCAAAAAATGGTGCGCAAGTACGCTATTTTGAGGCCTATCAACGACACTGGGATGACAAGCACTTATCATCCCAAATAGAGCAATGGCACAAGGCAAGCGTCGATACCGTCGTATTCACCAGCGGCGAACAGCTTGCACTGATGTATCAATCATTCTCATCCCATGACCAGCAATGGTTGCGAGAATGCCATATACTGGTGCCTAGCAAACGGATTTACAATCAAGCAATTGAGCTTGGTTTCAACGCCATTAGTTGCGTAAGCAGCCCGTCAAATACGACGCTGCTTCACGCGTTATGCGAGATGAACAACTCGGGATAATCGGATGACAGACAACAATAAGACTTCGGGCACAGACAAAAACGCTTCAGTGCCAGCATCCTCTACCGGCAAGGAAAAGCCAGCTTCTGCCAAAAAAGCCAGCAATTCCCCTACAAACAATGCAAACGCATCCACTGACAAGACAGCCTCGGCAAATGCCGCTGCGTCCGCCGAAAATACAAAGCAAGCACCAACCACGGACGCTAAACCTGCCGAAAAGAAAAAAGGCGGGAATAAACTGGCGACCGTCGCGATTGTCTTGGTGATTGCGCTCGGTGCTGGCCTCTACTATCACGGCCACCAACAAGCCTTGCAAACGCATGCACAGCTTGCTGCCATGAACAGTCAGATTTCCGATTTGAAGCAAGCGCTCGCAAGCAGTGCAGACAACGCGGAAGCGGCAGTTAAAAAGGCCACGCAAGACACCCATGTGCTGATTGCTCAGCAAGACAAAACCATTAACAGCTTGCAAAAAGCCCTGGCTGACATGAAAGGGCGTCGTCCTAACGATTGGCTGCTCGCAGAAGCAGAATATCTGGTCAATCAGGCAGGCCGCCAATTATGGCTTGAGCGTGACGTGCTGACCGCGACAACCTTAATGGAAACGGCAGATCAGCGTATTGCTGAATTGAATGACCCGTCTTTAACGCCAATTCGTCAGGCCATGGCCAAAGATATCCAACAGCTTAAAGCCATCAAACGTATTGATGTCGATGGCATTGTCCTGCGTCTGACCAGCTTGCAACAAGAAGTTGATAAGCTTCCTCTGGCAAACGCCATCATGCCTGACGCACAGGAATTCACGCCTGAAACCGTGTCAACCAATGTGGATGATTGGCAACAAAATCTGAAAGCGTCCTTGAATGACTTTGTCGGCCAGTTCATTACTTATCGTAAGCGTGATGGCAATGTGATCCCTTTGCTGACTCCAGCCCAAACCTTCTATTTGCAAGAAAACCTGAAAGCAAAGCTGGATCAGGCAATGACTGCGGTTTACCGCGATAACGGACGCCTTTACGCAGAATCACTGAAAACAGCGACCGCGTGGGCAGAGCGTTTTTATAATCAAGATGCCAAAATTACGGAAAGCTTCATTGATACGCTGAACTACTTGAGCCAACAGACGATTGATGTCAGCTACCCAGATGCGCTGAACAGCCAGCAATTGGTCAGCGATATGCTGGCAGAAAGGTTACGTCGTGATCTGGCTCCGCTACCAACAGAGGGGGCGAGCCAATGATCAAGATTCTTCTACTGGTTCTTGCGCTGATCGCGGGTATCGTCGTAGGGCCGGAATTGGCGGGCAACCAAGGATACGTACTTATCTCAGCGGCAAATCAAACCATTGAGATGAGCCTGACGACACTGATCATTTTGGTCGTGGTTGCATTCGGTGCATTTTTCTTGCTGGAAGCCATTATTCGTAAGCTGTTTTCGCTTTCAAGTTCAACCCGAGGCTGGTTTTCCAGCAGAAAGAACAAAAAGGCACGCGCGCTCACGAATGACGGCATGTTGAAACTGCTGGAAGGTGACTGGAAACAAGCCGAGAAACTGGTCGTCAAAGGTGCATCAAACAGTGATTCACCGCTGCTAAATTACTTAGCAGCAGCTGAAGCCGCGCAAAGCCGTGGCGATGTCGACAGCCGCGACAAATATTTGCAACACGCGAACGACATTGGCGCCGACAGCCTAGCAACCGCATTGACCCGTGCGAAGTTGCAATATCGCCAAGGGCAATATGAAGAAGCTCTGGCAAGCCTACAGGGATTGGTTGACGCCAACCCACGAAATGCCGTTCTGCTCATTTTGCTGAAAGATACCTTTCTACAACTTCAAGACTGGCAAGCATTACTCCGCCTGTTGCCATCACTGAAGCGCGTCAAGGCAATCAGCGACGTAGAAGCGGCTAAATTAGAACAAAAAGCGGAATGTGGCCTAATGGCACACATTGCGTCTCAAAAAGGTAGCGATGGCCTTTTAGCGCACTGGAACAGTTTGTCGCGCGCCGCGCGTCAGCAAACGCCATTGATAGCCTGTTTGGTTAAACAGCTGATTTCTAGGCAAGCCGATTCTGAGGCTTACGTCATTTTGCGTGAGAATCTAAAAAAGAACCCTGACGAGCACCTCATTGCCTTACTTCCCGAGCTCAACCTACCGGATTACCACCCAGCGATTGTAAAGTTGCAGGATTTACTGCGATACAATGAAAATAACCCGGTGACGCACAGCGCATTAGGGCAGCTTTATTTCCGCGAAGGTAAGTGGGATGAAGCCCGCCAACACTTTGAAAAGGCACTGGATGTGAGGGCCGATGTTACCGACTATGCATGGCTAGTCGATACACTGGAAAAACTTAACGATTCAGGAACAGCGAACAGCCTTTCACGCGAAGCATTGAAGCTTGCACTGCCTCACAAAGACTAAAACATTCCTTGATCATAAAACGCCCTTCTGGGCGTTTTTTTGTACGCGTTCACAGACAGAGTGTCCATATACAAAGCAATATGTTTCAACCTGTTAATAATGATTAACTGCTATTTACAGGTGGTTGTTAAGACAAAGTAGCTGTTATCAAATAGGCACGTAACAAAAAATAATTTTTAGCACCTTTTATAAGTGAGCCCGCTCTATCATGGATATGTTACCTTGGATCATCGTGTCAGGTCTGTTGGTATCGGTAGTTACCGGTCTACTGACAGTTCTGCTGGTTAAAGGTATGGAGTAATCCAACACCTTACCCTTACGCCTCCGTATGGAGGCGTTTTTGATTCAAAGCGTTAGTCTTTTAAAAGGATGGGCTTGCACAATACCTTCGAAGTATTTGCAACGCGTGCGCACTTTCGGCACACGAATTCAGGCTTTTTCACCAGCTTGAATAGGTCATCAAGCCTGCTTTCTATCTCTTTGCTTTTCCAATCACACAGCGTCTTAGCCAAACAGAAACACCTCCGCCGTTAAACCGTTTAACGCATAGCCGCTTTGACATACACATCAAAACGATTTTTCTTGGTTTCGATTTGAGTAGATGGCGTTTTGTTCGCTAGGAACTCCGCATAATCTGGACGCTTCACGACTACGCGTTTACTGGCAAGCGCATACGCAGGTTCAAACAAGCCATCCGCGTCATGGTCAGCACCCACGAGCGACTGGAACACCCGCATTTCTTTTTTAACCAAAGCCGATTTTTTTTTGTGTGGGTACATGGGGTCCAGATACACCACATCAGGGCGCGTCACCTCACCGTCTTCGACAAGTTTTGCCAACGCATCATGGCTTGAAGCATGCACCATTGACATCCGCTCACTGACCCAGTGACCTATTTCAGGATCAGCTTTTGCTCTTTCCAAACCGTCATCCAGTAACGCGGCAACCACAGGATTACGCTCCACCATTTGCACATAACACCCCAACGATGCCAGTACAAAGGCGTCTCGTCCAAGGCCAGCGGTTGCGTCTAACACTGTCGGCGTCGCACCTTTATTTAGCCCGACGGCTTTCGCGATAGATTGGCCTTTACCACCACCAAACTTGCGGCGATGGCCCACGGTTCCCCCAACGAGATCCACATAAACTGCACCAAGCTTAGGCTCATCACGTTTACGCAACTCAAGGCGAGTGTCCGTCAGTACCAATGCAAAGTTTGCATTGTCATCATGGGTAATACCCCAGCGGGCGGCTATGTCAGTAAGGGTGTCAGCGCGCGACGGCGCTTCGCAGGTTAAAGCAATCTGCACCTGAGTTCTCCAGAACGATAATCTCGCCGAGTATACCTCCAAATACGCTGAAGGTGCAGATTTCGGCAAGACCAACCGAACTAAAAAACGCTTCCCGTTATGACAGCACTACAACGAGCGTGCAGTCCCTGACGGTTCAGAAACAGTGTGAATGGAGGTTTCGATGATTAACTGATCCATCGGTTTTGGCATACTGAAGTGGTACCCTTGCGCATAATCCACACCTAGGGTTTTTAACCTTTGGAGAATGGCATCATTTTCCACAAACTCCGCCACTGTCTTTTTACCCATTTGAGTGGCTAATTCATGGATAGCCCGCACCATCACAAAGTCAGTTTCATCCTCGGCTATGTCACGCACAAATTGCCCATCAATTTTGATAATGTCGACAGGCAAACGTTTGAGATAACCAAATGAGGACAGGCCAGAACCAAAGTCATCCAAGGCAATGGTGCAACCGAGTTTTTTCAGCTGGGTAAAGAGGTCAATGGCATCGGTCAGGTTACCGATCGCGGCCGTTTCAGTGATTTCTAGGCAGATGCGATCGCTCGGAACAATGCTTAAGCGTAATGCGTCAATCAGGAACTGAATAAATCCCTGATCACTCATTGAACGGCCAGATAGGTTTACCGAAACCATGGCGATATCGTCCACGTATTTCGGGTTGGCGGCGAACCAGCCTAACGTTTTTTCAATGACACGTTTATCAATCAGGTGCGCCATGTTGTAACGTTCAGCCGCAGAGATAAATTGTCCCGGTGCAACATACTCGCCGGTCCGCTCACGCATTCTTACCAACACTTCGAAATACAACTTTTCATTGCGCGTCGGCGAGACTTTTACAATCGACTGTGCATAGACTTCGATTCTATCTTCCGCGAGCGCCTGATGAATTTTGTTTACGAATGCCATCTCGCGCTCATGGCGTCGCAACTCCTGATCTTCAGGACGATAGAAATGCACGCGGCTTCGACCATCATGTTTGGCCGCAAAGCAGGCAGTATCGGCCTGAGCATGGACTTGCTGTGGTGAGCCTGCGGTATGGTCAAGCATGCGTACCCCAACAGAGCACCCCAAAGCCAGTCGCGCATTTTCCCAGTAAAAGTCCAAACCGCTCAATGCCTCAAGGATTTGGTAGCCTTGTTTCAATGCCGCTTGTTCATTGCAGTTGTAGCAAATGACCGCAAATTCGTCACCACCTAGACGCGCCAATGACGCACCTTTCGGCAACAAGGTTTTTAGTACCTGTGCCGTTTGTTTTAACGCCTCATCACCAGCCTCGTGCCCCACGGTATCATTGATGACACGGAACTGATCCAAATCGATATAGAACATGGCGTGCACCAGCCCCATCTCTTTGGTTTCACGCAATGCATCCGCCAAGCACATTTCGAAGTAGTTTCGGTTACGAAGCCCTGTTAAGAAGTCATGCTGAGCCTGGTAGCGCAGCTGTTGCTCCATTCGGCGGTTTTCCGTGATGTCTTCGCCCACCAAGAGCAATTGGGATTGCACCTGCGTAGAACGCACGCTTTCGCGAATCCAACGCTCTTGTCCATCGCTGGTACGATAGCGAATTTCTCGGCGTAAGATGTTGGTACTGTCTTTTTTCTTACTGGCAAGCAAGCTTCTTGGTGGCGGGCTGTTATCGGCATAAAAGTCTGTCACCTTGTGCCCCAGAATATGCCGTTTAGAAAACCCAAGAAGTTCGGAGGCACATTGGTTAACAGACTGAATACGCGACTGCTGATCGATGGTTAGCAGCATAACGGGCTGCTGTTCGTAGAGCATGCGGTATTCCACTTCGCTACGCTGCAGCTTCTGTTCAGCCACTTTACGCTGACTAATATCGCGCGCTTCAAACAGTATTTGTGCGTCTGCATGGCTGTGTTCTGGTAAGGCTTTGATCGCCACATCCAGAATGACTTCTCTTTGTTGCTCTGACAGTAAGCAGGCTTCAAAGCGGCTCGTTTGCCCTTCAATCAAAGATTCAACATGTAATTTTATTCTGTCCGCGCTGAGCCAGTCAGACCATCGCCATAGCGGCAAAGCGGATTTCGCCATTGCATCGGGGAATAGCCGCTGAAAAGCCCCGTTTGCCGACACAACCCGGCCGTGGTAATCCAACAGAGCAATATATTGATGGCTTTGATCAAATACGCCTTTAAACAGCGCTCGACTTTGCGCCAATGCACGTTCACTTTGTTTTTGCTTAGTCAGGTGCTTGGCCAACACCGCGATAATAAACACACTGACCACTAAAATAGCCAAGCTGCTGTTTACAGCGGTTCGGTTCGCCAACCAAAAAGACGGTGGCATATCCGTGATAACGGCATTGGGATAGGAGGCAAGATTAACGCCCCACTTTTTGGCCGCATCATAGCCGAACATCGTGCGATTGGCATTCATGACCACCGGCGGCATCTCGGCTGTGAGGGCATCTCTCAGCAATCTCGCTTGTACACTGCCGTTATGTTCACCATCGACCATAACGCCGCCCACAACGCCATAAGGCAGCATAAAGCTGCTGGCACCGTATATGGGTACCGTGGCTCGGCTGGTTAACGCCGTCAGAAGCTTGCCGTGATCCATAAATGTGCCACTGGCATCTTTGAAATAAGAGACAAACAGGATGACGTCTCCCGGCTCCCGTTTCGAAACCTGATCAATCAGTTCGTCAAACATCAAACCATGAAGCCGTTTTACCTCTACATGTTCATCTTTTCCATCCGCCAGTTGGGTTTGAATAGACGTCCAGTACTGCCGACTGGAAAAGCTGTCATCCAATACTATCCAAACTCGCTTCACGTCAGGATGTACATTTTTAATCAAAGCAATGTTGTCTGAGATATCAATGGCCTCATTCACCCCCGTTACATTAGGTATCGAGTATGAAAGGGCGGAGGTAGAAGTATTCAAGCCAGAGAAAATAACAGGCGTGTTGCCAATATCATGCGCCAATTGGCTCACAAGCCACATCGCCGCGTTATCGGTTGTTAAAATGGCATCATATTGATGATTAGCCAGGCGCGTTTGATATAGAGCTTTGAGACCGTCAAGATAACCGTCTGATTGAACACGCTTTGTATCCAGATAGGTATGTTCAACGTTAATGTCATACCCTTGTGTACCAGACTCGATGCCCTGAACAAGAGATTGGGTCCAAAAAAAATCAGGATGGTAGGAGTGAATAGCAAGAACCTGACTCGACGCTATAACTGCGCCGCATTTCAGTGTTATAAAAAGAAAGACTAACCACTTAGTGACCTGACGCATAAGAATCTAATTTTAGAGGTCTTTTCAAACAGAATACGTCACACCGTATTGTCTAAGTCGTAATTTGGTCAAGTTTCATGCACGGAAAATGCGGTTAACATGGAGTTTAGTGAAATTAAATGAATGAAATTGCAAAATTAGATGATCTGGACCGCCAAATCCTGCACACCTTAATGGCCGACGCTAAGGTCCCGTACGCAGAAATGGGAAAACGTTTTTCCGTCAGTCCCGCCACAGTGCATGTACGGGTCGAAAAAATGAAAACGGCGGGTATTATCACTGGTACTGAGGTACTGGTGAACACCAAAGCGCTCGGTTATGACGTGTGTTGCTTTATCGGCATTAACCTCTACGCAGCACGTGATTACCACTCCGCAATCGAAAAGCTGCAACAGCTCGATGAGGTGGTTGAAGCTTATTACACGACCGGTGCCTACAATATTTTCGTCAAACTAATGTGTCGCTCGATTGAAGAGCTACAGTATGTTCTGATAGACAAACTTCAAGCCATTGACGAAGTACAGTCCACCGAAACGCTGATTTCCTTACAAAACCCCATTAAACGCAACGTTTCGCCGTAAACATTTTTGCGACAGCGCCAAAACGAAAAAAGCCAGTTTTCACTGGCTTTTTAATATGCGAACGCGCTATTCCGCGCTGACTTGATTTGGCAGTTCAGGTAACTCCATTTGCTGCTCTTCTGCCAACCAACGCGCTACGTCTTTGGCAAAGTAGGTGAGAATGCCATCAGCGCCGGCACGCTTAAAGCAAAGCAGCGATTCCATCACGGTCTTACGCTCATCCAGCCAGCCATTCAAGGCCGCTGCTTTGTGCATCGCATATTCACCTGATACCTGATAAGCAAAGGTCGGTACTTTCAGTTCCGTTTTCACACGGCGAACCACATCCAGGTACGGCATACCCGGCTTCACCATGACCATATCTGCACCTTCATTGATGTCCATGGCCACTTCATGCAGGGCTTCATCGCTGTTGGCAGGATCCATTTGATAGGTCTTCTTATCGCCACCTTTCAAGTTCGCCGACGAACCTACCGCATCGCGAAACGGACCGTAGTATGCAGACGCATACTTTGCTGAATACGCCAGAATTTGAGTATGGATAAAACCAGCGTCTTCCAGCGCTTCGCGAATTGCCCCGATACGGCCATCCATCATGTCAGACGGTGCCACAATATCCGCACCCGCTTCAGCATGAGATAACGCCTGCTTGATCAACACATCCGTGGTCTCGTCGTTCAGTACGTACCCTTCTTCATCGGTCAAGCCGTCCTGACCCGACAAGGTGTATGGGTCAAGCGCCACATCTGTGATCACGCCCATTTGTGGCACGTGTTCTTTCAACAAACGAACCGCGCGCTGAACCAAGCCCTCGGGGTTATGTGCTTCATCTGCCGTAGCAGACTTAAACTCTTGCGGCACGACAGGGAAAAGTGCGATTGCTGGAACACCTAGCTTTGCCAGATACTCTGCTTCGTACAGCATTAAATCAATGGACAGACGCTCGATGCCCGGCATGGAGTCGATACTTTCACGGCGGTTTTTACCCATTAAAACAAACATTGGGTAAATCAGATCGCTTGCTGAAAGTTGACTCTCAGTCATCAATCGACGGCTAAAGTCATGCTTGCGTAGACGACGCATACGGCGGGCAGGAAACGTGCCCTGAATAGATACGGTCACGGTATCCTCCTTAATCCAAGTACTTTGAATGCATCATAGCGCTTACAAACCAAAGAATCGACGGCTGTTGTTGATGCTGTGTGTGATCAACTGCTCAGCATCCTGTTGACGTAACAACGCGATCTCTTTAGCAATATGAGGTAAATAACGTGGCTCGTTTCGGCTGGATTTAGGCTTCGGCTTCAAATCACGAGGCAACAAATACGGCGCATCGGTTTCAATGAGGATTTTGTCATCAGGGATTAATGGCACTATCTCGCGGAGCGCCTCTCCACGACGTTCATCGCACACCCACCCCGTGATGCCGATATACAATCCGGCATCCAAACATTCTTTCAGCTCGTCTTCTGAGCCTGTAAAACAATGCAAAACTGCAGCGGGAATTTTGTCGAGCCAAGGCGTCAGTATTGCCATAAAACGAGCATGGGCGTCACGACAATGCAAAAACACGGGCATGTTCAACGCAGCAGCCAGTTTAAGTTGCGCTTCAAACACAGCTTCTTGTTGTGGCCTTGGTGAGAAGTCTCGGTTGAAATCCAGACCGCACTCTCCGATTGCCACCACCTGTGGAAGCTCGGCCAAAGTACGAATAGACGGCAAGGATAAATCTTCCACCATTTTCGCGTCGTGGGGATGCACCCCAGCGGTTGAATAGCAAAAGCCTGAGTATTGGGATGCTAACGCCGCTGCTGCAGGGCTAGACACCAAGTCAGTGCCTGTCAGAACCATGGCACTGATCCCAGCTTCCTTCGCGCGTGCCACAACATCGTCGCGATCTTTGTCAAACCGGCTGCTAGTAAGATTAACACCTATATCTATCACTCGATTCCCACCAATTTGAAGGCATAAAAAAAGCCAGTGTAACACTGGCTTTTCGAAGTTTGACAGGCTTTAGCCTTCGCTTTGTTCTTCGTTTTCATTGTTTGCGTCACGCGGCTTGTAAAAGCGCGAGAAGAATAAGCCCACTTCAAACAGCAAACACATAGGTATCGCAAGCAATGTCTGCGAAATGATGTCTGGCGGCGTTAGCAACATACCCACGACGAACGCTGCCACGATAATGTAAGGACGTTTTTGGCGAAGGTCATCAGGATCGACTGCGCCCGTCCATACCAACAAAATGATGGCAACCGGAATTTCAAACGCAATACCGAATGCCATAAACAGTGCGAGAATAAAATCCAGATAACTCGCAATGTCCGTCGCTATCTCAATATTTTCCGGGGCTATGGAGGTAAAAAAGCCAAAAACCAGCGGAAACACAACGAAATACGCAAATGCCACACCACAATAGAACAGCAGTGAACTGGATGCCAGAAGCGGCATCACCAAGCGTTTTTCGTGTTTATACAAGCCCGGCGCCACAAATGCCCACATCTGGTACAAGATCATAGGTACCGCCAAGAACACTGACACGACCAAGGTTAACTTGATAGGGGTGAAAAATGGCGACGCGACGTCAGTCGCGATCATGCTTGTTCCTTCCGGAAGACGATCAACTAAAGGCGCAGAAACAAAGGTATAGATATCGTTGGCAAAATAAACCAAACAAAGAAACACCACCAGCACCGCCAGCAAGGCGCGCAATAGGCGATCTCTTAGCTCTACCAGATGACTGATGAGCGGTTGGGTATCTTCAACAGATGACATAGATTCTCGACAAAAAACTGGGCCCTACTCAGACAACCGTTATTCGGTCTTGTCCTTTGTAGGGCTAGATGCGCTAGCAGCGTCCGGGCTATCGCTCTTAGGTGAGTAAGGGCGTTGCACGTCTTCGGCTGCTTTTTTGAGCTCATCAACTGATTGCTGTAATTCCGGTGACAGGTTTTTCATGCCCATCTGCTCGGCTTTTTTCAGGTTATCCTGCAGCTCTTGAATTTTGAGCTCTTGTTCAAGCTCATCCCTCACAGAACCCGCCATTCGACGAGCCGCTCCAATCCAGCGCGACACGTTACGAATAGCTACCGGCAACCGCTCAGGACCGAGAACCACCAAGCCAACAACAGCGATTAGGATCAGCTCCCAAAAACCGATATCAAACACGGATTAAACCTGCTCTTTGTCTTTCGCTTCGCTTTTTTGGGCTGTGCTGTTTTTCTCTTCCAGTTTTTCCTGGCCGAAATCAGCGTCCTTTTTCTCGTCATCTGACATCGCTTTCTTAAACCCCTTGACCGCTGAGCCCAAGTCGCCACCGATGTTGCGCAGCTTCTTGGTGCCGAAAAGAAGGATAACGATAACGGCAACGATCAACAGTTGCCAAATACTAATACCACCCATGCTAGTGCTACCTCTACGTTATGTGGTGAATAAAAAAGTAACCGGAGTCTACTCGGATACTGTTACAACTTAATTGATAAATCTCATTTATTGAACGCCCGCCACGCAAGCGTCCAACTGAAGAGTGCAACTCCCCCAGCCACTTGGGGAAGTATTTCGATCTGATTACTATAGAGTATGGCAGATGTCACCAACATCGTTGCCCCGACACCTAACAAGAATTTCGCCTTATTTTGGCGTTTTCTTGCCGCCATAAACTCTTGATACATGACATCCATACGCTGATTAACCTGTCGGCCTTGTCGTAGGCTATCGTAAACAAGCTCCGGTAATTCAGGCAGTTTTTCTGCCCAAAAAGGCGCTTTTTCTTTAATCGCGTTCCACACCGCTTGCGGCCCTACCTGACGTCCCATCCAATCTTCTAAAAAGGGTTTGGCGGTGTCCCACAAATCCAATTGCGGATAGAGCTGTCGCCCCAGACCTTCAACATACAAAAGGGTCTTTTGCAGCAGCACCAATTGTGGTTGTACTTCCATGTTGAAGCGACGGGCAGTGTTAAACAAATTTAACAGTACATGCCCAAAAGAAATTTCACACAGTGGCTTTTCAAAAATGGGTTCACACACTGTCCGAATCGCAAATTCGAACTCATCGACATTGGTATCGTGTGGCACCCAGCCAGAATCGACATGCAGCTCGGCAACTTTGCGGTAATCTCGATTAAAAAACGCCAGGAAGTTTTCCGCCAGATAACGCTTGTCTTCGCGATTTAGTGTGCCGACAATACCACAATCAAGCCCAATCCATTGCGGGTCTTCGGGATGGTCATAGGAAACAAACACATTGCCAGGGTGCATATCCGCGTGAAAAAAGCTGTCGCGAAACACCTGCGTGAAAAACACCTGAACGCCACGTTCTGCCAGCAGTTTAAGATCGGTACCGTTGGCTTTGAGACCTTCAATATCAGACACCTGAATGCCATAAATACGCTCAGACACCATCAGTGAGGTTCGGCAATAATCGCTAAACACTTCTGGTACGTAGAGAATATGGTCATTTTCAAAGTTACGACGAAGCTGAATGGCGTTCGCGGCTTCTCGCATTAAATCAAGCTCGGCCAGCAGCGTTTTCTCGTACTCTCTCACCACTTCAACCGGCTTTAAACGACGCGCTTCAGGCAAAAAGCGGGCGACAATGCGGGCCATTCGGTACATCAGTTTGATGTCGGCCTGTATCACAGGAAGGATGTCAGGGCGAATCACCTTGAGTACCACTTCACGGCCATTTTCCTTCAGTGTCGCGGTATGTACTTGAGCGATGGACGCAGATGCGAGTGGCGCTTCATTAAAATCATCAAACCAGTTTTCCAATGGACCGCCAAGCGCCTCTTCCATCTGCGCTTTGGCCAGCTTACCGTCAAACGGTTCAACCTGATCTTGCAACATCGCCAGCTGATCAGCGATAGCTGGCGGGAAAAGATCGCGACGGGTCGACATCATCTGACCAAACTTGATCCACACTGGTCCCAGTTCTTGCAATGCCAGACGTAAACGTTGGCCAAGCTGTTTATCTTGATGAGTATTCTTCATCCAAAACAGCATTTTTCGCATCAAGTGCGGACCCCTTGTGATGGGCTGTTTTGGCAAAAGCTCATCCAGCCCATAACTGAGCTGAACCTTGGTGATTTTGTAGAGACGACGGATTTCACTGGGTGTCATGCGCGCTCCGTCTTTGAAGAAGCGAGTGTAGAAGAGACCAAGCGTTTTTCCAACGCATCAACACGTGCGGCTAAACGAGATGCATGGCTTTGCACGTCATCCACTTGATCTGCAAAATAAGCGACCTCCAGAGCGCCAGGAGCCAAACGCCACTCTTCGACGACCAACTCTCCCACATAACGCTGATTACGTTCAGTCATTTGCTTTAGGAAGGCAAGACCCTGCTGTGCCCCACGCACCAGAGTGTGCGCAACGACATCGCCCGTGTAGTGCGACAGCCACTCTGCGATGTCAGGATTAATGCCATTGAGTAGGTTGGAAAATTGCTGGGCAACATCAATGTCGCCATCTAAATGCAGCTTGTCCTGCTTAATAAGTTTGGTCAGATTGGCCTTTTCTTTCAGTTGTGGCGCAACTGAAATGGCTAAAGCCAACTCACAATCAGCATCACCTTCAAATGCGCCCAGTACATCTACCTGCTGGCTAAATACGAAAATAAGCTGCTTGTTTATGTCGGTGAGTCGCACGCGTAGCACTTTGCCTTTAAGTTTGGCAAGGCGACGCTGGCTTTCCCCATCTTGACGAATGAGGGTATTTAAACCAGTTTCAAGAGCGGCAGTTACCAATGGGTCTAGAGGCATAATAATCCCTTAGAACTTATAACCGCGGTGCAATGCGACAATACCACCGGTCAGATTGAAATATTTGGCTTGCTCGAAGCCGGCCTCTTCCATCATGCCCTTCAAGGTCTCTTGATCTGGATGCATGCGAATAGACTCCGCTAGATAGCGATAGCTTTCCGCGTCGTTCGCAATAAGCTCACCCATTTTCGGAAGTAGATGGAACGAATACGCATCGTAAACTTTCGACAGTGGCTCAACGACGGGTTTGGAGAATTCCAGCACCAACAGACGACCGCCCGGCTTCAATACGCGGTACATAGAACGCAACGCTTTATCTTTGTCAGTCACGTTACGCAAACCAAAGCCAATGGTGATGCAATCAAAGTAATCATCAGGGAACGGTAACTCTTCGGCATTGGCTTGTACGTAATTCACGTTACCAATAATGCCCAAATCTCGCAGCTTGTCACGGCCAACGTTCAACATCGAATTGTTGATATCTGCCAGCACCACCTGACCTTTATCTCCGACAATGCGAGAAAACTTTGCTGTCAGATCGCCAGTACCACCAGCAAGATCCAGTACTCGGTGTCCAGGGCGAACACCACTGCAATCAATGGTAAAACGCTTCCAAATTCGGTGGATACCCATGGACATCACGTCGTTCATGATGTCGTACTTTGCGGCTACGTTATGAAAGACGTTAGCAACCATGCCAACCTTGTCTTCTGTGGCGACGGTCTGAAAACCAAAGTGAGTGGTATTCTGATCCGCGTCTTGCTTCACGCCCTGTGTTGTATCTGTCATTGTAAACCCCTGAGTAACACCGGGCTGGAAACAGAGATACCCGATATTTTTGCCGCTTAGTGTACTTTACATACTCAATCAATCACAAGAAGAGCGATTCAGACTGACACTGGCAACTTGAGGTTATTTGAGCATGCGCGCAGTGTCTGTTCAAAGAGCCAAGCGCGCCAACGCGTTGTCAGCTCATTCCGGTGAAACACCAAGTGTCGCTATTTCGTCACTGTCGTCTGACGTATCTCGTTTCAGCATCGCAGGGCTGATGTCTCGCTTCACCTCAACACCCAACGCTTTAAAGCTTTCCGCCTGACGGAGAATATTGCCACGGCCACTGGAAAGTTTGCTCACCGCTTGCTGGTAACTGTCTGTGGCTTTATCAAGTGCCGCCCCCATTACCTCTATATCTGTGACAAATAAACGGAGTTTGTCGTAAAGCTTTGCGGCTTTGTCTGCAATGAGGCGCGCATTCTGATTTTGATGTTCGTAGCGCCAAAGGTTGTTAATCGTGCGCAAGGCCACCAGCAATGTTGTTGGGCTGACCAACATGATGTTGTGATCGAGAGCCTCTCGGATCAAGGACGGCTCTGCCTCAATGGCAATTTGGAAAGCGGGCTCGATTGGAATAAACATCAGCACATAGTCAAGACTCTGAATGCCGTGAAGCTGATGATAATCTTTACGCCCAAGCCCTCGGATATGTCCGCGAATCGACGCCACGTGTTCACGCAACGCGGCATCTTTCTCCGCTAAGGTTTCTGCGTGGAAATAACGCTCATATGCCACCAACGCCATCTTGGCATCAACCACCACATCTTTCTCCTGCGGCAACCGGACAATCACGTCGGGTTGATAGCGTTTGCCGTCTTCGTTTTCGAGACTTACCTGCGTTTGATATTCATAGCCTTCACGAAGTCCAGACTCCTCTAACACACGTGCAAGAACCACTTCTCCCCAGTTGCCCTGCTGCTTGTTATCCCCTTTCAGTGCCTGCGTTAAAGCTACTGCTTCACGGGTCATATCTTCATGGAGTTGTTGCAGGTTTTTAATTTCATGAACCAGAGTGTGACGCTCTTTGGCTTGCTCACCAAAGCTGTCCGTCACTTGCTTTCTAAACCCTTCAAGTTGGGATTTTAAAGGCCCGAGCAGAGACTCAAGACTTTGGCGATTCTGCTCATCAACAGTTCGCGTTTTGTGATCGAAAACTTTATTTGCAAGGCTTTCAAATTGTACGCGAAGGCGTTCTTCTGCACTTTCTAGCAATCGAATTTTTGCTTCGGCGGCTTCTAGCTGCTCTTCCGTGCGGGTCTGCTGCTCACGAAGGGTTAATTCAAGTGCCGATTTATTATCGCGCAGGTTATCAAGCGTATCCGTTAGCTGCGCTTTCTCCGCGCGCAACAGCTCCATTTGACGCAATTTCTCCGCCGCAGCGGCAAGCTTTGCGTATTGGATGCGCAGCTCTGCGGTTAATCGATCTCGCTCTAAGTCGAGCCCATCCAGTTCATCTTTTAAGGATTGATTCTCAGCGGTAAGGTGCGCCAGTGCCGCTTGGCTGATTTTTTCATCCGCCAACTGTTGCTGCTCAATCAGTGCGCGTAAGTTACGCATCGCTAGTCGATGATAAACACCGCCAAGCGTCGCCACGGCGACAGCGCTCAAACCTGCCGCTATCCACACTGCACCGTCGGAAAACAGAGTTGCGATCTGCATGCTGATAACCTTTTCATTTCACGTGATATCCCGTCATGAAGGCTAATCAGACACTGGATAAATGTCCAGCTTTTCCAGTGATGGTTATTTGCACTAGACTGCGGGATTCTCATCTTACTCAGAAATAAGTGCATGACATGAACGACCGCCTTGCGATCAGCTACGGACTGGCAGCCGTATTGCTTTGGTCTACCGTTGCGACGGCTTTTAAAATCACCCTGACTTATATGGACCCCATCCAGATGCTCGCTGCCGCCAGCGTGGTGTCCACCCTTTCTTTATTTGCCGTTGCGGGCTGGCAGGGGAAACTCAATCAGCTCTCCTCCACTTTTGCCAAGCGCCCACTGTATTACTTGATGCTCGGGTTGATTAATCCGTTTATTTATTACCTTGTTTTATTCAAGGCCTATGACTTGCTACCAGCCTCGTTAGCACAACCTTTAAATTATTCATGGGCAATCACCCTGACATTAATGGCAGCCATATTTCTGGGGCAAAAGATTCGTAAACAAGATTGGATAGCCGCAGCGTTGGGTTACGCTGGCGTGGTGGTCATCGCCACCAAAGGGGATATTTTCAGTCTTCAGTTTGATAGCCCGCTAGGGGTAGGGCTGGCACTGCTATCAACCCTACTTTGGGCAGGGTATTGGATTTTAAACGCCAAAAACCAAGCAGACCCTGTGATTGGGCTCTTACTTGGCTTTTTGCTTTCGCTCCCATTTTCCATCGGGCTTAGCCTTTATGCCACTGATTGGCATGGCATTCCTTGGCAGGGTTGGCTCGCCGTCAGCTACGTTGGTTTGTTTGAAATGGGCATCACCTTTGTCCTTTGGTTAAATGCCGTCAAACTTGCAAGCAACGCAGCTAAAGTCAGCAACCTTATCTTTATTTCGCCGTTTATTTCACTGATATTGCTCGCCACTATAATAGGCGAACAAATCCATCCAACGACCTTGATCGGGTTGGTGATGATAGTAATTGGATTGGTAATTCAGCAGCGAAAAAGCAGAGCGTAAATTAAACGCGATTACCCATTACGCTGCGCGAGATACTCGCGCAGTTCTTCTGCGGAGATCCCTTCATTGGCCATTTCCTGTGCCAATTCTTGCACACGCTCGCCACGGCGATCGTGAATCACTTTATTAAATTGATGTACCAATTCGCGCAAGCTACTGATAGGTACCTGACGCGCAGCGCGTTGCACACGCTCTTCACTCATACCACTTAATTCAGTAAGCAATTTACCAAACATCATTTTCTCTGGAGATTCATCAAGCATCTCCAGATGACGAGCTAATTCAAGCATCGACATCGACATATTTATTTACTGCCTGTAATTTGAATTTAAAAAGATTTGGAGTTTTCGCACATTAAATATACTCCCTTTCGTGATTAAACAACAAAAAAAACCCGCACAATTTTAATTGGCGGGCAAATCAATGGGTATGTCGGTTGTCGAGACCGTGCGCTTTCCGCGTCTTATTTTAAAATTAATTCATCAAAATTAGCATTCAGCTACGTGCCAGCGTTTACCTTTTGCAGACCACAGCAGCAATAAAGCCGGGATCATCAAGAACATATGAAAAGCCAGCAGCTCAGGCTCTGAAAACCCAACACGTTGACTTAGGCTAACCAAAACACCAGAACCACTCATTTGGAACAAGCCCAGCAGCGCCGCTGCCGTGCCTGCACGCTGACCAAAAGGTTCCAACGCTTTGCCCGCTGCGGAACCCAGCACCCACGCAAAACCAAATGATGAAATAAATACGGGTACCATAAAGGCCCAAGGCTCGTGAATATGGCTAAGCAACAGCATGAGCACGCCACCAACAACCAAGATGATAAGACCACCATTCAATGTCTTGCGACTGCCAATCTTATCCATCACTTTGGGCGCAGTCATTGATGCGAAAATATTGAACACCGCATTAATACCAAACCAAACCGTGAACTCATCCATGCTCAACCCCAAGATGTTGATCAATCGCACGGGAGCGGACGTGACATACGACAAGATCACTGACATTGCCAACAAGCAAAGCACCGCATGATAAATAAACACGGGTTCTTTCAGTACTGACCAATAACGGGACGGGCTCAACAGCGGGCCACTGGTGTCAGTATCTGCCGGGCGGGTTTCTCGAAATAGAGTAAACACTAGTACAAACGCCACCAATGCAAACCCCATCATAAAAGAGAAGTTTGAACGCCAGCCAAACTGTGCGGTTAACCAACTGCCAAGAAGCGGAGCCAACGCAGGGATAAAACAGATCGCCCCGTTCAAATAGCTGATCATCTGCCCGCAACGCTTACCGCTGAACGTATCGCGAACAGCTGCAAATGCACAGACAGCAGTTGCACACGCGCCCGCGCCTTGTAGCAAACGCGCTACCAATAAGGCATCCATCGACGACGCAATCCATGCTAATCCAGCACTCGCTGCATAAATCACGATACCCGTCATGGCAACAGGACGACGACCAAAACGGTCAGCTAGTGGGCCAGCCAACAGTTGTCCCAAACCCATTGTCACCAGAAACCAGGAAATGGTGTCCTGCATGCGGGTTGCGGAAACCCCTAGTTCCTGAGCCATCAACGGCATCGCAGGAAGGTAAATATCAATAGCCAGTGGGCTGAATAGAACCAGCAACACCATTAACGCAACTAGGCGGCTATCAGGTTTTGAAGAAGGGGTAGACATACTGTACTCCTGATAATTTGCCGTGCAGTGTAGTGAGATTTTGATATGAATAAAAATGGTATATATTCAGGTCTGACATTCCAAATAGGAATAACACTTCATGAACCTGAACCAACTCCTGCGTTACGATCTCAGCCTCCTCATTTGTTTGCATGTGCTGCTGGAAGAATGCAACGTGACACGAGCTTCTCAGCGACTGCACTTAAGCCAATCTGCGGTCAGCAAGAGCCTAAGCAAATTACGTGAGCAGTTTGATGACCCGCTCTTTAATCGCACATCGCGTGGTCTTCACCCAACGCCAAAAGCTCTCTCGCTCAAGCCTGGGCTCAAAAACCTGCTACAACATGTAGAAGGGCTAACGATTTCGGACGAATTCGACTCGGCCACCAGCGATCGACGTTTTCATCTCTCCTTGGTAGAAAGTGCGTACCCTCTGCTCATGCCTCGCTTTTTGGGAGAGATCCTTGATGCGGCGCCTTCTATCACGCTCTATACCGAAGCGTGGGGAAGGCATACCTTTGATGCCATGGCACGCGGCGAGGTGGATTTTGGTATTACAGGAAAAGACCTGAATCCGGCGGATGCTATGCTGACAATGATGCCGCCAAAAGGCATTGTTTATGAAGAGTTATATCAGGACCACCAGCGTGTCATCGTACGCAAAGGGCACCTCGTATTAGCACACCCATGGAATCTGGAATTATATCTCAGACAACGACACGTTCAGGTTCGCTGCGATGGTAGCGATCGTTGGTTGCTCGATTATAAGCTCGCAGAAAAAGGTTTAGACCGGGATATTGCGATGTACGTACCAGACTTTAACAGTGCTGCCAGTCTTTGTACCCACACCGATTTGGTGTTTACCTCCCCGTCTCACTTTGCGAATGCCGTTGCTAAACAATTAGATTTGCAAGTACTTCCGTTGCCAACGCCACTCCCCCCGATGGCCTATACCTTGTTCTGGCACCAAAGCCAGCAAAATGACCCTGGCCATCAATGGCTACGGCAGTTGATTATTTCTCGTTGTCGGCAGATGACGGAAATTGCAGCGGCAGAGGAAAACAGATAGCTTATGCTATCAAGAACGTACGTATTTTTAGTTAGCCCCCATGCCCACGACAATGGTCATATCATTGGCGTAACGGGAAGTCGGTATTACCAATAGGACGACAAAATGCACGCCATTATTGCTGAACGCGTCGATGCATTACGACGCTGGTTGAACGATCAGGCACTGGACGCTCTGATTATTCCGCACGAAGACGAATTTCTTGGAGAGTATATTCCCGCGCACAACGAACGCCTCCATTGGATTACCGGTTTTACCGGCTCTGCGGGTGCAGCGGTGATCACCCGTGAAAGCGCGGCTGTCTTTGTTGATGGTCGTTATACGGTTCAGGTTCGCAAACAAGTGCCGGGAGAAATTTTTGAATACCGCCACCTGATAGAAGAGCCCGCCCTACAATGGCTGCAAGACAATCTGGCACCAGGAAGCAAAGTGGCTGTAGATACCCGCCTTCACAGTGCCAACTGGCTTATGAATGCCGAGCAGGCCGTGGCTGGCAAACTGACACTGGCACACATCGATAACAACCCCATCGATACGCTTTGGCATGACCGTCCAAAACCTCTGCTGACGCAAGCTCGCCTGATGAGCAATGATTTCGTTGGCCAAGGCAGTGCAGATAAACGCGCACAAATTGGCGAAGTTATAGCGATAGCCGGCGCAAACGCCGCACTTTTGAGTCAATTGGACAGCGTTTGCTGGCTACTAAACATTCGCGGTGGCGATGTATCTCGACTGCCCGTGTTGTTATCCAGTGCTATCGTCTCATCCAATGGCGATGTCACCCTGTTTATCGATCCAAGTCGTCTTCCTGATGACTTTGACGAACATGTTGGCGAAGGGGTGACTGTAGCCTCTCCAGACGCGATGGAATCTGCACTCGCAGCATTTGGCGGTCAAACCGTTCTGGTTGATCCGATGACCAGCAATGCGTGGGCAAGCCAAGTACTGAGCCAACATGGCGCAAACATCAAACACGCCACAGACCCGTGCATGCTGCCCAAAGCGGCGAAGAATGCGACGGAAATAGCCGGTATGAAAGCCAGTCATATCCGCGATGGTGTAGCAGTAAGCCGCTTTCTAGCTTGGTTGGATAGCGACGTTGCTGCAGGCAATCTAGCGGACGAAGCCGAGCTTTCTGACAAGCTGTACAGCTTCCGTGAGCAGGATCAAACCTTAGCCGATTTAAGCTTTGACACCATTTCAGCAGCGGGCGGCAACGCGGCCATGTGTCACTACAACCACCTGAACCAACCAGCCCCAAGCAACCTTGAGCTGAACAATGTGTATCTGGTGGACTCAGGCGGCCAGTACCCAGACGGCACCACTGATATTACCCGCACTATAGCGATTGGCGAATGCGACAACGATGTAAAAACCGCATTCACCTTGGTGCTAAAAGGCCACATTGCGCTGGCAACCGCACGCTTCCCGAAAGGCACCGCTGGCAGCCAACTGGATGCATTGGCACGCCAACACTTGTGGGCTCACGGCTTTGATTATGACCACGGTACAGGCCATGGCGTCGGTCACTTCCTGAGTGTTCACGAAGGCCCTCAGCGTATTGCCAAAGCACCAAATACCGTGGCATTGCTGCCGGGCATGGTGCTGTCGAACGAGCCAGGTTACTATCGCGCGGATGCGTTCGGTATCCGTATCGAGAACCTCGAATTGGTCGTGGAAGTACCAACATCAGGCGACATGACAGTTCTTGGCTTCGAATCGCTAACCCGCGCGCCTATCGATCGCCGATTAGTGGACGTATCGCTTCTAACTGACAGTGAAATCGCTTGGTGGAATGATTATCACCAAAAAGTGTGGCTGGACGTCAGTCCGTCTCTGGTCGGTACGGATCTGGCATGGCTTGAGCAGGCAACGGCGACGCTGTCTCGATAAGCACTGCTTCAAAAGAAAAGAGCACCGCAGGGTGCTCTTTTTATTTTCTTTGTCCTTTCCGATGGCTAGCCAGAATACGACGGGTCCCAATCTTTCCAGACCACGTCAAATCCTGCCGCTTTCACCGCCTGTGCAACCGCTGCCGCACTGCGCTCATCCGACACGGCAAACTGCTCAAGCTCTGGCTCATCGTCAGCATAGCCGCCCGGTTGGGTCTTGGATGCTGCCGACATGGTCGTGATCCCAAGAGGTAGCACTTTGTCGCGAAACGCGGGGGATTCGCGAGTAGACAACGAAAGTTCAACTTCCTGATTTAACAGACGGTACGCACAGATAAGTTGCACCAGTTGCCTGTCATTCATCACGGATTTCGGTTGAACAGCGCCTTCACAAGGACGAAGACGTGGGAACGAAATCGAATAGCGACTACGCCAATAGGTCCGCTCCAAATAATCTAGGTGGCTGGCAACAAAAAAACTGTCCGTACGCCAATCATCAAGACCTATCAGAGCACCGATGCCTATCTTGTCGATACCCGCACGAGCTAACCTGTCCGCTGTATCGAGTCGATAAGCAAAGTCGGTCTTGTTTCCCCGAAGGTGATGCTCACCGTAAGTCGCTCGGTTATAGGTTTCCTGATACACCATGACCGCATCCAAACCTAGGCCTTTAAGCTCCGCATATTCCGCTTCTTCAAGCGGCTGCACTTCCATCGCCAAATAGCTGAAATGACGTTTAATCGCAGGTAATGCCTCACGAAAATACGCCATCCCAACTTTGGTTTGGTGTTCGCCGGTCACCAGCAAAATGCTGTCAAAATTCATGCCTTTGATGGCATGGCATTCACGCTCGATCTCATCAGCCGACAGAGTACGGCGCTTGATGCGGTTTTCCATCGAAAAGCCACAATACGTACAGGCGTTTGCACACAGGTTCGACAGATACAGTGGTACATAGAAGTTCACCGTATAGCCAAAGCGTCGACGGGTCAGTGCCGCCGCTTGCTGTGCCATGTTTTCTAAGTGAGCGTCTGCCGCCGGAGAAATCAAAGCTTTGAAGTCCTCCAAATCGCGCTTCGGTTTAGCAAGCGCGCGAAGCACATCTGCCTCTGTCTTTGCGCCAATGGACAGACGGATATCATCCCAATCCTGCGTTTCCCAATAAGTTGAAAAACTCATCCTTGTTTCCACCTTTACGCCAATTTATCAAGGAAAGAGGTCAATGGGCTGGACGCTACCGCATGCCTGACTTGACCTGCAAGTCCTGCTTCATACGCCATACGACCCGCTTCTACCGCTATCTTAAACGCCTGTGCCATGGCAACTGGGTTGGCGGCGGCGGCGATAGCTGTATTAACCAAGACCGCATCCGCCCCTTTCTCCATCGCTTCGGCCGCATGGGAAGGTGCTCCAATCCCCGCATCCACCACCACAGGCACCTTCGCCTGATCAATAATGATGTCGAGAAAGTCGCGTGAGACAAGGCCTTTATTGCTCCCTATCGGTGCACCAAGCGGCATAACAGCGGCACACCCCACTTCCTCAAGATGCTTGCACAACACGGGATCGGCATGGCAATAAGGCAGTACCACAAAACCTTCTTTTACCAAAGCCTCCGCGGCTTTGAGGGTTTCAATCGGATCGGGCATCAAATATTTCGGATCGGGGTGAATTTCCAACTTCAGCCAGTTTGTTCCAAGAGCTTCGCGTGCCAAACGCGCGGCAAAAATTGCTTCCTTGGCAGTTTTCGCGCCAGAGGTGTTTGGCAGTAGATTTACCCCAGAAGCAATCAGTGGTGCGAGAATATCATCGTCACGATTTTGGATATCCACGCGCTTTAGTGCCATGGTCACCAATTCAGAGCCACTCGCGATCAGGCTGTCTGCCATCATCTGGGTGCCTGAGAATTTTCCCGTTCCCGTAAACAAGCGAGAAGAAAAGGTTTTATCGGCAATCTTTAACATGACTAACCTCCGGCAATCGCCTGGAACACTGCAACCTGAATTCCGTCGGTCAGTGTGGTTTCCTGCCACTGGCTACGGGGAATAATGTCACCATCTATCGCAATGGCAACGGCCTTTTCTGGTAATTCTAGCTCCGCCACCAGAGCCAAAATGTTGCTGGCAGCAGACGGCGAATATGCCTTTTCATTAAGCCAAATCTGCATTTGGTACCTCCGTGTTAACACGCTGACAGACGCTGCAAGTTGGATCGCAAGGTACCTTCATCGAGCGCAAACTTAGCGTTTTGCCATCTAACTGATAAAAAGAAGACGGTGACTGGCTTTGGTTCATCAACAACTTCACAGCTTCCAATGCCTGAAAGGTACCAATGGCACCGACGATAGGGCCTACTACACCCGCACTTTGACAGTTTCGTGGTGTGGCCTCTTCATCGATGGGAAACAGACAGTGATAACACGGTGAAGGCTGACGTGAAAAATCAAACACCATTAGCTGACCTTGCCAACCAATGGCCGCTCCAGCAACGAGCGGCGTATCGTTCTCAGCACACGCTAGGTTTACGGCTTGCCGCGTCTCCATGTTATCACTGCAATCGAGTACCACATCGGCTAGCGACACTTCCAAAGACAGTGACATGCCATCTAAGCGTCTTTTCACAACACGGCAAAGACTCTCGCTATTCAGTGCAGTTAACTGCCCAGCGAGTGCTGACGCCTTGTTGCAGCCTAAGTCACTTTCGCGATAAGCCACCTGCCGAGAAAAGTTCGATAGTTCTAAACTGTCATCATCCGCCAATACAAGCTGACCCACACCCGCACCAGACAGGTACAAGCCAGCTGCCGTACCGAGACCGCCACAACCAACAATCAACACCTTGGCGTTAGCCAAGGCATTTTGATTATCTTCCCCCCATTCGGACAGCATGATTTGTCGACTGTAACGCTGAAACGCCAAATCAGAGAGTGGTTGCTTCGCCATGGCGCGCTTCCTCATTCAAGATTTCAGAGAATGATTGCAGTGTTGCCGCCAAGTCGCAAGACTGTGTGACGGCACGCACGACAGCGATTGCATTGACACCGCTTTTCCACACCTCTGACGCCACGGATAAATCAATACCGCCAATGGCCACTGTCGGTACACGACCATTAACCGTTTTCAGGTGCTTGCTGAGCTGCAGCACACCTTGCGGCGGCGTTGGCATCTGCTTGGTCGGAGTTGGGAAAATATGGCCAATGGCGACATAGCTTGGATGGATAGACAGTGCTAAATCCAACTCGTCCGCAGTACGCGTTGAAACACCAAGACGAATCCCTGCATTAGCGATAGCATCAAGATCTGCGGTTTTCAGATCGTCCTGCCCCAAGTGAATGCCATACGCACCTGCCGCTAGCGCTTTTTGCCAATGATCGTTAATAAATACCTGTGCACTGCAAAGCCGTCCACACCTCACCACTTCTTGGATCATGGCATCAAGATCCGGACGCTCAGGATCTTTCACCCTAAGTTGCACTGTTCTAACACCCAATGCCAAAAGACGCTTTAACAAGGCAACATCATCGACGACCGGATACAAAGGGCCTATGCCCCCTTCCATACGAGGAAAAACCGAACGCTCAATACAAAGAGAAGGGTTCATGCCTCCTCCTTATGCTTTGGTGTGGTAAAGCTCGCTACCTTTAGCGAGAAACTCTGCCGATTTTTGTTTCATTCCTTCAAGCGGGTCTTCTAGCATCTGAACTTCTATCGTTTCGCCCAGCTCTAGGTTGTTCGATTCCAATTCTTTCGCATACTCACGAACTTCCTGGCTGATCTTCATCGAACAGAACTTCGGTCCACACATCGAACAAAAATGTGCCACTTTACCTGATTCCTGCGGTAGGGTTTCATCGTGGTAAGCGCGAGCAGTATCAGGGTCCAGAGCCAGATTGAACTGATCTTCCCAGCGAAATTCAAAGCGTGCTTTAGACAAGGCGTTATCGCGCACCTGCGAGCCGGGGTGACCTTTTGCCAAATCTGCAGCATGCGCGCAAAGTTTATAAGTGATAAGGCCCGTTTTTACGTCGTCCTTATTTGGTAGACCCAAGTGTTCTTTTGGCGTTACGTAGCAAAGCATCGCACAGCCATACCATCCAATCAGCGCCGCACCAATACCGGAGGTGATGTGGTCGTAACCTGGTGCAATATCGGTTGTCAGTGGGCCAAGCGTATAAAAAGGGGCTTCATGGCAGTGCTCAAGCTGCTCTTCCATGTTTTCTTTGATAAGGTGCATCGGCACGTGTCCAGGACCTTCAATGATCACCTGCACATCGTATTCCCATGCGATTTTGGTCAGTTCGCCCAAGGTTCGAAGCTCTGCAAATTGCGCTTCGTCATTGGCATCCGCCACAGATCCAGGACGCAGGCCATCACCCAATGACAGGGCAACGTCGTACTTCGCACAGATTTCACAAATTTCACGGAAGTTGGTGTAAAGGAAGCTCTCGGTATGATGCGCTAAACACCACTTCGCGATAATTGAGCCACCACGAGACACAATGCCAGTCACGCGTTTTGCGGTCATGGGCACATATCGCAGCAGCACGCCTGCGTGAATAGTGAAGTAATCCACGCCTTGCTCAGCCTGCTCAATCAAGGTGTCACGCATCACTTCCCAAGTCAGGTTTTCCGCAATGCCATTTACCTTCTCAAGCGCCTGATACATCGGCACCGTACCGATTGGCACAGGGCTGTTTCGCAGGATCCATTCACGAGTTTCGTGAATGTTTCGCCCCGTAGACAAGTCCATCACGGTATCTGCGCCCCAGCGGGTCGACCACACCAGTTTTTCGGTTTCTTCTTCAATTGATGAGGTCACCGAAGAGTTACCGATGTTCGCATTCACTTTTACCAAGAAGTTACGGCCAATGATCATCGGCTCAGACTCAGGGTGGTTGATGTTCGATGGAATAATCGCGCGGCCTTCTGCGACTTCTTTACGCACAAATTCTGGTGTGATTTCTTTTGGCAGATTCGCCCCAAAGCTCTGACCCGGATGTTGGTGATTTAGTTGCTCATCCGCATACTTCTGGCGGCCCATATTTTCACGAATGGCGATGTATTCCATTTCAGGAGTTATGATGCCTTGACGCGCATAATGCAACTGCGTCACGCAACTGCCTTTTTTTGCGCGACGTATGGTCGGCAAGTTTCCAAAGCGCAATTCATCTAACGTTTCGTCATCCAGTCTCAGTTGAGCGAACTCAGAAGACACAGTATCAAGAAATTCAGTGTCACTGCGCTCTTCAATCCAACGTTCACGAAGCTTTGGCAGACCTGAATAGATATCAATTTCATAGCTCGGGTCAGTATAAATACCCGATGTGTCATACACTCGGATCGGTTCGTTAGGCTCTAACTGAGGATTATATTTGGTGCCGCCAACTAAGCTAGGAGACAAAGAAATCTCTCGCATTCCTACACGAATATCAGGGCGAGAGCCTTCTACATGGATTTTTTGAGAATTCGGGAAAGGTTGTACTGAGAGGTTATCAATGAAAGCTTTTGCTTCAGTACGGGCTTGTTTACGATTCGACATAGCATTACTCCAGTATTTATTGGGAATAAATGCTTGCCGGATTTGCTGAGCAAGAGGTAGAACGATAAATAGATAGATTTTGGCTACGCGTTCACTATCTATTTTCTCTTGTTCCCTTCGCAGGTATTAGCCTGATCAGGTTCAACGGATCCCGCTTTCGCAGTCTCAGCCAAATGGCACTCCGACAAGTATCAAAATCCAGTATAAGAAATGCGCTATCTCATCTCAACATCTGTAAACGTGACTAACCGCGCATAAGTAGCTGAAAGCCGGCCCATGCAGCAAAGATACATACGAATACATTGAGCACGATGTTTAATCCCATCTTGAACCACTCACCTTGCTGCAAAAGCAAAACGTTATCCATAGAGAACGTAGAGAAAGTCGTCAGCGCACCAAGGAAGCCTAACCCGATCAGGTGCCTCCAAGGCCCAGGCCCAAACGTCTCCTGCTCCAAGCCCGCAACGAGGAGTCCCATGATAAATGAGCCAACCACATTCACTGTCAATGTTCCATATGGGAATCCTCGGCCCAACAACATAACGCAGAGTTCGGAGATCAAATAGCGAGAGCAAGCGCCGAATGCGCCGCCAAGTCCAATATAGAGAAGCAATATGGCTTGATTCATTAGCGGTAACCGTGATGGATTTTTAATTAGGCATATCATACGCCCTTAAAACAACGAGTGCTAAATCGATAAATGGAATAATAAGTTTTGCGCAGAAATGAGAAGAGCGGTTGACGTAGTATATGACAGATATGAAAAAGCCCCAGCATTTCTGCTGAGGCCTTAAATGTGGCAGGGGTGGAGAGATTCGAACTCCCAACACGCGGATTTGGAATTCTACATTACCACTAGATTAAACAACCACTTAAAAATGGCTAAAAACGTTTTTCATTGTATTTTATTTCTTTTCATTAAAATCAAGCGGATAAGAACCGAAAAATAAAGCCCTCACGGTATCGTAAGGGCTTTTGTTTGGTTGATATATATTCACATATGCTGATTAAGTGGATTGAGTCTAAGCGTGTCTTCAAGATGGTCGGGGGCAAGATGGGCATAGCGCATCGTTGTCGTGATTTCGCTATGGCCTAACACGTCCCGTAGCTTGACAATGTTACCGCCATTCATGACATAGTGACTTGCAAAGGTATGGCGCAAAACATGCGTCATTTGCCCTTTA
>NZ_FUXU01000113.1 GCF_900167155.1 Enterovibrio nigricans DSM 22720 | reverse complement strand
ACTTGTTCTTCAATGTCATCGCAAAACGATATGAACAGGGCAGCGTGGTTGTCACAAGCAATTTACCGTTCTCACAATGGTCAAATGCGTTCGCTGATGACACCACACTCACGGCTGCACTGCTGGATCGACTGCTTCATCACTCTCACATCATTCAGATAAGTGGAGAGAGTTATCGGCTAAAAGGGAAAAGGGCGTTAGGGACAGTGCCAACCGTTCTACAAAATGAATCGGAGAGGCAGGGATAACTACCATGGGTGGGTCAATTTTACTTCGGCGATAGCGTCGCTAAGTGGATCAGTTTTAAGTCGGCGTTGACAAGGGTTTCAAATTGTTGAGTTTGATTTTGACGAATTAAGTTAAGTAAGTCATCGTTGGGCATACTTCGGTGTTGCACGGATTGTAAACGCTTTACAGTTTTAAGCAGGCGCGACTCATCAATAGGCTTTACTAAGTAATCTATCGCACCCTCCTCAAAAGCCTCTATAGCATGATCATCATAAGCGGTAACAAAAACGATGTTTGTTTGAATGTTTTGCTTGTTCAGTTCCGATGCAACCTGAAGCCCATCAAGTCCGGGCATACGAATATCAAGGAATACCACATCAGGTTGTGCAGACGTGATGGCTTCGAGTGCCTGAGCACCATCACCTACACTAGCAATAAGTTGAATATCCGTAGAGATATCTTCAAGCAATTTTCCAAGATGATGACGCAGTAGAGGTTCGTCGTCTGCAATGATTATGCGCATGGGATAGTCATCCTTGTAATAAAGCCGCCACCTTCTTGCATGATCAGCTCAAGCTTCCCTCTTCCGTCAAACAAGGCCGACAGTCGCTCTCTGACATTTTTCATACTAAGCCCATTGCCTTTGGATGCTTCGTTAAACCCAATACCATTGTCACTTATCTCAATAAATAGCTGTTGGTTTACGATTGAAAACTTAATTTGAATATGCCCACCTTTCACTGACGGTTCTATGCCATGGACGACGGCATTTTCAACCGCTGGTTGGATAAGAAATGGCGGAATTAAAGCCTGAGGGGAAACACTGTTGTCTAATACAATTTTGTATTCCATACGCTCAGAAAGTCTGATTTGTTGGATAGCGAGATAGCTATCAAGCAACTTCACCTCTTCAGCAATCGTAATTTTGTCTTTACGCTGCTGCTTTAAACTGGCTCTTAGCAAATCGGTAATGCGTGTGAGAAGCTTTTTGGCTTTCTCTTTGTCGGTATCAATCAGTATTTGAATGTTTGCAAGGGTATTAAAAAGGAAGTGGGGCTCCATTTGTCCCTGTAAGTTTCTTAATTGGCTATTGATGAGTGCTTTTTCTTGTTCTGTTTGTCGGAGCTGAATATCTTTCAATTCAGACTCTGCTTTCATAGCTCTTTCTCGATTGACAATCAGATAAGCGACAAAAAAGGCAATGGCGGTTGTGGCAATTAAAAAGGGTGTGATGAGTTCGAAACGCCAAATGCCTCGTTTAAAATAAATCCAAATCAACATGTTCAGGGTGCCAATACAGACCCCAATGATCGTAGCAAGAAAGATGCTTTTCCTTGGAGACCACTCAGGGAACTGATTTAGGAAAGCGATATTAAAGAAAAGAAAGGTACCGCCGTAGCCGATAGAGATGAGAAGGTGAAAGAGGTAGCCACCTCCGAGAAGAGACTGTGTAAAGTAAGCGATGATAAAACCAACACCAGTAACAAGTGTTACAGGTACAGGTTCGAAGTATCGATAATTTTGAATCATTGTTGTTTGCCTACACAGTTTAGCCACACATAATTATATGATTTTATTGTTATTGCACATTACGAATGGCTGTGATTATGATCGAAAAATTGCGTTGAAAAACAACTGGGAAATGAAAGAAGTAGAGCGTTCCTGGGCACCTTGTCACGCATTGACTATTTCTTTATCACAGTCGAAAGATAAAAAAATGGCGCATCAAAAAACTTGTGCGCCGTTCGATAAGGTATTTCGGATGCACAGTAGCTTTTCCAAGCGCTCAACGCACAAATTCGGAAAAACAACCAACAGAGCGAACAATAACAAATGGGGTTTTGATTTCTAGCACGTTGAGACAAATGTCAGTATCTTGAGATAAAAGGGGCATTTCGGGGGTGAATTGTAGAAGTCGCGGTATGATGTGCGGGTAGTTACCTACCCGCAGAGGAATTTGAGTCCCAATTTGTTGCAATAATATCGGCTTTGGTAACATTCCCGTTACCTTTTTCTGCGGCTGCTCTCAATACCTCACTGGTATTATACATATGTTGTGGGCTTACTCTTTCATCGGTACCTTCGAGCGAGGAAAGCCCAATACTCAAGGTTAGGGCCCCTGTCTGCGAGGTGACAAAGGGAATGTTAGTTTCCTTGAGGGTTGAATGAAGCTTTTCGCAGACAATTAAAGCGTTGTCTCTCGATGTATGTGGCAAGATCACTGCGTAATGCGCAAGGGTTAAGTACGTCAAGACATCAGAAGAGCGCTGGCAGGTTTTAGAAAATATCTGAGCAACGTCTCTTATTGCCTTATTGGCTTTTTCCTCGCCATAGTTTTTTGTGTAACTCTCAAAGTCATCTAAAGAGATCAACAGCAAGCTAATCGGTGTTTTGTAGCGACTGGCGCGACGAAGTTCTTTATCCAAAATATCGTTAAAATGCCGTTTATTGGCCAGTCCTGTCTGCTCATCGATTATCGTTACCTCTTCCAGTTGGTGGGCAACGTCTTCCAAAACTTCTTGGTTATGTTCCAGTGCGTTATTGAGTTCAATATTTTCGTCACTTATTTGATGGATGGTCTCAGTTTGTTTTCTGGCTAACAGGAAAAAAGCCAGAACAACAGAAAGGAGCCCGAAGATAATGACAAGCGTGGTTAGGGCTTCTGTTTTGTATTCTTGCCAAATCGGTGGTTGGTAATGAATGAAGCGGGTGCCTGTTGGTAAAGCAGCTTTATCAATACCCTGCTTTTTCATTTCATCGAGATCAAAAAAGAATGATGATGGGGCAGGCCTCAGCGCTGGCAAATCACTGTTGGGGGCTTGTAGTATTTCAAGTGCAAGAAGTGCAGCCGCGCTGCCCTGACTATGACCTGTGACGATTTGTCCACCGATCGCACCGTGTCCGATGTGTGAGTGCCAATATGTGTAAGTCGGGTGAGGTGTGATAGATGATAAAATCCTAGCGGTTTCAGCGGGGCTGTATTGGCCACCCTCTTGTTTGGGTAGTGTGCTGGCTAACATAAATACCAGCGTATTTGAGGGGAGTTCAGACAGCGCTGCATCCAATTCATCGATGGACAAATCAATCAGAAAATCTGTCTCGACCTTTTCTTCAATAGAAGAGGCTACATTGCGTTTAACAATATCCAACACATTTCGGTCATATAACTCTTTTGATGAGCCAATAAAAGCGATGGCTTGCGTCTGAGGGTGAAGCGACAATGCCAACTCTACAGATTGGAGGTAGTTTGTGTACTCAGATATGCCCGTCACATTGTCGTTGTTCCGGATGAATTCTGAAGATTGTGTGTTAATGGCACTGAAAATGATGGGCTGATCAGGAAAGAGAGTCGATTGATTCTCAAGCGCAAAATCAATTGCCGCTTTGTCAGACGTAACCACCAGATCAATGGTATTTATCACATTTTTCAGTGCTAGGATGTCTGCGACCTTGCTGTTGATCTCAACCGGATCGAACCGTCTGCTATCAAGATAGACAACGGACAGCTCTATAGGGTTGGCTGATGTGGCGAAGGTTTCTCTCAGACCGGTTTCGATTTCATCGCTCCACCCATAGCCACGGTGGAAAGAATTGATATAAAGGACATGTTGCCCATTCGAAACTGAAAGGTCGGGGATTTCGACTTCAGAAGCAGAGACACCGGTATTCATTGACAGAGCGATGAAGCAGATCACGAAGAAATGTTTCACCTTAGCGTGCTGGCTTAGGGCAAAAAGCCTCGATCTTACAAGTCTTGTCATAGTTGCCTCAGCGCTTGGGTTCTCAAAAGTCGACATGCATTTCATATCGTAATGAAGATTAAGTGTAGGTATAGATTAACGAGTTATCTCAATAGATTAGGATAAATTGCGATATATGTTCACAACTTTGAGAGACGGGAATATTAAGTGTGATGCCGAATGACCGTGAGCACAGAGAATTGGACAACGAATGCTCATTAAAGTAAATCGGGGATCCAAAGAAGGTAGAAAAATAGAAATCAAAAGTAACAAGGGCACGAGGTGCAGCAAAGAACTGTGGTAAAGAACTGTGGTGAACGAGTGCGGTCACTACTCATTTGGATCTTCCTGTTTAAACCGTTTATAGAGATGTTTTGCATTCTGTCTGCTTTAAAATTCGTATTATGTCTGTGACTCAATACGCAGTTTGCTTGAAGTAAGAGGGTAATCTCTGTACCCTTGCGGCGATTTCCATTCTCAGTTCAGGATTAATACCTTGCTTAGTACAGCTAATATCACTCAGCAATTCGGCGCAAAGCCACTTTTTGAAAACATTTCAGTAAAGTTCGGTGAAGGTAACCGTTATGGCCTTATTGGCGCAAACGGCTGTGGTAAATCCACGTTTATGAAAATCCTGAGCCGTGAATTGGAGCCAACTGGCGGTAACATCAGCGTTGATCCAAATGAACGTGTTGCGAAATTGAATCAGGATCAATTCGCTTACGAAAGTTTCACCGTTATTGACACTGTTATCATGGGCCACAAAGAATTGTGGGAAGTGAAGCAAGAACGTGACCGTATCTACTCTTTGCCTGAAATGAGCGAAGAAGATGGTATGCGTGTTGCTGACTTGGAAGTTGAGTTCGCGGAAATGGACGGCTATATGGCAGAGTCCAAAGCGGGTGAGTTGCTGTTGGCCGTAGGTATTCCTGTTGAACAACACTATGGCTTGATGAGTGCAGTTGCTCCTGGTTGGAAACTACGTGTTCTGTTGGCGCAAGTTCTATTTGCTGACCCAGATATCATGCTACTTGATGAACCGACGAACAACTTGGATATTGATGCTATCCGTTGGTTGGAAGATACGCTGAACGAGCGTAACTGCACCATGATCATTATCTCGCACGACCGTCACTTCCTTAACTCTGTGTGTACGCACATGGCTGACTTGGATTACGGCGAGCTACGTCTTTACCCAGGCAACTATGACGAATACATGACTGCAGCGACCCAAGCTCGCGAGCGTCTGTTGTCTGATAACGCGAAGAAAAAAGCACAGATTGCAGAATTGCAAACCTTCGTAGCACGCTTCTCAGCGAATGCGTCTAAAGCGAAGCAAGCAACATCACGTGCCAAGCAAATCGACAAGATTCAGTTGAGCGAAGTGAAAGCGTCTAGCCGCCAAAACCCATTCATTCGTTTTGAGCAGTCTAAAGAACTGTTCCGTAATGCACTTGAAGTTGAAAATCTGAGCCAAGGTTTTGAGCACGATCTGTTTGCGAACTTCAATGGTATTTTCGAAGTCGGTGAGCGCGTTGCTATTATCGGTGAAAATGGCGTGGGTAAAACAACCTTGCTAAATACTTTGGCAGGCGTTCTAGCGCCGCGCACTGGCGCATTCAAGTGGTCTGAAAATGCCAACATTGGTTATTATGCACAAGACCATGCTTCAGATTTTGAAGAAGACATGAACTTGATGGATTGGATGAGCCAGTGGCGTCAAGAAGGGGAAGATGAGCAGGTTATTCGTGGCTTCCTTGGTCGTATGCTGTTCTCGCAAGATGACATCAAAAAGTCTGTAAAAGTTCTGTCTGGTGGTGAACAAGGCCGTATGCTACTTGGTAAGCTGATGATGCATAAGCCAAACATGCTGCTTATGGATGAACCAACTAACCACATGGACATGGAATCTATCGAATCGTTGAACACGGCACTAGAGCAGTACAAAGGCACTTTGTTCTTCGTATCGCACGACCGTGTATTCGTAGACTCTTTGGCAACACGCATTCTTGAAATCAAAGATGGAAAAATCACCGACTTTAAGGGCACTTACCCAGAGTTCTTAAAATCTCGTGGTGTTGACCACTAAGACCGGTTTCTCTGATTGAAAGAGCCCAGGATTGTCCTGGGCTTTTTTGTGCCTACAGCATAGGGGTTATGCGCTCTGCTCACATTCGTGGCGTTATGTCGCCCCAGCGGGTAGTGGGTGCTATTTTTCGAGTAATGATGGCCGCTATGGGCAAAACAACGTAGCTAAAGAGTCGGTGATGCTTAGACAGGTCGGTACGGTATTGATGATAGCGGCGTTGATGCGAGGGATGGAGGAGGAAACCGCCGACTTCGACCAGAGGAAGAGAGCGAAGAGCTGGCCACTTAAACAAGCAGCCAAACTATTAAATGTCCTGGTCGTCGCCTTCTGGTGCAGATTGAAGTTCTGCGACCAACTCTTGCGCAGCGAGTTTCTCGCGTTCGGCTTTAGATATGTAACGTGGCTTATTACTCGGATTAAGCTTGGCGTTTTTCTTCTTTTCTCTTTTCTTCAGCGTCGAGATGATTTTTTCTTTCGGTTCATAGGAAGCACCATCGAAATTTTGGTTGGCGATTGTATGTGTGTTCTCCAAATAGCTCAAGTAAAGAGATGTCGACGCTGCAAAAAATTTTCACTGAGCGGTGAAAAATAGAGCAATCAGTTTTTATTATCACTTTCAGGGTTAACATTTCATCTCGAAATGGTTACGTGCTCAAATTTTAATAAATTCAGTGTGCTATAAGCTGAATTTAACCGTGGATTTACTTAGTGTACAAACTGTTTACTGCGGGCTGTTATGTACGTGTTACTTACTTGTCAGTCGGTGAGTTTTTTCCCCTCTTTTCAGTTTTCATTTTCAATGTATACTTCGTCGACTTTTTATGTTCACAGTGTGAAATACAATGAAAAAAATTGCGATCAAAGCTGTTGCGGCTGCTGTACTGACTGTTTCTTTAACGGGTTGTATTGGCCAAATGGCGACCTCTGGTGCGGTAATGAAACTGAACCTGTCTGCAGTAGATAACCGTTACGCACGTGCTGGCCTGTATGTACTGATGAGCCCAGTATATGGTGTAGCGGCGACGGCTGACCTGTTCATTTTCAACACCATTGAATTCTGGACGGGTACCAACCCAATCTCAGGTAAATCTCCTGCACTGGCAGATACGCCGATGAACGCTGTCATCAAAATTAACCAGAATCTGAGCAGCGATCTGACGACTGCGCCAATCAAAATCTCTTCAGCTGACGTTAAGCAACTGAACGAAAAGTCATTGGAAATGTCAGTTGCTTACGCTGACGGTTCAGTGCAAACTCTTCGTGGTGAGAAAGACGGCGAGATGGTTAATTTTTACCTGAACAACGAATTCATCACATCAGTGGCCGTTGCAGAATTGAACGAATACGCAGCAAACCGCGTATAATTCATTTTTACAACGTTGAGCCCTGCTTCTTAGTGGGGCTCTGTTGTATCTATTACTGACTGGGATTTTACGAGGTAATTTCAGTGGATTGGATGCGGGAGTTTCCTTCCGTAGGAGTGAGTTACATGCTTAAGTTGCTCTACGCGTTACCGCCATTCATGACTTTATCCTTTGCCATTTTGTTCGAAATCATCGCCACATCGATGATGCCCAAAACACATTCATTTACTCACCCACTCGCCACTGCAACGGTATTAGGTTGCTATGCTGTATCTTTCTATTTGCTTTCCATAACAGTCAGAGAAATGCCACTAGGCATAGTGTATGCAATATGGAGTGCCGCAGGCATTGTGTTGGTATCTCTTATCGCGTGGTTATGGCACGGACAGCAACTGGACGTCCCAGCCATCATCGGAATGCTATTGGTAGTTGCAGGTGTTGTAGTGATCAACCTGTTTTCGTCAGTGATGCACTAAAAGAAACTTAGGGCTTAGCGTATGACGTCATTACCGATACCACTTTGCCATTCTAGACTTTAGCTTGAGAAGCTAAGGACTTGGCTATATTCAACAATGTGTGATAATCGTAGTCGCCTCCTTCCTCTACTCCTGAAACCCCCACGGAATAATCGAGCATGTAAGGTAAGCGTTTTTCTGTCGAGTACCTTTCTACCCGTTCTTTGAATCGGTGAAGTATTTCTTGTGTGTTAAAAATGGGGGTGTTGTTCAGTAATACGGCAAATCTATCGCAATCCAAACGCGCGATAACATCAGACTCTCTAAATCCAAATCTCAGTAATTCAGCAAAGAAAGTTAAGGCATTATCCCCCTCTCTCAAACCGTATAACTGGTTGATGCTTTTCAGTCCTCGCACATCAAAGTAGGCGAGGGTGGCCGGGGCATTGAAACGTTCACACATATTTAAACTGTTCTGTGATAACACCCAAAACCCTTGCTCATTGAGAAGACCCGTTAGATGATCTTGCGTCGTGAACTGCATCGCGGTGAGTTCGCGCTCCACAAGGTCTGCTATGTCTTTCAAGCTACTGATGTCGTTATCGTCAAATGTACGTGGTTCATCGTCAATCAGGCTGAGTGTTCCCATTACTGTCCCGTTAGCATGGTGTATTGGATAGCCAGCATAAAATTTGATGTTGGGCGTGCTTGTCACGTAAGGGTTGTCGAAAAAGCGAGGGTCTTTTTCCGCATTGCTGACTACCATCGCGTCATCATTGAATAGGCTTTGTTGCTTAATTCGGTTGGAAGACATGGCAGCCTAAAGTTGTTCGGTTCTTAAGCAATATACTGAGTTTCAGGCATACCCAGTCCTGTAAG
>NZ_FUXU01000007.1 GCF_900167155.1 Enterovibrio nigricans DSM 22720 | reverse complement strand
GCCTGAAACTCAGTATATTGCTTAAGAACCGAACAACTTTAGGCTGCCATGTCTTCCAACCGAATTAAGCAACAAAGCCAATAAGAGTAGCCAATACCTTCTTTATGGAAGACAAACTTTGATACACCGTAGGCATGGGTCCCTTGGGCGCCTGGTATATATTTAACTTCTCCACCCATAAGGATAGACTTAAATGTAATTTCAGGGCTAATGCTAAATCTATTTTGACTAAGACCTACACCCAACGTTTCTCGACGTCTAAACATTTTGAACGCATACGTTGAATCAGGAATGTAGTGGCCAATAGCTACGCGCACTCCTCTGCGGAAAAAGAATTGGAAGAACTTATACTTAAACGGGATTGTACTATCGTCTCCCGCATTCATAGATCTCGAACACTGAGCTAACGTAGCACCTTCTTCCATAGCAGAATATAGATCGGGGATTAGATGTAGTGGGTCAACCATATCAGCGGATACAAATATGCAGTACTTACCCACTCCGTGAGCGGCACCGTACCTAACAACTGCTCCGTAACCTCGCCTCCGCAATGTTCTTTGTATCACACGAGCAGAGATAGTATCCTCGTTATCCTTAGCCCATTTCGTTGCTAAGTTGTAAGTATCATCATCACTAACATCATCAACTACAACGATTTCTGTAGTAAACGGATGGCCGGTTACGGTATCCCTAACACTATCCAATATGCCTACAATATTTTCAGCTTCATTTAAGCAAGGTATCACTATAGTAAGATCAATCGGATCCTTTATTTTATTCAGATACTGACTATTTTTATTTACATCCATGTTTTTCTAGATCCATGGTTTTCATTTAAACTCCCCAAAATTTAAACTTTTCTATTAAAGAAATTTCAGCGTTCTAAAGTCGATTACTTGTACTATTAATTATTAGTTCTGATGCGTTTTTACAAGAATAATTAGACTTCAACAGTCTATTTCCATTAACACCCATTTTACGCATCATGTCTTTGCTACCAAGAAGTTTTACAGCAGAGCTTTTTATATCTTCTACTTTAGCATCTGTTGAAAAAACAAATCCAGCCTCTTCCTTGTTGATAATATCTATCAAGTCATTACCAGCATTCAATACCCCTAGTATTGGTAACGAATAATTCATATATCCCAAAATTTTTCCAGGATGATTGTTTGAGGTGTGTGACTTGGCTAAAGACACGAGTCCAACATCAACTTGAGACAATATTTTTAGATAATCAATTTGATTAATCGCTGGCATGTAAGTTATGTTATCCAGCTTGTTCTTTTTAAGAATGTATTTTAACTTCTCTACTTCATCTCCTTGTCCAATAAATAGAAAATGACAGTTATCTATGTCCTTCATTGAATCAGCAAGGTCTAAGAGAGTCGTTATTCCTTGTGCATGGCCAATATTTCCGCCATAGAAGAAAATAGTCTTATCTTCTAACGACAACTTTTCTCTAATGTTAAAGTCGCTGTAGTCCTGAACAGATACTCTACAATCAGACCAATTTGGAAGTACTGTAGTATTTTTATATCTTGGATATAAAGAGCCGAACTGTTTCAGGTTAGTTTCCGACATCAAACCGATAGTGTCTGACACTCGGTAATTTAAGTGTTCAAACATTCGAAAATAATATGCAATCGGTGATTTTCTATGTATTAGACCCTCATCAATTACCCATTTAGGAAAGAGGTCACGTAAAACCAGGAAAACATTGGATCTGCATTTTTTCTTTATTAAATACATCAAAGGGCCAAAAAATATTGTAGGTGAATAATTCACACAAATATCGATAGGCTTTGTATCTAACTGTTTTTTTATCGCAAGCCAACACTTTATTGACAATAAACTTTCGTTTATCGCTCTATGTAACTTTCCTTTTCCTCTTAATAAACCGCTACGAAATCGCCAAATTTCAACGCCTTCGTAGAAACAGACGCTTAATCGCGTCTGTTGCTCTACACCGGGTGTTACGATTACAACGTCATTTCCCTGACTAATCAACTCTTTAGCGAGTTCATGCAACATTTTCGCATGTACTCGCGTGCTCTCTGGAAGATATTCGTCTGGAAATATCGCTATTCTCACTAATATTTTCTCCAAACAACTCGGTTTACATAGTCTGTGTAACTCAAAATAGTTCTTAGCACTTTATCTGAAACATTAGGAGCACAATAGTCTTTTACTTTATTCAAAAATCTATTTTCGCCTCTCGGCTGAGATTCTAGGATCTCTACAGCCTGCAGGATTCTATTCGGACACATACCGGTAAACATCACCGCACCTTCCTCAAATCCTTCTGGACGCTCTTGAGCTTCGCGAATATTAATCGCTGGAAAGTTTAAAATCGATGACTCTTCGGTAATGGTGCCGCTATCACTCAGAACGACCTTTGCTTCCTGCTGAAGTTTAATATAGTCACTAAAGCCTAACGGCTTCATTAATCGAACCAGAGGATGGAACGTTAGGTTCAATGCGTCGATTTTTTTACGTGTACGAGGGTGCGTGGATACAATAATAGGCAAATTGTATTTGTTCGCTAACGAATCCAGTGCTTCTACATAAGAGTGAATATTTTTCTCTGAGTCCACATTTTCTTCACGGTGAACACTAACTACAAAGTAGCTCTCTGCATCTAGGTTCAAAGTACTCAGTATATCGGATGATTCAATTTTTTCTTTATAAAAATCGATCACTTCATCCATAGGAGAGCCTGTTTTCACGATCAGATCTGGATTCAAACCTTCTCGTAATAAGTATTCCCGCGCAATGTCACTATATGGCATGTTTACGTCAGAAATATGATCTACGATCTTTCTATTTATTTCTTCAGGAACTCGTAGGTCAAAACATCTGTTACCCGCTTCCATATGGAATATTGGTATTTTCTTTCTCTTGGCAGAGATAGATGCTAGAGCACTGTTTGTATCACCTAGAATCAAAACGGCTTCTGGAGCGATTTCTTCAAATAATTTGTCTGATTTGGCAATGACTTGAGCCATCGTATCGGCGGCCGTGTTCCCTGCACATTCCAAAAATATATCTGGTGAGCGGATCTCTAAATCATCAAAAAATATTTGATTCAATTCATAGTCATAGTTTTGCCCAGTATGAACCAAAGTATGATCACAATGACTATCTAACTTAGCTATAGTGCGAGAAAGACGAATGATTTCTGGTCTCGTACCGACTATGGTTACTACCTTAAGCTTTTTCATTTTTGTACCTTTTTGCATAATCTTCGTACATGAAATCAATCAACTCTTCCCACTTAGGGACGTCAAGTGATATTTCTTTTCGGAGTTTTGTTGAGTTTAACGACCTATCAATGACAAGTTGGTCCGACTCTTCAATCTCAATCTCTTTACCGTACTTTTCAGCGATCAAACGTAATAGAGAATATTTATCTATAGGTTCTACTGAAAGGTTAAACAGTCCTACCAAGTCTTTTCTAGGTAAGATGTTTTCAGCAAGAATTTTCGCAATGTAAGAAGTAGGCAGACCAGAGAAAATCGCTTTACTGAAACCTTTGACTGAAACACTTTGAGATAGAAACCAATCAACCAAACTAACTGACGAGTTCAACTCATGACCGATAATTGATGTTCGCAAAGTAAGGTGGTTTCCATACGACACTTCGCCTAGGCACTTAGATTTTCCGTATAGATCGGATGCATTTGGTTCATCGCTTTCGCTATAACCACCTTTAGCACCGTCAAAAACACAGTCTGTAGAAAAGTGTATAAGCTTTGCCCCAAAACTGTCGCAAAATGAAGCAAGTTTGTGAGGTAATAGAGCATTAATTTCGATGGCTGCAATATGTTGTTTAGATACATCATGTTGCTTTATTAGACCTACGCAATTTAAAACCACATCAGGTCTTACTGTTTCAAATGCGCTTTTTATTGAAACGTCGTCATTCACATCAATATTCAAAACAATCTTGTCAGCGTATTTTGAAAAATAGTGTTCTTTCGCAGTAAGGCTACGGACTGTACCATACACCTCTAGCTGATTAACTTCTGTCAGGTTGGTGAATAAACTGTAACCCAACATCCCTGTTGCGCCGATTACAAGAACTTTCATTTTATACACCTTCTGGTACAAATACGTTTCCGCTTTCGATCTCTCTAATGAAATCAAGTTTTCTCAGGAGTTCGGTCATACCTTGGACATCTAGGCGCTCAGTATTGTGAGAGTTGTAGTCTTCAATACTCGCTAGGTCTTTTTCACCTTTTTCAAAATATTTTGAGTAGTTAAGATCTCGATTGTCAGCTGGAACGCGATAATAATCCCCCTGCTCTTCAGCTACGAACATTTCTTCTCGGCTACACAATGCTTCATATTGTTTTTCGCCGTGACGTGTACCTATGACATTTACGGGATGGCTTGGTTTATCCATAATGTTCAGCAGTGCTTTCACCAGCACGTCAATGGTAGCCGCTGGAGCTTTTTGTACAAAAATGTCGCCATTTTTACCATTTTGAAATGCGTGAAGAACCAAGTCTACCGCATCATCAAGTGTCATCATGAACCTGGTCATTAAAGGATCGGTAATTGAAATAGGGTCGCCATTTACTACTTGTCGAATAAATAGTGGAATAACCGAGCCTCGCGAAGCCATGACGTTGCCATATCGAGTACAACAGATTGTCGTATTGGTATGTTCTAGGTTTCTACTTTTCGCAACAATAACCTTTTCCATCATTGCTTTGGATATTCCCATTGCATTGATCGGATATACAGCCTTGTCTGTGCTTAAACACACTACTTTTTCTACGCCGTGTGCTATCGCTGCTTCTAATACGTTTTCTGTACCGATTACATTAGTTTTCACCGCCTCTAACGGATAAAACTCACAAGATGGAACTTGTTTTAGTGCTGCCGCGTGATACACATAGTCTACATCGCGCATTGCATTAGAAACACTTTGATAGTCTCTAACATCACCGATATAAAACTTCAATTTTTCTGAGTTGAAAAATTTTCTCATGTCATCTTGTTTTTTTTCATCGCGAGAAAAAATTCTTACTTCTTTTATGTCTGAATTTAAAAAGCGGCGTAGAACTGCATTTCCGAAAGAACCAGTTCCTCCAGTAATCATCAGGGTTTTATCTCTGAACATACTTATCTCCAAATCTTCTTCAATCAATATGAGTTTCATATCAAGTTATTTTGATACGAAATTAGGCCGTTCACTACCGTTTTTGTCCAACAGCCATTGGTATGTATCTTTATACTGATGCACAATGTTGTCCCATAGGAATCTTTTTTGTGCATATTCAACCGCGTTCTGACGCATTCTTATAAGCTTTGGTTCTTCCAAGCTTATTGCGTCTTTAAGCGCCATTTCTATTGCTTCTACATTCGTCTCAACAGACCAACCGACATTATTCTCTGGTAAGTCGTGCCAAGGCATTTCCGTCGTTGTTATACAAGGAAGACCCGAGAATAAAGCTTCAGCAACCGTAATCCCAAAGTTTTCGCTATAGCTCGGTAAAACGTATATAGAAGCGGAATGAAATGAATTCCATTTATCTTTGCCAAAAACAGCATCTTGAAAGATAATGGAATCTTGGACGTTTAAACTTTTCGACAACTCAATCAGTTCACATAGATAATCTTCATCGCCATAGCCTTGTATTTTGAGCTTAAAACCAAGTCTATCATTCAAATTAGCCCATGCTTTTATTAGTAGGTCGATGCCTTTTTTACGGTCAATTCTAGAAAAATAAAGTACAGTACGATCTCGTTCTTTGTTTTTGTATTCATCAACGGCATCTTGATAACCATCTAAAGTTACGCCATTCGGTATCACTGCTATTTGGGTTTCAATACCAAGATCAACCAAGTTATCCCGTTCTTGCTCGGAGTTGACGACCACTAAATCAGCCTTACTTAGCAATCTTTTCTGATACAACCACCACGCCAGTTTCTTTTTTGTATGTTTTGATTTAAACGCCCAAGGCTCAAGGGCTCCATGCGGACTGATTACCAGCTTCGCACCTTTAGCTTTACCTGCTAAGAAACAAAACAACTCAAAGAGATTCCAAGTCCCATGGATGTGAATCAGGTCACCCAGACGGTTTTTAGATAAAAATAGTGCACTTAGTCCGAATGCTCTCGTAACATAAGCGTCACTAACCGGTGTAAAGCACTGTCCTTCACTAATCAACGTCGAATTAACACCGAAATTTGGTAACATATTATGAAGAGGTAGAGCAACCGCCAGTATTCCACCTCCAGTCACTGATGCATCTTTTACTGCCGTTGATACATAAAGCTTGGAATGATTCATATAATTAAGATGAAATATTTCTGTTATAACAATTTCACTTTCACAAGAATATTATATAACCAGTTTGATTTTATAGTTTCGAGCTCTAAATGGGCTTTATTAAGTGACTTAGATAGTTTTCCAATTTCTACTTCCAAATCAGCCTTGTGTGATTTAACCACTTCAAGCTCAACCTCTGATGGTAAAGGTCTTCGTATTTCTGAAAAACTCGCTGGGGTTTCAATACTCTCATTTACATTTTCAAAATTGCAGATCGCATAAAATGCTCCATATACTTTTTCCAATGGTTGACCATTATAGTCTTTATCATGGTACGATTCGCATATATGGAACTCCCAATCTTTTGAGAAATCTTCAGGCAACCAGCCAGATTTGTGCTCTTGGACTTCCGCTCCACCAAGTCCCCAACCATCTTTCTCTCCATGCTCAATGTGCTGAGGCATAAAACCTAACGGTGTAAACAAAACGATTTGCTGTCTCGCGACTCGTTCCATCTCAACAATAACTGCTTCACCAATTTCCTTATCCATATGTTCAATCACATCAATTAGGAAAATACTATCAACTGATTTACTCTGTAGCTGCTTGAGAACTTCCAGCGCGCCCTGACTAAGAATAATTACACTTTTATCTTGCTGGTGACGATATGAAAGTATCTCGGCGTATTCTTTCCAAGGCTCCACCATCAAATGTAAGGCTGGTCTAAAGTAATTGATTGGAGCAATTCCACAACCAATATCTAGAACCACATCAGTTTCTGTAACCAGCTTTTCTATTCCAACGGTCAGTTCATCTGCCGTTTTATAGTAATGTTTAGTATGTTCCACTTTATTCTCCCAATTTTTTCAAGCAACTATAGCCTAACTTTTTTAATTCTGGTTCCATAGGATATCTTCTATTGGCACCCTAAGCATAATCCCACTGTCGATACTTGATACTGAGCTGAACACTACCCCTTCATGTACCCAATGATGCTGCACATGATTCTGTGGTGTACCGCTAGCTACTGCGATAGTTATACTGTATTCGCCGGGTGAGAACTCTGGCATTAAGAATGAAAAACAGACTTCTCCACACTCTCCATTTTTCAATAAACCAAAACCATTTGGTTCTTTTCCAAAAGTATTGTCGCCAAAAATGTATTGACCAAGGCGATCTTTTACTATGAACCCAACAATAATTGACGAAAGATCAGAGTATGCTTGTATTGATACTTTCAACTTCACAAGCTTTTCTGTGTCGATTACCGATATTTCTCTATCCGTATCGTCAAATAATTTGCTACTTTTAATTTTAGCTAAGCCGTCACCAAAAGATCTTGAAGCGAAATCAGAGGTGTCATCAGTCAGACTTTGCTCTCGCGAAGGTAAATCAGCACTCTTTCCTGAGTGCTCCTGATGAAGGAAGGATAAGTACTCCTCACATACAGGCTTTGGTTTTCCGTTCGCTATTAGCTCACCTTTATGTATCCAAACAACGCGGTCACAGAAATTAATCATTGCCGTCGTGTCATGGCTAACAAAGAAAATCGAACCATGTTCTTTGAATTTTTTCAAAAACCTCATGCATTTTTGTTGGAAATAAGCATCGCCGACAGCCAATGCTTCATCGATTACCAAAATGTCTGCATCTATATTGGCTATCACGCTAAAGGCTAATCTTACATACATACCGCTAGAGTATGTTTTTACAGGCTGATCAATATGCTCTCCGATTTCTGCGAATGCTATAATGTTGTCAATTCTGTCATCGACTTCTTTTGTAGATAGCCCATATAAAGAAGCATTCAAATACACATTTTCTCTGCCTGTGTATTCGGGATTAAAACCAGCCCCTAGTTCAAGTAAAGCTGCGACTCGACCCTTGGTTTTTGTTTCGCCAGTAGTTGGCGTTAGCGTACCACAGATTATTTGAAGTAACGTGGATTTACCTGACCCATTTTGGCCTATAATCCCCAATGTTTCATTTTGTCTCAGTTCTATCGAGACATTTTTCAAGGCCCAAAATTCACTGTCATCGTCAGTATTATTGCTAGAGACACGGTTCTTTTGAAACTTATCCCTCAAAATCCTTTTTAAACAATGGTGGGGTTTTTCAAATAGTGGATAAACTTTACTAATTGAATTTGCTTCAATAACGGTATTATAAGACATCTGAAAAACCTTTCCTTACCATTCTAAACCAGCTAAAACCAAGAATTAGAATGATAGTAGCAACCAATAAATATAGCATGGTGTGAAATAGATTAGGAACAGTTCCTAGGATCACTATTTCTCTTAACTGTTCAACAATCAGTGTTATTGGATTTAGATAGAGTAGACCTCTAAATTTCTCGGGAACATTTTCCAAAGGAAATAGAACAGGAGAAGCAAAAATTGCTATTGTCGCTAGTATTCCTGATATTTGACTCAAATCTCTAAAATACACACCTAAAGAGCTAAATATATAGCTAACACCAACCAGCAATATAATATATGGCATAAGAATAACTGGAAGCAATAATATCGTATAACTTAGCGTCTCATTGATCCAAAGTTGTAAAATCAGTACCAATATCATACCGACTAGAAAGTTAACCATTGCACCTAATAGAGGAGTAATTGGCAATATTTCTAATGGAAATACTACTTTTTTAACGTATGCAGGGTTTGAGGTGATAAGTGTTGGAGATCTCGTTATAAACTCAGCGAAAATTCCATGTGTAAGTATACCAGTGAAAAGCAAGAGAACGAAATTTTCGCCAGACACATCGTTGACTCCCCATCTCATCTGAAATACTGTCACGAATACAAATGAATATAGACACAGCATCATCAAAGGGTTAATCAATGTCCACGCTAATCCTAAAGCCCCTGACTTATAACGCGATGTATAGTCTCTTAACATTAATTGTTTTATAAGAGACCGATTTTCAATAACTAATTTTTGTATGGAGGCAAACATCACTTCACTCTTTTTCTTAACTTTTAAAAATAGACTTTAGAACTATTCTGTAAGTTGTTCAGTTTGTTCAATTTGTTCACTACTAGAGATAGACTTGCTATTCTGAACAGCGGGAATCACTGACACATTGATGTTAAATTCCATCAATAAATCAAACGCTTCTCGCTCCTCGTCATATACATCTTGAAAAACGACAACCTCGCTAATATCACCCATGTAAATTTTTCGTAGTAATTCATCAAAACCTAATACATTGAATTTGTTATTAAAATTACAAACGATAGCGTTTTCATCTTTGTACTTATCCAGATTTAAAATTTCATCCGATATTTTATTATTTAGGATGACCAATCTTTTATCACTTGGAGTATCACTTGGAGTATCACTTGGAGTATCACTTGGAGTATCACTTGGAGTATCACTCTTATTTTCACAGAGTTTCCTCAACCTCTTAACTTCCTTTTTGTAATACTCTATTTCAACATAGTATCTTTTAAAAAGAGGAATTTTCGATAATATCTGCTCCTTAATTATCTTTCTAATTGAAATTAAACTAAGACTCAGATTTTTATATACATCATGGGTTTTGTGTAAATTCGATGGTTGCCTATTTTTTATTGCTTCTTCTAATATTCTAAATTCTTTAGTATCTCTATCACGAAAATGTTGACCATATTCACTTTCATCAGTGACTGTATTGCATGAAAGAAACGTTGAAACATTCTTTCTCAGTGATTCAAGCGTAAAGTCTTTCAAGAAAGATTTTTGTGCATTAATAGTCGCTTTACTATATAAGGACTTATCGTTTACCAATCGTTCTATTTCATTGTAAATAGCAGACGGCAGCAACGAAGATGCACAGACACCACATTGATTCTCTTCAATATATCTCTTTGGTGATGAATATGATGGTCCGTGAAATAGAATTGGTTTACCAGCCGCAAGGTACAGCACTAGTTTACTTGGGAAACTGTACTTCGAGACTTCTTCTAGCTTTCCATCAAACGGGTATGGACAATAAAGTACATCACAATGAGAAAGTATTACGGATGCATCCTCCTGAGATTTCCATCCCAAGTACTTTACGTTGGAAGAACAGTAATCACCCGGGGGCTTTTGCGGTCCTAGGACAATCAGTTTTACACTTCGTCCCGAAACCTGCCAATTGGATAGTGTCAGTGCTTTGAGTAAACACTCCCACTCAGCAGACGCATAAAATTGCCCTGCCATCCCAATTATTAAGCTGTCATTGTTATCAATTGATGGTAATGGTTGCTTTGAAAGTGTTTCTGAATGCGAAGCGATTACTGGAACTGCCTTGGACCCAAATTCGTTCTTAAACAATTCAGCCATAGGTTCAGAAGCAGTCCCAACATATTGACTAGTTGCTATTGCTTCATCAAATTTTGCTTGTACTTTCCTTGTGGTTTTCCCATCCAAACAATGCGCACTAGCCCACCAACTAAATGGATCCCATACATGGGAATGCAAAGGGACCCCCAATCCATCAGCAACTGCTTTTGCCATTCGAATTGTTGTTTGACCTTGCAATACGGCCCAAACGCGGTCTACATTTTGTTCTTTTCCGAATGCGATGGCATCTTCAATCTTTCGTTCTATTACTGTTTTTTCTAGAATAGTCTCAGAAACGTAAGAGACTAAACTTGATACTTTTTTAAAAAGTCGGCGTTGTGGGAGAAAACCCCAATTCTCATTTGGCTTCGTTTCAATTTTCATTGGTATATTAGCGAATTCTGGATTCAGCTTAATTTCAACCGATGGGTTTGAAACTATATAGAAGCATATTTCATTTTTTGGAATAAACCTAACCATCGCTGAAAGCACTAGGCCCGCTGTTAAATTCTCACAAGGCGGTATATCTGATAAAAGTAAAGTTTTCATTTTTAGCTGACCTGTGATTTTTTCAGAACTCGATCATATAACTCATAGCTAAGTTGCGCCTGACGCGCTATATCGTAATGCTTTTCTGCTAACTGACGAGACAACTTACCTCGTTCTTCACATTCAATTTTATTTGTGGATAGGTGATTTATCGCTTCAGCGAGTGCTTGTGTATCGCCAATAGGTACGGATATACCCGCATCAGGCGCAAATGTAACATTGTGTAGAGACGTAGAATCAAATGATAACACTGGTCTAGCACATGCCATCGCTTCAATCGCCATTAACCCAAAAGCTTCAGCCATTGATGGCATCGCAAAGAAGTCACATGCTGCGTAAGCATTGAGCAATAGTTCTTCGTCGTTCGACCATCCAAATTCTATAATTTGATGCTTACCTATAAACTGGTCAAAGTGCCCTGTTTCCTGGAGAGATATTATGCATAACTTGATATCTGGAGATATTTTTTCAACAGAACTTATAAACTCCGAAAGGCCTTTAAATGGCGTTGAAGAAGCACGTATGAAAATCACAGTTCTATCAGAGAAAACTCCTAGTTTTTCTCTTGCTGTTTTTTTATCTCTTGGTTTATATTTTTCTAAGTCCAGACCGAAAGGAATAACTGTAAAGTTAAAGTATTCAGAGAAAGGCGAATTTTGTGCCATCTCAAGCATCCAGTTGGACGCTAGAACTATTTCAGCTTTTGTCTTGCTATAAGTTCTATTCTTCCACAAATACTGCTGGTTTGTTCTATCTTTCCTCATCGCAAAAGGGGTATCAAGACTTGGACACTCTCCGCATTCTTTCTTCCATTTTTCGCATGTCATTGGATAGATGCAGTGTCCAGTCATTGGCCATGGGTCATGCCATGTCCATACAACTGGCTTTCTTTTCGATAAATATGGCAATGCATCAAGGCTGAAATATCCATCATGGATAATATGCATATGGACTATATCCGCTGACTTTATTTCCTTGTGATACGGCAACGTCCATGAGTGCGGATGCAGTTTAGCGTGTAAGGAAAGTCTATTTTCAACTATATTCAGCCCACGCGTGATATGTCTACTTCCAGGGTAGTCAAATGCTTTACTAACAAAATCAGCTTCGGATTGCTTATTCCAGTAGACTAACTGTTTCGTTTCCACACCTAATTGATCTAGGTATGGCTTTAAATCATAACCATTAAACCTTCTTCCGATCAGGTCACCTGAGTTTACATGCGTTACTTTTATAGTCATATTTTATAGCTTATATGTAATGTTTAAATTCACTTACTTATCGTATTTAAACGTTTTGATGCCTCAGACTCTTGTACGCATAGCAACCATTAGTAAGTCTTCTATGGCACCTAAACTAAGAAGTTCCCTTGCTTGTCAACTCGGTTTTTGCTTTAGCAACTTAAAAGATGAGCATAAATTGCATTAAGCCTAAACGTAATTTCGATAGAATTTTTACACGCTACCGCCCTTAGGTTTCGTTCCTAAAATACGCAACTTCACCAATGTATGTATCGCTACTTCTTACGTAGTGTCTTGTTTTCCGTAGAAACTTCAACCTGACGGCTAATCAAGTTAATCAATAAGATCGAGCGAAGCTCCCCATCAGCTTCTTTATAAATCGCGTCGGCTCCCTCGAACTGCCCTGAAAGCACTTCGATTTCGTCGCCTGGTTTGAACACTTCAGATAGTGCACTTCTCTGCTCATCACTATCCTCGTGAGACATCAACTTAGTAATAAGGTCTATAGGCACGATGGTCGGCTTGCCGCCTTGTCGAACAAAGTCGACAACACCCCGAGTAGATCGCACCGTCGTGAATGAGATCGTTTCTGCTCCGAAAGAAGCGAATACATAATTGGGGAAAAGAGGCTCAAGCTCACTCGAACGTTTACCACGGCGGATTTTCTCTACTGTTACTTGCGGGAAATAGCAATCGACACCTTGACGTTTTAAGTGCTGCTCTGCGCGTTGTTGCTCGCTGCGTTTACAATAGAGCAGGTACCATGGATTCATGTCATTCTCGTCAATTTCAAAGCTAGAGTAATTCTTGCATCGTGTTTGCGAAGCAACTCAAGAGTATATTAGGCTGGATACCATGCAGCAAGAGCTGTGCAGGCAAGTGAACAATTTGTCTGCACTTCATCATGTTTTATTTATTTGCAATTGCTTTTGTTGCACAAACGAAAAAACCGCCATTTTAAGGCGGCCTTTAGGGCTTTAGAACACTCAATCAGTTATGCACTTAATCGTTGAATATCTAACCTAAAACTGGTCAAGCCAATCTCACTGAGCGACACTCTCACACTGCCACTTGAAAGATCAATGGATTGGAATCTTGTTGATGCAGCATCTATCCCGAGGAGGTGATCATTTTTTACGATAATAGCCTTGCCCGTTGCATCAACAATCGCATTTAACCCCGTAGACAAGACGTCAAGCTGATTGTCGGCTGCATTGAGTATGCCAAACATTGCTCGTATTGGGCTTGCATAAGTGGATTTTTTGATTGCGTGCTCTATTTGATGAACAAGGTGGATAAACCCTCGCTTATCTGCATCTTGAGTGCGAAGGTATTCATTAAAGAATGCGCGAATCATTAACGTCGTCGCTGTGCCATTTTTGCCTGCTGATGCGCTATCTACCATGTAAAACGCCATCTTTCCGTCCATCATCCACATGTAGTCAAGGACAACGGGATTGGAATCTGCTGACTGCAGGGAGTGATACGATAAACGCCAATCACCTTGCCTTGAGTCCTGTTCTGGCATTAATCCCATCAAGAGATCTCTCGCATTGCCTGGGTTATCGAGCAGATCATCTAAGTGCCAACGTAGTTCCTCTGTTAGTGGTTGCTCACTACCTTGTGCGACTTTAAACCATTGCTGTGAGAAATCAGTATCGTTGCAGGTTTCTGATTCAGACTCTTCCAATACAGATATGATAGCGGAACGCACTACCATGATGTCGTCTATGGGTTTGATGAGAAAATCCTTCACACCAAACCGCAAAGCCTGAGCGACATCTGACATGCCTCCTGTTCCAGAAATAACGATCACGGGAAGCATGGGGTACTCAAGACTAACTTCCTGTACAAACTCTAATCCCGTCATTACTGGCATCGACAAATCACTAATCAGAAGATCAGGAATGCCCTCTCTCAACGCTTTTAAACCATCCAACCCATTCTCTGCTTCGCGGACAGTGCACCCCTCCTTACGAAGGAAACCTGCGATAATACGGATAAAAACCGGATCATCTTCAACAATGAGGACTTCTTTTCCTGATAACACTGTCTTGCACTCCCGTTTGCATTGCTAGTTGGACAGCCTGCATGAACTCTACAACGCATTTAAACTCTGTATATAGGATAGTTGGCTTTACCACTAATCGTGGTACCCTGAACCACTTTTCCACATTGCAAGGCTCTAACCTTCTGTATCACGTCAATTTTTAAATTGTGTAAGCTAGACTATAACGATAGTAGTCCTTACTCGTTACACGCTTTATTGATATGAGACAACGAAAAGTAGCACTTGTTAAATTGAAATACATACTTCCCGGCCCTTTAGTGAAGGCCATCGCATGAAACTGAAATTTTATGAAACTAGATGATTTAAACCTGTTCAGGCTTATCGTAGAACATGGCAGCTACACACTAGCCTCAAAAAAAACAGGCATTCCCGTTGCGACACTCACACGCAGAATTCAAGCTCTTGAGGAAGACATCCAAATTCGACTGTTACATCGCGACGCAAGAAAACTGTCTGTCACAGAGGCGGGCCAAGCATTTTTCGAACGCTGTAAACCACTCTTAGAGCAACTCATAGATACAGCTGACGATTTGACAGAGAGCTGCAAAGGCACGTCCGGCGTGTTACGTATCAGTGCCCCATCGAACATAGCAATGAAGCTTCTTCAGCCTATGTTCACTGCTTTCTTGAAGAAATACCCAGACATTCGCCTTGACTTGGCTCTGTCGAATGACGTGGATCAGCAAAACAACGATGACCGCCATGCATTCATTCGTATCGGTCCTCAGCGAGATTCTTCGCTCATCGCGCGAAAACTTCATTCTGTTCGCGATATTCTAGTCGCGAGTCCTTGCTACTTGAAAAACCGTCCGCCACTTCGTGATGCTGGCGATCTTCCACACCATGATTTATTGAAAGGTTGGCCTTTGATGCGCTGGCGTTTGAATGATGATAAAGGGCAACAACTTTGCGTGTCACAACAAGGTCGCTTTGAAGCATCTGAGTTACGCGTCATTCGTGTTGCTGCAAAAGACGGTTTAGGTGTTGCTCTTATTCCTGACGTGTTGGTTCAGCAAGATCTTGAAAGTGGCGATCTTGAGCACGTGCTTAAAGATTGGACGTCAAACCCTCGTGATATTTACCTAATGTACCGAGACAAAACTCATCAGCCAGAAAAACTTCGTGCATTTATCGAATTCTCGCTGTCATTTTTTCAGTCGAGAACATCAAAATCGTGATTAAGATCTCAAGTGTCCCAGATTCGATAAGTTATTAAAAAATAGACTAAGTTTTACTCCCTAAAACTTGCTAAGCGTTCCTTCAACGGCTAATTGTTATATATATGTAAACGCAAAATGTCTCTCAACCGACTTGAGCGATTCACGCGATACGTAACAAGCTGCCTGAAGGAGCGACTATGATTCTGGGACATTTGTGGGGCCTTTATACCCATCCAAAAGAAGAATGGAAGAACATTTACGACCGTCATGAAGGGACGGTTGAAAGCCTCGCTCATGCCGCAATTATGGCGCTCATCCCACCGCTATGTGCGTATTATTCAAGTGTTCATATTGGCTGGCGAATTGGTGTTGGCGACCCAATATTCCTTACTGAGCAAAGTGCACTCATTATTGCCTTTGCCATGTATTTTGCGCTGATCACGGGTGTTATGGCGCTCGCTTATCTAACACTATGGATGAGCCGCACCTTTGGTTCTGAACCTACCTATACACAAGCACTCGAATTGGCCGCTTATACAGTAACTCCCATATTCATGGTTGGACTCTCGGCGCTTTATCCTGTGGTTTGGTTTGTTATGTTAGTGGGCCTTGCTGGGATCGCCTATTCGGTATACCTACTTTACACAGGTGTTCCGATCATTATGCATATTCCCGAAGAGCGTGGCTTTATCTATGCCAGTTCGGTGGTTACGTGCGGGTTGGTATTGCTCGTCGCCATCCTAGCAAGCACAGTTATTATGTGGAATGTTGGTTTCGGACCCATGTTTGTGAACTAAACTAACGTGAATGAAAAAGCGCGGCTGTTGCCGCGCTTTTTTTAGTTTTCTTCGTTGTAAATTTCGAGACTCACCAATTCTTGCTGCTGCTCTTTCACCGCTTTGGTTTCGTCATTTCGCAAGCTGGCAATGTAATCGAGGTATGATTGGTCAATGTCACTGGTGACATAATGACCGCTGAATACTGAACTTTCGAATTGCTGAATATCAGTATTCCCCTCTCTTACCGCATCTTCTAAGTCTGCTAAATCCTGGAAAATCAGACCGTCAGCGCCGATGATATTGTTTATCTCATCCACTTCTCGCCCATGCGCAATCAGTTCATTGGCACTTGGCATATCAATACCATATACATTCGGGAAACGAATTTCCGGTGCGGCAGACGCCATATAGACGCGCTTGGCACCAGCGTCTCGCGCCATCTCAATAATTTGCTCAGACGTCGTTCCACGAACAATCGAATCATCTACCAGTAATACCGATTTGTCTTTAAATTCCGAACGGATGGCATTCAACTTTCGGCGAACCGATTTACGGCGTTGTTGCTGACCCGGCATGATAAAGGTACGCCCTACATAGCGGTTTTTCACAAACCCTTGTCGATACGGTTTATCGAGAACCTGAGCAATCTCTAACGCGATGTCGCACGACGTTTCTGGGATTGGGATAACAACATCAATATCGAGGTCTTCCCATTCACGTTTGATTTTTGCCCCCAGTTTCTTGCCCATGTTGATTCGCGCTGCATAGACCGAAATTTTGTCAATGAAGGAGTCAGGACGGGCAAAATAAACAAATTCAAAGATACACGGCGACAGTGACGGTGAATCAGAACATTGGCGGGTAAATAACTCACCTTCAAACGTAATATAGACTGCCTCACCAGGCGACACATCACGCATAAAGTCAAAACCAACAGCATCAAGAGCAACGGATTCTGATGCCACCATGTATTCCGTGCGTCCATTGACTTCTCGTTTGCCTAAACACAATGGGCGAATACCGTCAGGGTCACGGAAAGCAATCAGACCATGCCCTATGATCATCGCAACAACCGCATAGGCACCTGATACTTGGCAATGTACTTCGCGCACAGCGCTAAACACGTCATCTTGCGTCAAAGGATGGGATGTCGCTTTATCAATCTGGTGAGCCAGAACATTCAACAGTATTTCGGAGTCTGACGTAGTGTTCAGGTGGCGGCGATCGTGTGCAAAAAGCGATTCACGCAATTGATTTGCATTGGTCAGGTTACCGTTGTGCGCTAACGTGATGCCATAAGGTGAGTTTACATAAAAAGGCTGCGCTTCAGAGGCACTGGAGCTGCCTGCGGTTGGATAGCGTACATGGCCAACACCAACCGTTCCTTGCAAGCGTTGCATGTGCTTAAGTTGGAAAACATCTTTTACCAATCCGTTTGCTTTTCTCAAGCGAAAGCGGTTGTTATCAATAGTCACGATCCCCGCAGCATCCTGTCCACGATGCTGAAGCACTGTCAATGCATCGTAAATCGACTGATTAACCGGGGTTTCACCCACAATCCCAACAATCCCACACATGTATGCTGTTCCTTGTAAAGCTAGAGTGTTCCCTAGGGACAGCTAACTAGGTTTTCAGGTGCCGCGTCGACAGCACCTGACCGTCGTTATATCACCTTGGGTAAGAAGCTGGAGCTCTGCTCCAAATACGAGAAAAACCATTCAATCACTACCCCAAATTTAGGGATTAATTGTGATTGTTTCCACTCGGGGCTGCTGGAAAAACCGGTAAATGCATCCAGGAAGAATAATACAGCGGCAACAATCAGCACCCCTCGAATTCCCCCGAACACAATGCCAAGTACGCGATCCGTACCCGACAAGCCCGTTTTTTGAACCAATTGTCCAATAACGTAGTTCACAACAGCACCAACGATCAAAGTCGCTATAAACAGCACGGCGATTGCCGCACCGTTTCGAATCATTTCGTCCTGAATGTTGGTGAAGTAAGCGGCAAGTTGAGGGTAAAAATTACTGGCGACGAAAAATGCGCCGAACCAAATCACCAACGACAGTGCTTCTTTCACAAATCCACGGACCAAGCTAATCACAGCTGAGAAGCTGATCACTCCAATAATGACGTAATCTATCCAATTCATCTTCTAATCATCTGAGCGAATCGCGCGCATTTTAACAGAAAAAATGACGACGCAAACGTTTTCTTATGGGTTTAATGGGTTAAATCTGAGCAGTTGGCCTTTTAATCCGGTCAAAGACTCCAAATCTGCAGTCATTGACGCAAGCTTGTCTTTTGACACATCAGGGCCAACTTCTACTCTGGCGAGCTCGCCCTCTTTAACATCTCTGGGCAAAAGTTGAGCGGGGTAACCTTTGCTGCGTAGCGTCGCTACTAGGTTCTCTGCATTGTCTAAATTACGAAATGTACCTAAGCGAATTACCCACGCTGAATCTTGATACCCTTCTTTCGGTGCTTGCACTTTCGCCACCACAGGTTCAGCAACATCGGCGTCATCATTCGTCACGGTAACCATAACGGGGTCTTGAGGCATAAATGAATCTGCCTCTTCGGGCATTTTGACAGATTCGTTCATCACACTTTCATCAAACTCTTCATGCAGTGGAATTGCTTCAAAGTTCTCCTGATAGTGCGCCTTTTTCCCGTCAAACACGTCTGGAATGAAAATGATGCCTAATGAGACCAAAATTAGCGTCCCGACTAGACGGTTTTGAAATTGAGTTGCCACAATTACTCCGACTGAGAGAAACGGTCGGCGATTTCGCCTACTGTATAAAATGAACCAAACACGATGATCATATCACCATCCCAAGCAATCGCGGCTTTCGCGCTTTCAAACGCGTCGCTAGGCGTTGCGTGCCCTTGTACGCCCTCAGGCAATGATTTGGCTAATGTCTGCCAATCAGCAGCACGAGGCCCCTTCAGCGAGGCAGGATACCAATAGTCCACGACACTTTTCATTTGTTCAAGCGTGGCCGTAATATCCTTATCATGAAGCATGGCTACAACCGCATGTACTTTTGCGCCGGATGCATTTTTTATCGCTTCAATTTGTTGGGAAAGATAGGCGGCAGAATGCGGATTGTGCGCCACATCTAGTAAGACAAACGGCGACTCGAACACTCTTTGCATACGACCCGCGAGCTTCACATTCGCAAGCCCATCAACGATATGCTCATCTGTCACGTCAAGCTCTGATAGCCCTAACGCCATCAAGGCGGTGGCGGCATTGGGAAGCGGAAGACCCGGTACGGGTAAATCTCGCAAATCAAAGGCACCACATTGCCAATGCCAAACGTCGCCATCTCGCTGGTAATCAAATTGATAACCCACTTGATGAAGTTCCGCCCCAATATCGTCAGCATGCGCAGACACGCTCGCAGGTGGCTCAGGCTGCCCGCATACCGCTGGCTTACCTGAACGGAAAATACCGGCTTTCTCAAAGCCGATAACTTCAATGTCATCGCCAAGCCAATCAACGTGGTCAATAGCAAGGCTGGTGATCACTGATACGTCATGATCCGCAATATTTGTGGCATCTAAACGCCCACCTAAACCTACTTCGAGGATAACCACATCGACTTGGTTATCGAGAAACAACCAAAGTGCCGCCAATGTGCCGAACTCAAATAAACTGAGACTGGTCTCTCCGCGCAATGCCTCAATAGCGGCAAACGCTTCAGAGTGGCGCTCATCATCCAGTTCTTTGCCGTTGATTCTTACGCGTTCGTTATAGCGAATAAGGTGAGGCGAACTGTACACACCGGTTTTATAGCCCGCTTTCAGCAAAATGGCTTCAATAATGGCACAGGTAGAACCTTTTCCATTGGTGCCAGCAACGGTTATGACTTTCGGCGCAGGCTTGGTCAATTGACCTTTTTGAGCAACGTGTGAGATACGATCCAAACCCAGATCAATCGCACTCGTGTGAAGGATTTCTAAATAGCTCAACCACTCAGACAATGGTGATTGTGCTGTGGGTAAAATTTGTTCTGACATCAGTAGTCTACTGTAGCAAGTAATGCTTTAATCATATCAGCTAAAAGACAAAGAGCGCCATAAGGCGCTCTTTTACTGTGACGAGGTGGAATCAATTACTCGTTACTGTCCACTGGCTCAGCTTCAATCACTTCACCTTCCAGCGGTTTATCAACGGACACCACCAATGGTGACTCGTGATTGGTCATCTTCGCCAGCAATCCGCCCAAACGCTGACGCAGTTCACGACGGTCAACGATCATATCAATGGCGCCGTGTTCCAGCAGGAATTCGCTACGTTGGAAGCCTTCTGGCAACTTCTCACGCACCGTCTGCTCGATAACACGCTGCCCTGCAAAACCGATCAGCGCTTTGGGCTCACCAACATTAATATCGCCGAGCATAGCAAAGCTTGCCGTTACACCACCAAATGTTGGATCCGTCATGACGGAAATAAACGGTAGGCCTTTCGCAGACAAACGCTCAAGCGCTGCACTGGTTTTTGCCATTTGCATCAGAGACGTCAACGCCTCTTGCATACGTGCGCCACCACTTGCAGAAAAACATACCAGACCACAATTGTTTTCCATCGCAGCATCAACCGCACGCACAAAACGCGCACCCACGACCGCACCCATTGAGCCGCCCATGAATGAAAACTCAAAAGCACAAGTAACAACAGGCATGCCTAGGAGCTCGCCTTTCATAACAACCAGTGCGTCTTTCTCACCGCTCGCCTTTTGCGCTGAAGACAAACGATCTTTGTATTTTTTAGAATCGCGGAATTTGAGTAAATCTTTTGGCTCAAGCTCGCCACCCAATTCAACGCGATCGCCTTCATCAAGGAAGGTTTCAAGGCGTTTACGCGCACTCATACGCATATGATGGTCGCACTTAGGACACACATGGAGGTTACGCTCAAGTTCAGCGTGATAAAGCACCTGTTCACAGGACGAACACTTCGTCCACACACCTTCAGGAATAGAGGCTTTACGTGAAGAACCGATGTTGCTTTTTGTCAGAATTTTTTCAAGCCAGCTCATGAACGACCTTTTCTATTGGAGCACTTGCCTATTTTTCATGCTTCACCAAGGACTTTGGTGACATTGCAAAGGCAAGTGGCCTAAATATCTACGAATTCAACGGAAGATTAAAACACAACTGGTAAAGACTTTGGACAAAAAACTGGTACTACCTATTGTTTGCCGCATTTACTTCACAAGTTAATGGCTCCAAACCGTTCTGTATAAATCTAGATCTGTATAAACCTAGCTCTGTATAAACTAGAGTTACGCGTCGGGTAGGAACAGCGGTCCAACAGGTGAAGATGGCAAATCAAACTCAGCTGGGTAGTCCACTTCAACGAGGTAGAGACCTTCTGCTTTCGCCGTTGCAGCAGCCTGGTTGCGGTCTTTGGCTTCCAATAACCACTTCACCCATTCAGGCTTTTGCTCTTTACTACCCACTGCAATCAAACTTCCCGTGATATTTCTCACCATGTGATGCACAAACGCATTAGCTTTGATATCAATGATCACAAAACGCCCTTGTCGAGTCACATTTAAATGATGAATATTTCGCCAAGGCGAATTCGACTGGCATTGTGCCGCACGAAAAGAGGTAAAATCGTTTTCACCCAGTAAATACTGCCCCGCCTCGTGCATCAGGTTCTCGTCCAATTCTCCGTGGTAGTGGCTAATGCCGTTACGCAAAATGCCAGGGCGAAGATTGTTGTTGTAAATCACGTAGCGGTAGCGACGGGCCTTAGCGGAGAAACGCGCGTGGAATTCTTCGGGGACTTCTTTCGCCCAACGTACGGCAATGTTATCTGGAAGGTGAGTGTTAACGCCCATGGTCCAGGCTCTAAGAGGGCGAGAACACGCAACATCAAAGTGAACAACCTGCCCTGTACCATGCACACCCGCATCTGTACGACCCGCGCATTGCACTTCTATTGGCTGAGTGGCAATTTTAGACAGGGCCTTTTCGAGATGTTCCTGTACGCTGGGTACTTCACGCTGTCTTTGCCAGCCGTAATACTGCGATCCATCATATTCAACACCCAGGGCAATTCTCATTTTCTCGTCTCTGTCTTTTACTTACGCGGTGATATAAAGCGGCGCATTATATACTCAAAAGGTGAGAAGGTGCAGGTTTCCAAAGCAATCCACACTTTCATGACAAAAGATAAGGCCAAAAAAATGGCGGGTTAAACCCGCCACTTTATCTGCTTTGTACTAGTTGAGATTCTCAATCAGCTTTCTCGCTTCGTCTTTGAGATGGGCGTCATCACCTTGCATGACTTTTTCTAGCAGTTGTAATGCACCATCGACATCATTCATTTCGAGATAAGCCTTCGCCAAGTCCATTTGCATCGCTGTTTCGCCACTGCTATCAACGTCTGCATGCTGGATGTCACTCAGTACATCTGGGAAATCTTCCAAGCCGACATCTAAATCCATTTTTAACGAATCTGGATCTTCTTGTAACGTGCCGTCATCTTTCATCAACTCTTCAATGCTGATGTAGTTTTTATCAGACCTCGACGCTTCGATCAGCTCACTTTCGGCATCTTCTAGCAAACCTTCAAGGTCCGCTTCAAGTTCCATTGATTTTACGTCGTTGCCCAACACTTCAGGCTGCTCTGACCAATCCTCACTTTCCAGTTCGGGTTCGGGCTCAATTTCCGCACTCCAGATGCCGCTTTCATCATCGGGAATATCTAGGTCTTCTGTTTCAAAGTCACCCAGTCCAAATTGCTCATCATCCAACGGATCTGACAGAAGCGCATCCATATTAAGACCCGCAACCTGATGCGCGTCATCTTCAAGATCCGCGATATCATCCAGCTCCATGGCTCTATAGCCAGCAGAATGAGGCGGTGACTCCTGCGTAAAGCGCGAACGTTCACTTTCAGGAATGCCTTCCTCAAGCTCACGTTGTTCTTCCATTGCGGCATCAAGTGCATGAGCTTCATCAAACTCGCCAAGATCATCTAGGCTGATTTCATCCACTTTTGGAAACGCCAGCGTATTCGGCTCGGTTGCGGTGAAGGTAGCTTCTGATGCCGTTTCTTCTTCCGTAACAGGTTCTTCTGTAACAGCCTTTTCCGAAACAGCTTCTTCGCTAACAACGTCTTCAGAAGCCGCCTCTGCTTGTGGAATCTCTGTTTCAGCGGCACTACTTGATTGAACATCAAAGTCGGCAGCTGCATCTTCCTCTGTATATTCTGGAAGATTATTGAAATCTATCGGTTCATCAGAATCATCATCTTCGTAGTTATCGCTCTCTTCGATAGGTGCTGGTTCGAGGTCGATATCCGCTAACGCGGCTTCTTCGTCGTATTCAGGAAGCGATGAAATATCAAAATGGTCTTCTTCCGCATCTAATGCTTCATTAAAAGACTGCTCGTCATTTTCGAGGGATAGCGCTTCTGTTTCTAGGCTCTCAGCATCATTAACAAACGCCGACAATTCTTCCGCAATATCTGGCTCAGCGTCTTGCCCTAAAGGCTCTGGTTCATGCTCAATCGCTTCCGCTAATTCAAGCTCAGAGGCTTGCTCAATATCTGAAGAGATCGGCTCCTCTGCGTCTTCATCAAGAAGGCTATCAAGCAGCTCCATCTCTTCATTTGAAGCATCAACTTCCTGTTCACTGATTTCTTCATCAGTGGAAACCTCTTGTGCAGGATCATTCGCGTCTAAGGAAGCTGTCTGGTCGTCTCCCAATATATCGTCAAGAGCCGACGCCTCGTCACTTTCAAGCGCTTCATCCAACAGCGCAATTTCGTTCTCAGAGACGTCTGGTGCCTCTTCTTCATCAAGCGGTTGCTCATCGAACAACGACTCCAGATCTGCCATGTCCTGATCTGTGCTTTCTTCAACGAGATTTTCATCGTCATCTTGCAAAGAGACGGTATCAAGGTCTCGTTCTGCCTCACTATCTGCAGTTTCGTCTAGTAGACCTTCGAGTTCATCCAACTCATCTTGCTGAGCGTTTTCATCAAGTAAGTCATCAAAGTCTGCATCTTTGCTCTGGGTCGACTCATCGGTCAGTAGCTCGTCATCAAGAGACAATAAGTCTTCACCAAGAAGATCTTCATCTTCGACGTCATTGAGAAGTGCGTCTTCGTCATCACCATCGTCGCCGAGTAAATCATCCAACAGCGCATCAGTTTCACCTAAGTCGACTTCACCATCATCTTCTGGCTGACCAATGACATCTTCCAATAAATCGTCATCATCAATTGATTCATCAAGCAATGCAGACTCATTGAGAGGATCTTCGTCATCATCATTTAAGAATTCATCGAGCAAGGCGTCTGTATCAGAAATGTCGCCATCATCTTGCTGGGCTTCAAGAGACAAATCATCGATATCATCGTTTGAGACAGGCTTGACGGGATTACCGTCTTCATCCAGATCGTCACCATCAAACAATTCATCCAACAGTGCGTCAGTTTCACCAATATCCGCGTCTTCCTCTTTTTCGTTAAGGAAGTCATCATCATTAAAATCAAAATCCTCACCAAGCAACTCATCTAACATGGCCGCACTGTCATCTGACACATCTTCCGCTGCATCTTCTGTGGTGCTTTCTTCTATATCCATATCAGACAGGAGATCGTCATCATCGGACAAATCGATGTCCTGAGTCAGATCAACTTCTGGCTCATCTTCAAGCACCCTGTCAAAGAGTGCTTCATTGGTGTCGGGCTCAGTTTCTTCAACGAGTTCCTCAGGGAGTGACTCCTTTTCCTCTGCCTCTCCCCCCTGCTCAGCATTTAGCAGCGCATCAATATCATCAACTTCGTCGTCGCCACCAGCAAGAGATTGCTCCCACATCGCTGCAAGTGCTTCATCAGGGCTTAATTCTGACTCTTCAGGCGATGCAGACATTTCATCAAGCGCACGCTCCATGTCTTCAAGGCCGATTGCGCCGTCAGTGCTCGCTTCAACATTCAGCTCAGTCGATGTATCAAAGTCATCATCGAGTGATGCAGTGAGGTCAGTCTCTGCACCAAAATCAGTGTCCGCATCTAGGTCTAGCCCAGAATCTTCAGGTTCTTCTGAAAGCTCCAACGAATCAGACAGGTTGATATCATCCAATTCAGAATCAAAGAGACTGTCGTCGCCGAACAGATCATCAGCATCTGTATCTTCGGTCACTTCAAGTTCATCGTCATCCAGAATCAACTCATCCGTATCATCCCCCGGTTCAGGGACCATGATAACCGGCATGTCATCTGGCATTTCGCTGTCAATGCCCTCAGGCTCCTCCACATCATCATCTTTACGACGACGCATGATAAAGAAAGCGGCCGCACCGATGATCAGCAATGCAGGGATAATAGCGACAGTTGCGAGCATGAGAGGACTGGCGATCAAGGACTCCATGAACGTTGGCTCTTTCATCTCCATCTGTGCTTGGCGAGCACGCTGGATCTCAAGAAACTCACGTATTTCTTCTGTGAGTTCTTCATCACCCGACATTTGATCTTTGAGGGCAGCCAATTCGTTTTGTACTTCTGCCAATCTAATCTTGAGGATATGGTTGCTCTCAACCAGTTTGCCCATTTGCAGATCAGATTCATTGATTTGGCTTTGCACTGCCGACATATCTGGTTTTGATGGTGTCATGTCAGCACCATCTTTCGCGATACCTTCGCCAGTTGTCGCCATGGCCTCTTTTTTCATCATGGCAACGTCTGCGGCATCGCCTTGCTCCGCAGGTTTCTCGGGCACAACTATCGCGGGGGTTTCAACCACAGAAGGCGTCGCCGCCACGGGTTGTACGGGCTGAGGTGCTGGTGTCACTGTTGGAGCGGTAACTTGTTGACTCAGCGGTCTGTTATCCACCCGTCTCAGCGCATCTTTTCTCGCTTGGTCAATTTGCAGACGCTGAGCGACATCATCCGTTCTTTCACGTCGGATTTCTGTCACTGTTGGCAGTAGCAAGGTACTACCGGGAATGAGACCATGAATATTATTGTCTTCAAACGCCGTCGGGTTTAACCGATAAATCGCCCCCAGGGTTTGATAAACCGTGACAGCATTGCTGGGCTTGTAATCGCTTGCAATAGACCAAAGGGTGTCAGAGTCTCGCGTTGGCCCAGTGGCCTGGCGACGGTTTTCTGTCGATCTTGGTTGTGTCGACTGAGACAAAGGCTCCACGGCATTTGGAGACGGTGACTCATCTTGAGGACCTAGAATGCGGATGGCCGATTGTGCGGCAAAAGGCGCGGCAAGACTCAGCAATAATGCAGAGACGGCAAGCGTTTTACCGATTCGACGGCTGGAAAAAGATGAAAAGAAATGTCGCGTCATGGTGTTGTTACAATTTGGGTCAGACACTGCCCGCATTCCCCTATGGCAGAAATAGGCTTTTCTCAATCGCAGCAATTTTTAGACCAAAAATGTACTGAAACTGATAATACTGGTTATTTCCCTAACTATATCGGAAGGCCAGCCGAAAACTGTAGTGTGAAGAGATAAAACTGTGTTTTGTGATCAAAGAACCGGCACCACGTCACGTGATGCCGATTTTTCAGAGGGATTTCTTACAGATAATCGCGGATCAATACTTCTGCGATTTGAACAGAGTTAGTTGCAGCGCCCTTTCGAACGTTATCTGCCACAATCCACATGTTCAGGCCATTGGGATGACTGATATCATTACGCACGCGGCCAACCATAACGTGATCTTTGCCCGTGCCTTCTTTCACTTGCGTTGGGTAGTCTTCACCGTAGTAAACCTCTACACCTTCTGTGCGAGAAAGAATGTCCATCGCTTCTGTTGCATCGATCGGCTGCTGACACTCAATATGCACCGCTTCTGCATGACCATAGAACACAGGCACACGCACACAGGTAGGGTTCACTGCCACGTTCTCGTCAGCCAGAATTTTCTGGGTTTCCCACACCATTTTCATTTCTTCTTTGGTGTAGCCGTTATCCATGAAATCATCGATATGTGGCAGACAGTTAAACGCGATCTGCTTTTTATACGCGCTTGGCTCTGCTTCTTGGCTGTTCAACAGCTTCACGGTTTGACCCGCTAACTCGTCTACGCCTTTCTTACCACTGCCAGACACTGATTGGTACGTTGCCACGTTGATACGTTCGATACCCGCCGCATCATAAATTGGCTTCAATGCCACCAGCATTTGGATGGTTGAGCAGTTCGGGTTCGCAATGATATTGCGATTGCGAAAATCGGCAATCGCTTCTGGGTTCACTTCAGGCACAACAAGAGGAACATCGTAGTCGTAACGGAAGCGAGAGGTGTTGTCGATAACCACAACACCTTCATCTGCTGCAATTGGCGCCCAACGTTCAGACGCTTCTGAACCTGCTGAGAACAAAGCAATCTGCACTTGGCTCCAATCAAAATCTTCTACGTTTTTAACGCGCACACTTTTGCCGTTAAAACGAATGGTTTCACCGGCACTGCGCTCACTCGCCAGCAAATGCAAGTTGCGCACTGGGAATTTACGCTCTTCCAACACCTCTATAATGGTACGACCAACTGTGCCAGTTGCACCTAAAACAGCGACATCGTAAGCCACATCAAATTCTTGTGTCATGATTATTCCTCTACGGTAAAACCTAATTTAGCGAGCGACTCTACCCCAAAGTCAGCCTCTCCCGCTACTGTAATCGCACTGTACTCACGTCTGTCCCAATAATTCTTACGCAAGCGGTCAAAGGTTGCGCGTTGATTATTGAGATCGGCCATCTCACGGCGAAACTCAGCATCATCACGACGAATATCATAGATAAGCTGACAAAGTGCCATCAGATCAGCGGATTCCCACTTTTTGCTCAGTGACACATGAGGGATTGGTGCCGTTGGTAATAGAGATGCGGCTTCAACATGCGCTTCACCATTTTTTAGAAAGTCACAGTACGCGTTATAAATCATGGTTGTACCACGCGCCTTACCTTCCAAGCCGTAACCCGCAACGTGTGGTGTGGCAAATGCCAGCAATGGCAGCAACTCCAAATCCACTTCCGGCTCGAATTCGAACACGTCCAGCACAGCGGTTAATAGCGGGTCGGAAAGAGCAGATTTCAGCGCGTTGTTGTCAACCACTGGGCCACGCGCTGCGTTGATAAGAATTGCGTTTGGTTTCAAAGCAGCCAACTCTTTACAACCTATAAGATGATACGTCGGATATTCACCATGTTTAGTCAGCGGAGTATGAAGAGAAATCACATCACATTCTGCAAGCAATACATTTAGAGGATGGAAATCTCGGCTATCCCCTTCAGCTTCTTTCAGTGGGTCACAAAGAAGGTGAGGAACATTTAATGCCGACAAGCATGTTGAGAGATAAGATCCGACCTGCCCCGCCCCGACGATACCAACTTTACGATCTGTCAGTTCGAAGCCTTGCTGTTGACCCAGCACAAGCAGCGCACTGATGACATATTCAGCCACGCCCACCTTGTTACAACCGGGGGCTGCGGTGAAGTAAATTCCCTTGCTAGCAAGCAGTTCAGTATCAACATGGTCGGTTCCCGCTGTGGCAGTACCAACGAATTTTAGTCGATTAGCGTTTGCCAGCAACGCTTCATTCACCTTGGTCACAGAACGAATCATCAAGGCGTCGACATCGACCAAGTCATCCGGAGTGAGATCTCGTCCAGACTTGGCCGTTACAGTACCCAATTTGCTGAACAGGTCAGCGGCATACGGCATATTTTCATCAATCAGAATATTCACGCTGTTTTCTCTGCACGACTATCAATGTGGCTATTGTGACGTTTTTCTGGATGACTTAAAACGAAAAAACCCGGCCGAAGCCGGGTAAAATCCAGGATCTGAAAGGTAGAGATCGGCTCTCAGCGATCTAAACCCGCGTCTGTTGTAGGCATTGAGCCAACGTCCCGGAAAACTCTGGGGACAGGTAATGGCTTTATGTCCTTACGCTTATCCCTCGAATTTCTTGATAACCAGTGTTGCGTTGGTACCGCCAAAACCAAAGCTGTTCGACATAACAGTCTTCAGTTCCACTTCACGGGTTTCCGTTACAATGTCCAGCCCTTCTGCTGCCGCATCCAGGTTTTCGATGTTGATGCTCGGTGCGACGAAGTTGTTCTCCAGCATAATGGTGGAGTAAATCGCTTCGTGAACCCCAGCAGCACCCAATGCGTGACCTGTCATCGCTTTGGTTGCAGAAATCGCTGGGCTGTTGTGGCCAAAGACTTCTTGGATTGCACCCAACTCTTTCACGTCGCCAACTGGCGTCGACGTACCATGTGTATTGATGTAATCAATGCTATCAACATCTTGCATTGCCATTCTCATACAACGGATCGCGCCTTCGCCTGATGGTGCAACCATGTCATAGCCATCTGAGGTTGCACCATAACCCACGATTTCACCGTAGATTTTCGCGCCACGTGCCAATGCATGTTCAAGCTCTTCGATAACCATCATGCCGCCACCACCAGAGATTACGAAACCGTCGCGGTCCGCATCATAGGTACGTGACGCTTGTTCTGGGTTGTCGTTGTATTTGGTCGACAGTGCGCCCATGGCATCAAACATCATGGTCAGAGACCAATCCAGTTCTTCACCACCACCGGCGAATACCACGTCTTGTTTACCCAATTGAATAAGTTCAACTGCATGACCAATACAGTGTGCTGATGTCGCACATGCAGAACTCATGGTGTAGTTAACACCACGAATTTTAAACGGTGTTGCCAGACACGCTGACACCGTGGAGGACATGGTACGTGGCACCATATACGGCCCCACTCGCTTCACGCCTTTTTCACGCAATGTATCAGTCGCCGCAACCTGATTAATAGACGATGCGCCACCAGAACCGGCAACTAGGCCAGTGCGGTCATTTGAAACTTGGTCTTCGGTCAGGCCTGAATCAGCAATAGCCTGTTCCATAGACAGATAAGCGAAGCCTGCGGCATCGCCCATAAAACGAAACTTTTTGCGATCGATATGATCTGCTGGATTTAACTTCAAATCACCCCAGACATTGCTACGAAGCTTCATGTCTGCGAATTGTTGGGAAAAGCTAATCCCTGATTTACCCGACTTTAACGACTCCAGCACTTCTTTAACGTTGTTACCGATGCTGGAAACAATTCCCATACCTGTGATTACGGCTCGTTTCATCTTTTGTTCCTACAATTCGAGTTCGCCACGATAATAGCGGTTTTAAAACAGTAAAGTGGTCAGCTTTCCTGTGTACACTTGTACGCTGAGATTTAGGTCACGCCGTTATCTACTCACCCCAAATCCCGCACGATTCTGTATCTCCACCGATTTTGACGTTAGAATCCGCGCAACGTAACAGATGTTAACACTTGAAGGTAAGGCCCGTGACCACTCCTCGCATTGAACACGCTCAAATCCATTGGAACGATGTGGGTACACCCGTATCAGACAACTTTGACGACGTGTATTTTTCAAACGCTAACGGTTTAGAAGAAACACGCTACGTGTTCCTTGCTCAGAATCAATTGCCTGCCCGTTGGCAAAATTTCGAGCGAGACCGCTTTGTCATTGCCGAAACAGGATTTGGGACGGGTCTTAATTTCCTTGCCGTGTGGCAATGGTTTGTCGCTTTTCGCGCAGAGAACCCAGAAGCAAAGACGCGTCATCTGCATTTCATCAGCTTTGAGAAGTTTCCTGTTACCGCCAGTGACCTAGAAAAAGCGCATGCGGCCTGGCCAGAATTGGCTGAGTTCGCCGCGGAATTCAGAAAACACTACCCCGCGGCAGTTTCCGGCTGCCACCGCATCATTTTGGCAGAAGGCATGATCACCCTCGACCTGTGGTTTGGCGACATTAAGGACTCTATGCCGCAAGTATGGAGCTCTGATGACGGTATCGTTGACTGCTGGTTTCTTGACGGTTTTGCACCCAGCAAAAACCCTGAGATGTGGAGCCAAGAGTTGTTTGACGGCATGGCGAGACTGGCGAGAAAAAACGGCACGGTTGCAACCTTTACTGCCGCAGGTTTCGTGCGTCGTGGATTGATTGACGCTGGCTTTGACATGAAAAAAGCCAAAGGCTTCGGCACTAAACGTGACATGATTGTCGGCACCATCACCGAACGCAACCAACCTTTGCAGCAAGCTCCTTGGTATAAACGCAAGGCATCTGAGAATGCAGATGATATCGCCATTGTTGGCGGTGGGGTTGCCAGTGCAACCTTGGCGTTATCTTTGGTGCGCAGAGGAAAACACGTCAGTCTTTATTGTGAGCACGATAAACCGGGACTCGGCGCATCAGGAAACCGCCAAGGTGCCGTTTATCCACTCCTAAACGGCAGTAACGATGCGTTATCCCGTTTCTTCGCACCGGCGTTTATTTTCTCTCGTCAGTTTGTTGAGCAAGCCGCCGAACATATCGACTTTGACCATGATTGGTGTGGCGTCACCCAACTTGGTTGGGATGATAAAAGTGCTGACAAACTTGCGAAAATGCTGACTGGCGGTTTCCCTGATGATGTTATTCAAGGCTTAACCGCCGCACAAATCGCTGAAAGGACAAACATCGAAACCAGTCACGGCGGCGTTTCTTACCCGATGGGTGGCTGGCTTTGCCCGCAACAATTGACCCAAGGTTTGATAGCACTAGCAGAAAAGACCGGATTGCTAACCTGTCATTACAACACCGAAATTAAGACGATAGAACGCAGTGACGATTCATGGCTATTGCGCTCTGACAACCATGCGTTCGAACACACCACCGTCGTGATTGCCAATGGCCATAAATTCACCACATTTGAGCAAACGGAAAATATTCCAGCTTATGCCGTACGTGGACAGGTAAGCCATATCAACACCACATCTACACTTAAAGCGCTGAAAACCGTCCTTTGCTATGACGGCTACCTAACCCCCATTAACCCGAAAAATAACACCCATTGTATTGGCGCTACGTACAGCCGAAATGACGTGTCTTTTGATTTTCGCATGGACGACCAAGTCGAAAACAGACAACGCCTGATTGACTGTATTCCGGGGGATTGGCCAAAAGAGATTGATACCGACCATGGCGCAGGACGTGTGGGAATTCGCTGCGCGAGCCGCGATCACTTGCCGTATGCGGGTGATGTCTGCGTTTACGATGAACTCACGACGGTTTATGCAGATTTGAAACACAATCAAGAAAATGCCGAAGATATTCCAGTTTACCCAAATATGTACAGTCTGCTGGCTTTGGGCTCTCGCGGCCTGACATCAGCGCCAATTCTAGGTGAACTAATGGCATCACAGATCTGTGGCGACCCACTGCCTCTGCCGGTTGATGTCCTTAACGCCCTGCACCCTGGACGTATGTGGGTGAGAAAGCTGTTGAAGGGAAAAACCCTATAATCATCGAAAGGTATGAAGAAAATAGGCACTGATGATCAGTGCCTATTTTTATGTTCTTCAGTTTGCTTTATCTTGCAACGATGACCAGAAGTTGGCCACTAACACCTGGTCAGCAGGGTTCAGCTCGTTCGCATTCTCTTTCAAGCTGCTGTCCACTCTCGCTCTCAGCAGTCCTACATCGTCAACGCCATCCTGTTCACAATCAGCTGCAGCCAATGAAATATGGCCTCGCAGATAACCGCTTGCAAACAACTCATCATCCGATGCCGTTTCTACCATAGCATCGATAAAATCGAGGATTTTCTCTTCATAATCTTGGATCATAGGTCTCTCTCAAGCGTCAAAGTTCGCTGCCGTCAAAGGGGGCAGATTATAAAACGTTCTCAGGGCGTCTGAATAGGATTTCGCCCGCTCGGGCATATCACCTTCCAGATAAGCCAAAACCTGTTTACGCACTTTGGCGGTAAATACCGGGCGGTCTGGCTCAAAATTACCGTTCAGGTTATCGCAGCTAACCTGAAAGCGAAAACCACAGCTTGCAGACAGAATCCACTCTACTGCCTGCGGTTTAATCTCTACCTTTTCAAATTCCATTTGCGTCGTTTCATCGCGGCCGTCTGGCTGATACCAATAGCCATAGTCTTCCAAAAGACGACGCTGTGGGCCCGCAATGCACCAGTGTGCCACTTCATGTAGGGCTGAAGCATAAAAGCCGCGCGCAAATATAATGCGATGTCTCGCGAATTCTTCATCGGCAGGTAAATAGATGGGCTCATCGCCACCTAACAGAAGCTCAGTATTAAAAGTACTGATAAATGTCTGATTAAAGACAGAAATAAGATCGTTATAGTCGTGGTGCATGGGAATAAATGTAAAATTTCGGTAACAAGAAATTGGGTCGAGTGGCATTTTACCCATCATTCAGAGGCTTGTCGCAGAAAAAACCACCGATGTTGACGATTTATCTGCCCCAAGGCATGAATTGATTTCATGGGTGTTCTCACATCCTTTCATTGGTTTGAGACCTCTATCACATTTACAATCGCAAGTAATTCGTCAATCTCACATAAGTTACTGAATAGAACATGTTGTTGTCCACGTTATACATTATCGGCATTACCGCTGAAGCCATGACAGGCGCACTGGCCGCTGGTCGAAGAAAGATGGACTGGTTTGGCGTCATGTTAGTGGCCAGTTGTACCGCCATTGGTGGTGGGACCGTGCGCGACATTTTACTGGGACATTACCCTCTGGGTTGGGTTGCCAACCCTCACTATTTGGTGATTGTTTGTGTGGCAGGCATTGTCACGACGTGGATGGCATCTTGGGTTCACCGCAACCATAAACTGTTTGTTGGGCTTGATTCATTGGGTCTTATCGCGTTTAGCATCATCGGCTGCCGCGTGGGGATGGACATGGGGCTATCACCGCTGATTTGTGTTGTATCAGCACTGGTTACTGGCATCTTCGGGGGCTTGCTGCGAGACCTTCTCTGCCGCCGTCAACCTATGGTGCTGCACAAGGAACTCTACGCCTCTGTGGCTTTCTTATCCGGCGGAATGTACTGGGCGTTGATGACCTATGGTGAACAATTTGGCGTTAATGAAACGTACGCTACGATTTCGACGCTAATCATTGGTTTTACGTTTCGAATGAGTGCGGTTCGATTTGGCTGGAGCCTTCCAGTGTTTAACTTCGAATCCGATGATCAACCGAAAAAAGCCGAAGTGAAATAACCACTTGCTAAATAAATTCAAAAAAAGAAAGGCCAGCGTATTGCTGGCCTTTCTTCGTTTTCTGGCACACCACCACCTTTAAATCTTTGGTGTTGATGTCTCGACACCCGCATTTTGTGCACGGTGACGCAGTAAATGATCCATCAGAACGATTGCAACCATCGCTTCAGCAATTGGCACTGCGCGGATACCCACACAGGGATCATGACGGCCGCGGGTGACAACATCCACGGTTTCACCATCCACATTGATCGTTTCCCCAGGCACAGTAATACTTGAGGTGGGTTTCAATGCAAGGTGCGCAACAATGTCCTGTCCCGACGAAATGCCACCCAAAATGCCACCCGCATGGTTAGACTTAAAGCCCGAGGGTGTCAGTTCGTCACGGTGTTCACTGCCGCGTTGATTTACCACATCAAAACCATCACCAATCTCAACACCTTTTACGGCATTGATGCCCATCAGCGCATACGCAATATCAGCATCTAAACGGTCAAAGACTGGTTCACCCAAGCCAACAGGCACATTGTTCGCGACTACCGTCAATTTCGCACCAACGGAGTCCCCCTCTTTTTTGAGGTTACGAATAAGCGCATCGAGCGCTTCAAGCTTAGTGACGTCAGGGCAGAAGAACGGGTTTTGCTCGACTTGGTCCCAATCAACGGAATCGACAGAGACATCACCCATTTGAGAAAGATAGCAACGAACTTCTATACCAAATTGCTGTTTTAGGTATTTTTTCGCGATAGCACCTGCAGCAACACGCATTGCAGTTTCACGCGCAGAGGAGCGGCCACCACCACGATAATCGCGGTGACCATATTTCTGGTGATATGTGTAATCGGCATGACCGGGGCGGAAGCGATCTGCAATTTTTGAATAGTCTTGTGAACGTTGATCTGTATTTTCAATCAACAAACCAATTGAGGTACCGGTGGTTTTACCCTCAAACACGCCAGAGAGGAAACGAACCTCATCTGCTTCGCGGCGCTGTGTGGTGTATTTTGATGTACCGGGACGGCGACGATCCAAATCCACCTGCAAATCCGCTTCTGAAATTTCCAGTCCCGGAGGACATCCATCGACAATACACCCTAAAGCCACTCCATGACTTTCACCAAAGGTGGTAACTCTAAAAACCTGACCTATTGTGTTGCCTGCCATTACTTCCTCTGTCTTTTACTGGCTGCCTGTGTGATGCCAAGAAGATCGGCTTTCAGGCATAACTGCATCAGGTTAATGAAACATAACTAGCTGAAAGAAGCAAAATTTTTTTGAAGCAGTGCTTTCCAACTCTTTGTGTAAAAGAGTGAATGCAGTGAATATCACCGAAATAGCGCCGGAAAAAATGAAAAAGGCCGAAATGATTATTTTCGGCCTTTTCGTCTCAGTCAGCTATTTGAGTCAGTCTTTGTAGATTGAAAACTCATCAGCAACGCTCACCAAGTCTTGGTAAGTCATCATGAAAACACCGTGACCGCCATTTTCAAATTCCAACCACGTGAGCGGCAGATCAGGATACTGCTCATCAACATGAATCATGGAATTACCTACTTCACAGATCAACACACCTTGCTCTGTCAGGTAGTTTGGCGCATTCGCAATAATGCGGCGCATCAGCTTCAGGCCATCACTGCCTGCTGCCAAGCCCAGTTCAGGCTCGTGACGGAATTCGTCAGGCAGAGAGTTCATGTCTTCTTCATCCACATAAGGTGGGTTAGACACGATCAGATCGTATTTGTCTTTAGGCAAATCGCGGAACAAATCAGAACGGATAGGGAAAACTTGTTGCTCCAGACCGTGCTCTTGAATGTTCATTTCCGCCACTTCCAGCGCATCGGTAGAAATATCGACCAGATCCACCTCGGCGTCTGGGAATGCGTAAGCACAAGCAATACCAATACAACCGCTGCCCGTACACAAATCCATAATACGCTGAGGTTCAACTGACAGCATTGGGCTGAATTGATTTTGGATTAATTCACCGATGGGAGAACGAGGCACCAACACACGTTCGTCAACATAGAACTCCAAATCACAGAAGTACGCTTTATTCGTCAGGTAAGCCACTGGAGTACGCTCGTTAATACGGCGAACTACGCGTTCAACAATGCGATGACGTTCGCTGGTTGTCAGACGAGATTCGCGAACATCGGCAGGTACATCAATAGGAAGATACAAAGTAGGCAATACCAGTTGTACCGCTTCATCCCACGCGTTGTCCGTTTCGTGACCGTAAAACAATCCTGCCGCATTAAAGCGACTTACCGTCCAACGCAGCATGTCTTGCAGCGTACGCAATTCGTTGACAACTTCATCAACTATAATCTTATCCAAAATGGCCTCCAAAAGCCTGAACCACCCCAGCGCATCGCTTTCGGCGTACCTGCTTAGGTCAATTCCAAATCCGACAGCGAGACATTGCGCGTATTTTGAGTACAATGCAGCTATCAGCATTTGGAATTGACTTATGAGCAAGAATACCCCGATCCCAGACGATGAATTCTCATTGTTCCGCGATGCGGTGAAAGGCGTTAAAAAACTGCAGCAGGATACCATAACTCCGCCAAGACGCCAGACAACAGAACAATCAAAGAAGAAGCTTTCAGACTCGGCCGTCAGAGACCATACATTCTATTTCTCTGATGAGTTTGAACCGTTATTGAAAGAAGGCGGTCCTACGCAATATGCGCGTACTGGTGTGTCGAAGTATGAAGTGAAACGCCTTCGCCGTGGTGTTTATGTACCCGATATGTTTTTGGATCTTCACGGCATGACACAAATGGAAGCCAAACGCGAGTTAGGTGCACTTATCGCTGCCTGTATAAAAGAAGACATCAGCTGTGCCTGTGTCATGCATGGTATCGGCAAGCACATTCTAAAGCAGAAAACCCCTCTTTGGCTTGCTCAGCACCCTGATGTTTTGGCATTCCACCAAGCCCCGCTGGAATTTGGCGGTGACGGCGCGTTATTGGTACTGATTGAGATCCCCGAAAAATAATCGCAGCGACACCAGCCCTTTCAAAAGCAGCACTCTCAAAACCAACGCACTAAAACGAAAAACGCCCATTCATTCAGGGCGTTTTTTCGTCTCGATTATGCGCAGTTTTCCAATTGGCCTGGCGTTTTCAACCACAGTACCTCACTCGCGCCGCTTTCAGGGTCAAAATCGACACAGGAGATAGAGGATGTAGGGAACATCGGCGGTTGCATATCCGGCGCAAATTCCGCCGTGAGATACCCCACCAAAGGCAAATGCGAAACCAGCAAGATAGACGCAGGTGTCTCCACCTCTGTCAACGCACGCAAATACGTAGCAACTTGCCCGCTGTCTCCGTATGGCGTGATCCCTTCTTCCGTCAGTACGCGTTTTGCCTTAGGCAACACCGTAGAACACCCTTGCCACGTCTGCTGCGCCCTGAGATAAGGGCTAACCAGCACCAAATCCAACTGACCGTTAGGCAGCTCATTGGCTAGCCAACGAGCCATTTCAATGGATTGTTGCTCTCCACGCTCAGTTAACGCGCGTTCTTCGTCCGTGGCGGCAAAGGACTGCGCCTCACCATGGCGCATAATATAAATTCGCATAGGAATACTGCTGATTTAATAAATTCTAAATAATGCTACCAGTGAAACGCCCATTCTGGAACGATAAACCGCACAGATGTTTGCCTCAGTTTCATTAGAAAGTCATAATTAAGACCTCATCACTGGAGGTGCTTTGTGCAAATCAGTCCTAACGACCATCGTGGTTATCGCCACCTCACTCTCGACAACGGCTTACGCGTCTTACTCATTGAAGACGCACACGCGCCACGCAGTGCTGCCGCGTTAACGGTTAATGTCGGCCATTTTTGTGATCCCACAGAGCGAGAAGGCTTAGCGCACTTTCTAGAGCACATGCTTTTCCTAGGCACAGAGAAATACCCTGTGGTTGGTGAGTTTCAATCCTTTATCAGTCGACACGGCGGCAGCAACAACGCGTGGACTGGCACTGAAAACACCACCTTTTTCTTCGATATTCAGCACACGCATTTTGAAGAAGCTCTGGACCGATTCAGCCAGTTTTTTACCGCCCCACTATTTAATGCCGATGCGGTCGACAAAGAGCGCAATGCCGTCGATTCAGAATACAAACTCAAGCTTCAAGATGATGTCAGGCGTATTTATCAGGTTCAGAAAGAAACCATCAACCCCGCGCATCCCTTCTCCAAATTTTCGGTTGGTAGTGCAGAGACCTTAAACGATCGTGCTGGCAGTGCAATCCGTGACGAATTGATCGCTTTTTATCAACGTCACTACAGCGCCAATTTAATGGCAGCCTCCATTATCGGGCCTTTTACGCTAGATTCTTTAGAAGATCTGGCTCGGGAAGCATTCGACGCTATCCCCAATCTCGATTTGCCACTCTTTATCCCTGACGTACCGTTTACCGACAAAGCACAATTACAGCAGTTTATTGCGATTGAACCACTCAAAGATATCCGAAAACTAACGCTTGCGTTTGCCATGCCATCGACCGACGAGTTCTATAAGATCAAACCGTTGTCCTATATCGCCCACCTTCTGGGTTACGAAGGTTCAGGTAGTGTCATGTCGCTCCTCAAGGGCAAGGGGTATATCAACAACCTGTCTGCAGGGGGCGGGATCAGCGGTTCTAACTTCCGTGAGTTCACAGTAAGCGTTGGATTAACGGAACTCGGCTTGTCGAAAGTAGACAACATTGTCACCTATATTTTTCAGGCCATTAATCTCATCAAAGATAAAGGACTAGCGGAATGGCGATATGCTGAAAAACGCGCTGTTCAAGAAATGGCTTTTCGTTATCAAGAGCCATCAAGACCTTTAGATACTGTCAGCCATATCGTTCTCAATTTGCAGCACTATGACGCGGATGATGTACTTTATGGTGATTATATGATGCAGACTTTTGACGAAAGCCTGATCAGAAGAATGCTGGGGTATCTGATCCCCGATAATCTCAGGCTAACGTTGATCGCCAAAGGCGGTAAATATGACAAGCAAGCCAAATGGTATGACACGCCGTATAGCGTTAAGCCTTTTACACCTCAGCAGCTTGAAAAATGGCGTTCGACGCTGACATCGCCCGCATTGTCACTGCCTGACCAAAATCCGTTCATCAGCTATGAGATTGACCCGGCGCAACTTGAATCGCCAGAGCAACAAAAACCAGAACTCATCCAAGAGTTACCAGGGTTCAGATTGTGGCACCTGCAAGACAATGATTTTCGCGTTCCAAAAGGTGTCATCTATGTGGCCATCGACAGCCCCCACGCAGTGTCCTCAGTTGAGAACATAGTGAAAACACGTGTCAGTGTGGAAATGCTGCTTGAAGCCATCAACGAAACCGCTTATCCAGCGGAAGTCGCTGGCTTGAGCTACAACCTCTATGCCCATCAAGGTGGTGTTACCCTCAAGCTAAGTGGATTTAACGAGAAACTTCCGTTACTGCTGGATTTGGTTTTGGAGAAGTTTGCAACGCGTGATTTCAAACCTGAGCGTTTCGATATCATAAAAACGCAGTTGTTACGCGGATGGAAAAACGCCACGCAGAATAAGCCCATCAGCCGTTTGTACAATGCGATGACGGGTATCCTTCAGCCTAACAACCCACCTTACGAACAACTGATTAAAGCGTTAGAGCCGCTACAGGTGTCCGCGCTCCCAGACTTTGTACACCGCGTGATGTCTGAGTTGCATGTTGAAATGTTTGTGTACGGCAATTGGCAACAACAAACATTGCAACTTGCCGAGGCCATTAAACATGCGCTTCGTGTCAATGACCAGCGATACCAAGAATCCACACGCCCTCTTGTGCTTTTGCACAATGCAGGCAGTGCGTCGTATCACTTAGACAGCAATCAACAAGATTCTGCGGTTCTCGTTTACTACCAAAGCCACACCAGTGAGCCGCAAGATGTAGCCATGTATACCTTTGCACAACATTTGATGTCTGCCATTTTCTTCAATGAATTACGCACCAAGCAGCAGTTGGGCTATATGGTTGGTTCCGGAAATATGCCTCTCAATCGCCACCCTGGGTTGATCTTCTACGTCCAATCCCCGCAGGTTGGGCCCACGAAGCTGATGGAGGCCATCGATGATTTTCTCAATGCGTTTTTCTTAGTGTTATTGGAGCTTAATGACGCACAATGGCAAGCCAGTAAGCAAGGACTGATTGCTCAGATTGAAGAGCCAGATGCCAATTTGCGCGCGCGCGGCCAACGCCTGTGGATCAGTATTGGTAACAAAGACACACACTTTGAACAACGCAAAAAAGTGGCCGATGCCATTAAAAAAATGGATCGCGCTGATATGGTGAGGTTTGTTGTGGAACAACTCAAACCGCGCACATCAGATCGCCTAGTGATGCACAGCTGTGGTTTGGCACACCCAGATCAATGCACATTGGAAGGTACCAATGAGATCACCTCAGTCGCAGAGTTTCGACGAAATCGGTTGGAAAGGGTGTAATTACCCAATGGCGTGATCGATAAACACCCGACAACACCACACCATGTGAGGCATGTACCATTCAGAAAAAGAAAACCCGGCGATATCGCCGGGTTTGTCATTGAAACGAAAGAGGCTATTCGTAAAACGGTTTGCCTTCTGCGGCCATGGCTTTTAAACGATCACAGGGAGCAAATCTGTCGCCATATTTGGCCTCGTGTTGTTCAAGCAATTCCACGACTCGCTTAACTCCAATTTGGTCCATGTAGCGGAAAGGACCACCAAGAAACGGCGGGAAACCAATACCAAACACAGCGCCAATATCGCCATCACGTGCAGATCTGACCACGCCTTCATCCAGACAACGTGCGGCTTCATTTAGCATCATGAGCACGCAGCGTATCGCCAGCTCATGGCCGGATAGCTGATTTTTCAGTTCCACACCTAACAGGCTATAAACACGCTTATCGACGTCTTTCTTTTTACCGTTGTAGGTAAAGAATCCTTTGCCACTTTTACGCCCTTTTCGACCATCATTAAGCATCACATCAAACATATCTGGTGCGCGAAAACGTTCACCCAGTTCGTTTAATAAAATGGGACTGATTTTGGCACCGATATCAATCCCAACTTCATCTAACAAGGTGACTGGCCCCACGGGGAAACCAAAATCAAGCAACGCGTTGTCGATATGCTCGACAGATTCACCCGCCAATAACGTAGAGGCAGCTTCATTCATGTAAGGCGCAAGAATGCGGTTAACGTAAAAACCCGCTTTATCAGCAACAACAATCGGTGTTTTCCCTTGCTTCTTAGCCAACTTCACTACCGTCGCTATCGTTTTCTCCGACGTACCTTCATGAGGGATCACTTCCACCAGCGGCATTTTATCTACCGGACTAAAGTAGTGCAGGCCAACAATATTCTCAGGACGTTTTGCACCTTCCGCTATCTGATGAATAGGTAGCGATGAGGTATTCGTGGCAAAAATAGTGGTGTCAGACAGTGCCTCTTCCACTTCCGCGACCATGCTGTGTTTCAGTGATAAATCTTCGAACACCGCCTCGACCACAACATTACAGCGATTCATGCCAGTGTAATCCATCGAACCACTAATTCGGCCCATCTGTGACTGAAGCTCTGCTTTAGAAATAATGCGACGTTTACGCTTTTTTTCCAGCAATTTATAGCTGTAGTTCATGGCGTTTAGAAGCCCATCATTGCTGACATCTTTCACGCGCACTGGTACGTTCGCTTTCGTTGCAGTGACATTGGCAATGCCCGCCCCCATCAGTCCGCCGCCTAATACAGCAACACCGGTGACGTCCGCAGGTTCGACATCTGCACCCGCATCTTTTTTTATGGCTGTCGTTGCAAAAAACAAGCTCCGCAATGCCGCAGATTCTGGGGTCATGACTAGCTCACCAAAGCACTTCGCCTCAAGCGCCAATCCTTTCTCTACGCCTTTGTCCAAGCCATGTTTAATGACATCAAGAATCGCTGCAGTAGCGGGATAGTTACCGCGGGTTTTCTGATGGGTTTTCTTCGCGGCCTGATCAAACACAACGCTGCGCCCGAGTGCATTCCCTCCCATCGCCCAGCTTTGCCAAGAGCCCTTACGTTTGGGCTTGTTCTTACCCGCCAATTCTTCTGCAATTTTCAGTAAAACGGATTGGGGAACCACATCATCAACCACACCCATTTTCTTCGCTTTCTTGGCCCGAAGCTGTTTACCCGTCAGGATCATATCCAGCGACCCGGCTACGCCAATCAAACGCGGAAGCCGTTGAGTGCCACCGGAGCCCGGTAACAGGCCCAATTGTACTTCAGGCAAACCAATGCGCGTTTTGTCGTCGTCCGTTGCGACACGGCTATGACAGGCTAAAGCCAGTTCTAGCCCCCCACCTAAGCACGGGCCATGAATCGCGGCTACAACGTGAAACGGCAGCTTTTCCAAACGGGAAAATAGCTGTTGGCCTGCTTCTGCGATAGCTTGAGCATCTGCTGCTGTTTTACAGGCATCTAGCATTCGTACATCAGCGCCTGCGACAAAATTGTCAGGTTTCGCTGAGTACAGCACCATGCCTTTAATGTCTTTATTACCTTCCAGCTCCGTCAGAATGGCGCCAATTTCATCGACAAAACTGGCTTGCAGGGTATTCATGCTCTCACCAGGTACATCGACACTCAGCCATGCAATGCCATGATCGCCATGGCGAAGCGAAAAAACTGACCCCGTAGGTTTGGTTTGCTCGTTCATTACTCCACCTCCAAAATCATTGCCGCACCAAGACCACCCGCAGCACATGCTGTGTTCAATGCCAAACCACCGCCACGGCGACGAAGCTCATTTAGCGTCTGGGTGATCATACGTGCACCCGTCGCAGCAAAAGGATGCCCATAGGCAATCGAACCGCCAAGAACATTGAATTTGTCCATATCGATCTCGCCGATTGCACGGCTACGACCCAGCTTTTGCTCTGCAAATGTTTTAGAGCCAAACATTTTCACATTAGCAAGTGCTTGAGCGGCAAACGCTTCATGCATATCAATCAGTGTTAAATCGTTGAGCGTGATGCCCGCTCGATCCAACGCAAGCGGTGTTGCGTATGACGGTCCCATCAGCATGTCTTGCTCCACCTGAATAGCGGCAAATGCATAAGAACGTATGTATCCAAGAGGCAGGAGACCCAGTTCTTTCGCCCGCCCCTCTCGCATCAGCATCACTGCCGCTGCACCATCAGTCAGAGGCGTGCTGTTTGCTGCGGTGACAGAACCGTGTTTTCGGTCAAAGGCAGGACGAAGTTTGGCATACGTTTCCATCGACGAGTCATCACGAACATTGTTGTCTTTATCAATCCACTGTTTATACGGCTCAGGGAAAGCAGTCATCACTTCCTCTCTAACCAAGCCATCAGCCCACGCTTTCGCAGCGAATAGATGAGAACGATGCGCCAAGGCATCTTGGTCTTCACGGCTGATATGATGTGATTTGACCATTTGCTCGGCCGTTTGACCCATACTCAAACCTGTTGAGTATTCTGCAACCGCAGGAGGTACGGGAGCTAAGTCCTTCAAAGATAGGGTAGACAAAAGCTTTAAACGCTTACTCAACGTCTTAGCTTTACTCAATGCAAGCAAGGTCGCTGCCAATTGTTTGGACACGCCGATAGGCAGCACAGAAGAAGAATCTGCTCCACCCGCAATACCGACATCTACCGCACCAGCCATGATACTTTCCGTCACATTGACCACGGATTGAAAACTGGTCGCACACGCTCGACTCACGCTGTAAGCGTCCGTATGGATATTCATGCCCGTGCCAAGCACAATTTCACGCGCAATATTTGGTGCTTCAGGCATTTGCACAACTTGGCCAAACACAAGTTGATCGATCAATTGCGGATCGATGGCCGTTCGATTAAGCATTTCGCTTACCACCATTTTCCCAAGATCGACAGCAGGCACATCGGCATACACAGTTGACTGTCGGGCGAAAGGTGTACGCAATCCTGCGACGATGGCGATGCGTTCTCCCTGACGGGTTGTCAGGTTTTGGGGAGAGTTCATTGCTGCTCCTTGCATGTTAGAGGTCAGACCAGGGAAGTGTAGCTAATTTGTTATCAAATTAAAACGATCGTTTTAATCAATTATCAAAAACAAAAATTGACCATACCGACACTTTTAGACATTGATTGGGAGGGTTAAGTCATCGACTAACATATTAGCGAAGCGAGGTAGAAGGTTAGCTTGACAAATTTCACACAAAAAAAAACCACACCGAATGGGTGTGGTAACGTATGTGGAAAGCAATTACGTATTTAATTCAATTAACATAAAGCCAATTGCAAATCAGGTTATAAAACCTGAGGAGAAAGTAAAGTCAGCCTTCAAAAAGGAAGTTTGTCATCTTGCTCAACACGGTGTCGTTCTCAAACAGTTTGGTAAACCAACAAACTGAATGGGCGCTCCACCAGATGACAGTGCCTACTATACCCATTGAAGGCGATGCATTTTTGAAGCAGATCAATTTTATGTCCGATTCTTCTGAAGTTAAGGAGAATCGAAGAGAAACAGTACTCATATGCAGTGATTTGACTAAATTAATATGAATATTGTTGCGTTACTTCGCTGTTTTGCACTTTGTCTCATCGATAAAAATGCGATTGTAATACCGCGTTATTTGCGCATTTTCACCTTGTTACTCATCATGATAAGTAACAGCATATACATGTGTAACTAACATTAGAAAGCCAGACTTTCAGGAAGAGCGGAATGGTTTTAAATTTTTTTGGAAAGAAAACCTCAACGTCTCAGGTCTCTAATAATATGGAGAAACAAAGACGATACGAAGCGCTCGTGAGAGCCTGGCACAGAGACCTTTATCGGTATGCTTACTGGCTGACAAAAGATCAGCACGTTGCAGAAGATTTGGTGCAGGAAACCTGTCTGCGTGCATGGCGTTCGCTTGATAGCCTTCAAGATGATAATGCAGCGAAAGCATGGCTAATCACCATACTTCGCCGAGAAAATGCACGCCGATTTGAACGTAAACAACTCGAATTGGTGGATATTGATGACCATCAGGTCGCTGACACTACCCAGCCTAGTGAAGAAGCCTCGGTCGAACAGCAATGGCTTCACAAGCAAATCATGCGTCTAGCACCTGAATACCGAGAGCCCTTGGTACTTCAAGTGGTCGCAGGTTTTAGCGGCGAAGAAATTGCAGAGATCCTTGACCTAAACAAGAACACCGTAATGACAAGATTGTTTAGGGCCAGAAACCAACTAAAAGAATATATGGACAATCAAACTCAACCTCAAAGGGGAGCGCAAAATGGACGAGCTTGAATTTCGCCGCCGTCTACTGGCGGATCCTCAAGACAGAGACCCGGAAATTTCCGCCGCGAAGCTTGAATCATCCGCGAATCAAAAACTCGCTGCTGAATTAGAGCAGATGGATGCCATGATAGATCAGGCTCTTCGCATCGATGTGCCCGATGATCTTGTTGATAAAATACTGTTTAAACAAACCAGCGATGTGATCCGTGAAAACCGCAAGCCTAAATTCCATTTGGCCATTGCCGCTTCTGTCGCCTTTGTTTTTGGCATTATGCTTGGGCAGTTTAACTGGCAGACCCTACCTACTGGTACGACAAATCAAAATCTGGGACAGATTGCACTACAACACTATTACAATGAGCACGGTTTTACGCAGGATATTTTTGAGGGTGCAACGATCCAACAGGTTAATGCCAAACTATCTCCGCTCGGGGAAACGTTCAACGGTGCATTACCCGGCCAAGTGTCGTATTTAAATCATTGCAGCTTTGATGACCGCCATGCTGTGCATATGGTATTGCAATCAGAGAGTGGCGAAGACTTTACTGTTTTCGTCGTGCCCCAGCGCTCCCCTGCAATGGAAAAATACACAGATGGCAACATGGAAGCGGTTTCGCTGCCTGCCAATAACAGCAGCGTGATTGTGGTGGGTAAAGAAGGATCAAGCATCATGCCGTTAGCAAAAGAACTAACAAAACATCTCAACCAGAAAGCCTAGCCCAAAGACATATTTCATTACAATTTGGCAGGGAACTTACGTTCCCTGTTTTTTTTCCTTTAAATTACGCCTAATTGACGCATCTTGTTGCATTTTCGGGACGGTGTGTTGTAACTGGTCAGATTTCCAATTAACTACCTTCACAATAGAATCCGGCCAGCTTTTCGAAAAGCACTAAAAAATAAATAAATATTAGAAAATCAATCGGATTAATTCACATTATGAATAAGAAGCGTCTGTTTATTCGTTCAGCAGTGGCGATTGCTGTTGCAGCGAGCTCCACGTCAGCACTGGCTGCTGGCTTTCAGTTAAATGCCCAATCGGCGACAGGTATCGGTCGTGCGTTTGCTGGTGACGCAGTTATCGCTGATAACGCTGCAGTTATGGCGCGTAACCCTGCTGCAATGGCACTGTTCGACGAGAAAGCATTCTCTATCGGTTTTGAAAGCATCACCACAATGATCGACGTAAAAGATGCAGAATATTGCGGTACCGCATGTGAGTGGGTCGGTGCAGCTAAAACCTCTGTAGCAGATACCGACGATGTCGGCGGCACCTCCATTGCACCAAATGTTCACTTTATTATGCCGCTGAACGAAAAATTTGCCGTAGGCATCAACGCCTATTCAAACTTCGGTACGAAAACTGAATTTTCAGACGATTACGTTGCATCTGAATTTGGTGGCTTGACCGATGTTATGAGCTTCAACCTTGGCGTTGCAGGCTCTTACCGTCTGAATGATCAATGGAGCTTTGGTGCAGGTCTAGACCTAATTTACGGTCAAGGCACAATGAAACGCACCGCTAGTAACAAAGTTGGGCTAGTCGGTGGTAAAGATCTTCTAAACGTTGATGGCGCAACTGGCACAGCTATTGGTTTCAACGTAGGTACCGTATTCGAACTGGACGAAAACAACCGTTTTGGCTTCTCTTACCGTTACAGCCCAGAATTCGAAGCAGAAGACGACAAAGGCCAAACCATCACGCTACCGCTACCAGATATCGCAGAATTCTCTGGTTACCACAAAATTAAAGACACCAAATTTGCGGTTCACTACAGCGTCCAATACATCGGTTGGGGCGCATTCGACCAAATTGGTTTTAACAACCTACAAGATTCAGTGCTAACTGGCGAATACAACAAAGATTACGGCTGGCAGGATGGTTGGCACTACAGTATTGGTGGTACCTACTACCTGAACAATGACTGGACGCTACGTGCTGGCTATATGTATGACACCAGTGCACAAGATCAGCGCACTTCAATTTCTGTACCAGACTCAGATCGCCAGTGGCTATCTGCAGGTTTGACCTACCATCTGGATCAGAAGTCGTCTATCGACTTCGGCTTTACTTACCTGATGGGCAAAGAAGTTTCAGTATCTGAAACTACACCTAACCCGTTGGGAGGCAAAGACCTGTCATCTGTTACTGCGACTACCCAAGCGAATGCTATCCTAATGGGTCTGCAGTACAGCCGCACCTTCTAATCACTACGTCTGTTTACAGTCCGAAAAGGGAGCTTAAAGCTCCCTTTTTTGTTCGCTGAATTTCCAACCATATTCTATGAAAGCCCATAAACCCGGCTCGTTTCAGCGAACAAATGGATAGATCTCGGCGGGTATTTTATTACACGTGTTCGCTGAAACTCAGCTTACACGTGTAAATAGCACGCACTTATATGGTGTATATGACTACCTAATATAGATTTTACGATACATACAACTAAATAAGTTTGTGTGTCGTGTATCAATTTTGATTTAGAGTTTTTGCTCAGTACCCTATACGGCTCCAAAAACTCAATCAAATGACTATGAACAAGAATAAATATTTACCACTGGCGATTGCTGCGGCCCTTGGCTCTCTCTCTTCTACCACTGTAAACGCAGCTGGATTCCAATTGGCAGAATACTCTGCAACAGGCCTTGGCCGCGCCTACGCGGGTGAAGCCGCAATGGCAGACAATGCCGCCGCACAATTTCGCAACCCAGCCATGTTGACCTACCTTTCTGGTACCCAAGTGTCGACGGGTATGATCTACGTTGATCCAAATGTAGATGTTGACGGTATGATTACTACTACGGGTGAAGCTACCAGTTCGAAAGACTTCGCAGATTCAGCTGTAGTACCTAATTTCTACCTGTCACACCAATTGAATGACAAGGTTTACTTGGGTCTCGCACTAAGCTCTAACTTCGGCATGCACACTAAACTGGATGACAGCTTTAGAGGCACGCAGTTTGGCAACGAAGCGTCTGTAATGACCATGGAAATTAACCCAAATATCGCCTACCTCATTAACGAAAAATTCTCTGTGGGTGGTGGCGTGCGCCTTGTATTGGGTGAAGGCAGCATTGGAGCCAAAAGCTCTGGCAAGCTAACCAATGGCATGACCCTGAAGTACATGGAAGGTGACGACACCAGTTTCGGTTGGCAGGCGGGTGCTGCTTGGCAAATCAACGAAGATAACCGCATTGGTTTTAACTACCGCTCTGAAGTTGATTTGAACCTAGAAGGTCACGCTAAAGGCTTGGCATTTAACCTATACAGCGGTAACAAGAACATTTTTAATATGGTGAACTATGGCGGCAGCATGGAACTAACACTTCCAGCAACAGCTGAAATCGCCAGCTTCCATCAACTGACTGATAAACTGGCTGTTCACGCGAGCGTTAACTGGACAGATTGGAGCACGTTCGAAAAACTGGAAGCCAATATTCCTTCGCTTAAAGTACCAACGCAGTTGGTTAAGCAAGAAAACTGGGAAGACAACTACCGTTTTGCAGTAGGTGCAACTTACTCAGTAAATGAAAAAGTAGAGTTTCGTACTGGCGTAGCATACGACACCTCTGCTGTCAGCGACGCAAACCGTACAATAACTATTCCAGAAACTGATCGCCTATGGTTCAGCGTTGGTGCAGGTTACCAGTACTCTAAAAACTTGACGCTAGATACAGGTATCACATACGTCCACGCGAAAGACGCGAATGTTCAAGAGCCTCGCCCGGGTATCGACTCTGACAACGCGTCTGTACCGTTTGGCGGTCCTTTCAAAGGCCAGACGACCGGTAATGTGTGGCTGGCAGGTGTACAAGCTACGTACCGCTTCTAAAAGGTTATCTCGTTTTAGATAGAATCGAAAACGCCACCCAAAGGGTGGCGTTTTTTATCGTCTGCGATTCGTCGCTAATAATCGTCTATCTCATCGAGCAAGGCGTCATCAAACTCATCTTCATCATGATCATCTTCTATTACGGCATCACTGCCCTGTGCCCGAAACGCTTTATTCTGAAGGTAAGCATCGCGTGTAAACGCATAGGGATCAGGAGAATTGTCAAGAATCGCTTCTTGCGGGACGAGCGCTGCGCGGCTTTCCATACCATCAAACGCCCACTTCAATATGGATTGCGGTAACGTCAGCAGTGAAAGTGGCGGATAAAGATCATCAACCATATCACCTACGCCTTCACGCACTGTCAATGGGCCATAGACAGGGATCATGAAATACGGTCCTTGACCAATATCGTAATACCCCATCGCATCACCAAATTGACGCTCATCCAGTTTTTGAATATCTGCTGCCGATGCAATGTCTATCAAACCTGCCACACCAAACACGGTATTGATCCAGAAACGGTTAAAATGTGTTAATGCCGCCTCACCTTCTAACATGACAAGGCTATTCACCACGCTCGCTGGTTCTTCAAGGTTGCTGATAAAGTTAGAGATACCGGTACGGGCAAAGCTGGGAACATAATTGACATACGCGATGGATACTGGACGTGCAATATATGGGTCAAGATAGTCGTAGTTGATGGCCCACATCTCTCGATTGAAGCCTTCAAACGGGTCGCTCGGGTGCTCAATACCAAGTTCGGCATTCGTTTCTGCATCATCTACTGTTTCTTCAGGAGTTTGCGCACACCCACTAAGTCCAATAACAAGTCCGACTGCAATGACTAGCTCTTTCCACATACCGATATTCGTTCCTAACTAAAAAGAAGGCTGGAATCCTCCAGCCTTATCCATTTACCCAAAGTATAAAACACTTAATACTGTTGGTTAATCACGATCTGTGATGCACCACCCATCTTAAATGGGGATGTTTCACCAAACCAGTCGCCATCTTTAGTCATCACGTTACCATCATTATCAATACGCGCTTTCACGATAACTTCTGGCAGAGAAGACAGCAGACGCTCTGGGATCATGCTATCGACGTCAGTCAGTTCAACTTCAAGAGGGAAGCGACTCAAAGGAAGACGCTTCGCTGCAACTGGCATCGGTGCCCCATCTGCCGAATGAACTGAAACAATCAATACACCCTGCTCAGGTAATTTAACGCCGTCTTCTAGCTGAATATTGACCGACACCGATTGACCAGGAACAGCACCAACATGCGCCTGTGCGCGTTCAATGCTGCGATCGAGCATACTGACACGAGGATCGTTGGCTGGCAGCAGCTGCTTCATGGTTGACCATGCAGCAATCGCTTCCTCATAAGCACCACGCTCAAATGCTTCAAACGCCAACAAAGAAAAGGCTTGAAGATTCGCATGGTCTTCGCGAATCACGTCACGTAGGAGATTACGTGCATTCGCTACGTTCGCTTCATCGCCAGTGAGCATTAATGTCTGAGCATATCCCAGCTTGATATCTGTATCATTTGGAAGAAGGTCGTACGCTTTCGCCATCGCGCCTTCAGCCGTTTGAACATCACGATTCGCTAGACCAATACGTCCCAGCAGTAGCCATCCCATCGCATCATCAGGCGTTTGATGAAGCTTGGTACGCAGCGACAAGGTTAGATCATTCATTTCCTTATCTGTCATCGGCTCTTCACTGTCAGACATCAGTCGTGAAGACAGCTCCGGCAAACGGGAGGAAACATCCTGCCACTCTGTCACATTATGCTGATTTCCCATGACGCCATATAAGCCATAACTCAAAAAGATGAGCACGAGCACACCGGGTACGAGTACCACTGGAGATACCTTGTTACTCGATACAGTTTTAGCACTGTCCGGGATGTCATCAAGCAGAGATTGCTGAAGCTCTACCGCCAGTTCTTTTTGGTTATCAACAAGGCCTTCTTCCGCTTCTTCGTCCAGTTCAGCCATACGATCGCGGAAGAACGCTTTATTCAGTTCGTCTCGGCTTGCTGCTTCATCCTGCGCTTTACCGCGAAGAATTGGCACAACAAACACAGCAACAGACGCGAGAACCATTAAGGCTGTCACCAGCCAGAACCACATTTCACTCATCCGTTGTTGTCCTTATTTTTTTCGTTAGTGACATCATCTTCACCAAGCAGTGCTGCCAAGCGCGCTTGCTCTTCACCGTCTAAAGCTGCTCTTTGTTCCGCCGCCTTGGGGTTTCGGCTGCGTGCCACCAAAACCGTAAATCCAATGATGACGAACAACAGCGGTCCCACCCACAAGATGAGCGTCGATGCAGACAAGGGTGGATCATAGGTCACAAAGTTGCCGTAGCGGGCAATCATGTAGTCCACAATCTCGTCTTCATTCTTACCGTCTTTTAGCATTTCATAGACTTTCAGACGAAGGTCTTGCGCAAGGCCTGCATTTGAATCGGCAATGTTATTGTTCTGGCATTTCGGGCATCGAAGTTCTTTACCCAGTTTATTAAATGCTTCTTCCTGAGCGGGTGAGTCAAACTCATAGACTTCGATGGCTGCTGTCGCCGTAAAAGCGGCGCATAAAGCCAAAAGCGTGGCTAAATAGAATCGCTTCATCATTCTTGCTTTGCCTCCGCCATCATCTGATCATAAATCGGACGCAACGTATCATTCCAATTACGATCGTTAACATCACCTGCGTGGCGGTAGCGAATCACACCATTGGCATCGATAAGAAATGTTTCAGGCGCCCCATATACACCCAGATCTAAACCCAGCATGCCATTACCGTCGAACAAGCTAATCAGGTATGGATTGCCCAAATTGTTCAACCAGCCAATCGCTTTTACGCGGTCGTCTTTGTAGTTCAGACCGATGATTTTGACGCCACTGGCAGCCAGTTCATTTAGATACGTATGCTCGGCATAACAGGTTGGACACCAAGTCGCCCAAACGTTAAGCAACAATGGCTGACCACGAAAAATGCTCTGGTCATAAAGCTTGCCAGCTTCGGTTAAGTCTTCCAGACGAAACTCGGGCACCTGTTTACCAACTAATACCGATTCCAACTTAGTTGGGTCATCGCCTTCTGCGTTTTTACCTAGCTGTACAAAGAAAACAGCAACCAGTGCCATAAACAGTACTAACGGCACGAAGAGTAAAGGTTTTTTCACCTTTAAACCTCCTTCACAGGTTCGGCAGACTCCACCGACTTCGATTTTTGACGGAAACGGTAACGCTTATCAGACATCGCAAGCAAACCACCAATAGACATAAACACTGCACCTAACCAAATCCAACGAATGAATGGTTTGTAGTAAATACGTACAGCCCATGAACCATCCGACAATCGTTCGCCCATCGCGACATAGAGGTCTCGCGTGATACCACGGTCGATAGCTGCTTCTGTCATCATGGAGCGTTGAACGTTATAAAAACGTTTTTCGGCATGCAGTGTATTCACGCGTTTGTTGTTGCGATAAATGTCAAAATCAGCGATGTAACCATCGTAGTTAGGGCCATCTTTGTCGCGAACGCCTGCAAAATGGAACTCGTAGCCTTGCAATACAATACGCTCGCCCGGTGCCATTTTCACATCACGTTCGATGTCATAGTTTTGCACCATGGCAATACCCAGAATCGAAACAGCTAAACCAATGTGTCCTAACACCATTGCCCAGTGACTGCGACCCAGTTTACCCAATCCAGTTACAAAATCATGGCGATGCGTAGCACGCTGATACACTTCGATAGATTGCGTAATAATGACCCAAAGGCCCATCACGGCACCCAATGCGGCCAGTGGCATAAAGGTGTCAGTGAAGAACCACACTAGCGCAACACCCAGAACCACTGAAACTACGCCACTCGAAATCAGTTCTTTTTTCACTTTACCCAGATTGTCACGTTTCCAGCGGATCAACGGACCAATACCCAGTAAGAAAACAAAGGGAACAGACAACCACGTAAACAACAGGTTGAAGAACGGTTCACCAATAGACACCGAGCCTAAGCCCAATTGCTTGTGAACCAATGGCAACAATGTTCCCAACAGAACAACAATCAGCGCAGCCACCAGCAGAAGATTATTCGCCAGCAGCGCGTTTTCACGAGAGACTAATTCAAAGTTACCACGAACACGCACTTCAGACGCACGTAGCGCATACAGCAGCAAAGAGCCGCCGATTACCGCAACCAGGAACGCCAGAATGAACAAACCACGTGTCGGGTCTGATGCAAACGCATGCACAGAAACCAGTACCCCCGAACGGACGAGGAAAGTACCTAACAAACTCAAAGAGAAAGCAGAAATCGCCAGCAGTACGGTCCACGCTTTAAACGTGCCACGCTTCTCAGTAACCGCTAACGAGTGCATCAGCGCTGTACCTGCCAACCAAGGCATGAAAGAGGCGTTTTCTACGGGATCCCAGAACCACCAACCGCCCCAGCCAAGCTCGTAGTACGCCCACCAAGAGCCCAGTGCGATACCAATTGTAAGAAATACCCAAGCGGCTATTGTCCAAGGGCGAGACCAACGCGCCCACGCAGTATCCAAGCGTCCAGCCATCAAAGACGCAATAGCGAATGCAAATGCGACAGAGAAACCAACATAGCCCATATAGAGCATTGGCGGATGAACAATCAGTCCGGGATCTTGAAGAAGAGGATTAAGATCTCGACCATCAACAGGGAAGTAAGGCAAAGTGCGCTCAAACGGGTTTGACGTCAGGATGATAAACAGCAAGAAGCCAACACCTATCATCCCCATAACGGCAAGTACGCGAGCAACGGACTCTAACGGCATACCACGGCTAAATACCGCAACAGCAACCGTCCAGCCAGCTTGGATCAACACCCAAAGCAGCAGTGACCCTTCATGAGCGCCCCAAACAGCAGTCAGTCGATAATACCAAGGCAGTGCACTGTTTGAGTTACTTGCCACGTAGGAGACGGTGAAATCATTGGCGTAAAACGCCCAGCTCAACGCGATGAATGACAGCAGTATCATCAAGAACATGCCGATGGAGAGCGGACGCGCGGAGCGCATCATAGCTTGGTTTCCGATTTGAGCACCCCAAAGCGGATAAATGCTCAGCAGCACGGAGAAACCAAGAGAGATAATCAGAGCAAAGTGCCCCAGTTCAGCAATCATTAGTAACTACCCTGTTTTTGCTGTTCAGTGTATTCAAGCGGCGTGTGCTCCTTACTCATTGCTTCAGCAACTTCAGGTGGCATGTATTCTTCATCATGCTTTGCCAGCACTTCATGAGCACGCACTGTAGTCGCATCAATCAGCTCACCTTGAGCAACGATACCTTGTCCTTCACGAAATAGATCCGGAAGAATGCCGTCAAATTCCACCGTTACCTGCGGACCAATGTCTGCCACTTTAAACGTGACTTTCAACGATTCAGGGTCACGATGGACAGAATCTGCCACAACCATACCACCGATTCTCAGGCGCTGACCAACTTCTGGCTTAGAGCCGTCTGGCTTACCATTCACTAATTCAGTTGGGGTGTAGAACAAATCCATATTTTGGTTCAGTGCGTATAACACCAAACCCAGTGTGGCGCCTACACCAAACAACAGAGCTAACGCGAGCCCTAGTCGTTTCTTGCGTCTTGGATTCATAACGTGTTCTCCATATTTTCAGCTTTTTTAATTCGCTGCTCTCGGGCTACTTTATTCTTTATCTCTTGGAAGAGTTTTCGACGGGTTAAAAGCGCGGACACCACTAACCAAAGCATCGACACTAAGGTAATACCAAAGGCCCACCAAACATAAGAGCCATAACCACCCATTGCTAGAAATTCAGGAAAAGAAGAAAAATGCATTTTTATGCTCGCTCCACCAATTCACGTACCCAAGGACGATGGGCTTCACGTTGCAGAATTTTGTTTTTCAATCCCAGCAAGGTCAATGTGCCAAAGAACAGCGCAAAACCCAGAATGTTCAATAGCAATGGCCAAAGCATGTCATTCGCGATCGACGGTTTAGCAAACTTCGTGATCGTTGCGCCTTGATGCAGGGTATTCCACCACTCCACTGAGAAATGAATAATAGGGAGGTTAATAACACCCACTAGGGCCAAAATACCTGCAGCTCTGCCTGCTGTACGCTCATCATCAAACGCGTTGTAAAGTGCAATGACACCCAGATACAGGAACAGCAAAATGAGTTCTGACGTTAAACGTGCATCCCATACCCACCAAGCGCCCCACATCGGTTTACCCCAAATGGCGCCAGTTACCAGTGCGATAAAGGTAAAGACTGCACCAACAGGTGCCATTGCCGCAGCAGCCCAATCAGACGTTTTTATCTGCCAAACCAAACCAATGAAAGCAGCAATTGCCATGGACATGTAGGCGCCCATGGACCAAATAGCCGCGGGAACATGGATATAAATGATTCTAAAGCTATCTCCTTGCTGGTAATCAGAAGGCGCAAACGCTAACCCCCAAACCGTCCCTGTGATTAAAGACGCTAACGCCAAGATAGCGAACCAAGGCAGCAGTTTATTACACAGCTGATAGGTTGCCTCAGGCTTAGCATAAGGATGAAGCCACTTCCACATTGCAAATATCGCTCTTAGTTAAAATTAAACATCATTGCACGCTGACTCTCAGTGCTGCAGACACTGCGAAAGGAGACAACGTTGCCGATCCAACCAGCAGTGCGCCTAAAATCGCTAACTGCCCATTGATCGCAAAACCACTTGCGGCCATATCTATCGCTGATGTTGCGAAGATTAAAACCGGAATAAATAAAGGTAGAACCAGAAGGCTTAGCAATACGCCGCCTTTTCTCAACCCTACTGTCAATGCGACACCAATTGACCCTAAAAAACTCAGCGTTGGTGTACCCAGCAACAAGGTTAATACAACCGCTTTGTACGCTTCCCAATCTAATGAAAGCAATACAGCTAACAACGGGCTAATGATCAGTAACGGCAACCCAGTTAACAGCCAATGCGCGACAATTTTCGCAAAAACCAAAACAGACAAAGGTTCTGGCATTAACAGCATTTGCTCCAATGAGCCGTCCGCGAAATCATCTCGAAATAAACGCTCTAACGAAACCACCGCGGCAAGTAGCGCTGCAACCCAGATAATCCCCGGCGCAATCTCCGCCAACAGGTTTGGTCCAGGTCCAACGCCCAAAGGAAACAGCGTGATGACAATAATGAAAAACCAAAGAGGGTTCATCATGTCAGATTGCCTACGATAGGCGATAAGAAGCTCGCGTTGGATCATCGAAAAAGTAGCGGTACCCATTACGCCCCCAACTTAATACGGCGTAAATTCGCGTTGTCGACGAACATATCCTGGTGCGTGGTAAAGAGCACCATCCCACCATTATCTACATGTTGCTGAAACAGGTTTTCCAATACCTTCACGCCTTGTTTATCGATGGCTGTCAATGGCTCATCCAGCACCCATAGTTTAGCCTCACTGATCCACAGCCTTGCTAAGGCTACCCGCCGGTTCTGACCCGCAGACAATTGTGCCGCAGCGACATCTTCTCTACCGGCTAGGCCAACGCGGGCCAATGCATCCCATAATTTGTCTTTGTCAGCGTTCCCATGCATTTTTTGGTAAAAGGCAAGGTTTTCGTATGCTGTTAGCTCTCGCTTGACTCCGGTACTGTGGCCTAAAAAGAGTAAGTCACTATAGAAGTCTTCTCTCGCACGATTTACATTCTGCCCATGCCACATGACGTCGCCTGACTCCGCCAACCCCAACCCCGCTATAATGCGTAAAAGGGTTGTTTTTCCTGCTCCATTCGGACCTTCAATTTGAACGAGATCGCCAGACGAAATCGTAAAATTGAGGTCTTCAAACAATACCCGCTCATCACGAATACAGCTGAGTTGACGCACTTCAAGCATGAGAAATCTGGTTTCCAGATAAAGTAATGAAAATTTCGCCCGATAATATCATAGAGGCTCGTGGTACTGTTAGTTACGAGAGTTTGCTGTTACATGAGACGCGTTAATAATTGTGAGTAAATATGAAAATAGATAATACAGGCAACATCAACGTATTAACGTTATCTCTCATCCAAAACAGTGCTTTGAAAGAGATGGTCAAACTCGGACCTGCAGATGCATCAAACAGTTCACTGGCAGGCAAACAATTTTCGCAATTATCTCAGCTTTTACAGATTATCAACGTGTTCCCGTCTCTTTTCCGTATTGCTCATCAACAAGGGCAAACCTCTCCACTACTGGCATTGCTCAATAAGCTTGTGGTACCAAGCGACCCTCAACTGACGGCAAAATGGCTTGCAGAGCGGCAACCCGACAAAGCACTTTTAGATGGCCTAAAAACCATCAACCAGTTATCAAACACCGACGAAAACGCATCTCTTAAGGCGGCGATTCAGCTTCTCGCCGAACAACGGTTTCAGGAATCCCCGAGTAAGCCAGGTGATTACAATTGGATTTTTTGTTTTGGACAATCTGAACAATTCAAAGTTGACGTATCCGTTAAGAACAAGACCCCAAAAAAGCGGAAAAAATCTCGTTGGAGCATTAGCGTAAATTTAACGATGTCAAACAATCGACAGTTAGTGGCAACCGCAGAATTAGAGGACCAAGCGTTAGACTTAAGCTTTACAACAGACTCTGAGAGCTTAAAGGAACAACTAGAGAAAACCTTACCTGTACTTGAGAGACAGTTGGTAAAACACAGCATCAATATCACTTCTTGCGATATTGCAACAACGGCTTCTTCCCCAGAACTAACCATAAACAAAGGGCTGGATATTCAAGTATGAAAAAAGTGAAAAGTGCCGTTGCGTTAAAGTATGACGGCGTAAATGCACCGCATGTGTCAGCAAAGGGATATGAAGCACTCGCGGATAAACTGATAGAAGAGATGGAGAAACAGGGAGGTCTCATTCATAGCGATGAAACCCTGATGCAGTGGCTGTCTGCGTTGGAAGTCGGCGATGAAATCCCAGAGGCCCTTTACCTGATAATCGCAGAGTTGATCGCCTACGCTTGGTACTTAGACGGAAAAACCCCTCCGGGATGGGAAGGGTCTGTCGTTAATCATACGGTTTAACGGAAACGCCCGCGTATCAGCGCATCATTCGCTGCTTTCTGATACTGAGCAATAATTCCGCTTCCGCTTTTGGAAGATCGCACTCTTCCATCAGTTCGTTGATGTCGGCTCCTAGCTCCACCATTTTACTGGCACGAGAATAGAGCTTTCCATCTTGATCATGCATCTCTAGCTCATTTTGCTTTTCCATCAAATCATCGAAACGATGGGAAAGTTCAGCAAGCTTTTGACTCATGCCTATCGAACCTGCACGCAACTCATTAAATTGTTTACTTAGGCTTTCATGTTGTTGTCGTGCATTTTTCAATAACAACTCCATGGCCTGACATTTTGCTTCAAGCTGCGCTAATGTTTTTTTTTCGCGTCGCCACAACAGCATGGCAATTGCCGCAACGGTCAAACTTATCCCGAACGGCAGCCAATACAACACGCTCTCGAGCATTACAGCATGCCCATGTCTGACCATTCTTCGTCTGACAGGAGTTTATTCAAATCAACCAGAATCAGTAGGTTACCGTTTCGGTTGCTTACACCTTGAATAAACTTCGCACTTTCATCTGTACCAACGCTCGGCGTGGTATCTATCTCAGAGGTTTTGAGATATACCACTTCAGCAACGCTATCTACCATGATGCCAATCACTTGAGATTCAGCTTCAATAACGATAACACGCGTGTTATCGGATACATCGCCTTGCATCAGACCGAAGCGAGAGCGCGTATCAATTACCGTGACAACATTACCGCGAAGGTTAATGATGCCAAGTACGTAGTCCGGCGCACCGGGTACTGGGGCAATTTCGGTATAGCGCAATACTTCTCGCACCTGCATGACATTAATGCCATAGGTTTCGTCTTCCAGCTGGAAGGTCACCCACTGCAGGACCTCGTCATTAACGTTTTCTTTTTGGACTTCAGCTACCTGAGACATTTATTTTCCTCTTTACGTGCTGTGCTACGCCAACGCATTGGCATCAATACCTTGATTAAGCATGGTAATCAACGCCTCGACATGGATAAGTGCACACATTCTCTGCTTCACCAATCCAGCTAACCAAGGTCGTTTACCCGCTTGCTCACGCCATCGCACTTGTTCGCCATTGAGTGATTCTGTCCCTTGTAGAGCGTTGCAAGCCAAGCCCCATTTGCTGTCACCCAAAAGCACAATATAACTATAGCCGTCGCGATGGCTGTTATCTGTTATTTTTTCTGGCATCACCCATTTTGCCGTATCAACAACATCCAATTGCTGATCACGTTCGGTCTGCAAACCTAAATACCAATTAGGGCGACCAATAAGATGGTTACACTCTTCTAACCTATGTATACCGCCTAATTCCGCAAGCGGCACAGCGTATGTCACACCGAAAGATTCAAAAAATAGCACCTGAAAACCGTGCTCTGGCACGATATTTTTCCACACAGGAGCCGTTTCTTCTTCGCTCTCTGCTTCGGTTTCTATCTCAGTATCAGTATTCGGTTCAATGACCGTGTCGACAAAATGTTCGTCATCGACTGATACTGTCTCCTCAACATAGACCTCGGTTTCAAGTGTCGCGGTTGCTACTTCCTCAACAACAGTAGACTCGTATACTTCTGTTTCAACCTGAGTTTCTTCCTCAGTTTGAACATCTACAACGGTGTCTGTGTCTGTGTCTGTGTCTGTGTCTGTGTCTGTGACCACTTCAATGTCAGTTTCAGTGATGTCCACCACTTCAACTTCCATCTCTTCATCCAGTTGTAACTGGCTAAGTAACATTTCAACGGATGATAAATCGCGCTGCTCTTTCGTCAGCGTTGCACCGCAAAATTTATCTGCGGGTTCAATAGATATAGCTTGTAATTTAGGCGCAGCATCAATTGCTGCTTCCGCCAATTTGGGCTCAGCATCTTTTTCTGCCCATTGTGAATGAGTGTCTTCATCCAACAAAGCATCAAAGTAATCATCCAGTGCCTGAACACTGGACACGGCACGGCTATCTTTCATCCTGTTCGAGTCGCTCCAGGTAAGAGAGCAGCGTTTTATAGGCAAAGACGCCACGACAATTTTTAGCGTAATACGACGGCGGCATATGCTTTAAGCTCGCATCACGAAATTTAGTATCAATAGGCACTGCTGATGTCCATACCTGATCGGGATAACGCACTTTGAGTTCTTGCAACGTTTCAAGCGAGGCTCTAGTGCGTTTGTCATACATAGTGGGAATAATGCAAACCTTAAAAGCGGAGCTTCGGGATTTTTGCATTATTTGCAGTGTACGTACCATACGTTCCAAACCTTTCATGGCGAGGAACTCTGTTTGAACCGGAATAAGAATTCGGTTACTTGCCGCTAACGCGTTCACCATCATCACGCCCAAGATGGGCGGACAATCGATCAGCGCATAGTCGTACTCACCTTCAAGGCAAGCCAATGTTTTTTTCAACATCAGCCCCATACCACCTCGATTCCCCATTGCGCGATCCAATGTCGCTAAAGACATATGAGACGGCAACAAGTCCAAATTTTTATGTTCGGTTTTAATAATAAGTGGCTTAACCGTGTCACGGTTGATGGTCTGAAGCTGAAATAAATCAAAGAGCGTGTGTGACAGTTTCTCTGAATCGTAATTCAGATAGGTTGTCAGCGATGCGTGGGGATCGGTGTCGATCAATAAAACACGCTTATTCTTTTCACTGAGAAGCCCAGCGAGGGTTATCGTCGTGGTTGTTTTACCCACGCCCCCTTTCTGGTTTGCAATGCTCCAGACTATCACAGCCGCTCCTTATACCAGATTGAGCTCTACAAGAATGCGCTCAGAGATACGGTCAAGTGGAAGGTCTTCGGTGGAAATACCTGCTTTAGCAACAGCCTGAGGCATACCATATACAACGCAGCTTTCTTCGTCTTGCGCCCATACAGTGGAGCCATGTTGTTTCAGCAACCTCGCACCATCACGACCATCAGCACCCATTCCGGTTAGTACCATTGACAACACTTTGTCGCCATAAATGTTGGCAGCAGAGCCAAATGTCACATCGACACAAGGCTTGTAATTCATACGATCGCCACCATCAATAATTTTCACACGGGTCGCCCCTGCGCGTCCATCGATCATCATCTGCATCCCACCGGGAGCCAAATAGGCGGCACCCGCTTTCAACGGTTCGCCATCTTCAGCTTCTTTCACCGAAATTTTGCATAGCCCATTCAAACGTTGAGCAAATGCTGAAGTGAATGTAGACGGCATATGTTGAATCAACAAAATGGGTAACGGAAAGTTTGCAGGTAATGCACAAAGTACTTTCTGGAGAGCCACGGGACCGCCAGTTGACGTGCCAATAGCTACCAATTGGTATCGCTTACCACTGGCTTTAAATCGCGTTGCCGTTGAAGGCGCACGCGGAGCAGGCGCTGTCGCAGTCGCGGAGCCACCAGCCAAAGCCCGCACCGGAGCACGTTGCACTGGTGCAGACGTGGTTGCCCCTGCACTCACAGGCGCAACCGCTGGTCGACGCATAAATGCGCGTTTTCGTGCAATTTCACTGACACGTTGTTGAAGCAGTACAATTGCTTCATCACGGTTACGAGCAATGTCCTCAAATTTCTTTGGCAGGAAGTCGAGAGCCCCCGCATCCAAGGCATCAAGCGTGGCTTTTGCCCCGTCATGCGTCAACGAGGAAAACATCAAAATCGGTGTAGGATTTGACTGCATGATCTCACGAACCGCAGTAATACCATCCATCACCGGCATTTCAATATCCATCGTAATAACGTCTGGCTTGAGTTGAGCAGCCTTTTCAACCGCCTCTTTACCATTGACTGCACAGTCAATAACTTGAAGGCGAGGATCCCCGTTAATAATTTCACTAACTCGGCGGCGGAAAAAACTGGAATCATCCACCACCAAAACTTTCACTGCCATGTTATTCCTTTTTAATTATCGGCCTGCATAACGCTTCAGCAGGTTTGGCACATCAAGTATCAACGCGATGTGACCATCACTGGTGATTGTCGCACCCGCCATCCCAGGCGTGCCTTGCAACAACTCATCCAGAGGCTTGATTACCACTTCTTCTTGCCCAATCAATGAATCCACGACAAATGCAACTGGCTGGTGACCCATTTGAACAATCACCACGTGTCCACTATCTCTGTTGGTAGTTCCACGCCCTGGACATAGCCAATCTTGCATGTAGAACAATGGTATTGCCTTGTCACGAACAATCAGCGTCAGTTGCCCATCGACCGTATTGGTTCTAGATAGGTCAAGACTGATAATTTCATTCACATTAGACAACGGGAACGCAAACGGGTTGTTGCCCACACCAACCATCAAGGTAGGTAGAATTGCTAACGTCAAAGGTACCTTGATTGAAATAATGGTGCCGCGACCTAGCTCCGAGTCAATAGAGATCGTACCGTTAAGCTGTGTGATGGCGGTTTTAACAACGTCCATCCCAACACCACGGCCAGAGATATCTGAAATCTCAGTCTTCGTAGAAAAACCTGGGGCGAAAATCAGATTAAATGCTTCAGTATCCGTTAAGCGCGCCGCAGCATCTGCATCCAGAACACCACGGTCAATCGCAATGCTACGAAGTTTTTCCGCATCCATACCGCCACCATCATCTTCGATGGTAAGAAGAATATGATCACCTTCTTGAGACGCCGCCAAAGTTACCGTACCGGTACGCGGTTTACCTTTGCTCTCACGAACGTCAGGCATTTCGATACCATGGTCAACCGAGTTACGCACCAAGTGGACCATTGGATCGGCAAGCGCTTCAACCAAGTTTTTATCTAGATCGGTTTCTTCACCACGCATTTCCAGCACGATGTCTTTTTTCAAGCTTCGCGCCAAGTCACGAACAACGCGCGGGAAACGACCAAATACTTTCTTGATAGGCTGCATGCGCGTTTGCATAACAGCACCTTGCAAATCCGCCGTTACGACGTCGAGGTTAGTCACAGCTTTTGCCATGTTCTCGTCATCGCTGCTTGCACCTAAGCTCACCAAACGGTTACGAACAAGTACCAGTTCACCCACCATATTCATGATGGTATCGAGCGTTGACGTGTTAACACGAACCGTCTGCTCAGCTTGTGGAACTGGCGTCTTTTTCTCTTCAGATTTAGCAGGTGGCTTTGCAACGGGAGCCGGAGGTTTCGCTGCAGGTGCTTCTGCTTTTGGCGCAGGAGCCGGTTTTGGAGCTGGTGCAGGTTTAGGCGCAGCTGGAGCTGGCGTGGCAGGGCTGTTGTTTATAGGACTCTTACCCTTGCCATGAAGGTCATCCAACAGTTTTTCAAATTCGTCGTCCGTGATTTCATCACCACTAGGACTTTCTACCGATGCATTTTGAGGTGGAGGCGTTGCCGCATCTCCATTCAAATTCGGGCCTTTGCCTGAACCATGCAAATCATCGAGTAATTTTTCAAATTCATCATCGGTGATATCACCGCTGTCAGTCGCTGGCGTTGCCGGAGACGAAGGTGCTGCATTTGATGCACCCGGACCATTACCAGAACCATGAAGTTGATCCAAAAGGCGATCAAATTCATCGTCAGTAATGTCGTCAACAGAGTCACCTGCAATCGCCTCGCCACCATCAGAACTCGGTTCAGGAACGATTTCTGGCTCAGGTTCTGGTTCTGGCTCGGGTTCAGGTGCTACGGCCTCTGCAACTTCATCCGCACTTGCTGGGCTGCTGTATCGATGCAGCGCTTCCAACAAAGCAGGTTCAGCGGCAGTCGCAGCTTCACGCTCCTGAACGCACGCAAATTGCGCGTTTACAGTATCGAGTGCTTGAAGGATGGTATCCATCACCTCAGATGTTAATTCACGACCGCCATTTCGAAGGTTATCGAAAACGTTTTCCGCACCATGACACGTATCAACTAACTCAGAGAGTGATAAAAATCCCGCACCACCTTTAACCGTGTGGAATCCACGGAAGATCGCGTTGAGCAAATCACGGTCGTCTGGTGTTTTCTCCAGATCAACCAATTGCTCAGACAACAACTCCAGAATTTCACCTGCTTCGATCAAAAAGTCCTGCAGGATTTCTTCATCCATTTCAAAGCTCATAACTCACCCCTAAAAACCAAGGCTGGAAAGCAAATCGTCCACATCGTCCTGACTTTGCATCACTTGTTTTTCTTGACGCTTTTCTTCAGTCACGACTGGACCTTCGGCCTCGATACCAGTTTGTTGTTCTGTTTCTTGTTGTTGGTCTTCATCCAAACCGAATGCTGTGAGGATTTCTACCAGCTGCTTTTCAACTTCTTGGACTAACTCGATAACACGTCGGATTACCTGACCGGTGAGGTCTTGGAAATCTTGGGCCATCAAAATTTCTGTTAGCTGCCCTTGAAGTTTGGTGGTATCACCTTCGACTTGCGTCAACAACTCGTCAATCAGATGACAAAGCTGCTTGAAGCCCTCAATGTCAATCTTACCACCCATCAAGTTATTCCATTGCGGACGAACTTGAGCCAGACATTCTTGTAAGTTATCGGCAATCGGTAGCGTTGCTTCAACAGCATCCATTGTGCGGTTTGCAGCAAGCTCCGTTTTTTCCATAACAAAATTCAAGCGATCTTTCGCATCTGGGATTTCGCTAGTTGCCAAATCACTGACACGAGGATCCAAACGGAAATGAACGAGTGAATCGTGCAGTTGCCGGGTCAGTTTTCCTACTTTATTGAAGAGTGGATTGCGCGAATCACTGGTGATTTTAACCAACAGTTCCTCCGCGCCACCCTGATTCCCTTCTTCGAGCAAACTGACCAATTCTTTAGCTTGGTCGAGTGTTATCATCGTTTTAATAGTCCTTCACTGCGCGAAGAAGTAAATCACATGCGTTCGAAAATCTTATCCAGCTTTTCTTTCAGCGTCGCAGCAGTAAATGGCTTCACAATGTAACCATTCACACCAGCCTGCGCAGCTTCAACGATCTGCTCACGCTTTGCTTCCGCCGTGATCATCAGCACGGGCAAGTGCTTCAGTTCATCGTCTGCACGGATTGTCTTAAGCAGATCAATACCCTGCATTCCAGGCATGTTCCAGTCAGTAACGACGAAATCAATACCGCCTTTCTTGAGGATTGGCAGTGCTGTCAGGCCGTCATCTGCTTCAACGGTATTGTTGAAACCCAGATCACGAAGGAGGTTTTTAACGATACGGCGCATTGTTGAGAAATCATCAACAATGAGGATTTTCATGTTTGTGTCCAAAGTTGCCTCCGGTGAGGTCCCTTATAATTTTAAAAACTTACTTTGACCAAGCCGATAACTTGGTCCGTAACCGCTGCATTGCCTGATTTTGAATCTGGCAAACTCGGGATTCACTGACCCCGATAATGGCCCCTATCTCTTTGAGGTTAAGTTCCTCATCGTAGTAGAGAGAGAGAACCAAAGCCTCTCTTTCAGGAAGACCTCGGATAGCAGTGGCCAATTGAACCTTAAAGCTATCTTCGGCGACTTCCTCAAAGGGAAGATTTTCGTCACGATGACTTTCTGTTATGAAAGCATCCTCTGAAACACCCAAGTCTTCGATGCCTATCAAACGACCGGCGTTAATGTCGTTTTGTGCTTGATAGTATTGTTCTAGGCTCATGCCCAGGCGTTTCGCAATTTCTTTGTCGTTAGGCTCTCTACCTAACTCGCCTTCTAGTTGCGAGATAACTTCACTAATCTGACGATTATTTTTGTGTACCGATCGTGGCACCCAATCGCCTTTACGAATGTCATCTAGCATTGCACCACGTATACGGATACCCGCATAGGTTTCAAAACTTGCCCCTTTCGATGGATCATAGTTTTGCTGTGCTTCAAGCAAACCAATCATGCCTGCTTGAATAAGATCTTCTACCTGAACATTTGGGGGCAGACGAGAAATCAAATGATGAGCAATACGCTTAACTAACGTCGAATATTGCTCAAACACTGTTTCGGTCGATGCGCCACTCCTGTTGTAGGTGAGCGTCCTATTCACCGAGGTAATCCCCCGTCGCTTCGTCTCGGACAAGTAATCGTTCAACAAAGAACTCTAAATGCCCACCTGGATTTCTTGGCACTGGCCACGTGAGAGCTTTGTTTGCCAATGCGTTTAAAGCGAGTGCTGCAGGAGCCTTTGGAAACGCATCTATCACCACTCTTTGCTTCTTCACAGATTGACGCACACGTTCATCTAATGGGACACATGCTACTAATTCTAGATTAGCATTTAAAAATCTTTCTGTTACCCGCGTTAATTTTGTGAATAAATCTCGACCCTCGCGGTAACTCCTGACCATATTTGCAACGACTTTGAAGCGTGTAACGCCGTGTTCACGGCTTAAAAGCTTGATCAGAGCGTATGCATCAGTGATGGAAGTTGGCTCATCACACACCACAATTACGACGTCTTGCGCTGCGCGAGAAAAACTTAGCACCATGTCAGAAATACCTGCGGCCGTATCGACAAGCAACACGTCAACATCTTCTTCCAGCGTACCAAACGCACGGATAAGGCCGGCATGTTGGGCTGGAGACAGCTCTGTCATTCCGCGCATACCAGACGAAGCAGGAATAATTCTCATGCCATGAGGACCTTCAACAATGATGTCCTTCAAATCGCACTCGCCCTGCATCACATGGCTTAAATTTTTTCCTACGCGTAAACCCAACAGCACATCGACATTGGCCAAACCTAAATCAGCATCTAGCACCATCACCTTTTTGCCTTGTTTGGCCATGGCGGCTGCAATGCCCAATGTAATATTGGTTTTACCTACACCGCCCTTACCACCAGTGACGGTTATTACTTTTGTGCGAGTCGGGTTTGTCAGGCGGCGGAGGCCGCTTGCTTGATCATGCATGGTTGTCTCAATCATAAAAGTCCGCCGCATTCGACTCTGGTACATCATGACTCCAGAAATGGTTTTGCTGCTCTGAATCTTGATCCATCAGTTCACTTGCTCTGTTGACCAAATAGCGGCCGCTGGCTTGACGAATGTCTTCTGGCACTCGCTGTCCATCCGCTAAATACGTCACAGGAAGGGCGTTTTCGATGGTCACGCTCAATAGTTCCCCAAGACTGAGGGATTCATCCAATTTCGTTAATACGCAACCCGATAGAGGGATACGTCGAAAGTGGTCAATGGTCTCTTGTAACACGCGACGTTGTGAAGTGGCGGGCAACACGAGAAGGCTCCGAATGTGGGAACCACTGCTTTGAATCAGAGTATCTAGTTGTTCTGATAGCCTAAGATCCCGCTGCCCCATGCCGGCGGTATCCAACAGTATCAGTCGACGATGACGTAACTGATACAGAATATCGGCAAGAGCCTCAGCATCTTTAGCAACTTTTACTGGGCAACCTAAGATTCTTCCGTAGGTTGCGAGCTGTTCGTGGGCACCAATGCGGAAGGTGTCAGTTGTGACTAACGCAATTTCTTCCGATCCGAAATCCATCGCTGCTCGGGCTGCAAGTTTTGCGATGGTCGTGGTTTTCCCCACGCCCGTAGGCCCCAATAACGCAATGACCCCACCGGTTTCTAATAAATTTTCGCTAGAGGTAATCACCTGGTCTGCGAGCAGTTGAAGCAATTCTGACCACGCTTCATTGGGAGGCGTCTCTTCGGGGATATAGCCCGCCAATTGATCAGCCAATACTGGCGACAGACCTAGTCTCTCTAAACGCTTAATCAGCATTGCTCTAAGCGGTTCTTTACGCTCAACTTCTTGCCACATCAAGCCAGAAAGCTGATGTTCCAACAAGCTACGAATACTTGCCATTTCTTTGCGCATCGCTTCGATTTCATCGGGTTGGCGAGAGGCTGGCTTTCTGGATTCAAACCGCGTGCTGTCTAGACGATTTTCTTTACGCTCGTGACGATTCTCTTGGCGACCGTTCAGTCGCTCATCGCTTCGCTGTAATTCGTCACATTTTTGACGATACAACCGATCCAGCTCTTGGCTTTTAGCTTGCTGCTGATTGTTTGTCTGCGCACGGCTATAGCCCTGACCGTTTACGCTGTTGGTATTTTGACGAGGGGACGGCTTTGGCGACGCGCCATATGATGATTCTGACTGTCGGCGACGCGCTTCATTTTGGCGTGCAAGCAACGCAGTCAAAGAGTCCGCTTCCGGCTCAGGATTTTTATCGGTGTCAGTGAGCTGCGTCTGGTAACGATCAAGAAGACTAGAGAACTTACTTCCCAATGCGCTTCCAAGTGGTTTGCGCGCGGCCTCTTTGCTGATATCTCGGCGTAAATGCACTTTGTCTTCAGCCAAGCGGCGCGTCTGCTGAGCGCGCTCCATACTTTGAGCAACCTGAGTGCGAGCGGCTTCTTTTCGCAGGTCACGGGTTGGCGCTTCCGTGTCCACTGCAGCCACGATTTCGACACCACCGGTCACTTTTTTGTTGGACATGATCACCGCGTCGGAGCCGAGTGCTTCTTTCACTTCGGCAAGCGCGGTACGCATGTCTTTTGCAAAAAATCGTTTTATCTTCAAAATCGTTGTCCTGATTTACTGATGCTTAGCATCAGTTGCCAACTGCTCTTACAATTCTTATTTGTTTTTCATCTGGTACTTCCTGATAAGACAGGACACGCAACGATGGGATCGTGTTCTTCACGAACTTGGCCAACGTTGAACGCAACACGCCAGACGTTAGTAGAACGGCAGGTTCACCTTGCAACTCTTGCTGTTGTGTTGCTTCTGACAAACTTTGCTGTAATCGTTCTGCTAATCCAGGCTCAATACCTGTCGATTCACCACCCGATGCCTGCATAGTTTTATGCAATATCTGTTCCAATTCTGGCACCAGCGTAATCACCGGTAGCTCAGGTGCTATACCGTTGATTTCTTGAACGATTAAACGCTTAAGCGAAATACGGACAGCCGCCGTTAGAATGTCGGGATCTTGACTCTTCGGTGCATACTCAGACAGTGTCTGAATAATGGTTCGAACATCACGGATTGGAATCGCTTCATTAAGCAGGTTTTGCATCACTTTCACGACCACGCCCAAAGACACTAAGTCAGGGATTAGCCCCTCGACCAAACGCGGTGCTTGTTTTGCCAGCATATCAATGAGGTTTTGCGCTTCTTCATGGCCAAGCAGACGCTCAGCGTTGTTCGTGAGCATCTGGCTTAGGTGTGTCGCCAATACCGTTGCTGAGTCAACCACGGTATATCCCAGTGCTTGTGCATGCTCACGCTGCGATTTGTCTATCCACACGGCTTCTAGTCCGAAAGCTGGGTCAACGGTAGGCTCACCGTCTATCGGGCCAAAAACCTGACCAGGGTTGATCGCCAGTTCTTTGTCAGGACGAATGTCAGCTTCGCCCACAGCAACACCCATTAAGGTGATGCGATAACTGTTTGGAGGTAGCTCTAAATTATCTCGAATATGAACGGGAGGTACCAAGAAGCCAAAATCTTGTGATAGTTTTTTACGCACCCCTTTCACACGATCGAGCAGCTCACCGCCTTGGTCTCGATCAACCATGGGAATCAATCGATATCCCACTTCCAGACCAATCACATCAACAGGCTGCACATCATCCCATGAGAGTTCTTTAGGTTTAGGCGGCGCCAGCTCTTGTTGCGGTGTTTCTTCGGCTGCCACTTTTGCTTTTTCAAGTTGTTTGGTTTTCCAATAAGCAAAACCACCACAAATCGCTGCAAGTGTAAGGAATGGAATGTGTGGCATGCCAGGAACAATACCCATAACAACCAAAATACCGGTGGAGATAATCAAAGCTTTAGGGTTTTCGACTAGCTGGAAAACCAGCTGCTGCCCCATGTCTTCATCCGTATTTTGACGGGTCACCATCATGGCAGCGCCAATCGACAACAACAGCGATGGAATTTGTGCGACCAAACCATCACCGATGGTAAGAAGCGTATAAATTTCAATGGCATCAGAGAAATTGAGACCATGTTGCATCATACCAATGATCAGACCACCAACAATGTTGATAACCAGAATCAAGATACCTGCTATCGCATCCCCTTTTACGAACTTGGAAGCACCGTCCATTGAACCGTAGAAATCAGCTTCTTTCGTCACTTCCTGACGGCGCGTACGCGCTTGATCTTGATTAATCAATCCAGCATTTAAGTCTGCATCAATCGCCATCTGCTTACCTGGCAACGCATCAAGGGTAAAACGCGCACTCACCTCAGAGATACGGCCCGCACCTTTGGTAACAACCATGAAGTTAATGATCATTAAAATCAGGAAGACCACCAGACCCACTGCGTAGTTTCCACCAATAACAACCGAGCCAAATGCTTCAATCACTTCACCCGCGGCTCCCGGCCCCTCATGGCCATGTAGCAGAACCACTCGGGTTGACGCTACGTTCAAGGCAAGACGCATCAGGGTGGCGATCAGAAGAACAGTTGGGAATGCGGCGAAATCAAGCGGTCTACGGGTGTAAACAGTTACCAGAAGCACGACCAATGACAAGGCAATGTTAAAAGAAAACATCAGGTCAAGCAGGATTGCCGGCATTGGCAAAATGACCATCGCCAACGTAGACAACACCAATAACGGTGCGCCAATCGCAGGGAAGGAGCCACCACGCTTAAACGGGAGTTTATCCTGTACCTTGTCGTAAAACGGCAAAGAGAGCTTCATGAGTAATATTGGGTCGTTTCTCTGAATAATGACGAAGCATCATGCAAAAAACAAACCAAAAAAAATAGCATTTTATTTCAATGAATTGTGAAGCTCACACCAGGTTAGTGACGTAATTCTGACGGTATGGGTAATTGTTGATCAGCCAGTGATTTCGGCTTACGGCCTCTGCCTGATTTATATTGCTTAAGCTGGAAGACGTATGCGAGCAACTGCGCAACGGCAGCAAATAAACCGTCAGGAATTTGTTGCTCAAGTTCCGTACTGAAATAGACAGCACGCGCCAGCGGTGGAGCTGGCACAATCGTGATGTCATTCTCTGCGGCGATTTCTCGAATTTTTAACGCAAGAAAGTCTGTTCCTTTCGCCACCACAATCGGTGCCCTGTCGATTTTGCTGTCATAACGCAACGCCACGGAATAGTGTTCCGGGTTGGTGATGATAACGTCAGCTGACGGCACTTCGGACATCATACGTCGCTGCGCCATTTCACGTTGCAGCATCCGAATACGCCCTTTTACTTCCGGCTTACCTTCTGTTTCTTTGTATTCATCCTTGATCTCTTGCTTGGTCATTTTCAGCTGTTCATTGTGCTGCCAAATCTGAAATGGCACATCAATTGCCACGACCACCAGCAACGAACAACATATCAATAAGACAAAGTTAAGCAAGATATCTAACGCATGGTAGAGGTTAGTCGGGAAGGTCTCGATATTAAGCTGGAAGAAATCTTCTACACTCGCCCACATCAAATAAAATGCCACGCCAGATACCAGTGCGACCTTTAATATGGATTTGATCAGCTCAACCCAACTTTGCTTGCCAAACATGCGTTTGAAGCCTTGTAGTGGGCTCATTTTAGATAGCTTTGGACGTGCAGCTTCCCACGAAAATGACACGCCACCAAGTGCTGACGCACCAATTAAGCCAGCCACAAAGAGCATGCTTAACACCAAAGTTAAAGGCCAGGCGATATGGAATATTGCACCATAGACAATAAGCCCAAGTGTTGTCACGTCAAAGATCTCTTCGCGAGTAAGCGTGAAAAATTTGCGCATAATTTCCATCAACGCAACGCCTAAACCTTCGCCAAACCACATCAGAGAAACCGCACCGATAACCAGTACAGCAACAGATGCCAATTCTCTTGAGCGCGGTACCTGACCTTTTTCCCGCGCCTGCTCCCGCCTTCGGGGTGTGGCTTCTTCTGTGCGTTCTTGTCCGTCGTTCTCTGCCATCAGGCACCTCCACCTACAGTGCAGTCGAGACGGATAAGGTCACAGATTGTATCTACCCCAGTTTCCCAGTGATTGAGATAGTGGGGCAAAATACCACTCAGCAAGTACATACTGATCAACAGGCCAACCAGCAACGCAAAAGAAAAGCCCAGAGAGAAAATATTTAACTGTGGCGCTGCACGCGTCATTACGCCAAAAGACATATTCACGACAAGAAGTGCAATGATCCCAGCCAGGGCCATCCCCAAAGCAACGCTGAACATAATGCCGAACCAACTGGCCAGTAACCGATAATCGGCAGCTTGAAGCGTTTCGCCGACAGGCAAACTTTTAAAACTCATCACAACCAGATTCAACATTTGGAGATGACCATCGGTCGCGAGAAACAGCATGGTGGCTACAAAGAGATAGAATTGACCAAGAAGCGGCGTGTTCTGACCATTTGCAGGGTCAACCATGGAGGCAAAGCCTAAGCTCGATTGCATACCGATGATCTGGCCCAACAGGACGAACGTTTGCATCACAAACTGTGTGACCGTCCCCATGGCGATACCAATGATGATTTGTTGTGCCAACACAACAAAACCACCATAAGACAACAGTTCGACGGACGAGGGAACTTGAGGCAACGCAGGCATCACAGCAAACGTGATTGCCAATGATAAATACAATCTCACTCGGACGGGCACAAATCGGGCACCGAAGAATGTCATCGTCATCATCATTGATGATATCCGCGTCAACGGCCAAAAAAACTGTGCCATCCAATCGAGGATAATGTCTGCGGGGTATTCCATCGACTCTCGTTGCCTCAATACAGCAGCATCGGTATTTCTTCTACTAAGCGAAAGAAATACTCCATCAGCATACGCGTCATCCAGTGCCCAAACACCATTAACGCAATTAAGGTCGCAATCAAACGGGGTAAAAAGCTCAATGTTTGTTCGTTGATAGAGGTAGCGGCCTGAAAAACCGCCACTATCAGACCCACGATCAAGCCTGGAATAATAATGGCCGAGACCATGACCAATATGAGATAGAGCGCATCTTGGAATAGCTCGACAAACGCCTCAGGTGCCATGACTTACTCCTACCCAAAACTGCCTGCAAGTGTCGACAGAATAAGATTCCAGCCATCCACCAGCACAAATAACATGAGTTTAAAGGGTAACGATACAATCATCGGAGATAGCATCATCATACCCATCGCCATCAGAACAGAGGCCACAACCAAGTCGATAATCAAAAACGGCAAGAACAACATAAAACCTATCTGGAACGCCGTTTTTAGCTCCGAGGTTATGAATGCAGGTATCAGCACCGTCATCGGTACCAACTCAGGGTCAGTCGCATTCGAACCTGACATATTCACAAAGGTTTCCAAATCTTTGACACGCGTTTGCTGCAACATGAATTCACGCAAAGGCACCTGAACGCGATCAAATGCTTCTCGTGAAGATATCTCTTCGTTGAGATACGGCTGAACCGCAGTGACATTCATTCGATCGATCACTGGAGACATAATGAAAAATGTCAGAAACATAGCGATGCCAATAATCACTTGGTTTGACGGTGTTTGTTGCAAACCCATGGCTTGCCGCAAAATAGACATCACCACCACAATCCGGGTGAATGAGGTCATTAGGATGACAATCGCAGGCAAGAATCCCAATGCGGTCATCATCGCTAATATTTGCAGCGTCACGGAGTAGTCTTCGCTACCATCGGGGTTGACCGTCATGGTCAATGCCGGAATACCACTGCCGTTTCTCGCTTGCATCATTGATGCTTCCCCTGCGTTATTGATCAGGGTTTCTGTAACACTTTCAGAGGCAGGTGCGGGTTCATTCTCTGCAAATGCAAACGGCGTGACGAAAAAACAGCAAAGTGCCAAAAAAATGGCACTGACAGAATTAAGACGCATCATTTTTTTTCAGAATCTGGTTGAGTTGAGAAGAAAACGACGATGTCGTCGGTGCGGATGTCTCCATTGGCTTATCGAGGCTTTTTATCAAGGTGATTTGGTTCGCGGTGACGCCCACCAATACTTGCTCACCGTTAACATCAAGCACAACCACTCGCTCTTTTTGCCCAAGAGGTAACTGACTAATCACCTTCAGCCCAGATTTAGAGCCCATCATAGAGGGAACTTGCATTCGTTTTAGCAACCACGCCAACGCAAAAATAAGGCCAATGACAAACAGCAATGCGACAAAGGTCGTTGCTAAGCTTTCACCATCAGGCGCAGCGGCGAAAGCACTCGGTGCGTAAATCAGTCCAATCAGAGCAAGTCGCGGGAAAGCCATTCGGGTCTTCTTCTTCAGCCAGAAAATAGAGGTAATTTTCTCTGTTAAGCAAAATTCAGGCCGAAAAAAAGCACACCCTTTTGGATGTGCTTTTTTGACCATTAAATCCGTGTGATTAACGCAACTTTTTAATACGTTCAGTTTGGCTGATCACATCCGTCAGGCGTATCCCGAACTTGTCATTGACCACAACCACTTCACCATGCGCGATGAGCGTGCCGTTTACCAATACATCCAGCGATTCACCCGCCAACCTGTCTAGCTCTACGACAGAACCTTGGTTCAATTGCAACAGGTTACGAATATTGATATTTGTACGTCCAACTTCCATCGAGATAGTCACTGGAATATCTAAAATGGCATCCAGTTTACGTATCTCGTCGGCATTCATCGGTGGAGCTTCATCGACAAGCTCGTCTAGCGGTGCTGTTTGTACGTCATCACCACCTTCAACTTCGGCTTGTTCAGCCAGTGCTGCAGCCCAATCGTCTTCTACGTCACTCATGATTGTTCACCAGATCGTTTGTCAGTTTTTTTCATCGTTGTCACTGCCCTTTTCTTCAAGGTTTTCCAGAGCGAAGAAATCGTCTTCCTCTTCTAGCAGTACGATGTCGCTTTTCGCCACTTCTGGGCGTTTCAGTTTTTCACTAATTTTGATCGCGAGGTTGTCGTTCGCTTGTCCCATCTTCCCTCTGAATGTCGGCAGATCTTCCACGAAGACAGTACACGCATCCGGCATTTTTACGGGAATGACATCACCCACCTGAAGTTCCATCATGTCGCGAAGAGACAGGGTTGTATCTAAAAGTTTGGCCGTCAGCTTCACTTCTACATCCATTACCTCATCTTGCAGTGCTTTAGACCAGCGAAGGTCGGTATCCATTTTGTCGCTTTGGATACCCGCATCGAGCAATTCACGAATCGGCTCAACCATCGAGTAAGGCATGACGACGTGAAAATCGCCGCCGCCGCCATCTAATTCGATGTGGAATGAGCTAACGACGATAACTTCTGTCGGGCTTACGATGTTTGCCATCGCCGGGTTCACTTCAGAGTCGAGATATTCGAACTCGACCTTCATCACCGGTGCCCACGCATCCTTGTAATCTTCAAACACGAGCTTAAGCAGTATTTGAATGACACGTCGCTCTGTTGGCGTGAATTCACGCCCTTCGATTCGAGCATGAAAACGGCCATCACCGCCAAAGAAGTTTTCCACAAGAATAAAGACTAATCGTGCTTCCATTGTTACGAGTGACGTGCCTTTTAATGGACGAAACCGCACCATATTCAAACTCGTAGGGACAAACAGGGTGTTTTGGTATTCACCAAATTTCACCATTTGTACACCGTTGATAGAGACTTCAGCGGTTTTACGTAACATATTAAATAAGCTGATACGCATATGACGCGCAAAACGCTCATTAATCAGCTCCAGCGTAGGCATTCGCCCACGTACGATGCGGTCTTGAGATGAAAAATCGAAATTCGAGGCGGAAGCTACATCCCCGCCGCTACCCGATTCGGGTTCATCATCATCGACATCATCTACACCATGAAGGAGAGCATCAATTTCGTCTTGACTGAGTAGGTCGGTCACATTGCACCTATTGCATTACAAAGCCAGTAAATAACACCCGCTCAACCACAGTTTTGCCGGTGACTTTTTCCATCGCAGTTTGAACAGTGTCAGCTGCTTGTTTACGTATTTCCACCTGTCCTTGTGGCGTTCTGAGCTGCTCAACGGTGGCAGCCCCAAATGTTGTCAGCAAACTATGCTCAACAAGCGGTAAATTCTGCTTTGCCAGAGATTCATTTGAATCCCCACGCACCATCAACTGCACTTTAACTTGAACCAAGCGTTGCTGCGAATCACCCGTTACATTAAACACGAAGGGCTGTGGTAACGTGACATAAATCGCTTGGAGATTGACTGGCTCTACTTCTTCTTCAATGACGATATCGTCTTTTCCGCCACTGTCTCCGCCCATCAAAAATAAAAAAGCGCCCGCTCCACCACCTAATAGCAGAAGAGCAGCCACAATAATGATGATAAGCTTTTTCTTACCGCCGCCACCACCTGCTTCAATATCTTCATCTGCCATGATAATCCTCGGTACCGTAAATTTAATGTCTATTTAAAAACGCCTGTAGCATGATCGCTACACTAAGCATAATAGTCGACACGATCCTTTGATGTATTGACGTAAAGCTCACGATTGATTGAAGAACCATCCATATCATGGTCACTGTCATTTCGACCAAGCCGAGATGACCCGTCTTGACCACCTTGTCCGCTTTGGTTATCACCTTGCTGAGATTGATTTCCTGCAAACGCCTGCCTGCCACCCGCATCTTGCTGCTGAACGGAAGATTGCGCCAGTTGAAGACCCTGTTGCTGCATCATTTCACGCAGCCTTGGTAACGTTTGCTCAACCATGTCTCTTGCCGCTTGGTTTGAAACGGTAAACTGCACTGATGCCTGGTCTTGATTCATCGACAACTTAATTTGCATTCGACCAAGCTCTGGCGGATCTAAGCGGATATCAACATGCTTTAAGTTTTTCGACATCATCATGTTAACGCGCTCTTGTAACGCACTGGCCGCGTCATCAGTCTGACTTTGGCTTAATTGCAATGGTGTTTGAGCTACTGCATTGTCAAGTCGTGCTGCGGTTGTCGAGCTTTGATTACCAAAGCTCGTCGCCAATTGCTGCGCTAAGTGCTCAGCCTTGATGTCTGGTTTAGCTTGAGTCGCTTCGGTCATTTGCAATGCAGCACCCGCTTCGAGTACCGCACTGCTGGCTGCCAATTGCGGTTCAGCATTGTTTTGCACGACGGCAGGTGTCCATGGAATCGCAGCAAACGCTGATGCCGGTGTTTGATTCTGCAGTTGTGGGTTCACCGCCGCTTGTACAGCAGACGCTGTTTGGGTCAAGCCATTTTGTGTCTGAGACGCAACACTTCGAGCATGCAGCTCTGCGGTCTCACCCGTGATTTTTTCCGCAGAACTTGTCGCTTGCGCGGCCAATTGAGCGCGAAGCAACGCCTCTTGCTGAGACTGCGTTAGTGGCTCATTCCCAGATTTAGCGACAATATTTGCGTCTTTCACATCAGGGGTTGTCGCCGCGACTTGAGTCGCGACAGCGCCGCTTAATACTCGGCTGGCTTCGGCTGAACCGGCTAACAATTCAGCGTCAGGCTCTATAACACTTTCCGCAGCAGTAACCTTGGCCAGTTCAGGTCTATTCGCGACGCCTGATGCGAGTTGCAATTCGTCATTCGGTGTACCACTCACTGAAGCGGACACATCTTTTTCCAATACCCGGACCGCGATCGCTTCTAATTCTTGGGTAGACAACGCATCGACATCAATTCCTTCGCTTGCAAGCACAGCTTTTACTTCTGCAACGGACAGTGGATTCACCAACGTATTATCTGGTGCCGATTGGCTCGACGCTGCGTCTGTGGCTGCTATTGCCAGATTACTTTCTTGCACGTTAGGTACACTTTCGGCAACACTCAACGGCAAGCTTTTGCCGACCGAGGTAACGGCCCCTTTGGCGTCAGAGGTAGACTCCCCTTCAGTCGATGATTGAGGTTTTAATACGCGGTTTGCTTCATTAAGTCGATGTAGCAATGCCTCGCCATCTTGTTTGGCGACCCATTGTCTTTCCGTCGTCCCCTTCTCGGGATCAGCAACGGCATCAGTATTCTTTAGATTTAATGCTGCCTCTTCAGACAAAGCCGCTTTATCTGTCTTTACTTCAGCAGATTCAGACACCTCTGTGTCAATATCTTCACTCTCAAGTGCCAAGTTTTCGACGTCTGTTCCGTCAGAAGCGCTCGCCCCACTAACCAGCACCTCATTCAACACGTCGTGACTTTCAACGTTTTCAAGTGAAATGTCTTGTTTACCTTCAACGGCTTCAGTATCACCAGAAACAAACTGTGTCAGTTTAGCGAAGAAACCTTCACCTTCCATATCAGTAACATCTTGAGAAACAGCACTTTTGGCTTCGCCAACGGCCGCTTTGTTACTGGATATACCGGAGAGTATGAAACTGGTTTGATTCATAGTGATCCTGCTTCGAATACTTTGTCGTTTCTGCGTAAGCAGCCATAGCTACCTGCTCGTTACAAAGTGTAAAGCAATTATCAGGCCAAACTGGGGTCTTTTTATCTTTGGTGGTTAAATTTTGTTCTCGCGAAAAGCGTTTTAGGCGCGGCGAGGTGTGTGCCGCCTAGTTATTCTACGCAAATACACCTCAACAAAGCATAAAGCGCTTTTAGCAGAACCCTTCGGGCAGCGTTTGTGAGGACTTTCTCCTGCGTTATCGGCTTCTCATGTAGGCCAGCTACACATCAAAGCCTCTGCCTTGCATAACGTCCCCCACAAACTGCTGCAAAAATCTTCACCAAAGATAAACAGACCCTAGAATTGTTCGCGTTTTTGGCGGGAAAAACTCAACATTGCGAACTCATCCATCTGCTTTTGCTCAAGACGGTCAGCCCGCATTCTCGCTTCTTTCTCTCGCTTTTCAATGAGCCATTCGAGAGAACGAGTATGCTGGCGACATTGCATCCAATGCTCTCGGCAACGTTCGACATTGTCTTCAAAATCTATTGCCGCCTGGCGTTGTCTTGCCAGCGTTTCATCTAATTGAACGATGAATCGATTGAGGTGACCGTAGCTGCTCGCACTTAAACCCGCCTGTCCGCGGTCAGACATTTGGCGAAAGTAGTCAAGGCGATACTGCTCAATTTGCTCTACCTGAATGTAGTAGCCTTGAAGCTCTTGCTGCGCAGCAACCAGCGCTAAATGCGCTTTGTGCTCGGTATTTGTCGCCTGTTCAAGTAGCAGGTTCATTGCGTTACTAGACATAATTCACCTACTGTAGCGTTGAGCGGAGCATGTTGACGCACATACCGTAAGGCACGACTTCTTTCATACCTTGCTGCAAATAGCCATCGATGCGTGGTTTCAAGGTAAAGGCTTGGTCTATGGATTGATCAGTACCAGGCTTATAAGCGCCAATTGATACCAAATCCTGATTTTTACGACAAACGGAGAGAATTTGCCGCACTGCACGCGACATTAGCATATGCTCATCGTCCACAATGTTTGGCATAACACGGCTGACAGAGCGTTCAACATCTATCGCAGGATAGTGCCCTGCATCCGCCATTTTTCGTGATAAGACGATATGACCATCCAAAATAGCACGTGCTGCATCCGCAATCGGATCTTGCAGATCGTCACCCTCAGTCAACACAGTGAAGAACGCCGTTATCGACCCTTTCCCTTCAGCACCATTACCTGCACGTTCAACCAATGCGGGCAATTTAGCAAAAACAGAAGGCGGGTAACCTTTTGTTGCAGGCGGCTCACCTACCGAAAGCGCTATCTCTCGCTGCGCTTGTGCAAAACGCGTCAATGAGTCCATCAACAGCAGAACATCGAGCCCCTGATCTCTGAAGTACTCAGCAATGGTCAAGGCTGTCTGACAACCCTTAAGTCGCATCAAGGGTGAAGCATCTGCAGGAGCGGCAATGACAACCGATCGCGCACGCCCTTCCTTGCCAAGGATTTCATCAATAAATTCTTTAACTTCTCGACCACGCTCGCCTATCAAACCAACGACAACAACTTGAGCCGTTGTGCCTCGCGTCATCATGCCGAGGGTGACAGACTTACCAACACCCGAACCTGCAAATAAACCAATACGCTGACCTTTGCCCACGGTCAATAAACCGTTTATGGCCTTAATGCCTACATCCAGTGGTGTATCGATAGGTTTTCGGGAAAGCGGGTTTATTGCCGCGGGGGTAAAGGAAGCCGTCTGTCCGGTAAAAATGTCACCCAAACCATCCAACGGGTTACCCACGCCGTCAATCACGCGACCGAGAAGTTCGAGTCCAACAGGGACGCCCTGCTCACCGGATAGCGGTGTCACACGGGCCCCCGGTAACACGCCAGAGATTTGCTCACTTGGCATGAGGTAGAGTGTTTCACCTGAGAAACCGACCACTTCCGCTTCAATGCTGCCGTTTAGTGTTTCCACGGTGCAAAGGCTACCGATAGGTGCGCGGCAGCCGATAGCTTCCAAGGTTAATCCAACAACGCGAACGAGTTTCCCTGACGCGACAGGGCGTACACTCAGGTTTTCAGTGGACAGCGCACTCAGTCTCTCAGACAGGCTGGCCATTTTCGCCTTCCATGTTGTGCGCTCCGGAAACGTCGGACGCGTCAGAAGCGTCATCGTCTGATGATATGGCGTCCTGTGACGACACATTGCTTTCAGCTGGCTCTGCAGGCGTAGACGGGTTGTCGCCAGCCACTTCGTCAGTCACGACCATATCTGGGCCTAACAAGACATCAGCACCCGGCTCATTTTCAGCGAGCTCTGGCTCACGACTCAGGTTTTGGCCTGCAAAGCGGCTTAATGCCTGAGCAATTCGATCTTCAATGCGATAATCAACAACTGAGTCACCGCAGGCAACTTGAATATCACCACGATTAAGTGAGGGCTCAGCAATCAAACGCCATTCGCGATCACGCAGCGATTCCACACTGTGTGCTGAAGTGACAATCTCCATATCATCAGGGTGCAGGTAGATTGTCACCTGACGTCCTGCGATAGGGAGCGCATTCACAGCTTCACGCAGCGTATTGAGGATCACTTGTGCATTTGTCATCACTTCGGTTTGGATGACTGATTTCGCAAGATGCATCACCAGTTCAACCACTTGTTGTTGAACGTGATGGTCGACTTGGTGAATAGGGAAAGCGAGTTTGGTCAACATCACATCAAGGTGACGACAACGCTCTTCAACCAGTTTCTGACCGTCAGCTAAACCTTGTTCAAATCCTTCGGCTTTTCCAGCTTCAAGGCCTTCAATTTTGCCTTGCTCCAGCCCCGAGGTTTTACCTTCGTCAAAACCTGCTTCACGCCCTTCTTCATGGCCTTCTTCATAAGCAGATTGCCTGATCTCTTCAAGCACCTCTGCCGTCAGCATTGAAAGGTCTAACTCAGGCTCAACTTCTGGTTCTTCAAGCTCGGGCGGCTCCCAACTTGGGTCATAGTTGAGTGCGGTATCTTTCGGCTGTGGCTTTCCACCCGCATAACTAGGCAGCTCCCAACGCTCTAGAACATCGTCCGGTTGTTCACTGGTACGAATATATCCGCGTCGACGGTCAAGAGTCATGCTACTACCTTCAACATTGTTGCAATGGGTTTAACATCTGTCATGGTTAGAGGAACTCGTCCGCACCACCACTGCTCAGCATGATTTCGCCAGAATCGGCCAATCGTCGAGCAACAGACAAAATTTCTTTCTGGGCTGCCTCCACATCGGAAACGCGAATAGGCCCCATCGCTTCCAAATCGTCTTGCAGCATTTCTGCTGCACGCTTGGACATATTTCTGAAAATTTTGTCTCGAAGTCCTTCTTCCGCGCCTTTAAGTGCTCGTTGAAGTGCCTCTTGAGGAACATCTTTGAGAATAGCCTGAATACCACGGTCGTCGACTTCCGCAAGGTTGTCGAAAACAAACATAAGATCCTGAATCTGGGACGCCATCTCTTCGTCGTTTTGACCAATCTGCTCCATCAGCGCAGATTCCAGTGCATTGTCCATGTAGTTCATGATGTCTGCAGCCGCTTTCAAGCCACCAATCTTCGCGGCTTGTGCACCCGCCTGACCCGCAAACTGTTTCTCCATGATTTCATTTAGCTCATGCAATGCAGCAGGTTGTACTTCTTCTAGGTTCGCAATACGCATCACCAAATCGAGTGCATCACGCTCGGCAAACTGCGTCAGAATTTCGGCGGACTGTTCTGGTTCCAAGTAGGACAGAACGATGGTCTGGATCTGAGGGTGCTCATTGATGATGATAGATGCCACCTGGCGCGGATCCATCCATTTGAGTGAATCGAGACCTTTCGAGCCACTGCCCAGCAGGATTTGATCAACAAGGTTGGTCGCTTTATCTTCACCAAGTGCGGCGATAAGCGCGTTTCGAACAAAGTCTTCACTGCCCATACCAATGGCCGTGAATTTCTGAATATCTTCCAGAAAACTGCGATGCACTGCGGCCACTTTTTCTTGATTCAAATCTGCCATCTGGGTCATCGCACCACCGACTTTTTGAACCTGCTTTGGTTCTAAGTGGCGGATTATGCTAGCTGCATCCTGCTCTGTCAGGCTAAGCAGCAAAATAGCCGCTTTATCAATACCCGACAGTTGGCTAATGTCATACTCAGCACCTGGTTTGTTTTCGTCGTCTTTAGCCATCTTCACTTACCCAGCTTTTCACTACCTGAGCCGCTAGGTCAGGTTCATTTGCGACCAGTGCACGCACTGCTTTCAACAGGTCTTCATCTTTATGGAGATCTGGGAGGTTGAGGTTTGATGAACTCATCGAGAAATTACTCGAACCATCCAACTCTGCACCAATCAGGCCTATGTCATCGTCAGGACTGAGCGGTAGGCCATCTGGCCCCATCATCTCGCCATTGGGTCCCAGAAGTGCGTCGTCGTCTTTGTGTGGATTGAGCAGTTTTGACAACGCAGGTTTAATCAAGGCAAACACCACCACAATGACAACCAGTGCCGCTGCAAGCCAACGAACCCAGTCGTTGAAGTTAGGATGTTCCCAAATTGGCACTTCGCCGATGGCATCAACTTCTGGCTCAACAAAGGCCACTGAGACCACGTCCAATATGTCTCCACGCATTTCGGAGTAGCCAACACCACCGATAAGCAAACGGCGTATTTTTTGAAGTTCCGCCTCACCGACAGGTGTTCTCACCATTTCGCCGGATTCAGGATTGACACCTGCGATGTAATCCACGGCAACAGAAACCGTTTGACGGGCGACTGTCCCCGTTTGTGCTCGACGATGGCTGATCGTTGTATCCAACTCATAGTTACGCGTCGCTTCACGGCTGAGTGAACCTTTGTCGCCTGCACCGCCATTTTTTAGATCTTGGATATCTTCAGGAATCGCCGAATCGACAGGTGGCTGGTTACTCAGCGCACCAGGAACGCCTGCCACGTAATCGGTGTTGTTGTAATTTTCGCGGGTGTATTCACTTCGCGTTGATGACGTTGCCGGATCAAACCGCTTGCGTGTCTCTTCTATCGCACTGAAGTCCATCGTGATATCAACTTGTGCGGTGTAATTCCCTAAACCAAGAACGGGGATCAAGATTGAGTCAATTTTTTCTCTCAGCGCCTGTTCTTGCTTACGTTCTAAGTCGTACTCTTTTCGGCGTTGAGACGTCATTGGGTCTTCATTGCCCGAGCTCAAAAGCCGGCCATGTTGATCCGTCACCGTCACGCGAGAAGGTTTCAGGCTCGGTACGGCAGATGCCACCATATCAACGATAGAGTCCACTTCTTCCTGACCAAGCTGAGTATTTCCCCTTACGGTTAAAAATACGGTCGCGGAGGCCTCTTGATTATGGCGAACAAACACACTTTGTTTTGGCATGGCCAGCAGAACACGGGCTTTGCTGACTGCGCGAATTTTTTCAATCGCAGCAGCGAGTTGACGTTCACGACTGAGTTTTAGTCTTTCACGTTCAAGTTGTTGAGAAACGCCAAAGCCCATATCTTCCAGAAGGATGTCATCACCTTCTTCACGCGCGGAGTTCAAACCGGCTCGGCTGAGATTAAGCTTGATCGTGGAGTATTCTTTGACGGGCACTCTGATGGTATTGCCATCAAGTGCGTATTCGATTTTTTGTTGGTCCAAGTGATCGAGAACGGGGATTAACTCTTCCGTTTCGTATGTGCCCAATGGACGCATTTCCGGCTCTTGGACCCAGACAAAAAGCAGCGCAAGAAGGGATACACAAATGGCAACCGCTGCTACGAGTATGACCTGACGCGCAACATCCATGCCGCCCAATAGCCCTGATGACGGTGTTATATCTCTTTCCATCATGTCAGGATCGGACATTCCGCCATCCGACGCAACAGGCAGGCCCGACGCATTGTCGGCTAAGGCTAGTTGCGTGTTATCAGTGTCTTCAGCCACGAGCTAGTACCTACATTAAACCGGCATGTTCATTAATTCTTTGTACGCTTCTACCAGCTTATTACGCGTTTGAATTGTCGCTTCAAAGGCAACGCTGGATTTGTTACGTGCAATCATCACATCCGACAAACTTACGCTTCGATCGCCCTGATCAAAACGGGTTTGTAAATCACCAGATGTTTTCTGTAATCCATTGACTGTATTCATTGCGCTGGACAGGAGTTCGCCAAAATCTTGAGACACTTGCTGTCCCGTTGCCGCACGTGCTGTGCTCTGGGCTTCCAGAGCCATCGCCTGCATTTCATGCTGCATGCCATTAATTTTCATGGGTCGTCCTCACTGTCAAAACTTTGGCAACTCGCGCCATTTCTGGCTTAAACGCCTATTTGATTACTATTTACGCAATTAGCAAGCCAATAATTATAACGCACTAACGCCCTAAAAAGCAGCCTAATACCAACAATGTCAATTAAGCGATGACTCGAATTCTCTGGGCCATCACACAATATGCGGTAAAGGTGGGGAGATTGGTTATTGGGGAATATCGATACCCGCGTCACGCATTTTAGCGAGTTTATAACGCAAGGTTCGTGGGCTAATGCCCAAACGCTCCGCGACATCCTTTCGTCGTCCTTCACAGGCGCGAATGGTGTCGAGAATAATGGTAAACTCCTGCTCACGTAACTCGCCACCCAAGCTTTCAGACGACGCAGCGTTGGATGTTTTAGCTGGGATCGCTTGAGGTTGAATTTGTGGCGTCACCACCTCACTGAGTGAGACCAACGATTGCAGGCTACCTGCATCCTGCCAATCTAATCCTTCAAGCAATATGTCACCTGCCGAAATCGTTCCTTGCTGGCAAAGTATCAATGCTCGTTGCATCACATTGTCCAGTTCGCGCACATTGCCCGGCCAAGCATATTGAAGCAGCTTTTGAGCGGCAGATTCTTCTAATACCGGCGTACCATGGCCCATTTTACTGCAGTGACGCTGAAGCAAATGTGTCGCTAAAGGAATGATATCTCCAGGTCTCTCACATAGCGGTAGCCAGGAAATAGGGAAAACATTCAAGCGGTAATAAAGATCCTCTCTGAAATTCCCTTGTTCGACATACTGGCGAAGGTCGCGGTTACTGGTAGCCAATACTCGCACATCCAATTTAATGCTCTTACGGCTGCCCAAGCGTTCAACTTCACGTTCTTGAAGTACGCGAAGCAGCTTCGCCTGCAGTGATAATTCCATCTCACTGATTTCATCGAGAAGAATGGTGCCACCCTGCGCTTGTTCGAACTTACCCGGACAGGCTTGTACCGCCCCGGTAAATGCACCTTTCTCATAGCCAAACAATGTGGCTTCCAGCATGTTCTCTGGAATAGCTGCGCAGTTAATTGCGATAAACGGGCCGTCCACGCGAAGAGACTGGCGGTGAATATGTCTCGCCATCACCTCTTTTCCCGAGCCACTCGGTCCAAGAATCATCACATTGGCGTCGGTCTTTGAGACTTTGTCAGCCAGCGCAATAAGGGCTTTGCTTTTTGGATCAGCCACAACCGCGTCGGTGTTTTCAGTTTTAACAGGCGCGTAGCGGCTTATCATATTGAGCAACACTTCAGGTGCGAATGGCTTAGCCATATAATCAACCGCACCGTCTTTCATTGCTGCAACGGCATCTTGAATATTGGCATAAGCCGTCATCAATAGAACCGGTAACTTAGGATAATGTAGTTTTAGGTTTCTCAGCAGACCGAGACCATCCATACCCGCCATCTGAACATCAGAGACAACAATGTCGACAGATTCATTCTTTAAAATAAGCAATGCATGCTCTGCACTGTCGGCTTCTACCCATTGGTAACCTGCCAATGCCAGAGTGTCGACCAGTGCTTCGCGCAAGCCTTCATCATCTTCAACAATCAATACTTTGCTCTGGTTCATTATGCTTCTCCTGATACCTTGTCTCGTACAGCATCGTGATTGTTTGCCAGTGGCAAACTAAGAGTAAAACACGCGCCTTGGCCCAAGTTAGACTGCAACGTCAATCGACCCTTGTGCGCATGACTGACCATTTGTACAACTGCAAGCCCTAGCCCTGTTCCTTGCTGACGAGTCGTAAAGAAAGGTTCTAATATCTTACTTTGCAATTCTTCTGCGATACCCGGGCCGTTATCTGCCACTGACAGGAAGAGCTGATTTCCGACCGCTCGCGCGTCAACGACCACTTTGCAGTTTTTGCCAGAAACCTGAATTGCATTAAAAACCAAATTCGATAACGCACTCGCTAATGCATTCACATTCCCAAGTAACGTATGAGATTCATCATCACAATTGATTTCGAAATCGACGTTTTGGCTGTTCACCAAGGCCTCAACCATGGGTTCAAACTCATTCAACAAAAGCTCTAATGTGAATTTGTCGACAACCTTGTTGTCTCCCCCTTTAGCAAACAGCAGCATGTCATTCACTTGTTTTTCAAGATCATGCAATCTGTCCACCAGCTTCATTTGAAAGCGCTGTCTGGTCGGCTGATTGAGGTTAGGAGCCCCTAGATTTGCAGCATAAAGCAAGGCGCTCGATAACGGAGTACGTACCTGATGCGCTAACGATGCCACCATTTTTCCAAGCGAAGACAGTCGTTGAAGATCACTGACGCGTGATTGAAGCAAACGTGTTTCAGTCATATCTGTGATCAGAATAAGCTGACCTGACTCTGACGCCGAGATCGCAAGTTTTACCTTCCGCCCATCACGCAGTGACACTTCGTGACCATCATCTTCTCTGGGGGAAAACGCACGGTTAATCACATCAACCCAACGAATGCTTTCCAGCGGTTCCCCCAATAGGCGGTACGCTTCAGGATTAGCTTCTGCAACTTTCCCATATGGATCCAGCAAGATAACACCAGCTGGCATCACATCCAGTACTTGTTTATAGCGGAGAAGCTGTTGGTCTAATGTTCCCAGCGGAGAGTCGTTGGCTTCCATGATCTTTTACTTATGACCTAGTCAATTCGATACTAAATCAGTATTAGCAGATAATGTGCCAACAATTAACCAATTAATTTCAATAAGTTAAGCGTTTGCACAATAAAAAAAGCGAAGTCATTTTTTTGACTTCGCTTTTTTTGCAAGACCAATTCAACGAATTTATGCGACATCTTCTTTGTTCAGTCCGTACTTTCTCATCTTTTCGACCAGCGTGGTTCGGCGCATGCCCAGCATATCAGCAGCGCGTGCCACAATACCCATTTGCGCTTCAAGGGCCTGACGAATCATGTCAACTTCTAAATCGGCCAACATAGCTTTTAAATCAACACCTTCAGGTGGAAGCCCTGTCGCAGCCGGATTACTGAATCCCGGCATATCCTCTTCATGATCGTCCATCGCAAACACAGCATGCAATGCTTCACGTTCCAACTCTTCAGCATCTTCATATTGATTGAAGCATTCAGGTTGGAATTCTGGAATATCACTGTAGCGGTATTTTTTTGGCAGTCGATTAACGTCAACCATTTGTCCAGGGTACAGGATCACCATACGCTCAATGAGATTAGCAAGCTCACGAACGTTACCCGGCCATTCGTGCTCCATCAGCGAAGATATTGCACGAGGTGTCAGATGAACCTGATTTCCGCCTTCGGCTTCTAAACGCGCCATCAACTCTTGAATAAGAAGCGGAGTGTCTTCGATGCGATCTCTCAGTGCTGGCATTTCAATTGGAAACACGTTTAATCGATAAAACAGGTCTTCACGGAATGAACCATTTTCGATCATCACATCTAAGTTACGGTGCGTCGCCGCCACCACGCGAACGTTCGCTTGAATGGTCTTGTTACCACCCACGCGTTCAAAACTTCGCTCTTGAAGCACGCGCAACAACTTTACCTGCATGGGTTGAGGCATATCCCCTATTTCGTCAAGAAATAGTGTGCCTCCCTCTGCAAGCTCAAAGCGGCCTTTTCTCGAAGAAATCGCTCCCGTAAACGCACCTTTTTCGTGACCGAACAATTCACTTTCTAAAAGTTCTGGAGGAATAGCACCGCAGTTAACAGGAACAAATGGCCCTTTTCCACGCTGAGAATGATAGTGAATATTTCGAGCGACAACTTCTTTACCCGTGCCAGATTCGCCGAGAATTAAAACACTTGCGTCGGTGCCTGCGACTTGTTCAATCAAATGACGAACTTCGCTAATTGCATCACTGCGACCAACCATGCTTCGGAATAGCGTGTTTTTTCGACTAAGTTGCGGGATATTAAAAGCGCGCTTGCCCGAAAACTCCTGACAATGGCGAAGTGCATCAGCCAGTTGAGGATAATTTAACGGAAACTCAAGCTCACCAACAAAATTTGGTAAACCTGATAATTCTGTTTTGTGTTTAGACAGCGCAATAATCGGGATATGGTTATTTATTGCCAGGCTATCAAGAACCTGAGACAGTTTTTGGGGTGAATGAATATTACCGAGAAAACAAGCCCCCTCTGCTTGCTTCCAATGCGAATCGTTTAGCTCAATGGTTGAACATAGCAGGTATTGCTCACCAATAAACTCCAAGATAACGCCTAAGTCGTGACGAAACTTTTCATCATCCTCGATAACAAGAATCTTCGTTAAACCTTGCATGTGTGAGATATATCTGCCCCAAAACCATCTTTGTCGTCCACGCAATCATACCGCTGACGACAGAATAATCCAGCTATTCTAATAGTTGAATGTTATATAGCAACCAGAGACACAATAAAGCTGTGACTCTGGTGCCAAGACAGATCAAATTGTAGTGAATCCTGAAGGGAATTATGCGTCTGCTTGAGTGATATTGTGATATTCGGCGGGTATTTGATCCCACGCTGATTTAATTTCGCGCAAAATATCGATCACATCATCGATAGGAGCATCAAGATTATCTCGATTTGCCATCGTAACTTGTCGGATCATAAAGTCATACAATGCATCCAAATTGGTTGCAATTTCACCACCCTCTTCCATCGACAAGCAAGTTCTTAGGCTGATAATAATATCCAAAGCCTTACCCAAGCGCTCACCTTTAACGGCAATATCACCTTGCAACATAGCTGCTTTACCTTGAATAAGGCGTTCAATTGCCCCTGCCATCAGCATTTGAATCACTTTGTGCGGTGACGCAGCAGACAATTGGCTATCGACCGACACTTTTTTGTAGGCCTGAAGTGACCCTCTCATACCTTTCCTCACCTACTCGAATTTTTTATAAATTTGCACTGACTTACGCCCTTTTATAAGTTGGCTGGCCTGAGCTGCAGTACGATCACGATGATTTTTGATCAAATTGACAAGCTGTGTGGTTCGCTGCATTGCAACAGACCACGCCTCTTGTTCAGGCTTCTCCGGCAAATTCGTGATCTCTGCCAGACATTCCTTTCTTGCATTCAATAACCGTGCCATATCATCAAGATTAACATCATCATGGTTCAGGACGGTTAACAATTGTTCATCTATATGCTGAAGCGCCGCAAGGTTTGACATTTGAACACTTTAACCCGGCATGATGTTCATCATGGAAGCCAACTGAGATTGCATTTCTGCCATTGCATTATCCATCGCAGAGAATTGTTTCAATGTCCGATTTTCTATGTCTTCCATTCTTCGATCCAGCTTCTCTTGCTCGTCTTGCAATCGCATTTTCTGGTCGCCGAGGCTCGACTCTCTATTTCGAATAGCCCCACCAGCCCCGGTGAAGTTTTGAACCGTTTCTTCAATTTTTCGTGCAAACCCTTGGTTGCCACCAAAGAAGCCTTCCAAAGCAGAGAAGTTTTGCTTTAATTGCTTATCCAGCAAGGAGTAGTTAATTTCCAGTCGACCTTCCATCGTGGTTGCCACCCCTAATTCACTCAAAGTTTTCAGTGAATCAGATGCACCTTCAATAGGGGTGGAAAACAAGGTACGCATTTGACTGACAGCGGATCGAATAACGGTGTCGCCAATCAGTGGGCCACCTTGCTGGGTATCAGGGTCATACTTAGACAATGCTTTGATAACTTGATAAAACGCATTGTAAGCATCGACAAACTCTTCTAACGCCCCTTTGACCGCGTCTCGGTCTTCATCAACCTTGATCGTAATTGGGCCAGATTCTGCCGTCGTCAGCTTTGATACCGAGATATCTACACCACGAATCGCGTCAGAAAATGAATTGGAATCACTCGATACTGAGGCCAGCCCATCAATCAAAATGCGGGCATCTTTTGCCACCTGCATTTCATTCATATTGTTAGTTGGGCTGACAGGATCGTAGGCAAGAGCCTCTAACGGGCTCCCAGGCAAGGCTGTGACGCCAATACTAATTTGATTCTTTTCACCCGTTTTGTCACCACTTAGGATCAATCGTGCCCCGCTGTCATCATTGATCACAGAGGCTTGCACGCCAGGGTTGGACGGGTTGCTATTGATCGTACGAACGATATCAAGAAGCGAACTTTTATCTGCTTCGATATCTATAGTGGCAGATCGGCTGCCGAGGCTCAGCGTAATTTGTCCCGCACCAAAGTCTTCATCGGCATCTAAGCCTTCTGAAACCAGTTTGTGTGACTGGGCTAGTTGCTGAACATCAATGGAATAAACGCCAGTTGCGGCAAGATGGGTAGCGGATGCAGAGACGGTTTCTTCATTGCTGGAAACCGTACTCCGCGCCGCGAAGGTATTGTCACGACGAAAGTCATACATCAGATCTTTCATCGTATTGAGGGAAGTTTTGAGTCTACCGTAAGCACTGATGTTAGTTTCAACATCATTCATGTTCTTAACGATACGCTCCTGCTTGGGCGCACGCTCAGCCTCAACAATTTTATTGACCATGGAAGTAATATCCATGCCACTGCCAAGGCCCGTTGCACTCAAACCCATGTTATCTTCACCTCAGTTATACCTTTTCTACAACAAGCCCCCTCGAATGAAGAGACAATTGCTGTGCTAGCTCAAGCATTTCTTTCTCTGGGATCTGGCGGATAATATCACCACTGCTCATTTCATAAACAGTAACAACATTTCTTCCTGATTCCTCGTCGAGTCGAAATGATAAGCCTTTGTTAAAGGTAGACACAAACTCATCTAGTCGTTCCACCAGCACTTCGAGCTGTTCTTGCTGTATCTTTCTCGAATTGTCCAAGCTATTCGCTTGTTCTACTCGACGCTGAGACAGCTTTTCAACATTCTCTGCCATCCGTTGCTGGTGTGTGATTTCGGGTTGAGTCCCCTCCACAGAACGATTACTGCTAGCAACTTTCGTGCCTGGCTGTGGAGTCACTTGAGACAGGGATGACGTTGAAACGGATGTTATGTCCATTGTTGTTCACCTCCTGTTAGCTGTTGACGGTGAGGGGCAAGCTCACCGTCACATGGCTAATTCTCTATTAACCTAACAGGCTCAGTGCAGCTGACGGTGCTTGCTTCGCTTGTGCAAGTATAGACGTACCAGACTGCTGTAGGATCTGAGATTTAGTGAACTGAGTCGTCTCTTTCGCAAAATCCACATCGCGGATTCGGCTATTAGACGCTGTAACGTTCTCGTTAACGTTATCCAAGTTCGCAATCGCGTGGCTCAGACGGTTCTGCTTCGCACCCAACTCTGCACGGTGAGAGTCGATGTACTGCATGGCGTTATCAATCAAACCAACCGCTTTCTGTGCACCACCCACGGTACCTACATCAACGTTTTGAATGGTTTCATCAACTTTGGTTGCACCCGCAATACCCAGAGAGTTTGCCAGCGCACCTGCGAACGTTACGGTTGAACCCGATGCGGCAACAACTTGCAATTCACCGTCTTCAGTAACAGACGCTGAGACTTTGCCATCCGCTTGACCGTTAATGTAAGTCGCAACTTCTTCTACATCATCCCCGCCTTTAGCTGCAATGTTTAGGTCAAGAGAGTTACCATCCGCATCAACCACTTTGATGTCCAGTGACGCACCAGCAGTTGCAGTCCATGCAGCCATATCACGGCTTGCCGCTACAGAGGCTTTATAGGTTGCACCACCCATTTGGGTTTCGTCAGCACGGATGTTTTTGAATTCCATCATGACGGCTTCACCCGCATCCGCACCGATTTGGAATGCTTTGGTGCCAAATGAACCATTCAGCAGTTTTGCACCACCGAATGAGGTGGTTTCTGCGATACGGTTCAGTTCGTCTTGCAGTGCAACAACTTCTTCTTGAATTGCCACACGCTCTTGGTCGCCATTCGCACCATTCGCTGATTGCAGAGACAGGTCACGCATACGCTGTAGGATGTTAGTGGATTCTTCCATCGCACCTTCAGCAGTTTGTGACATTGAGATACCGTCGTTTGCGTTACGTACTGCAACGTCCAGACCACGGCTTTGTGAAATCAAGCGGTTCGAGATTTGCAGACCCGCTGCATCATCCTTTGCGCTGTTAATGCGGAAGCCTGAAGACAGACGCTCCATCGACGCATTCAAAGAATCCGTTGAACTGTTTAGGTAGCGCTGAGCGGTCATTGCAGGCACGTTAGTGTTTACTGTAATAGCCATAACTATTCTCCTTTGGTACTAAGTCCGGCTTCCGCCCAGCAAACCAGGGAAAACCAGTTATTAATCTCTCACAACCCATGTAACGGCAGTTTTGGGAAAACCTTTACAACTTTTTTCCCGTTTTTTTACAGCGCATAATTCACTGAAAATTTTGCTGTTGCTACAAGGCGCTATGAGTAGTTTTCGTCTTAGAAAAGAAAAACTTTAGGGAGAAATGACATTTTTCTTTCGAAAAGCCCTCATTGGGAGAGACCTGAAAAATATCTACGTATTTAAAAGCGAGACCAAACAGGAAGAACGGCGATGTTCGTGGGGAATTCCAAACATAAAAAAAGCGGCAATGAGTTGCCGCTTTTCTTCGATATTTTAATCGGTTACTGAAGCAAGTTAAGTGCTGATTGTGGCAACTGTTTTGCCTGAGCCAATATCGACGTACTTGCTTGTTGCAAGATCTGACCTTTCGTAAGTTCCGTCGTCTCTTTCGCAAAGTCGGTATCACGAATTCGACTATTAGACGCGGAGACATTTTCCTGGATGTTCGACAGGTTACTGATGGTATGGCTCAGTCGGTTTTGCTTCGCACCGAGATCAGCACGCTGGCTATCGATGTACTGCATGGCAGAGTCAATAACACCCACCGCCATTTGTGCACCACCAACATCGCTCACATTGATGTCTTGAGCAGTCACGTCTGCACCGGCACCTGAAACAATTCCCAATGAGGTCGCCAAGGCACCAGAGAAGGTAACATTACTTGCCAGTCGGTTTTCTGCAACAAACACCTGCAATTGACCGTCTTCAGTGACTGATGCTGTCACTTCTTCGTCAGACTGACCATTAATGTAAGTGGCCAGTTCTTCGATGTCGTCACCCGCTTTCGCAGCAATATCAACATTGACGGTCTGACCATCTTTGTTTACGAACTGAATGCCTAACGTAGATGCACCCGATGACACTTCCCATGACGCTGACATTTGCGCCGTACCAACGAACTCTTTACCGCCCATGCGGAAATCATCGGCACGAATACTGGTCAAACCCATGATGATCGCTTCACCCGAGTCAGCACCGATTTGGAAAGCAGCCTCACCAAACGATCCATTCAGAAGACGACGACCACCAAATGCTGTCGTTTCAGCAATACGGTTTAATTCGTCTTGCAGTGCAGCCACTTCCTCTTGGATTGCCACACGCTCGCCAGGACCATTTGCACCGTTCGCAGATTGAAGCGACAGGTCTCGCATACGTTGCAGGATATTGGTGGATTCCTGCATTGCACCTTCAGCAGTCTGTGCGATGGAAATACCGTCGTTCGCATTACGCATCGCGACATCAAGACCACGCGTTTGGGCAATGAGTCGGTTAGAGATCTGTAGACCAGCAGCATCGTCTTTTGCGCTGTTGATCCGACTACCAGACGACAAGCGTTCCATCGACGTATTGAGATCGTTTGTCGACTTGTTCAGGTAACGCTGCGCAGTCATCGCAGACACGTTGGTGTTAACTGTTACACCCATTTTGCTCTCCTTTGACTTTCGCGTTTTTGCGAAACAGCCTACCCGCGACAAACATGTCCGATTGCGAAGCGGGACCAGCCTTCAGTTCGTTATCAGGGTCAGTATCTAATATTGCTGATACCTCATGCCCAGATATATACAATTAGCGTGCCAATTTTTATTTTTGTTTAATTACAATAAGTTAACTCATTAACGCGCAGTGGTGATTTCAAGAGCGGCAAAAAAAACACCACATTGCTGTTTAAGACGGCAAATCGGATCCTCTGAACCGTACCTATTCCTAAACATAGCATTAGTTCTCAAAAATTAGAGAGATGCACGGTAAATAAAACAAAATGTCTGCCGATAAGCTGTAATGAGGGGGACTCTAACTATGCGGTAATCCTGCATTGCGGCACGGTATTTGCTGGCTTTCCAGCGATATTTGACAGCAAACTTTACGCCACCACTTAAAACGGATTCTTTATGACCAATCCCTCACCGACGAATGAAAATGCAATGACATTAGAGCAGGCATTTGAGCACGGTATCTCTCTCTATCAGCACCAAAAGAAAAAAGAGGCGCGTGAGGTTTTCGAGCAAATCCTTTCTCATGCACCTAATGCTGTGCCGGTACTGCAGGTGCTTGCCGTCATGGATGCAGAAGATGGCATATGGCAAGCGGCAATTGCCAAGTTAGACAATGCACTGATGATGGAGCCCGGCAACGCCTCTCTGCTTTTTGATAAGGCCAGTATCCTGACGCAATATGGCGTCAACAATGAAGCGCTTGAAATCATTGATAGCCTGTTGGCCGTTGCACCTACCCATCAAGAGCTTCTAACCATGCGGCAACAGGTTACCGCTGCATCCGGCAAATTGGGCGAAAGCCGCCGAACGGCAAAGTACAAAGCAGCAAGCCAAGAACATAAAAACAGTGCATTAAGCAGTGAAGTACAAGAAACGCTCGATCTTGCCAAACAAATGGTGGCCTCAAATAACATCGACCAAGGCAAGCAACTTTATCAAGCTGTCATTAGTGTTGCTGGCGATGTTCCAGAGGCGTTATTGGGTCTGGCACGTTTACACATTCAAGAAGACAAGCATGCATTGGCCTATCAAACATTGGCCCGCGCAACGGACCAAGCATTACCGAATAAAGAAATTTGGGTTCTGCTTTGCCACACGGCAATCAAAATCGAAGATTACCGCGCAGCCAGAGAGCATTGTCAGTTTTCGATGAAACAGTGGCCAGAAGAGCCGATTCTTTGCCGCCTGATGCTGCTTAGCTATTTAAAAGAAGAAAAATGGCTCGAAGCGTATCGCAGAGCGAAAGAATACATTCGCCAATTCCCAAATGATGCAGACATTCGCTATCGCTTGGCCAATGCAAGTTTTAACCTACTAAAATCTCGACATAACTTTACGCCTGAAGCGATCAAAGAATGTCAGCGTCTCATCATGTCGGCGACCGAGATTGCAAAAAATAAAAGCAAGCTTGACTTGTCTCGTTATCTGGCGGAAGTGCTTTGGTATAAAGGTGAAGCCCGAGAAGCAAAAGCCCTACTTGAAGCCTACATGGCGCAATATCCTGATGATGTCGATTCCGGCTTTAACTCAAGCTTTGTCTATCGCTCGCTTGAAGAATGGGATGAATACTACCGTACCAATGAACTGGGAATTGAAAGCGGCAAGCGCTTGAAATACCGAGGTGACATTCCTCAATGGGATCTCAACAGGCCTAAAAACGACATTGTGTTGGTGATGCCTGAGCAGGGTGTGGGTGACGAACTGCTTTACCTTCACAACCTCGACATTGTTCTGAACAACTGTCAAAAAACCTACGTGGCGTGTGACCCTCGTTTGGAAACCCTGGTGAATACCTCGTTCCCTGATGCGATAACCATTCCTATCACACGTTCAGACCATCAAGATATTCAAATCCCAGAATCTGTGCTCAATGAAGCCAACTCTTGGATTGCCGGAGGCAGCCTTGCCGCCTTGTGTTATCGCGAATATGGTCGACATGTTTACCGTACTGGCTACATTGCGACACCTGACGCCCACAAACAGCATTGGAAATCGGAACTGGATGAAGTGCGTGCCGCCAATCCAGGTAAGCCTTTAATTGGCATATGCTGGCGAAGCGGCTTAGCTGCCGCATCACGAAACATGCACTATTTAATTGCGGATGAAACAGCGCACTTGCTCAAACAATTGCCGGATGCAGTTTTTATTAATCTGCAGTACGGGGAATGCAAAAAAGAATTGGACAAAATGTCGAAGCTAACCGGTATTCGCATACTTCAATTAGACGGTTTGGATCTCCGTGATGATTTTTGTGGCACTGCCGCCGTTATCGCTGAGCTGGATACGGTGATCACGGCGGGCACAGCCGTTCACCGACTAACCACGGCTGTCGGTACACCTTGCCACGTCTATTTCGCTGGCACCAACGAATCCGATTACACCAAACCTCGCGAACTCAGTAATAAAAAAGAAATTGGGTATTTCTATCCACCTATGATGGAGAACAAATATCCGTTGCTCGAAGCAATGGCGACAAACATAAAGTATCAGCTGTAATGTAATGCCCATACAGTCTACAGCTGTGGATTGTATGTCTCTCCAGCAAAAGGCCAGCGAATGCTGGCCTTTTCTTATGAACGTTCTACCGCAAGATGAGCGGTTTCGCTCGACCTTTCCCGTCGCAATGACAGGGTCAACAACATCAGCGCAACGGTACCCGCAAACATCATCGCGATCATCACGGAGTGGTAGTTAATGTACTCAGCAATCAATCCAACAGCCAGTCCTGACATCAAACTGGCGACCATAATACTGTTATTAAACAATGTAGTGGCAACACCAATCTGATTCGGCATCTTGTCTTGAATAACCACCATCCCCAAGCTGGCACTGATCCCCACAGCAAAACCATTTAATAATTGCAGTACGTACATTTGCCACAGCTCATCAGCATTAAAAAGCAGTACATAGAACAGGCATGCGACTGTCGCACTCAGTACCATCAACTTTTGAGGCGCAATTTTTGCCGCCCACAATCCTGCAAGTACCATGATTGGAATTTCTAGCAACGCGGCTAGCCCCAGTAACTGGCCGGCAATAGGGTCAGCAAGCCCCAGCTCTTTTGTGACATAGAGTGGAATTGAGATTACATACATACTGTTAGCCCAGAACAGCATAAGGACAGACCCCAGATAAAGCGGCACACCGGCAATCTTTCTCCACGGTTTTTTCACCTCCAGTTCTTGTGTCTCCGTTTTCTTCTCGATATTTTTTTCTGAGGATGACGAAATATTAAGAACCAGGATCACCGACACTGACATAACCGCAGCAGCAAAAAGAAAAGCGCCGTTAAAACCCACCATGTCCTTGACGATAAATGCCATTGGAGGGCCAATCACCCACGCAAGAGACATCATGGCACGCATCAAAGACAAGATTTTCTTTCAGCCCCCTATCCGCATACTCTCGTCCCAATGCAAAGGTTTGCGACAGTGCAGCAGAAGATATACTGAAAACAAAAATAGTGACCAGCAGTGCAAGATAGTAGCTACGGATAAAAACAAACAGCAGCATTGTCACAATAAATGCGCCCTGCGAGAGGGCAATAATACGACGACGCTCCCACCCATAATCTGACAGTGTGGCCAACAGTTGAGAAACAAAGACGCCACTAACAACAGAAAGTGCAAGGTAAACGCCCATTTGAGACGGCGACGCGCCGAGTCCGTCAATCACAAAAAGACTTAATAACGGCATAAAGAAACCGCTTCCCAGCCCTGCAAATAAACAGACAAGTAAGTAAAACAAGGGCTCTTTTTGGATTAAAAAATTCCAGTAGTTTTTCATTTCTCTCACCCTATTATCAGGCTTCACTCTCAGGCCTGAATGGTCTTCAGATTTCATTGAGAGAAGTGTAAAAACTAAATCTCGTTTTGTGTGATGCGCATCGGGCAACCACTAATACTATTCAGTCATTTTCTACCAAGCTTCTGACATCCTGTGTAAAAATAGGGTTTCAAACAAGACATTTGGAGGTTTACCGTGAAGCCGATGATTGAGAGGATAGACAAAAATGTTAGCCCTAATTGGCATTTCGCAGACTACCATTGTGACCATTCGAAGGATTTTGTTCACTGCAACTGGCACTATCACAATGAGATTGAGCTCGTTATTTACATTGATCCGCACTGTGTCAGTGCCGGAAAACTCATCATGGATGATTACGTAGGCGATATTACAGACCAAACCGCCTACTTAATTGGTTCTGGTATCCCGCACATGCTGACAGGCAGTTCTATCGCAACGAAAGACAAAGCAAGCAGTTCCCATATTATGTGGCTCGATCAGGACTGGCTGCATACAGTGATCGACAGTGTCCCTGCCCTTTCTTCCGTCAGCGATTTACTTCTCAGAGCCCATAAAGGGCTGAAGCTTTCGCCGTCTACTGCTCGGCAACTTTTCACTCTCATGAACGGGGCCTGCCAGCTTAAGCCATCGGCACAATTTCTGCGTGTTATCGAGATTCTTTTACTGCTTAGCGAAGATAAGAATGCCAAAAGCCTGACATCTCGGCCGTACTGCCTGTATGTCGCGAAAGACACCCCGATATTAGATAAGCTGGAAAAAGCGCAGCAATTTATCGCCGAACATTACAACGAAGCCATCACTGTGCAACACATTTGTCGGCATCTGCATATGAGTGAGAGCTCCGTGTACCGCATGTTCGAAAAGCACTTTTCAAACAGCTGTTCTGAACACCTAAAACGCTATCGACTGGGTAAGGCGAGCGAGATGCTCATCCGCTCAAAAACGCCCGTTTCTGTTGTGTCTGAACGGGTAGGATTCAGCAATCTCTCGAATTTTAACCGGCAATTCAAAGCGGCTAAAAACATGACGCCAACGGCGTTTCGGCAATTGTTTGGGTAGGCGGGGAAAGGAGGGCAAAGTACAAATCTGCCCTTCCTCCAGACTTAGATGTAGTTAAACAGACTCAGATCTTTGGTTTTCGCGAAGGCTTGCTGAGAGGCTTGTAACGCCAACATGTTTTCGTTCATGTCGATAACCGCGGTCGAATAATCCAGATCTTCCATCGTCCCGAGCGAACGATTCAGCACAAGCTTAAAATCACGATGCATGCTTTCTTGACGATCCAGCGTGGTTAAGCGCGTACCCACCTCTGAGCGGGCTTTGTTGAGGTGCTTGAAGGCGGCAGAAAATTGCTCAGTCACTTGATGCAATTCCGCTGTAGCCGAGGCATTGAAAATGCTTTCGTGCGACAAGTCGATACCGTTTTTAAACGTTTCAAACACATTAAAGGTATCTTGACGCTCCAGCGCAATGCGATCGCCGTCCATCATCTCGCCCTCAAAACTCACACTTAAGGTACCAAACTGCACGCCCGTTTGTGGGTCGTAAACACCCGTGCTCACCACGGTACCGTTTTGTGACAGCTCGTATTGCGTCTGGCCATTATTATCAACGTTAAAGCTGACAGCATAATCTGATGCATCGGCATTATTGGTGTTGGTCGCCTGTGCCATGAGGAGCAAGGAGCCGTCTTGCAAGTCGTAATCGGGTTGATAGTCACCAAATGGATTTTCGATCTCCATAAAAACCTGATCGCCCGGGTCGCTCGTTTGCACTTCTACTGAAGGTGCCACCTGCGCCGTTCGGTGATAACTATCACCGGCATAGCGAACATTCAGCGCACTGTCGCGATAAAATGGCTGCTTACTGGATTGGGTTCCAGAGAACAAGAAATTGCCTGATTCATCTTTGGCATTCACTAGATTCATGAAGTTATCGTACAAGCCCTTCATATCTTGGCGGTGGGCTGTTCGGTCATCTTCTGACAACGAACCATTGATCATTTCCATGCTTTTTCGCTTGGCGCTGTCGATCAACTGCTCGGCATCATCAACCGCGATTTCCGCACGCGTCTGACGGTTACGCGCCAACGTAATCGAATCAATGTATTGATCAAGTTGCTTGTCTTGCTGGCGGAAGTTTTGGATGTAAATTGACGACACAGGATCATCCCCTGAGGTCAATACACGTTTTCCCGTCGCAAGTTGGTCTTGGTTGTCCTGCAACTTCACCTGCTGACGCATCAGGTCATTGGACACTGACTGGTAATTGTGAAAACTGGCAATACGGCTAATCATCACTCAGATCCTTTATCGGGTTGCATTTAGCAGAGTTTCAAAGGTTTCGTTTGCCGCGGTCATAATGCGCGATGACGCCATGTAGGCCTGTTGAAACTTCATCATATTGGCCGCTTCTTCATCCAGGTTTACCCCAGAAATTTCCGCCACACGTCCGGCGGCCGCATCATGCTCAACACGACTCACGTCTTCAAGTCGAACATAAGACGCTTTTTGCACACCAAGGTCGGTATTTAGCCCTTCATACACATCAATGAGACTGGAACGGCCACCGTCCATCAGCTTCATTGTTTGCAGTTTTTGCATTCGTATGAGGTTACCGTTTTCACCATCTGCCGGCTTTAAACTCACCGCAAATATATCTTCATGGGCTGCACCACCGCTTAACTCAAACACAGTACCGTTAACACTCACTGGCACACTAGGCGGATAAGCTTGCGGAGCTAGAAGAATATTGCCCTTCATGTCCAACACGGCAAATTGAGAAGCATCCGGAGAGATGGCTACCTGAAATTCGTCTTGCGCGCCCGACTGCAGTACTTTCAGGTTCCCTTCGCCAGTTAACACTGATTTTGAACTGACATAGCTCTGTGCGGCGATTTTTGCTGGATCTTCCATCGTGACCGCAATTTGACCTGCAGCCTGTCGAACCGGACGGAGAATAACGCGCTCGCCTGCCGCTAAACCTGCATCAACTTGAATTCTAAGTCCATCATGCGAGATTGAAGGCGGCGTTCCTGATGGCGTCACTGCAACCATTTTTTTCTCAGGATCCACCAGCGTGTATTGGCTTCCGTCAAATTTGAGTTGATAGTCGCCAATTTTCAGCTTAGATAAGTCATCAATATAAACTTTCAGATCAGCGGTAGAATCCGGACTGGTAATGACACGGTCTGCCGCAATTTTATCACTGTTAAAATCGACAAAAATATCTGTTCCAACGTTTCCCGCCAAATCAAAACCTTGCGATTGCAATTCGTTAATTGACAACGCAAAGCCAGCAGACAGTCGACCTAATTCATCGCGTGCCTGACCCAACGTACTGTCACGGTATTCAAACATCGCTCCCAATCTGCCGCGAATGTCCGCGTTATCGATCGGCTTTAGGGTTTTCCCTTCCACCAGCGCCAAACGACGCTTTTGATGATCTGGCACACCGGGAACTGTCTTTAACTCACTGGAGCTAAGACCTGAAACAAGGTTATGACCACTGCCTATGATGACGTTATAAAGACCATCATCACGTTGGTTGATGCTCACTTGAGTAAATTCAGACAGCTCATTAATAAGACGTTGATGCCTATCCAGTAAATCATTGTCTACCGCTTGGCTTTTCAGCAGGGCTTTATGAATGTCGACGATCTCACGACCGATGTCATTCATTCTGGTCAGCGTGGCGTCAATCTCTACGGTGGTGTCTGCTTCTTGCGCTTGGAGCATAGTATTGATGTCATTAAGACCCGCTGCCACCATGCGCGACTTTTCCAATACAACCTTACGCGCCCCCATGTCGCTTGGGCTATCGGTCAAGCCTTTTACCGCACCGTAAAATTCGTTCATGTTCTCAGGAATTTTTTTTGCTGAGTGCGACATCATGTCGTCGAGCATGGTGAGTTGGCTATTACGTGTTTGCGAGTGAGACAATGCTGAAGTGGCAATGTTGAATTCATTGACCGCAAATTTGTCGTAGTTGCGGCGAACAGATGCCGCATGCACACCGTGGCCCCATTGGTTCGCAGACCAATAGGCGGAGTCGTTGGCGCGCTGTTCAACGGACTGACGGCTGTAGCCTTCAGTGTTCACATTTGAAATATTGTGACCCGTTGTATTCAGTTGCCGCTGTGCTGTCAGAACGCCCTGAGAACCGAGCGTCAGCAGATCAAACCCCATTCTGCCCCCGTGTGCAACTCTGCATCACTGTTTAAACGTAATTATTGAATTTAGTGATACAAGAATCGTGCCATAGAGGTTTTATGTTGTTTTTCAATGTGTTTTGATGAAATCACACACAGCGTGCTTGGGCGCCTGCTTGATATAGGCAAGTGATTGCCGTTACTCCGACAACCATGTCCAAAGACCGAATGAGAAATGTGGCAAGAGATCGATGCCTAGGAAAGATTTCACCAAATACAGAGAGATAATGGCGACGGAGAAAAGCACTAAACTCCCCAGTAATAAAAAGAACACTTTTCCTGCATAAGCCATTCTCTGTTCCGCCCGGGTCAAATCTCGACGGTTACGACCCAGCAAGAACACAAAATAATAGCTCCAGCTAAAACTGCCCATCACAGTTCGAATATCGACGATATGCTGCGCTTTTGCCCGTGTTCCAAACATCAGTTTAAGTTGTAGCAGTTGCGACTCGGTAAAACTACTCGCAATATCCTTGGGGACTTTTTCGAGGAAGGATCGGATAAAAGGGTCATTGTAAATAGACCCCTTGATGTTTCCTGTCGGATTGATTTTCGGATCTGTGTCTTGTGATGAGACTTGATTGGGTTGCTCTGCCATTTTATTCCACCTACGCGTAATACAAAGCCCAAAGCTAACCAACACACAACAAACTTACGGCTCCATCAATCCTTTAACTCGCCCAAATATGCTCATGACTTTATTCGCGTATTGTGGGTCAGTTGCATATCCTGCTTGCTGTAGTCCGCTAACAAACTGCTCAGGTTGTGCTGTCTGTTGCAAGGCCGTCGCATAGCGAGGGTTTTGATTTAAAAAGCGGACATAATCATCAAAGCTGTCCTCATAGGAAGCATAGGCACGAAATGATGCCATTTCCTGCACCGGAATATCTTCATAGAATTCTAAGGTTTGCGTCGCTACCTTGCTTCCGTCCCAACGCGGGTCTGCTTTAATGTTGAATAAGTTATGACTGCTGCCTCTCGCATTAGCAATCACCTTTTTACCCCAGCCCGTTTCAAGTGCGGCCTGGGCGATCAAAAGAGCAGGATCCGTACCTAGGCTTCTCGCGGCTTTTTTCGCATAAGGTGTTAAGCGAGTTACAAATTCGTCCGGTGATTCAAACGGCGCCGCTTTTGGAGGCATTGGCTCAGGCGTACGCTGTCCATCAATGGGCATCGCCGCCACGTTTTTCATTTCCGGTAACACTGAGGCATGATCAGAAGTACTGAGCGGTGCCAATTGACCCAATTTAACACCGTGACTGGCCGCGCTTTCTGCCACGTCCATCGGCTCACTGTTTTGTGGCCCTTTGAACTGCTGCACAATAAGATCTGCTAACCCTAAAGAACCCTCACGTGATAACGCACTGGATAATTGCTCATCTGCCATCTGTTCATAAAACTTGGACGTGCGGTTATCAATTAGCTCCGACTCAAATGCTTCATTTGCCTGTCGCATAGACTTGAATAGCATTTGCGTGAACAGTGCTTCAAATTGCTCTGCGGCTGCACGCATCGCATCGTCTGATTGCTCTCCACCTGTCGCTTTCTGACGCAGTAGATCCAATCGGCTAAGATCATGTATGAATCCGGTATCAATCGGTGCTTTCATGGCTTATATCACTATCAGTTGGCCATCGATCGCGCCAGCTTGCTTTAGCGCTTGCAAGATAGCCATGAGATCTGAAGGTGCGGCACCGACTCCATTTACCGCGCGAACAAGATCGTCCAAGGTCACCCCTGGCCTGAAGTGAAACATGCGCCCATCTTCTTCTTTCACTTCAACACCAGAATCTGGCACCACAACGGTTTCACCACCCGAGAATGCGCCCGGTTGGCTTACCTGAGGATTTTCATTAATGGTCACTGTCATGCCACCGTGCGTGATAGCCGCAGGACGCAGCCTCACATTCTGTCCCACAACAATGGTGCCAGTACGGCTATTCACAATAATTTTTGCAGCTGCATCAGCGGGCACAAACTCTAGGTTTTCAACGGTAGAAAGAAATGCCACACGCTGAGAAAGGTCGCGCGGTGCACGAACACGCACAGACGTTGCATCAAGCGCAGACGCCGTGTTCGGGCCAAGAAAGCTGTTGATCGAGTCAGCCAATCGCTGGGCAGTCGTGAAATCAGACTCAAACAGGTTGAAGGTAATGTGGTCGCCACGCCCAAACGGGCTGGGGACTTCTTGTTCAACCGTTGCTCCGTTGGTAATACGTCCGACAGTTGGTGTATTACCAACGATAGACGAACCATCAGCACCTTCTGCACTGAAGCCGCCAACAATCAGGTTACCCTGAGCAACCGCATACGTTTTGCCGTCCAGACCTTTCATAAACGTCTGAACGAGGGTTCCACCACGAAGGCTCTTTGCCGAACCAATTGACGAAACCGTGACGTCAATTTTTTGACCCTGCTTTGAAAACGGCGGAAGTTCTGCACTTACTGCAACAGCGGCGACATTCTTTGTCTTTGGCTTCGTGCCTGGCGGCAATTGAATGCCAAAATTTTTCAGCATGGCGTTAAAGCTTTGATCGGTAAAGGGTGTACTTTCACCCGTACCGGCAAGACCCACAACAAGCCCATACCCCACTAACTGGTTGCTGCGCACACCTGCAACTTCCGATACATCTTTAATTCGGGCTGCTTGTGCCACAGGGCTTGCTACCAAGGCAATAAAAAACAGCGTTAGCCAATGCTTCACGTCAAATCTCCGGCAACGTTAATACGCGTTAAAGGACGACATTAAAGAATCGTGCCAACCATCCCTGATCTTGAGTATCTTGACGATCTCCAGTACCAGAGTATTGAATTCGTGCGTTAGAGATACGCGTAGACGCAACCGTATTCTCTTGGCTGATGTCATCCGGACGAATCGTGCCACTTAGGCGAATATACTCGTCACCCGTATTCAGGGTTAGCCACTTCTCACCACGGATCATCAAGTTACCGTTTGCCAACACATCAACCACTTCAACTGAAATAGAACCGCTGATGCTGTTGCTTTGGTCTGCACTGGTTGAGCCACTGGTTTTGTTATCGTGACTTGCTGCATAAGATAGGTTTGACTCACCAATCGTTACTTCCTGACCGCCCATTTCCATCGGGTCCATACTCAGGTCACTGGATTTATTCGCGTCACTGCTTGCGCTTTTTTTGGCTTGTGTCTTTTCTTCTAGCAAGACAGTGACGATATCACCAATGCCTCTTGGCTTGGTGTCGTCATACAAATCTTGCGCTTGTGAAACACTAAATAGGGAGCCTGTTGCTGTCGCATAATGCTCTGGCTGAGAGGTCGGATGAAGCGGTGTCCAGTTAGGATCGCCTGCAATAGCATCTTCACGCTGACGTAACAGGCCAATTAGCCCTTCACTGCCCCGATCTGTTGAACCTTCAACCGCATCGGTGTCCGTGGTGCCCTGCACGATTTCATCTTGAGGCAACAGGTCTTCTGGGCTCAACATAGAGCAACCCGAAATGGTTGCCAACAACAGACCTGTTAGCAGTATTTTTTTCATCCGCGTGCTACTCCCTTATAGGTTTTGGTTCACGTAACTCAACATCTGATCGACAGACGAAATCACTTTGGAGTTCATTTCGTAAACTCGCTGCGCTTCAATCATGTTAACCAGCTCTTCTGTTACGTTAACGTTGGAGGTTTCCAGCATTGATTGACGAATACTTCCCAAACCATCAAGACCTGGCACACCTTCTTGCGGGTCACCGCTTGCACCAGTTGGTAAATAAAGGTTCTGCCCGATAGGCTCAAGGCCACCTGGGTTAATAAAATCGACGGTCGTAAGCTGACCCAAGATAGCGTTTGCTGTCTGACCACGAAGGCGCGCGGACACTTCACCATCCGTACCTATGGTGACTTGAATAGCATCAGGCGGCACGACAATTTCAGGTTCAACCGGATAACCCGCGCCCGTCGTCACAAGCACACCTTCATCATTCAGTGTGAACTGACCATTACGCTGATAACCAATATTTCCGTCCGGCAATAACACTTGGAAAAAACCGTCGCCTTCGATCATCAGATCGAGTGCATTATTAGTCGTCTGAGCGTTACCGTTGGTATGAACGCGTTGCGTCGCAACCACTTTAGAACCAGCACCTAGCATCAAGCCACTTGGCAATTCTGTGTTTTGCGATGACTGACCACCCGGCTGGTTGATGTTTTGATAAAACAAATCTTCAAATACCGCACGCGATTTCTTAAAGCCCACCGTGGAAGCATTCGCAAGGTTGTTCGAGATGGTCGAAATATTGGTTTGCTGGGCATCAAGGCCGGTTTTACTTACCCACAAAGCTGGATGCATGATTAATCCCTCTTAATTAACCCATACGCAGCAGAGAACTGGATGCTTGATCCATCTCTTCTGCGGTTTTCATTAGTTTGACTTGCATTTCGAAGTGACGCTGCAGATCAATCAGGCCTGTCATTTCGCCAATTGCATTCACGTTACTGCCTTCAAGTGCGCCAGTAAGAAGGGTGACACCTGCATCTGCCTCATAGGCAGTCCCAGGGTTAATCGGTTTAAACACACCGTTCTTATCTTTAAATAAATCTTGGTTGTTTGGGCGAACCAATTTGATGCGATCTATTTCTTCCATCGCATCGGGTGGAGCGCCTTGTGGCAACACGGAGACAGTGCCGTCCGTACCAATTTCAATTTTCGAAACAGGAAGAGGCAGGAAAATTGGTGCGCCACCTTCGCCCAAGATCAAATGACCGTGGCCGTTTTGCAGTAAACCTGTCTGATCGACTTTCAAATTACCAACACGGGTATAGCCTTCTTGGCCTGTCCCGTCTAAAACCGCCAACCAACCGTCACTTTTCACGGCAACGTCCAGCTCTCGACCTGTAGTAATGGTCGAACCTTGTGCAAAGCTATGCCCTGGGCGTTCAGTCATATTGAACACGCGCGTCGGCAAACCTTCACCGTAGGCCTGCATGGCTCTGGCTTGCTCTAAATCAGCACGAAAGCCCGTGGTACTTACGTTAGCCAAGTTGTTAGCTCGTAATTGCAAGGCTTGCATATCTTGCTTTGCGCCACTCATGGCGAGAAATAATGCGCGATCCATTAAGACGTTCTCCTGTCGCTTATGCTAAGTATTAAGCAAGAAGAATGCCAATTGGCTAAATTTTGATTTAACAGAGAGTTAGCTCAATAGATGAGCAATCATAGCAGAGAGGTGAGAATCAGATTGGGAAATGAATTGCCGCCCAAAAGATGAGCGGCAATGAAAGCGGAATGCACAGAAATTAACGAATCTGAAGAATCGTCTGTTGCATCTGGTTACCTACTTCCAATGAACGCGAGTTAGCTTGGAAGTTGCGCTGTGCAGTAATAAGGTCAACCAGCTCTTGAGTCATATCAATGTTAGATTGCTCAATGGTACCGCTTTTTACCTTACCAAAAGCACCCTGCATCGCTTCACCCCAAACCGCTTCGCCAGAGTTCTGCGTTACTTTCCATTGAGTATTACCTGCTTGAGATAAGCCCTGTTGGTTGGAAACACGTACCATAGCGACGCGTCCAAGTGCGACGTTTTCACCGTTACTGTAGGTCGCCATGATGGTGCCTTTCGAGTCGATATCAACTTTTGCCAAATAACCCGTTGTTGCACCATCTTCCGCAAACTTGCGCATTTCAAACGGTGAAGCATATTGCGTAGGCTCTTCAAAGTTGATAGTCAGGGCCTGCGAACCATCAGCACCGTTCATTTCCAATCCCGCGCCATTCGGGCCGAACTCGACAGTCTGGATAGGTGCTCCACCATTCACTGAATTGACGGAGCCATCAGAATTAAACTCAACAGCATGACCTACTTGGCCTGTAGCATTGGTAAATTCACCGCCAGTCAGGCTCAATGGTTTCTCGCCAGTTGGATCGGTCGCCGTGTAGTAGACCGCCCACTTGTTTGGCGTCACGTTGTCTTTAACATAGTAAGTCGTCAGTTTGTATGGCTGACCCAGTGAGTCAAAAATGGTCGCTGACGTTGCTTTGTTATAGGTGTCAGGGTCTTCTGGATTAAACAGCGCAGGGTCTTTTTCAGCACCACCTGCAGGCAGGTTCAGACCTATGTCTATGTTCTCAGACGCGCGAGGCTGACCAAACTGATCTGGCACATTCAACGCTTTAGGTTCAAACGAACCGACTTGAAGTGTCTCTGTGTCAACGTTGTAACCCAGAAGGAATTGACCTTCAGAGTTAACAATATTGTTGTTCTTATCAAGATGGAATGCACCGTTTCGCGTCAATGCATTATTTTGTGTCGCCAGGTTGTCGTTTGCTACAGCAAAGTAACCGTTACCACTGATACGTAAATCAAGAGGGTTATTGGTATAGATACTGGAGCCTTCATGGAATTGCTGCGCCACAATGGACGTTTGCACACCACTACCTGTTGTGGTTTTCGCGTTGGAAAAAATCGATGCTGAATAGACATCACCGAATTCTGCTCGCGACTCTTTAAAACCAAAAGTGTTGGCGTTCGCAATGTTGTTACTGGTGGTGTTCATGTCTTTTTGAGCGGCAGCTAGGCCGCTCAATGCGATATTTAATGATGACATTGCTGGAACTCCTTAATCTTTTTAGCTCTGGCTTACATCGCCAATGTTGGCTTTGCCGACTTCAAGCACTTCAGACAGCTTGATTGGCGACGTGTAGCCCGCGATATTCAGCATCACATTTCCGTCACCATTCCCAAGAAGAACACTGTTTACATTTGCATACGTCGACAGTTCAAAGTCCTGGGATTTACCGTTTACATTGCCGCTTACGTTCATTGAGTAAGTGCCTTCCGGCAGAAGGTTGCCATTGTCGTCTTTTCCGTCCCACTCAACGCGATGATCACCGGGAGACTTTGCACCAAGACTGAAGGTACGTAGCAACTCACCGCGATCATTTTGAACTCGGACAACAACGTCATTCAAAGCTTGAGGTAACTTCGCCATCGCGGCAACGCCACCCATGGCAGATTTAAACCCTTCATTGCCAGGTACTAGCACATCTTGACCCACGAGTGACGATGCCTGAAGTGCCTGACTGGACGTCATCGCTGCATTCAAAGAGCCAAATTGCTCATTCATCTTTCCAATGCCGTCAACCGTTGCAAACGAGGCCATCTGCGCAATCATCTGCTCGTTATCTACGGGTTTAAAAGGGTCCTGGTTCGCTAACTGCTTGGTGAGCAATGACAGAAAGTCTTCTTGGTTCAGGTCAACCTGTCCCGTCACTTTCTCCCCGGTATCACCGCGTTCTGTGCGTTGTTTTTCTTGTAACGCTTTGAGCTGGTCCATGTAGCTTCCGCTACCTACGCCACCCGCTCCATCTATAGGATTCATAACGCCGGTCTCCTACCTTTACTCGCCCATTTGTAGCGTGCGCATGAGCATCTGCTTGCTCGCTTCTGCCACTTCTACGTTGGTTTGATAGGAACGGGAGGCTGAAATCATGTTAGCCATCTCTTCCATCACGTTGACATTCGGTTTGAAGATATAACCTTCAGCATTCGCCATTGGGTGTTCGGGGTTGTACTCCGCACGCAGTGGCTTTTGGCTTTCAACAATACCCGCCACGCGAACCGGTACACTTGAACCGTTTTGTGACGTTGCTTTATTTAACTCAGCAGCAAAGACAGGGTGGCGCGCTTTATACGTTTCAGCCGCTGAGCTACTGACGGAATTCGCGTTCGCCAAGTTACTGGATGTGGTGTTGAGTCTTACTGACTCAGCACTCATGGCAGAACCAGTAACATTAAAGACGTTAAACAGACTCATCAGTTACCCCCTTTCAAAGCTTTGGACAAGTTCTTGAACTTAGAACCCAGAAAATCTAATGATGCCTGATACTCAAGGGCGTTTTGCATGAACAGGTTACGCTCCACTTGCGCATCAACAGTATTGCCATCGCCGGTATCTGGCTGGTTGGGGATACGATACATTTTCTGGCCATTCACCTGTGAGGAGGCATCTATGTGCCGCCCATCGGTTCTGCTAAGGCCAATTTTTGCCCCTGAAGTTGCCGCTTGAAGCGCACGCTCGAAGTCAACATCTTGGGCTTTATACCCTGGCGTGTTGGCATTGGCTAAGTTACTCGCCAAGGTCTCAGCGCGCTGTGAACGTACGCCAACAGTGTGTTGGTGTACACCCAATGCTTTGTCGAACGATATCGCCATCTGGCAACCTCCTAAAATTCACTAACTCAGAATTTGCAATATAGATGCCAACTTTATCAAGCATGCCACATTTCAATCGTATGCCAATGTAATTACTCATTTTCATAGCAAACAGACGAACCATCATCACGCTTACAGAAAGGTACAAACATAAAAAAAGCAGCAACTTCTGTGCCGCTTTTTCTCATCACGATGGTGTTTATTTCAGTTTGTATATGATGCCTGGATTACAACGGATCATTTCAAAGCGATCTGTCAAACCCGTCAATGACTCTGACGCGCCAAGCAACAAGTAACCACCGGGATTAAGGCTACCAGCCATCTGATTGAGGACTTTCGACTTCATCTCTGGTGAGAAATAAATCAACACGTTGCGACAAAAAATAATGTCGAACTTACCCAACATGCCATAGCTGTCCATCAAATTCTGAGGCTTGAATGTCACCATGCGTTTGAGAGGATCTTTGATTTTCATCCGGCCATCACCGACATCTTCAAAGAACTGTCTTTTGCGCTCTGGAGACAAACCACGGCTTAATGCCAAATTGTCATACACACCTGCACGGCAATTTTCGAGCATGGTCGACGAAATATCAGTCGCCGTAATCGAGACATTCCCTAGCATTCCCGGCTTTTTGGTATGAACTTCTTGAATCGTCATAGCCATTGAGTACGGTTCTTGACCAGAAGAGCTCGCTGCAGACCAGATCTTAATAGGGCGCTTTGACTCAGCCAATTCAGGGAGAAGTCGATTCGCTAAGACTTCAAACGGGTACCCGTCTCTAAACCACAAGGTTTCATTTGTCGTCATTGCATCAATAGCCGCAACCGCCAAATCTCGGTTGCGATTAGACAATACAAGTTGAAACAGCTCAGTCATAGATGACAGACTGAACCGCGTCAACAACGGGCTTAACCGGCTTCTAACGAGATATTGCTTGCTATCGCCAAGAACGATTCCACACTTCGCTTCCAGATACTTACAAAAGTCGCGATATTCTTGATCTGTTATGGCTATATTTGTCATTGATTAGCTTTCTTGGCCTTGTACCGCTTTGATGACTGCTGCGCTCAATTCATCAGGATCGAATTTCGGAATAAATGCATCAGCACCTACACGCTGAACCATCGCTTCATTGAATACCCCACTGAGGGATGAGTGTAATACTACATGAAGATCTTTGAGATTCGCATCCTTTTTGATTTCAGTGGTTAAGGTGTAACCATCCATTTCTGGCATTTCGATATCTGAAATCACCAACGCAAGTCTGTCGTAAATATCGCCTTCTGCCACCATCTCTTGAAGCTTGTTCAATGCATCACGACCATCGTACGCAAGAATAACGTCGTAGCCGATCGTTTCAACAGCACGTTTGACCTGTCGACGGGCGACACTGGAGTCATCAGCAACCAACACGACATTAGGTGCCGAACTGCCTTCTTCCACCACAGGTTTTTGCGCCAACACTTCTTCACTGATCTCTTCATTAACTGGCGAGATTTCGTTAAGAATCTTTTCCACATCAAGAATTTCAACCAGCTCGCCGTCAATCTCCGTCACCGCCGTCAAATAGTTTGAACTGCCCGTGCCTTCTGGTGGCGGTAAAATGGCTTCCCAGTGCATATTCACAATGCGCTCTACCGACCCCACCAAAAAACCTTGTGTGGAACGGTTAAATTCAGAAATGATGATGAAGCGATTTTCAGGGTCATTAATCGGCATTCCGCCTGTCGCCAAACTCATGTCGATAACAGACACTGTCTGACCACGAATATGAGCAACCCCCTTTACAAGTGGGTGCAAGTTGGGCATGGAGGTCAGCTTTGGACACTGGAGCACTTCCTTTACTTTAAACACGTTGATGCCGTAGCGTTGCCTACGCATCAAACGAAAGGTCAATAGCTCTAGACGGTTTTGGCCGACAAGTTGCGTACGCTGATTGACCGTATCAAGAATCCCAGACATAAGATAAACTCCATATTGCCCTGTTTTTGTTATCGTATTGCAGCAAACATTTGCGCAAGTCGCTATTCTGGCATGCGAATTGATAGAACACTGCAGCTATATTAACTTTCACTAACCATTCTGTGACTTATGTGTTATCAAAGATTAGCTTGCTTCATTATCGGCACACTTGTCAGTGGCTTTAGCTCAATTATAGCCGCTGCTCCAGCAAATCAACTCCAAGCAGTAAAAGATGCTGCCGAAAGTTTCGTCGAAACGCTGATTACCGCGCCAGAACAGGGGAAACTCGAGGTTCAGGCGGGCCATTTAGATTCCCGCCTCGTGCTATCAAACTGCCCTTCAGACTTAAGAACAACGGTTCCTGGGCGCCAGTCTCTCAACAAAAGCGTAACAGTTATGATTCGCTGTGAAGAAGATGATTGGCAGGTCTACGTTCCGGTCCAAATTAAATTGCTCACACCGATCATTGTGGCCAAAAGACCGCTCGATCGTGGTGTCACGCTGACGAACGATGATTTGATTATTCAATTGGTCGAAGCGCGTTTTCAACGAGGGCAAACCTACACGAATGCCGATATCATTGTTGGATCCCGAATCAAGCGAAATGTCGGTATGGGTGAGCCCGTTCAGGGAAACGATATTTGTATGGTCTGCCGCAATGATGAAGTCATTATTACGGCTTCAGGTTCAGGATTGAATATCATTACAAAAGGCAGTGCATTGAGTGACGGTGCTCTCGGTGAGCAAATTAAGGTTCGCAACAGTAAATCCAACCGAATCGTAGATGCTACAATCACAGCAGTTGGACGTGTAGACGTGAAATTCTGATTTAGTGAAATTTAGTGCTAAAGTTCACATATGTGCTGCCGATACTGTGAGCAACAGAAGGTTCGGACAGATATTAAGGCTTAGTTATGGCAAGTATCGATCATTTGCGTTCTGGTCAGCCGTTAAACACGAGCAGAAGCAACCAAAGCAAATCACAAAATACACCCGTTGAATCAAACGGTTCAGGCGAAGTGCGTAATCACCGTGGTGATGCATTTTCTTTAAGTGATCAAAGTCGTGCTATTGGCGCGATGAATCAACAAATGGCCAGTGAAGCACATTTTGATAGCGCAAAAGTTGCCGCGATCAAAGAAGCTATCGCGAATGGCTCTTATAAAGTTGATGCTGATCGCTTGGCATCTAACATACTCAAACACGAAGATGAACTTCGTGGACTTAAGTAATTATTGATGTTTACGCCAACGTTTGAACAACTGCTTCAAGCTCAATCCGAGAACGTGATGGAGCTGCTGGAAGTAATGGAAAGCGAAACGACGGCAATCGCAACGCGCAAAGCTGCGAATATCGAATCCTGCGCGAAGAAAAAGCTTTCGACCATTCAACGCATCCAGCTCACTGATGCGCAGCTGGCTCGGTGCAGTGAATTGGCATCGCCAACGAATGACGTAAAAGAGCAAATAAATAAAATCAAACAAACGCTCGAACAGTGCCATTCTCTAAATGACAGTAATGGTGTCGCTCTTCAACGCGCCCACCTCAGCATGCACAAACTTCGTAACCTCTTCCAGGAAGCGGCAGGTAAGAATGAACTTACCTATGACAGCGACGGACAGGCATCCGGAAGTCGAACCCTCGGCACTAACGTAAAAGCCTGATTGAGACCCCAAACAAAACGAAAAGCTGCCAAATTGGCAGCTTTTTTGTTGGTACTTTTGACACTGTTCAAATGGTACTAGAAGATGATTGAGGTGTCTGATGGCACGTTGTGGGATTCACCATATTCTTTCATCTTATTCATTTTACGCAGGTTAAGCTCCATTTCAGTCACATAACTGTCACCTACTTTGTAACTTGAAACCACTTCGGCCGCACGAATAATACCGTCAGAGGCACCATGCGTTCTGTCATTGCCAAGGCTTTGGTCATCAACTTCTGTCAAACCACTAACACGAATACCATACACTTGCTCAGACAGCTCTTTGTACGCTTCAAGTTTTGATGCGCGCATAGCGCGAAATTGTTTCTCTTCTTGCGTGTCTCCACGCTGGGCACTAATTGATGCGGTCCCAACAGCTGTAAGCAATTCATCAGAACGGATAGTTATCAGTGGCTGGCAAGCGGTAAGCACCAATAACAATGCAGTTGTTAGCCAAATTTTCATGTTAACTCCGTTCTATTAAGGTTTAAGGATGACCGTCTCTAGCGAATGCTTGCGCTTGTCACCACGAATGATAACGCCATCTTCAATGCGTACTTTTCTTAGCGTGTCAATGTCGCGGCCAATTCTGTCCGCTGGCAAAAATCCTTGCGATGAAGCGACAACAACGCGAGATCGCATGCCCACTATACGCGCATTGACAAGCACACCACCGCCTTGGCGGAGCATGGTGCCAGTCAGTACGTAGTCAATTTGCTGCTCTGGGTGCAGTTCTTTCCAATCGCGGCTGAGGGTAAAGTCCCCTTCCTTCGTCACGCGAATCGAACCTGTATTTTTAAAATCGATGACAGTGAATCCGCGACGCTGCATCTGGTAGATCATGCCTTCTGTGACTGTATTGCCTAACCAATTGGTTTCATCCATCTCTTCAACATCAACGAAGGACACAACGGCCATGGGGGTTCGTGCTGTTAAGTAGTTGTTGGTTTCAAGCAGTTCGTCGGCAAGACCATCAAGAAAATAATCTAGCGTGTGCCGAGGTGTTTGCTGCAACAGAAACTGGCTTCCCGAATACGGCTCCTTGCCGTTATAAATTGGGTTATAAGCGCAGGAAGCGGTTACTAGACTCATTAATATAACTATCCAGTTTTTCATTATTGTCTGGCTCCGGGCACGTTCACAGTCATTTAGGTCGAGCATTATAAAATCAAACGCCTAATCAGACCTTTATCTTTCCAAATTTTAGGAACATTATTTGCATCAGCATGGTCATACAATTGCCGTATCTGCTAACCACGTTGCCGCTTTCTATGCGATGTATATCGGTCTAGCAATTTTTATACCTATTATTGGAAACGGGCCTTATGAGTAAAAGATTTCTTACCCCTCTCGCAACAGGATTGCTGCTGGCAGCAACGTCGACGCAGGCTGCGTGGTATGAGGTGACGGGAACAAGCACCGTTTTAAAAAATGCAGAACAAGCGAGAGATAGAGCTTTAGAAGATGCAATTTTTCAAGCACTAAAATACTCAGGGGCTGATATTGGCGGTCTGGCAGACATTCGCCCTTACCTAAAAACGCCGCGCACCGATTATCAATTCAGTGGTAACGAGATCAGGCATATTCAGATCATCGACACAAAAGAAAGAGGCGGCGTCATGAAATTGACTGCCCGTATCGATATTTACCCTTCGGCAAAAGCTTGCCACATAAATCAATACAAAAAAGGGTTGCTGATGAGCCGATTTGATATTGTCTCTCCTCAGCATGCTGCTCTTGGTGGCGTTTTTCAATTTGGTGATGATTTTACGGTGCTCTTACAACGCCAATTTGAAACCCAAGCACAAAGCTTTGTTGCACAAGGGATCACTCCACACCATGTATCCCCCTCTTCTCCAGAAGTTGCGACAATGATTGCAGAAGATGCCGGTGCACAATTTGTTCTGGTTGGATCAATCACTGACATGAGTGCAACAATCGATGAAAAACGATTCAAAGATGACGAAACTAATAGACAGCTTGCGCTATCCGTCGATGTGATTGATGGAAAGTCTGGTGAGGTTATCTATCAAAACAGCTATCGAGACATTGCCGCCTGGCCTTTTGAACGTCACAGTAAAGTGGATACAAAAACCGCACGTTTTTGGACCTCGCCCTACGGTGAAATGGCGCAACGTGTAAGTAGAAATATCCTTCTAGACCTAGAAAGCAACCTGTCTTGCCGCGCGTCGACCCCTGAAATAATCTCTATCAACGGTCAACAGGGTCAGATCAATGCAGGGCGCATTCATGGCGTGAAGCACGGAGATGAACTGTCGCTATGGCATAACGCTTCGTTTACTGACCAATTTGGTGTTTTACGCACTCAATTGAAAAAAAGCGAGATGTTGCTGACAGTAAGTCGTGTTTACGAAAGCTCTGCGGAGTTTACTGTTGCACCCGTTGAACTCGCCTCCAGCATTCAAATTGGTGATTTAACAACCAAAGGAACACAATAACGTCACTTTATTCTTAACCTATTCTATTCATTCGGTATACTAAGCATCTGGGTGTTACAAAAACATCCTTTGCTCCCATAGCTCAACAGGATAGAGCAGTCGCCTCCTAAGCGATCGATCGGGGTTCGAGTCCCTGTGGGAGCGCCATATTTTTACAAGTATTAAATCACTCTCATTCATCGAGCTAAAAACATCACAAGCACTTCTCCCCCTAAGCCTCTTGCCTTGCCTACAATAGCAATCCTTGAAACAAACCGTAAATCACCTCAATTATGAGATGTAGATCTTATTTCACGACAAAAAATGTAAAGGTTTCCTAATCTAATTGTGCACCAAACAAAATAAACAGTTAGGAGAGGTTCAATGAAAAGGTATGTGTCATCTGCAGCAATAATATGCTTGCTGTCTCTTATTGGATTTAGCGCCAATGCTGATGGAAATGGTAACGCAATCAGGTCCATTGGTAGTATGCACTTACTCAGACGGCTCCACGAATTACATCCCTTCCGTTATTTGCTCTCACAACGGTGGAACTTTCGTTCGAAATTGGGGTAACCAGTGGTAACCGTTTGTTAATGCACACAGTGTTCTCGCTTCATTGATGCGTATAATTTTTTGTTTCACGCAAAAGAAAAAGCGAGCCCTAAGGGCTCGCTTCTGTTTGAGTCACTTTTATCTAAATAAAGATTAGAAGTAGTACTCTGTACCCAGCATGAAGCGTGTACCGCTGTCAGCGTGGTCTTTGTCGTTCAACATTTCGTAGTTACGAGCGTCGAAGTAGATAACCATGCTTGGCAGAGAGTACAGCAGACGTGCGCTCATCGCAGTTGAGGTGTCATCTTTATCGCTAGCGTTAGAATCCATTGATTGTGCGTAACCTACTTTCGCCAACCATTGGTCGTTCAACCAGTAAGCTGCAGTCACAGACAGCGCGTTTTGAGACGTGTTGTCACGATCGTTATCCATCATCTTATAGCCAGCAGTAAAGGTTGCTTTACCGAACCATACGCTACCACCGATCAAGCTGTAACTAACGTCACCTTTTTTGGCTGTTTCGCCTTCAACCAACTCTTTTTCACCAGTTTCTGTATCAAACTTGTAAGAGTCTTCAGTAGTCTCAGTCCAACCACCTTGAGCATAGTGACCACCGTGGACGCTGAAGTTGCTACCAGTATAAGAACCAGCAACAGAAACAACTGCTTGCTCAGTGTCTGCACCCATGCCGCTTAAGGTTGCTTGGAAGTTGAAACCACCAAAGTTTGCCGAGTCAAAACGCAATACGTTGTCTGCACGTGTTTCGTAGTCAGCACCGATAGCATTGTTCCAATCGAATACGTTACCTAGACCTGGGTTAGTGTGTGGCCAGTCAACATAGTCGTATACAGCGATAGTGCGACGACCAAAAGTAACTGTACCTACATCTTCAAATTGGAAACCTACGTAAGTGTCACGGCCGCCTAGGATACCGTGGTATTTGTTCCAAGGGTCAGTACCGCTGTCACGGTTGTTCGCGTTACCAGATTCGATTTGCCATACGAAGTTTGGAGCAAAGTTGTCAAACTCAACTACGCCACGGAAGCCGATACGTGATTCAACTTCAACACCAGCACTCTGCTCTTTACCGGTGCCAGCTGGGTCCCAGAATTGGTAAGAAGCTGCCGCTTGTCCGTAAATTTGTACCGCTTCGCCAGCCAGCTCGATTGCTGCATTAGCAGAACCAGACACAGCAGCCATTGCTACTGCTGCGCCTAGAAGAGAACGTCTAAAAGTCTTGTCCATGGAAAACTCCTTAAAAATGTTTAAACCGATAGAGAGTTTCGCTTGCTTTAAGTTGGCCGCCGAAAGCAAACGACATCGGTGTTTTTGTATTGATTTAAACTATCAACGCTGTGCAGCTTAATTCGTATCGATAAAAAAAAAATCCACAACTGAACGAAGTTTGAATTAGTTCAAAATTAGCATCTAAAATATTATTAACCCTTTAAATACAATCAGTTATAACCCATCAAATACAAAAAAATGTTCTAAATATCATATTTATCATCACACGAGTGATACACCTCACGATTAAATGACAATACAAAAAACACAAAAGCCAATCCGAGGTAATTAGGGAGGCAGGATAGTGAAGTAAATCGCAGTTTATTATTGATTGGTTATTCAATTAGGGACAATAGAGCAAAAAAACCCCGAACGATATCGGGGCTTAGTCACAATGTGGTTTTACTTATTGCGCTTCGCGTTTCGCAATATAGTCGAGAGCAAGTTCGATACGCTTGATGACACGTTCTTTGCCCACAAGTTGCATCACTGCATCAACGGAAGGTGACTGACCTTGACCAGTAATCGCTACGCGCAGCGGCATACCAACCTTACCCATACCAAGCTCAAGCTCAGCACAAACATCAGCAATGACAGTGTGAAGATTTTCTGTGGACCATTCTTCAACCGCTTCTACTTTTGCTTTGGCCAGTTCAAGTGCTTCTTTCGCGACAGGACGAAGATGCTTCTTCGCTGCACCTGCTTCGAACTCTTCAAAGTCTAGATAGAAGTAACGGCTTTGTTCTGCAAGTTCAACCAAGGTGTTGCAACGTTCACCAACGAGTTTGATCACTTCGGTAAGCGCAGGACCATTGTCGAGTGAAATCTCTTTTGCATTCATATGCCACTGGAGATACTTTGCCACATATTCTGGCTCAGCCGTCTTGATGTAATGGTTGTTCAGCCAAAGCAACTTGTCAGTATTAAATGCGGACGCAGATTTTGAAATTGATTCTAGACGGAACAAATCAATCATTTCTTCCATCGAGAAAATTTCCTGATCGCCATGGGACCAACCCAAGCGCACTAAGTAGTTCAATAGCGCCTGTGGTAAATAGCCCTCATCACGATATTGCATCACACTGACTGCGCCATGGCGCTTAGACAGTTTTGCACCATCGTCACCCAAGATCATTGAACAGTGTGCAAATTCAGGAGTGTTTGCGCCTAATGCTTTGTAGATGTTGATCTGGCGAGGTGTATTATTGATATGGTCTTCACCGCGAACAACCTGGGTAATACCCATGTCGATATCATCGATAACCACACAGAAATTATACGTTGGGCTACCGTCCGTACGGCGAATGATCAAATCATCCAGTTCGCTGTTTGAAAATTCGATGCAACCACGCACATAGTCATTGAAAACAACAGAGCCTTCTTTCGGATTGCGGAAGCGAATACAGAACGGTGCATCTTCTGCTACGTTGCTGTTAGCTTCAATAATGCGTGGATGATTTGCATCATAACGAGGCTTAACGCCCATCGCCATTTGCTCTTCACGAATTTCGTCGAGCAGTTCTTTTGGTGCGTAACATTTGTACGCTTTATCTTCCGCCAAAAGCTGGTCAACAACTTCGTTGTAACGGTCAAAGCGCTTAGTCTGGTAGTAAGGACCTTCATCCCAATCCAGGCCAAGCCACTCCATACCCTCGATGATTGCATCAATAGCTTCTTGGGTAGAGCGTTCTATATCCGTATCTTCAATTCGAAGTACAAATTCACCGCCAGTGTGTTTAGCGTATAGCCTAGAATACAGTGCCGTGCGGGCACCACCTACATGCAAGAAGCCAGTTGGGCTTGGTGCAAAACGTGTTTTAACTGTCATGTTAATCCTATAACGTTCAGCAAAGTTCTAAGGACACGGATTGAGCTCCGAGAAAGGGGGTATTGTATGCGTTGACGAGGCGTTGAACAATCATTCAATGGCTTTCGAGGTGCAGCAAGACGCTGGATACCCCCCCTGAAAGTACCCGGTGATTGGTATCATAATTAGGATCTAAATCTTATTTTTCATCGAGAATTGTAAAAAAGTCCTAACATATTCGTGAAACATATAACAAACAGCTAGGAGAGTTACGATGAAAAAGCTAATCGCTTTAGTGGCAGCAGTAAGTTTCGCGTCCGTTATAAGCTTTTCTGCAAATGCAGATGGAAACAACAGTGGCAGTGCAACGCAAGCGGGTCCATTAGTTATGTGTGACTACCCAAACGGTACAAAAGACTATATTCCAAGCATGATTTGTAAATTCAACGGCGGTACGTTTGATCCCAACGTAGGGCAACAGTGGTAAATGGATAAAATTAACGCAAAATAAAGGGCTTCAAAAATTGGAGCCCTTTATTTTCTAACACGTTATGAGCGAACGTTTTCTACCGCCCATTGAAGAAACTGCTGTTGCTCTTCGATACTCATTCGCAAAAAATCTGCCTGCATAAGAATCATTGAGTTGCCAGAAGATACTTTAACTTTTTCAGTTGCTGGTACCGACAGGACGGCTTTAACAGGGCTTATCGTCACTTCCGGCGTAACAGCCACAGGCACTGCCACAGACGAAGCATTCGTTGGAATGGCTAATGGCTTGGTTACCACTTCCACATCTTCCGCTTTTTTAAACTCGATACCGTGTGCTCTGTTAAACGCATCGATATCATCTTGATAATCGCGCAACAATCCTTTGCCTTTAGGCAAAAGCATATGGTTAGCTTGAATTTCTTTGCCGTTACTAGCTAAAAGCACAAATGAAGGGTTCTTTTTAAAATCGCCAATTTCTCTTTCAGCAGCGATTTTTTTCGTCGGACGGATTTCCAGTGAAGTATCACTAACATTAAATGTAAGTACGAGAGGATCCGATTTGAACTTGTCCCACTCTGACCCACCCGTTTGAACAAGTTTAGATACACGAACAACAATTTGATTCACGCCGTTTGGTAAAGAGAAACGTGTTTTACTCATCACTGAAAGTGGCAATTCCTCACCATTTACAACTATAGCTTCAACATCAGTACTCAGTTTCACATCTACAGCAGCATGTGCAAACAATGGCAAGAACCCAAAAAAGATAAACAGTGATTTCAAAATACGTTTCATATAGTCCTCCATGAAAAAAGCGAGCGTCCGGAGACACTCGCTTCAATAGTACTACATCTGCATTAAGGCTTAGAAGTAGTATTCTGTACCAAAGATGAACTTGGTCACGTCATCTGTTTTCGTTGCGCCATCAACATCGTAGTCACGCACATCGAAGTACAGAACAGCGCTTGGTAGCAAGTAGCCAACACGTGCAGTCATTGCTACGTCATCGTTGTCTTGGCCAGTAGTCTCAGCAGCTTTCGCGTAACCCGCTTTCACGAATACATTGTCAGCAACATTGTACGCAGCAGTGAACGAGTAAGTCGCTTGGTCAACATTTGTCAGACCATTGTCTTGCTTTTTGTAACCCGCAGTCACAGTCAGGTCACCCAAGAACACACTACCACCAACGATGTAGTAAGACGCATCACCTGCATCGACACCATCAGCCTTGTACTTGTCTTGGCTGTAGTAACCAGCGTGTACGCTGAACAGAGATTGAGAGTAAGAACCTGCAACACTGGTTACCAGCGCGTCAGTGGTTGAACCCATACCGCTCAAAGTTGCTTGGAAGTTGAAGCCGCTGAAAGAAGCAGAATCGAAACGCAGAACGTTGTTAGCACGGCCTTCGAAAGAAGCGCCAGTGTCATTACCTGCACCCCAAGTGTTATCAAACACGTCACCCAGACCTGGGTTAGTGTGTGGCCAGTCAACATAATTGTATGCTGCTACCAACTGACGACCGTATTTGAACGAACCAACGCCGTCAAAATCAAAACCTAGGTAAGTGTCACGCTGACCAAGGCTACCGCCGTCGCTGTTCGCGTTGCCAGCTTCCATCTGCCATACAAAATCAGGTGCAAAGTTATCAAATTCAACACGACCGCGGAAACCAAAACGAGACTCGATGTCTGTTGCGATTACGCCATCTTTGCCTTCACCTTGTGGGTCAGTTGCGATGATTGCACCAGCAGCTTGTCCGTAAAGTACTACGTTTTCGCCAGCAAGCTCGATAGCTGCGTTTGCACTACCTGCAACAGCTGCAAGAGCTACAGCTGCACCCAATACTGAACGTTTAAACATTTTTTCCATGGAAAATAACTCCTAAAAGGGATTTTTCAGAATGTTCGTACACCGCTTTAATGGTTGGCCGCCGAAAACGATGCCCGATGATTCGAAACTCCAAAACAATTTAGACTTCATTGCTTTAGATATTTATTAAAACCGATTGAACTCTCCCTCAATCGACATGTCCCAGCCTACTTCTACATAAAAAAACATCAATGAGAACTTTATTTGCTATTAAAAAAATATGACTCGGTGCAAAGTTCCATTATTGTTCGTGATCGAGATCGCTAATTTATGTTTTTATGTAAAAATAAAAACATAAATTCATAAAAAACATAATGTTGCACGCCGACATCGCATTGGAAATCTCAAAAAAATAGCGAGTGAGATCGTCATCACATCAAACAACTCTATCTTCCATACGCAAAATAACGACGATATAGGCATCTAATTTTTAATCGAGAATTATTAGAGATGGCTCGCAAACCACTTACTATAGATGTAAAAAAGCGCCGACTTAACGTCGACGCTTTTATTTAGAACTCTATGGATAATCTATCGTTTTAGGAGTGCAATCATCCCTTCTTCATCCAAAATATCGATACCCAGCTCCTGCGCTTTAGCCAGTTTAGAACCTGCGGCTTCACCGGCAATCAATAAGTCCGTCTTTGCTGAAACGCTACCCGTTACTTTCGCGCCTAATGCTTGAAGTGCTGCTTTTGCATCATTTCTTGGCATTTGCGAAAGCGTCCCCGTAAGCACAACGGTTTTTCCCGCCAGCGGCTGAGGCTCGTTCTCATCTTTTTGCTCGATTGCTGCCCAGTGAATGCCGCAGGCTAATAGCGCATCAATAACTTCTACGTTGTGCGCCTCACTGAAGAAAGAAGCAACGTGCTTCGCAACGATAACGCCTACATCTTGTACCTCGATAAGCTGTTCTTCTGTTGCTTCTCGGATTGCCTCAAAGGTAAAGAAGTGGTTCGCTTTGAGAAGAAGATTCAAGTTCCGAAATACGAAGTATTGTATTGTTTATCCAATGTTTTATTTCAAGGTTCTGACCCAAAATGGTCAAATCAAAGGGTATATCAGATGAACGTTTTTGATATGTTGAGAATAAGTCCAGGAGATTACCTAACAGTAGATAACCCTCGGTCAAACAGCGGCCCTCGGGATGTGGTTCCATTAGGGCTATCAAAAAACGGCATCTCAATCAGGGCTATAGATACTCGTTATGGCAACATATGCTACATAGGAGCAGATTGGACTATTTTCACCAGCAAAGGAGAAGAGTCGAAATTAGGGGATATAGATCATATAAAGCAAAGCCTTTTAGAGTGGAAATTAGGTAAGCTGGGAAAGAAAGCTCCCCCAACGGCGCCCCAGCAATTCCTTCCTGATGAAGAGTCGTTTGAAGTTGCTACACTTGATGAGATTTTAGAAACCTTCGACTTAAAAAACTTGAAAGTCGCTGTTACTGGAACTCTACCAATTCCTCGAAAACAAATTATCCAGTTACTAGAAACCTAGCGAATCCCCTCAAAATTCCTTTTCTAAACAATGAGAAAGACGCGCACCGACCCTTTTGATCTAATGAATTTCGCCAAAAACCACATTCCACCAAAAGGGATGAACGATGCGCGATATTCAAATTCTACAAGATACTCTACAAAATCAGTGTCCCACTATTCATAAAAAACGGCTTCACTCTCTGATACTTGCGACGCAATCCTCACTCGATGGGGCGGACCTTACGCTCACTAAACTTGGCCGCTCTCTGAACGTCATTACCACCGCTAAACATGCCATCAAGCGTGTCGACCGTTTGCTTGGCAATACGCAATTGCATCGTGAAAAAGACGATATCTATAA
>NZ_FUXU01000190.1 GCF_900167155.1 Enterovibrio nigricans DSM 22720 | reverse complement strand
TTCCATTTGAATTCGTTGTTGGCCATCTATCCGTTATCCGCCAGGGAGAAATGAGACGATTTTGGATCACTACGGATTTTTTGCAACAACCCCGCCGATTTAGCTCAGGCCGTTCCAGTTGAGTGCCGCTGATGTTTTCGGTGTAGTAACTGGCAATGCGTTGGCCATGTTCACTGATGAACTGCTCAAGCGTGGTTTTGGCTCGATCTGCGTTTTGTTCATCGGTGGAGGCGCGGAGGTAAGCGCGAATAAACATGGTTTGTCTCCCTGAAAGTGCCCATCGTCGCATTTAGGTGGTCGCAATAGGGAGTGTCGCATTTAAGTGGTCACATTGCCAGTTTTTGTATCAGGGTAGGGTGGTCGCGTTGGGGTATACTCATAAAGAATGAATGTAGCATAGTTGACAACTAAGCAGTGTATACAGATAATATACACCAATGACGCCCCTGATTAATGCGTGCCTCCCAATATTGGCATAGCTGAATCTGGGGTTTTTTTTTGCCTTATGGTGGTGATGTGAAAAAAGTTGCAGTTTTAGTTGATGGTGATTTCTTTCTGAGAACTTTCACTAGAGCAATTGATCCGGAACGCTCTATGGATAGCGGTACAATGGCAAAGTTAATGTGGCGCTATTGGGTTTGTCATGTAGACAAAAAGCAGCACGAGGAGCTGCATCGAATCTATTTTTATGACTGCCCTCCTTTAACTAAAAAAATTCATCATCCAACCAGTGGCGAATTTGTTGATCTAGGCTCAACACCCATCGCTAAGTTTCGCAGCGAACTCCATCAAAACCTAATAAAGTTTCCGTTTGTCGCTCGTCGGATGGGCTTTCTTGATGAGGGCAATGCTCGCTGGGTTGTAAGAAGTAATGATTTGCATAAAAAACTTATAAAAGGGTCGATTTCAGCATCTGAAATATCCCCTGACCAAATTACCTACCATGCAGGTCAGAAGGGCGTTGATATGAAAATTGGTCTTGATATAGCAACCTTGGTTCTTAAAGATCAGGTTCAGAAAATTGTTCTAATATCGGGCGACAGCGACTTTGTTCCTGCGGCAAAACTTGCAAGGACTGAAGGAGCGCACTTTGTGTTGGATGCAATGAACGCTTCAATCAGAGATGACCTCGCTGAGCATATAGACCAGCTTCGGACGCATATTAAGTGGTTTTCTGAAAAGCACGCTGAAACAGCTTAATAGTACAAGAAAAACAGAAAGTGCCCTCCGGGCAACCATGCTCTATTTCACACGTCTATCCGGCGGTCGTTCCTCCCTTGTATCGCCGGTTCAACCAAGCCTAACTGCGCTTCGCAACGTCTTGGCCCATTCGGGTCACGATCAGGGCTAGTCAAAGCAAGATCAAAAGCTTTCACCGTCTGCGCCTAAGTGCTGCTAAGGCGCAGCCGGCGAGCAACGTATCTCCGTTGCATCACTCAGGCTCCACAACGATGAGGGGGCTGTTGCCGTCCCAGGCAGAAGTCATGGATGAAGGGCTTTTCCGTCTTCACGAACAGTTACGGGCGATTAATCCGAATGTTCAGCAAGTGGTGTGGGCGCTGAATGTGGCGCTCAATCAGCATGGCTGGGCCATTCGCACGGTCGAAGATCTGGAATGTTTTATGGATACGGCAGAAGCTTGGGGGCAAGAAAATGACTGATTCAGAATATTACCGCACCATCGCGAAAACCATTCTTGGCCAACTGGGGTCACACGACGATTCGGAAAATATTGTACGCTAAGAGCTTAATGCTTTGATTTATAAAGTTATGGGATCTGGTTGGGCCAAATGTAGTCTCCCGTTAAATTGATGTGTTCCCAGCCCAATGGAGAGAGGTGACTAAGCAGTTCATCATTAATTTTTTCTCCACGCCTCCACAGCGTTTCGATTGCCTGACTTGTGTATTCTGTGTTCCATAGAATGATTGCAGCGACAACCAAATTGAGCCCACTTGCGCGGTAACGCTGATTCTCGAAGCTTCTGTCTCTCAGTTCTCCTAGTCTGTTGAAGAATACAGCACGGGAAAGTGCATTCTTAGCCTCGCCCTTATTCAATCCGGCTTGGACTCGGCGTCGAAGATCAATATCCATCATCCACTCCAGAGTGAAAAGCGTTCGTTCTATACGTCCCAGCTCCCGGAGTGCCAGCGCAAGTCCATTCTGACGCGGGTAACTGCCGAGTTTTCTCAGCATAAGGGAGGCTGTTACTACTCCTTTTCCTATCGAAGCTGATAGCCGGGGTTGTTGCAAAAAATTCAATCGGGCGGATTTCACCCCGCCGCTTCCTGAAATTACGTGTAAATTACCTCGACATTAAAGAGTCGATTCATG
>NZ_FUXU01000046.1 GCF_900167155.1 Enterovibrio nigricans DSM 22720 | reverse complement strand
GTGTACTGGGTCCAAAGCTGCTGATCATCGATGAGATCGGGTATCTCCCCTTCGGGAGAGAAGAAGCAAACTTGTTCTTCAATGTCATCGCAAAACGATATGAACAGGGCAGCGTGGTTGTCACAAGCAATTTACCGTTCTCACAATGGTCAAATGCGTTCGCTGATGACACCACACTCACGGCTGCACTGCTGGATCGACTGCTTCATCACTCTCACATCATTCAGATAAGTGGAGAGAGTTATCGGCTAAAAGGGAAAAGGGCGTTAGGGACAGTGCCAACCGTTCTACAAAATGAATCGGAGAGGCAGGGATAATGACATCCCAGAAATGAGGATTTGCTCCACCAAGTATTTTGGCCCCGGCGATACATGTGAGTTGGCTGGGCAAGTATGGGCAGTCTTCCCCCGTGATACCGTTGGCGGTGCGGGTGTCGCCTTAAAAATCAATTGAGGTGAACCGTGGCAACTGGCTATGTTTTAGATACGGGTTTTTTCTATGAGCTGGCTCTTGAGCCACCACTGCCACAGCCCTACCCCGTACACTTCACATCCTATGTCAGTGCATCTTGTTCTAAGCCTAACGTGCAAACCGGATGGCCCCAATCTCCGGCAGCATCTCGTGGTTTCCCAATAGCCAACTTTTATCACCGCGACTTTAAAAACTCACTGTTCTTAACTCCTAAGAAATTAGACCTCGGCTTTATTACGGGAGAGTCAAGCCATAGCGTTGAATTGTGGTCGAGCTATGAACAACCATTAACACTGGTAGAACTGGAAAAAATCAGAGATACGGGGATCTCTTTAATAGGCAACGACCAGAACGGCACCTTGCCTGCCTATGGTGGGCATTGGAGCTATGCGCTTAATGTAAGCCGAAATGTGGAATTTGATGTTTCCGCTCAGTTTAGATGGCTGTTTGGCATAGCATCAGCACAGTTGGCTGTAACTGGCTCAAAAATTGTTTTATGGCATCACCGCCCAATCTTCCCACTTAAACAAACATGGTCGTGGTCTAACGCCGTAATTGAACCTATTCCGGTGAACAGCGAATTCAGAATGCTGAGTTGCCAATACAACGATTCAGCGTGAAACACCGCGCAAACATTTTGGAAAGCGCATCAGCGATGACCACGATAGCGGGTAATGGTCAGTTCCCCATCGCAGTGCCTCATTGGATTGACGTGGTTAATGGCGTTTCTGCTTCTAAGGGCGAAAAAACGATTGAATGTACAACTTCATTTCGAGGGTTTCATGTTGATGGATATGCGCTGATCTATAAGTCTCCATCACAGTTCGAAGTGCATAAAATCGATGCTATCCACGAAAACGGCATCACCTTAAACAAAGGTCTCTCTAACAACTTTAACAATGCTTTGGTCGCACCAGCCAGCTATTGCATTTCTAAAGATGGACTTGAAACATCAAGAGAAAGCCTTTTTAAAGCTCTAAGCATAAAGTTCACGGACATCAACTACGGTTCGTATTTGCAAACCGACATCAGAAGTTTCCAATGGTTAGAAACGTATTTAGACCTGCCTGTATTGATAAACCGAATTGGCCAAAAAGGTTCAAATTCGCAAGGGTTTAAGTTCAACATCAAAGAAAAAACAACGGCGAGCAACCACCTCGACTTTTCGATTGCTCAAGATTTTGGTCGCACGTCTTGCAGCGTTGAACTTGTCGCTATTGGTATTGAAAAACAGCACCAACTCAAACAACTTTTATGGCATTTAAAGGGCCGTTTAAATGCCCTTTGGTGGGTGAACCCCAACAGTGAAATTCGCCTGGCATATTCGTGCCTTCGAAATCGACTTTTGATAGAGCCATTGGGCTTAGAGTCTTTCGCAAATGGCGTTCATTTAAGGCTGGAGTGGAAAGACCATGTCGAATACCGATTCGCACGGTCACTCGGTAAAGATGCTCTAGGTAACGAGATATTGGCTCTCAACAGCGAGGACGACACGCCCGTATCAATCGATGACCTTAAAGCCGGTCACATCATAAAAAGGATGCGCCCCACGAGCGACGATACCGATATGCACTTTGAAAAAGGCATGATGACGGTAAAACTCAACCTTACAGAGATTCCCTATGGCAGTGACTGAACTTTACGAAATACAAATTCACCGCGACCTTTGGCGATTTACTAGCGCACAACGCGATACAAGGTATCAAGGAGAGTTGTATCAAAATGTGCCAATTTCGCGTGATAGTGCGATTGAGCAATCATCAGACCCCCTGAAATGTGAAACTAGCTTTTCCGTTCGATCGGGCAATAAGCTCGCTGAATTAGCATTGAATCCACCGCTAAACGTGGCTCCCAAAGTAACCATTAAACGCACAGAAAACGGACAAAACTACCTGACTGTTTTCTCTGGCAGGCTAGTTGCAGGGAAATGGGATGATGGTTGGGTGACAGTAGAACTAGAACCCGTTCATACAGAGTTACAGGTCACGGGACTAAACGAAACCATCCCCCCTCTTTGCCGATATTCACTAGGCAGTCGCAAGTGTGGAAGAGTGCTTTATCCCACTCAAGTTAACGTGATGACGGTCGTTGGCGATGTCGTCACTATCGATCGAGCCTTGCCATCAAACTACCGCTTTGGAAGGCTAGAGGAAGGCTACAACCACTATTTTATCGAAAGCCAATTGAGCGGAACACAATTTCGACTTTTACACATACCTGGCTTTAAGCCAGGTGCAAAAGTAAGTCTCGTTGAGGGTTGTGACCGAACGATTTACACCTGCGTTGAACGCTTTCAAAACGGCCCCAATTTTGGTGGCGCACTAAACCTCCCAACAAAAAACCCATATGTTGGCGACCCCATCGACCGCTAAACAAAAGGACAAACCCCATGTTTTGGATAGGACTACTTTTTTTCTCGCTATCGGTTTACATGAGTTACCGAAATGCCAATCAAGGAACGGGTACAGAGTTCCAAAAGCCCCAAGCTCCAAACGTTGAAGAAGGGAAACCCATTGGTGTGGTGTTCGGGCGCGTGAAAATAACCGAAGGCACAGTGTATTGGTGGGGCGATCTTTCTTATGCAGAAATCAAAAAATAACCGCATGTATGCGCGTGATTTGTCGCGGCTTGGTCTTTGTGGCAGTGGTGCGAGAACACTATTGCAACAATATGGAATTTGCTGGCTTTCCTTTGTCCGTGAAGGCATCGAATGTAACGTTTTATTGAGCCTTAACGATCCGGTGATTACCTCAACAGTTCAACGCTTTTTGGAGTCAGATAATGGGTAAAAAGAAAAAGCAGGTCGTCGGTCGTCGTTGGTTTTGGGGCCAACATTTGGTGCTTTGTCATGGCCCAGTTGATGCAATTTTCAGGATTTGGTTTGGCGAAAAAGTCGGAAGGTTTGGACGCACGACATCAAACTCACGCATTCATATAAACGAACCCAGCCTATTTGGAGACCGAGACACGTATGGTGGTGTTGTCGGTGACATAGATGTATTAATGGGCTACCAACACCAAGCCCCGAACGACTATCTTGCAAAGCACTGCTCCGTCAGTGTCGGCAGTATTAAAGTAGTCAGTGCATTCAGACACCTTTGCTCTCTCGTTTTCAGACGGCCTGAAATGGGGAACTCAACCTACCCGCCCGCCGTCTCTGTCGAAGTAGAGCGAGTGGCAACAGGCTGGCACGGCGGTGCAATATGGTATGCCAGCAAAGCACGAATTGGTGACGGTGGGCTTAACCCAGCCCACATTATCCACGAGCTAATTGAATGCCCTGAATGGGGTGTTGGAAATAGCAATATTGACGATGACGCTTTCATTCGCTGTGCCAACACCCTCTACAGCGAAAGTTTTGGGCTTAACAGTTTCTGGACTAAACAACAGTCTGTTGAGGATTTTATCAAAGACATTTGCCGCTACATTAACGGTTATGTGTTTACCGATGAATCAACAGGGAAAATAACTATGCGCTTGGCACGCAACGACTATGACCCTGCAACAATCCCAGAACTCAATGCCAATTCGATTCGGACAGTAAGAAACGTAAGCCGACGCACTCAAGCAGACATCATTAACACATTAACTGTTAACTATACCGAGCCAGCAAATTATGAAAAAGCCGCTTTAACTGTAATCAATTCCGCTCTAGTTCATGCCACGGGACGAACCGTGGGCGAATCACTAAATATGCCAATGATACGAGATGCGCAGCTTGCACAGCGCGTTGGAATGCGTGAACTTAAAGTGCTATCCGCAGAGCTGCTAACCTGTGAGATTTATTGCGACACCACTGCAGCCATCTATCAGCCTGGTGACGTCGTGAGAGTCGTTTTTCCACCTGCTGGCTTGAATCACATCATGCGTATTCAGAGCAAACGTCGCGGTGGAATGGATAAACCAGAAATTAAATTAGAAGCCATTCAGGATGTATTTACAGCAGCCACCGGAAACTATGACCCACCACCTCCAAGCGATTGAAAACCACCTATCTCAGCCCCTCAACCCGTTGTCGTTCAGAGTTTAGTCGAGCTGCCATTTTGGAGCCTAGCCACGACCCTCGATGTATCAGAACTTCAAGCATTACCGGACTATGTAAGTTATGTTGCGTGGTTAGGAGAAAAACCAACTGGAGATACGCTGGGCGCAGAGCTATACGTTGATAACTCGAATACTTGGCGATTTATCGAACGGGCTGGATTTGCGACTATCGCAAACATTGGAGCGGATATCACTCGCTTATGTACCACTGTTCAAGTGCTTAACGCTTATGATGTCTCTGCCCTGCCAGCCATTGCGCAAATTGGTAACGAGCTGTTAGTTGTGAGCAGTGTAGAGAATGACGTTGCCACGCTTATTCGTGGTGTGCTTGATACTCAGCCAGAGGAACACATAAATGGTGAGCCGCTCCTGTTCCTTGATGGTTATGCCGTTCCTGAACAGTTCATTCAGGGTGAAACAGTAAGAGCCAGAGCTTTGACAGTGACTCCCAAAGGAGAATTACCAGCGGCCGAAGCAACAATTCTCACCACTGAAATTGAAGCCAGAGCGCACAAACCCTTTCCTGTGAATAACGTCAGAATCGATGGAAAGTATTGGGCCGACGAAATCACGCTGCCAGTTAATGTTACGTGGTCACACCGCAATCGTTTAAGCCAAGTAGTATCCTCAGAGCAACTGCAGAGTTGGTTTGACGATGGAACACCAGAAGCTGATGTAGTCACTAGGTTCGAGCTTATCAACGCAGAAACAGAAGAATCGATACTGTCGATGGACACTACCGAAACACTTTTTGCACTAACCGAGGAAAGCGTGCCTGTTGATGTCTCGGTGCTTACAGTACGGCTGACAGCAATAAAAGGTAATAAAACTTCACGAGTGACATTTAAGCACTCGTTTAATGTTCTTTTAAACACTCCAGAACCACCTGAACCACCCACCGCTTAAATTGAAAAAACCGCTTAAGTTGGGAAATATGCGATTTCGCTTACTTCCCAGATTAAGCGGTTTCATTTATCAGGCGGCGCGGCGGGTGTATAGAGACTAATGATATGAACAATAAGTAAGGGTTAGGGATCTAACGGACCTTTGAGGGATCAAGTGGGATAAAATTAGGCTTGAAGCTAGATACAGTGCGGGGTTTGAGATTTTAGGTCTTGAGCCCCGCTTGCGTTTTTGGCTGTTGAGCAATTTTAGCTGATTTGAGCAATCCTTTCTAATTCATGTGATTTAGACTATCAAAGTGAGCACTGGCTGTTTTTGTTTGTTCGCTGTTTAAATCGAGTTTAAACATTTAAATCTAATCGCCTAAGTCCTTTGCAATGTGAACAACCTGGCCTACTACTTCAAATTGATGTTGTTCTTCTTTAGGTATGTCTAAATCGCTGTAGAAGCTGTTGTCGCTAATCAGACGCCAAGTGCCTAACATGCTTTGGTAGCGCTTCACAAACAACTCATCGCCGTTTCTAAAGATGTATATGTGCCCATCTGATGGTTTCTTCCTTTCCATGTTTACCACAAGCGTATCGTTGTTGTGAATCGTTGGTTCCATACTGTCACCTTTTGCCCACACGATCGCTAAATCTTTTTCTTTAAAGCCTCTGTACTTCAACCACTTACGCCTAAATGCTAAATGCCTGGTTGGTTCTAGCTGATCTGGGTTTAATGAGCCATGCCCAGCAGATACCTGAATTCGATAGCCAGGGATAAGAGCAAACTCTTCATTAAATGAAATTACCTTTTCCTCAGAGTTGCATTCGGTTCCTGTCAACAGCCACTCGATACTACGGCCAGTAGCTTCAGCAATTCTTGGGAGCTTGTCTACATTTGGATAAGAATCCGCTAAATACTTACGTATAACACTCTCTGATATCCCACACCTCTTCGAAAAAGAGCGCACTGACTCATCACCTATTGCTTCCATTAAACGGTCTTTAAAGCGATCTATTTGTTCTTGATATAAAGATCGCATCGAGTTTTCTTCATTTTCTGCCAAGTTTTTCTCTGAATCCATTGGTATACCTAGTTCTGTCAAATAAAGCGCAGAGCGCAACAAAAGATCGCAAATAACTTGACGCGCGAGTTTTTGTGATCAATTATGTGTTACATAAGAGCGCAAGCGATACGTTTTGCGCGTTTAAGTAACACATAAGGGTAACACTATGGACGCACTTGATCGAGACTGGCACGTAGCTGATATAAAAGCAGCACTAGCTAAATGTGGAACAAACTACGAAAAGCTAGCTAAAGAAAATGGAATTGCAGGCTCTACACTTCGTAACGCACTGAGATTTAAATACCCAAAAGCAGAGCGCATCATTGCAGACAAAATTGGTGTTTCTCCTGAAGAAATTTGGCCTTCTCGCTATTTACAAAAAAGCGCATAGAGGGCTAGACGATGGAATGGTTTTCAGTTTCAGAGTGTGTTGGTCTCGGTGGGTTACCATCTCACCCACACAACGTTCGTAAGCGCTTAGACTCATTAGCTACGCCTGACACTAAGAGAAAACGCCAGGGTTCTAAAGCTTTTGAGTACCACATAAGCATCCTACCTGTGTCGGTTCAAACAGCGTTATTCAAAGCTAACGGTCAAGTTAAGGTTGGCGATCAGGTATTCAAGTTACCTCAAAATAAAAATCCAAAAACGTATTGCCGTGAAGCGCTTTGGGCTCGTTGGAGTAAGAACAACAATGCTGCCAAAGAGAAAGCACAGCAAGCATTGCGCGCCGTTCAAGCTGTCTTTGTACTTAAGAATAACGGCATCAAGTTGATGGACGCTTATCAATCGGTCTCTGAAGAATATGGCGTGGCACTTTCTACTTTGCGTCGTAGTTGCGCGAAGGTGAAAGGGATAGACGAATGTGATTGGGCTCCAGCTCTGTTGCCTAAAAACTTTGAATCATCCCAAGCCCAAAAGCCGAATCAGTTTGCCTACATCACACCTGAAGCTTGGGAGTTTTTCAAAGCCGACTACTTGAGCCTAGAGCAACCTGCTATGTCGGTGTGTTATGAGCGCCTTATTGATACGGCTCCATCTAAAGGTTGGAAAGTACCAAGCCTAAAAAGCTTAGGACGCCGCCTTGAACATGAAGTGCCAGTACAACAACGCATCATGCTTCGAGAAGGTGAACACGCACTGCACCAAATGTTCCCACCGCAAGAACGTACCGTTGAAGGGCTTCACGCTCTGGAATGGATCAATGGCGATGGCTATCAACACAACGTATTTGTGAAGTGGTTTAACGGTGAAATTCTTCGTCCTAAAACGTGGTTTTGGCAAGACATCTACAGCCGCAAAATTGTTGGCTGGCGTTGTGACATTAGTGAAAACACAGACAGCATTCGCCTTTCATTAATGGACGTTTGTGAAAAGTTCGGTGTGCCTAAAGAACTGACTTTAGATAACACCAGAGCAGCTGCAAACAAATGGATGACAGGCGGCGTTCCTAACCGTTACCGCTTCAAAGTAAAAGCAGACGATCCCCTTGGCATCATCCCAATGATGAATATCAAGTTGCACTGGTCGAGCGTGATATTAGGCAAAGGTCACGGCCAAGCCAAACCGATAGAACGTGCGTTTGGTGTGGGTGGCCTTGAAGAGTACATCGATAAACATCCACTTTGCCGTGGCGCTTATACAGGCCCGAACCCAATGGCAAAACCAGACAACTACGGAAGCAAGGCGATCGACGCGGAAGACTTTCTACAAGCCATCGCTAAAGGCGTGGAAATGTACAACGCGAAAGAGAACCGAAACACCGAAGTGTGCAAAGGGTTTATGAGCTTTAACCAAGCGTTCAATGCCAGCTATGAAACGGCAGCAATACGCAAGGCAACCACCGACCAATTGCAAATGATGATGCTTCAAGCCGAGGCAGTAAGAGTGTCTAAACACGGCACTATTTCACTGGACGCTGGCGGCAGTTTGAAAGGCCGTAAGAACCGCTATTACAGCGAATCGATGATGAACCATGTTGGCCAAAAACTCGTGGCGCGTTTCGACCCATTAAAGCTGCATGAATCTATCGAGGTTTACACCTTGAATGGGGTTCGAATTTGTACCGCTGAATGTCTTGATAAGACTGGATTTGGCGATACGCAAGCGGCAAGAGAGCACAAACGCAAACGCACACAATTTACCAAAGCGAACAAGATTGCTGCTCAAGCTCAAACAGAAATGGATGCACTGGAAGTGGCTGCAATGATGAAGCCGCTTGAAGAAGAAGCGCTACCTGAAAGCAAAGTGGTTGAACCATTCAGACCAGTTTCGATTGGCAACACGGCGGCTAAGGCCATCGCGCTAGAAGATGAAGACGAAGATTACGAACAGAACTTCAGCCAAAGCGTTTCAAACCTGTTTGAACAGAAATTCAAAAACAAGCTTTAAACCCTATTTAAACCTTCCATAAATGGAGATTGATATGAGTACAAACGTAGTTGAACTAGGCAATGCAGAGGCTAAGCAAACCGACACATTAATGCGCATTCGTGCATTAACAGAATCGAAGGCTGTTTCAGCGTCTCAGATTGCAAAAGAGATCAGCGTATCACCTGCCACGCTAAGCCAAATCTTGAACGGTTCATACAAAGCTGACCCAGCCAAGATGATTGAAAAACTGAACCAATGGCTACGCATGAGAGAACAGCGTAATGCCACACCAAGTAAAGACCCTGGCTTTGTGATGACACCAACAGCTAAGCAGCTAACCGACGACATGATGTATGCCCAAGTGACCGAATCTATCGTGGTTATTTTTGGGGCGTCTGGTGTGGGTAAATCAGAAGCGCTGCGCGAATACAAACGAAGCAACAACAACGTATGGATGATCACTTCAAGCCCAAGCCGTTCAAGCCTTACTGAGTGCCTATATGAACTGGCTATGGAACTAGGCATGGACGATGCGCCACGCCGTAAAGGCCCACTGTCTCGCGTTATCCGAAACCGTCTGATTGGTAGCGAAGGTTTGGTGGTGATTGATGAAGCGGATCACCTTGACTACCCAACACTGGAAGAGCTGCGAATTCTGCAAGAAGAAACGGGCGTTGGCATGGTGCTAGTGGGTAACAACAAAGTATATACGCAGCTTACAGGCGGTCGCCGTAATGAAGATTTTGCGCGCTTGTTCTCTCGCATTGCGAAAAAGCGTGGCATCCACAAAACCAAGCAAGCAGACGTTCGTGCCATTGCTGATGCATGGAACGTAAACGGCGAGTCTGAACGCGGGTTAATGCTGCAAATCAGTGAGCGCCCAGGTGGCCTTAGATTGCTAAGCAAAACACTCAAACTGGCGGCGATGTTTGCCAAAGGCCAAACCATTAGTGAGCAAGTGCTGCGCAAAGCGTTTGCTGAATTAGAAACCAACGATTGAGGTGCCTTATGAGCATTGTAAGTAAGAGCAAAGAAACGATTACGACCCATAAGGGTAAAGCCAATTTGTGGATTAAGGATTCAAAAGGCTTGGTATTTAAGTATGACCGAGTGGCTCATGTCGTAAATGGCGGGGTGGATTTAGACCAAATGAGACCTGATGAGTGCTTGCTGGCACCTGGTCATATATATCGATTCAATGAGGAATTATCTAATGATGAACTCGCATGAAAAACAACAGGCTGTATTAACCGCCCGTGGTCGATTGACCTTAGCTGACTGCTTCATTTTACGCATCAACTACGAGCCAGCGATTCCCGTTATCGAAGTCACCAACCCTTCAAGAAAGTTAATGGATAAAGCGGTTGCTGTGATGGAAATGCGCCACGGCACTTTGAACAAAATGTATGTAGCTCGATTCAGTAAATGCCTAGTGCGTTGGTGGTCTGGTGAGTGTCAGCAATATGTAGGCAACACCGTTATCAACTCGCAAGAAAACAAATCTGCAAACCCAACTTATAACTGAGAGAAAAACAATGAAAACCATTAGCAAAGAAAAATACATAGAGCTTTTAGAAGGTCAACGTCAGCACTTAGAAAAGAAAGTAGAAGCCGTTAAAGATGATTTATTCACTCTTGAAACTGCCATTGAAGATCTAGATGCACGTGACTTCGACGAAGTTGAAGTTACCGAAAAAGACGGCACTTTTACATTCAATATCGTGGAGAAAAACAATGACTAATCAAACCCAACCACAAGAAGGTTTCCGCTTTAACGGCCAAGGCCACCAAGTACCAGTAAGCCAAATCAAAGACGTTGATTTACTGCGTGATGATGTTGTTGCTGACATCGTACAAAAAGCGATTGCGACACAAGAAACCCTTGCGCTGTTTAAGAAAGAGGCCATGCAGAATGTCGCGGATTTTGTAGACTTAAGCTCTGCTGAATTTGATGTGAAATACGGCGGAACCAAAGGCAACGTTACGCTGCTTTCGTTTGATGGCAAATACAAGGTGCAACGCTCAATTGGAGAGCACCGCGTGTTCGATGAACGCATCCAAGCGGCTAAGGCAAAAATTGACGAATGCATTAACCGTTGGAATGAAAATTCAAGCGATGAAATTAAAGCCCTGGTTGATCTGTCTTTCCGCGTAAACAAACAAGGTCACATCGATGTAAACCAAGTGCTTAGTCTTCGCCAGCTAAACATTACCGACCCTGATTGGTTAGAAGCAATGGACGCCATTGCCGATTCAATCAAGGTTGTTGGTAAAACGCCTTACCTTCGAATCTATGAACGCCAAGGTGATGGTCAGTACAAACAAATCGCTCTTGATATCGCCAAGCTATAGCGAGGTGTGAATGTTACTGATAAGCACCCGATATGGAGAGATAAACGTCAGTCGCCATGCTATCGAAAGATGGCGACAACGTACGGGTCGCAGCCTTCCACAACTTGTAGAGGCGGTGGCGAAAGCTAACCGCCCAAGCAAGAACAGACTGCGAAGAATAATGAAATGAGAATCAGGTTGGCAGCCAAAGCGAATTTTAGAAAGTGACTGCGCCTACTTCCTAATTCGAAACAACAACATTGTGACCGTTTATGACAAACGGAATAGAGGGTATCAACATGCATACAGCTAACCCACTGCAACGTTCTTTCACTACCGCCCACACTCGCAGAGTGATTGATCTAGAAATTGAAATGGCTGAAGCCTTAATTGAAAACGACGGCACTGCATTTCCAGATAGCACTTTTGAAGAAGGCTATATCGCAGCACTGAAGTTCATTTTAAACCAGTCAAGTTCGAACGTTCGTGAAGAGTACGAAGACATGATGGATGAACTCAATGGAAAAGACGAAAGCGAAGCGGCCTAACCAGTTAATCAAATACATCATGAAGTTTCGCCGCTGCTCTCAAGTCGAAGCAGAACAATGGGCAGATAACCACAGCGGTGATTGGCGCAATACGCCACTGCCCAAAGCGAAGCGAGTGAAATCCATATCAAGCAATGAAAAGGAATATGAAGAATGAGTAAACCAATTACAAAAGAAATGTGGGCTGAGATTGAAGCGGAAATGGCAGGTGGTTGGGTTGCTATCGCTTTCAATTACAAAGGCCATGAAGTGTCGGTAAATCGTGTCCGTGTATCTGAATCAAAAACATGTCTGGAAGTATACGTTGATGGCTTTATCAAAGGTGACTGGATGAATTACTGGGATGAAGAGAAATTAAAAAATCGCCCCGACATCATTGAAGATATTTGGTGCTTAAAAACCAAAGCTAAATATTCCGCAAAGCATAAAAAGGATCTAGAGAGAATTTTTGGCAAGCGTCGAGTTAAAAAAGAGTACCCAGACCTACATGAGATATTTGCCTTTCATGTCCCTCACTTCTCAAAAGCTTCTGTGCTGTGTCGTCAGTTCAAAAAGCTCGAAGGGTTAGAACTGACTAAAGCAACGTGCTTGAAGGAGGTTGAGCATGAAGATTAGAGAACTATCACCACAGGAAGAATTGGCCTTTGCAAGTAGTGCGCTTGAAACTCTAGCTGAAGCAACGTTAGAGCACGGATACTTCCTGAGACCAGAAGTGATCAAAATCATGCTCTCTATCACTGAGGGGCAAGATCGAATATTACCATCGAAGCATTATCAGGATGCAGAGCAATAAAGCGAAACAAGCAAGGTTCGCCTTGCTTGTCTGCCTAGCGTGGTTGCTAGGTACTGATGAGCAGCCAGTACAACACAAAGCTATAGGAGGTTTTTATTATGTTTGGTGAATACACACCACTAATGAAAGCAGGTTTATTACAACGCCGCTTAGCGAATGGTAAAGCCATACTCGATGCTGAACTGGGCTTGCAGAAATGGTGCCCACACTGCCAAGAGTACTGGCCGCAAGACACCTTATTCTGGTCGCCATGCAGAAGAAACCCTGATGGGTTGCAGAGTTGGTGCAAAGCTTGTCAGTTGGAATGCAAGAACGCCAAACGTAAAGCGGCTTAGCTAAAAGGTGGACAGTACAATGAACGAAAGAGATCATGCACTTGAAGTGTTGAGAGATGCAATTCAAAACGCAGAGCAATTCGGTTTGGTTCGAACCGAAAATGGAAAAGTAATTACTGGTGCTGTGGATTCAGAACACGGTTTTGTTTTGGTTGAGGATGGAGAGGATTAGCCAATGTCTAACTTACTCAAACTTGTCCAAATCGCTAAGCGTGATCTTGCCATGGAAGATGATTCTTATCGTGACGTTCTTGAGCAATACACAGGTAAACGAAGTGCAAAAGGCTTGAACGACATTCAACTAACCAAAGTGTTAGACAGAATGAAAGCGCTAGGCTTTAAACCAAAACGCAAACCACAAGCAAGAGCGCCAGAAGTGGCAAAGATTCGTGCAATTTGGCGTACCATGCACAAACAAGGCTTTATCCGCAATGCGAACGACGTTGCCATTGATGCTTATGTGAAACGCATGACTACTGCATCAAATGGACGTGGCATTGAAAAGGCGGTTTGGCTTAAGTCAGCTCAAGCAGCTGAAGTGTTAGAAGCTTTAAAGAAATGGCACTATCGATTGATGGCCGAAGTGATCACTAAAAGTGGTGGTCGCATTCCATCGAACAACGATTGCACAGGCCCAGCTGGTTATGAGCTATTAGCTGAGTATTATGCGAGTAACTACTACAAAACTGGTTAACGTGCCCCACCATTAAACACTGTCATATACTACAAACACCTCGCCAAGCGGGGTGTTTTTGTATTTATGCCATGTGGATGGGAGGCTGTGATGAGTATTGACGAAAATTTTAAAATGTTTGGGTTCGATGATATTAGTGTTGATGATTTAGAAGTTTTACTACCGTCGGAAGGGAATAACCATCGATGGCCTGATATGATGCTAACCGTCCACGAGAGTTTGCGTTCAGAACTTGCGAAGATAGGTCTAGACGAAAGATATGCTTTAGTACTACTCGCTAGATTATGTGAAGATACAGGCGGTTTACAATACTACTTCCCGAAAGGTGACTTGTTAGAAAACCAGCTTAAGCGCATGCATATCTGGAAGGAGTTTAATGGCAATAATGTTCCAGAACTTGCTAAGAAATATGATTTATCAACTCAAAATGTTTATGTCGCTATAAGGCATATGCGTTCATTAGAGATGGCAAAGCGTCAGCCTAAATTATTTTAAGGAAACAATATGACTGTATTTGATTTAATAGTGGTTCTCATTGCAGGTTTGATAACTGCATTTCCACTCTGTAGAGTAGCGAAAAAACTTGGCTTTAAAGCGGACTGGTGGATAATGCTAATCTTAGTTCTTATCCCATTTACACAACTGATTTACCTTTATTTCATAGCGTTTAAAAACTCAGAAAGCTAACGCTTGGGCAATGTTCGTTTTTTTATGTAGGAAGTAAATAAAAAGCACAATCAATTTAACGTCACAGTTAAAGGTTGTGCTTTTATGCTTTTTGAATCCTCTAAAAATTGGCCCTTCTCAACAAAAGGCTACACGCTCGAATTTTGTCACGCTGTTCATTTCATCTTGCAGGCAGAAGGCGGCTTACGCGACGATGGTGGTTATGTTAACGACCCTCTCGATGCTGGCGGTGAAACCAAGTTTGGCATTAGCAAACGAGCGTTTCCAAATGTCGATATTAAAAACCTCACGATTGATAAAGCCGTTCGTATTTATCATACCAACTATTGGAAAGCTGCTTATTGCCATGAATGGGCAGGCCCTATTGCATTGTTCCATATGGATAGCGCTGTACAGCATGGCGCAAGGCAAGCAATCAAACTTCTTCAAGAAATTAGCGGCACAAAACCCGATGGTGCAATAGGCCCAGCCACTCGCGCTGCGGTTCATAGTCATGATGTGTCATACCTTACTGCTCGATATGGTTTACGTCGTGGCCGTTACTACGCAAGAATTCTTAAAAACAATGCATCTCAAGGTCGCTTCATTGAAGGTTGGTATAACCGTTTAGTGCATTTGACTAATGCTGCTTGGGAGCTTTCTTAATGGGACGCAATTGGGACTTTGCCAAACAACGAGGGCGCGAGCAGCGCCTTGATGCCGAGTTGAAGGCAGTTCAAACAGGTATTGAAGTCCCATTAAACCCGCCTTTATTTAGCCACGATGCCACCATGCAAAGTTACTTTTCGAAAGCGTGGAGCCGTGTCTCTCAAAATGAAATTGATCGCCACCTTGGTATTGCGAAAACGCCACAAGGGAATGACCTAGTTTCAAAAATCAGGAGCTTAAGAGAATGTCACTTTCAGTCATCGCGGGGGTAGCTTCGCTTGCCATGGAATATGGCCCTGCTGCTATTCGCGGCATATCCAGTTTGTTTGGTGGTAGTGAAACGGCAGACAAAGTAGCCGAAGCGGTAGAGCAAGCCGATTCAATGTTTGGAGCTAACAAGGCACAGAAAGAATTGGCTGTTACTCGCGCCCTACAAAACTTACCACCTGAATCTTTGGTTGAACTTGAGAAGATTAAGGCCGAGTTAGAAAAGGAAAAGACTCGCCGCCAAGAACTCACGCTTGGTGATAAACAAGCCGAACATCACGAAACCCAAGTTACGATTCGTGAAGGTGATAAGGCTGAAGATGAATACGTTCGTCACACTCGCCCTTGGGGTTGCCGTTTGAGTTTGTATTCTGCCATTGCTTATATCTTCCTGTTTGAACTGCTCGAAGCCTTTGATAAAGGAACGGGGGCAAATTGGGAAATTGCAGCGGGTTTGATGGCACCGTTTCTTACTTACCTTGGTTGGCGCTCTGCTGATAAGCGTGGCATGACCAAAGGCACAGGCTCAATGGTTGGTGATGCACTTAAGGCGGTGAAAGTAAAATGACCGACCAGTTCGATAAGGCTCAAGAGCTTGAGCAAACCTTCAGAGAAAAAGCCATTGCTCATCAACGTACACGCTGCATAGAACAGCCCGACGAAGATGAACACGGTAATCGCTATTGCTTAAGTTGTGGTGACACCATCTCAACTAAGCGATTAGAAGCGATGCCAAATGCGGTGCGCTGCGTCAGTTGTCAATCACATAAGGAGCCACATTAATGGAGTTGTGGATCAAAACTTACTGGCCTATCGCATGGGCTGCGTTGAGCACATTGGGAATGTTGGTTCTCGCCTTGCTTTCTAAAACGTACGCCAAGCGTGATGAGCTTGAAGAAGTGAGGCGCGATGTGGATGAACTGCATACGAAAATAGACCAACTACCCACTGACGAAGAAGTGAATCGCCTTCGTCTTGAACTGTCAGAAATGCGTGGTGAATTGAAAGAGCTTAGAGCAGAGCTCAAGCCCATCAATCACCTTTCTCAGTTGTTATTAGAACAACGTTTAAAAGATGATAAATAGGAATTGTTATGGGCTTTAAAGAGTTATTAAAAGAAGACCAGCGTCTTGTGATCTTACGGTCACTTCATGACATGACAGGCTATGAAGCGAACGAATCTATCCTTGATTCTTGCCTTGATACTTACGGCCACAAAATCAGCCGTGATGCAGTTCGTACGCACTTATCTTGGCTTGAAGAGCAAGGGCTAATTAGCATTCGTACTGTATTAGATTGCCAAGTCGCAAAACTTACAGGCCGTGGTGAAGATGTGGCAACAGGCCAAGCCATTGTGCCAGGCGTAAAACGTCCACGCGCTTAGGAGTGTTGTATGTCCATTGTTAACCGTTCAGCCAGTAATCGAAAATCAAAGATAGATTTGCTGCCTGATGAAATTCGTCAAACTCTGAATGCGTTTATTCGCAGTGGGAACATGACACAGAAAGACATTCGCTTGGCCGTGAATGAAATGATTGATGATGCGGGACTTCCAGAAGATGTGAAAATCAGTCGTACTGGATTTAACCGATACGCCAAACGCATGGAAGAAATGGGCCAGCGTTTGAAGCAGTCTCGCGAAGTGGCGGAAGTGTGGACAACCAAACTGGGTGAAGCGCCCACCTCTGATGTGGGTAAGCTGCTGCAAGAGTTTGTGCGTACCATGGCTTTTGAAACGTCCATGACCATGATGGAAAGCGCGGCTGAAGACGGTGAAGTAATTCCCCCTAAAGCACTCGCTCAACTCGCTTTGGTTATTCAACGTATCGAGCAAGCCTCAATGGTGAGCCATAAGGTTGAAAAAGAAATACGCGCTGCATTTGCGGCAGAAGTGGCCGATGCAACTGAAGCCATTGTGAAGCAGGCTGGCGTAACCGCTGAAACCATTCAAGACATTAAGAAAGGCATATTGGGGATTGCATAATGGGAATTAAGAAACCGTCACCACCGAAGATACTTCAGTATTTTAAATACTTGCATTTACCTGATCGTTTACAAACGGTCAGCAAACCATTCAATGAGTTGGCTTACTTAATAGCTGAAGACCTACCTGATAATGAAGAGCGTGAAATCGCATTAAGAAAGCTGTTAGAAGCTAAAGATTGCGCCGTTCGTGCAATGCTTGGATAACGCTGATGGAAAATGAAACCACATCACAAAGTCGCAGTGCGATCTTGTCTGGCGAATTTGATAAGAATGATGTATTGCTGCCTTATCAAAAGCGCTGGATAGCGGATGACTCTCAATTAAAGATTGCAGAGAAAAGCCGACGAACAGGCGTGACATGGGCAGAAGCGGCAGACTCAGCATTGAGTGCTGCCGCCTCTGCTAGTGCAGGCGGTGAAGATGTCTTCTATGTTGGTTCAACCAAAGACATGGCGCGAGAGTTCATTGATGCTGTCTCGATGTGGGCCAAAGCTTACAGCTGCGCGTGTGATGATGTCAGTGAAGAAGTCTTCGAGAATGAAGACAAAGACATTCTGACTTACGTGATCAACTTTGCGTCTAGTTTCAAAGTCAAAGCCTTATCAAGTAACCCTTCTAACCTGCGTGGTATGCAAGGCACGGTTATCATTGATGAAGCGGCCTTTCATGAACGCTTAGCCGAAGTGCTAAAAGCGGCCCTTGCCTTAACCATGTGGGGTTCAAAGGTTCGCTTAATCAGTACCCATAACGGCATCGAGAATTTATTCAACACCCTAATTCAAGACAGTCGTGCAGGTAAAAAGCGTTACTCGATCCACACCATCACCCTAAATGACGCTTGCGAACAAGGGCTATACAAACGGATATGCCAGGTTAAGAAGACACCGTGGACGCAAGAACTCGAAGATGAATGGAAAGCGAACCTGCTTCGTGACACGGCCACCGAAGAAGATGCACTTGAAGAGTATCAATGTGTTCCGAAGAATGGCGGTGGTGCTTACATTAGCCGTGGTTTACGTGAACGTGCTGCGCGGTTAGATGGCCCAGTATTAAGCTTCACTGGCTCTAAATCGTTTAACGAAGCGAAAGAGCACATTCGCGAAGCTGAGATGAAAGAGTGGTTAGACGAACACGTTCAGCCAGAGCTCGATAAACTCGATCCTAAACTGCGCCATTGCTTGGGTGAGGATTTTGCGCGCTCTGGTGACTTAACCGTTTATGCACCCATGGCCGTTCAAAATGATGTGAAGCGAACGGTGCCTTTCTTATTAGAACTTGGCAATGTGCCATTCAAGCAGCAAGAGCAAGCGCTTTACTTTATCTGTGATCAACTCCCAAGGCGTGATGGTATTTATCTTGATGCGCGTGGTAATGGCCAGTACCTAGCCGAACAAGCACGATACAAGTACGGCGAAGAAGTGGTTGAGGTAATGCTATCTGTGGGTTACTACCGCGAGAATATGCCTTCATTTAAAGCTGCGTTTGAAGATGATGAAATACTGCTTCCAAAGCATGAGGACGTGATTACTGATTTGGGACAAATCCAAATTAAAGCAGGCGTTCCTAGTATTGATTCAACACGAACCAAAGGCGAGAACGGAAACAAACGACACGGTGATAGTGCCATTGCTATTTGGTTTGCTTACTTAGCCTCTAAGGCGGATTTGACGCGTTACGGCTTGCACACCATCAAGGCCAGTGCCGATGAAAACCAACGCCGCTTTCATGGCACCGCCGAAGAAAATAACCGATTTGATGATATGCCGAACCAAGACCTACGCGGCAAAGGAATTAGACTATGACCTCAATTGTTGATGTAAGCGGCAAGCCATTAAAAGCCGATAAGACGCTACTGTCTGAAGACATTGCCAAAGCGTACACCACCAGTGTACGTAACCCTCGACCTGCCAGTGTCGCCTCTACTTTAAACCCGCTTCGATTAGCGGGATTACTTCGCAGTGTGGTGGATGGGAACAACCCCGAAGATTACATGACGCTTGCCGAAGAAATGGAAGAGCGTGATTTGCACTACGCGGCGCAGCTGCGCACCCGTAAGTTGGCCGTGGCAGCGATTGCCCCAACCGTTGTGGCGGCGAGTGAAGACAAAGCCGATGTGGAAATGGCAGAACGTGTTCGCGCCATTATGGATGATGACCAAATCCCTGAGCTGCTGTTTGACTTGCTGGATGGCCTAGGTAAAGGCTTGTCTGTGGTGCAGATATTGTGGGATACCAAACAGACCCCATGGAAGCCACAAGATTATAAATGGGTAGACCCTCGCTATTTACGCCAGGATAATGAAACGCTTCAAGAGATTTTGCTTATCAGCGATGACGCGCCAAGCGGTGCGCCTTTAGACCCGTATAAGTTTATGGTGCATAAGCCTCGATCTAAATCTGGCAGCGTATGGCGCAACGGTTTAGCGCGATTGGTTGCCGTGATGTACATGCTTAAGTCGTTCACGGTTCGTGATTGGTGGGCCTTTGCTGAAGTGTTTGGTATTCCGGTTCGTGTGGGTAAGTACGGCCCGAACGCCAGTACCGAAGATATCAGTACTCTGGTGAATGCCATTGGTCGTATTGCCAGTGATGCAGGTGCGGTGATTCCTGAATCCATGAAGCTAGAGCTTATTGAAACGGCCAAAGGCAATGGCGGTAATACGCTGTTTGAAAACATGGCTCGTTGGTGTGATGAACAAACCAGTAAAGCGGTACTTGGTCAAACCATGACCGCTGATAACGGCAGCTCACAATCTCAAGCCAACGTGCATAATGATGTGCGTATGGATATTGCCGAGTGGGATGCGCGTCAGCTTCAGTCTTGCATTAATGAATATCTAGTTAAGCCTTACATTATTTTGAACTGGGGCCCGCAAGAGCATTACCCGAAAGTACGCATTCAACTTCCTCAGCCAGAAGACTTGAAGATGTTGGTTGATAGCATCACGCCTCTTATTGATCGTGGTTTTAAAGTCTCTGCATCGAGCGTACGTGAAAAGTTTGGATTACCTGAGCCCGATGAGAACGAAGAAGTGCTCATGCCAACCTCTGCCATTTTAGCGCAAACCATGCCAGCGGCGATGAACAGACAACGCCCGGGTCTTGCCATTAACCGTGTGAGCAAAACCGCTGAAGCGGAAATGAACGACTTAACCGATGAGGCCATGAGCGACTGGGAAGAAGTTGCGGAAGACTTCATGAACCCGATCATCGAACTGGCCAATGCGTCAGACAGTTATGAAACGTTCTTAGAAAAGCTGCCAGAGCTTCAAGAGACATTAGGCGCTGACGTGTTTGTTGAGCAGATGGCGCAATACATGTTCCAGATGCGCGGCTATGGAGACGCTAAAGATGTCTAAAGCCCTGGCGTCTGAAAACATTGTCCCTGTTGAATCACTAGAGTGGTTCAAGAGTAAAGGGATAGAACCTGGCTTTGACTATCGCGACGTATGGAAGCAAGAGCACAACAACGCATTCACTGTTGCAAAGATGCTGAATGCCGATCTTCTTGTGGATGTGAAAGCCATTGTTGAAGAGGCCATCGAGCAAGGCCAAACGTTCAAGCAGTTTCAAGATATCTTAAAGCCACTCTTGGTTAAGTCTGGTTGGTGGGGCATTCAAGAAATGGTTGACCCACTGAGCGGAGATTCAAAGCCCGTTCAATTAGGCAGTGAAGGCCGTGTAAAGACCATTTACAAAACCAACATGAGAACGGCACGTTCAGCGGGGCAATGGGAGCGCATCGAGCGAACCAAACGCGCCATGCCTTATTTGCTTTATCAGCTTGGGCCATCCATGGAGCATCGAGTTGATCACGTTAAATGGAAAGATACGCTGCTTCCTGTTGGTGACCCGTGGTGGGATAACCACATGCCACCGAATGGTTGGGGCTGCAAATGTTGGATACGCCAAGTATCGAAGTTTGAAGCTGAGAAGCTGATTGCCGATGATAAGGTATCGACCGACTCGCCAGAAGGTGGCACTAAGCAGTGGTTAAACAAGCGAACGGGTGAGGTGGAAGTGTTACCAGAAGGCATTGAACCAGGATGGAATTACAACCCTGGTAAATCACGCCAAGAAGCGATGCAAGAAGACCTATTACAAAAAGAAACAAGAATGCGTGAGACGCTCTCTAGCGGCTCTTAGTTGTAAAATGGCTACAATGTGTCGTTTAAAAAAGTTCTAACAAATCTGAGTCGATTTAAACGGTGTTTAAACATGGTTCAGTAAACTATTTTAGGTGAGATTGCACAAGTCAGCTTGATAAGCTGATTTTTTCGGGTAATCTTTAAGCCCTTAGCAATCGCAATTCAATTCATTCCCCTTTCTCAAAATAGAGCAACCGACGTTATTTTTCGTCGGTTGCTTTTTTTTTGCATTCTTAACTCCACGAAACGAGTTCATACCAACTAATCCAATGAGGAGGTTGTTATGTAAGTTCTGATTTATGGAGCGAGTAATGAAGAAAACCCATTTGGCCAAGTGCTTTAACCTTTCCCAAACTGTTATTGATGGTTTGGGTACAGAGCAAGACACCAATACGGTTTGGATACCGATGATCCCAAAAGGTGAAGCCAAAGGTCGCGATGGTCGCATGTGGTTAAACAGTAACCCTGACGCCATTGTGAGCGCTTTCAATGCCAAACTGCCTTTCGATTTAGAACATGCCACCGAAATCAAAGCCCCCAAAGGTGAAGGCGCTGAAGCCTACGGTTGGATTCTAGCGCTTGAAAACCGTGATGGTGAGATTTGGGCTCAAGTGGAATGGAACTACCAAGGCCGCTGGGCTATTGAAGAGAAGCGTTACCTCTATTATTCCCCTGCTTTTCACTACGACGACGAAGGCGTCATCACTGCGATGAGCAGTGCTGGGCTGACCAACAAACCTAACTTTTATGTACCTGCCCTTAATCGACAAGAGGAAACCGACATGAAGCTTCCACAGCTGATTGCAGCCGCGCTTGGCCTAGCCGCAGACGCGACCGAAGAGCAAGGTGTTACCGCAATTAATTCACTTAAGTCTGAGAAAGACATTGCGCTAAACCGTGCCGCTACGCCGGACTTAACTAAGTTCATCCCAATTGAAACACACACCGTTGCACTGAACCGCGCCGCGACAGCTGAAGCTCAGTTAAAAGAAATTGACGATCAGAAAATCGATGACTTGGTTCAGGCTGCGATTGATGACGGCAAGGTTGCCCCTGCGAACAAAGAGATGTTTGTTGGTATGTGTCGCGCTGAAGGTGGCATTGCTCAGTTCGAAGCGTTCGTTGAAACCGCACCATCTATCGCAACCAATTCACAGCACAAGACACCTAAAGAAAAACAAGGTGACGTAAAGCTTGAAGAGCATGAAATTGCGATGTGCCGAAAAATGAATGTGTCTCAAGAAGACTTCCTGAAACAAAAACAAAAGCAAGGCAAAGGAGAGTAACCAATGGCTACTGAAGCTCAAATTTTAGAGGCGTTGTTTGTCACAATGTCCACCGCCTACACCAAAGGCGTAGATGCTGCAAAACCGCAATGGAGCATGGTTGCCACTGAAGTACCAAGCTCAGGTGCGGCAAACTATTACGGTTGGCTAAAAGACTTACCAGGTATTGCCGAGTGGGTTGGTGATCGCCAACTGGTTGATATTGGTAAGCATGGTTATTCGATCGAAAACAAAACGTGGGAAAGCTCAATTTTCGTTAAACGTGAAGACGTTGAAGATGACCAGATTGGTATGTATTCCGTCATCGCTCAAAAATACGGTGAAGACGTTGCTTACTTCCCAGACACTTTAACGTACAAGCTTTTGTCTGATGGCTTTACAACATTGTGTTACGACGGCCAAAACTACTTTGATAGTGATCACCCGTTAGAAACCACACCTGCGTCAACGTTCTCGAACGTGGTGGGTGACCCGTCAACTGACACTGGTGAAGCGTGGTTCTTGCTTGATACATCCAAAGTGATTAAGCCTATTGTCTTCCAAAACCGTCGCCCGTTCGTGTTCAAGAACATGAACCCAAGCGAAGAATACACCTGGTTTAATAACAAGCTTGCAGCGGGTGTTGATGGTCGTTGTAACGTTGGTTTCTCTTTCCCTCAAATCGCGATTGGTTCTAAAGACACGCTAAACGAAGCGAACTATGCATTGGCGAAGAAGCAGCTGCTAGAGATGAAACGTGCAAACGGCACTCGCCTTGGCACTCGCGCTACCACGCTTGTGGTTGGCCCTGCGAACGAAGCTGCTGCTAAGAAGCTTATTAGCCGCATGTTGATTGAAGGTGGTGATTCCAACATCTACTACAACGACGTTGAAATTGTTGTTAGTACCGAAGTCGAGTAATCGATAACAGCGTAACCGCTTATCAGCCCTAGGGCGATGACGAGCTGGCGGTGTTCAATCACCGCCACGCTATCAAGGAGAATTCATGACTACTCGAATAGAAATCAATTCTGATGATTGGACGCTAATCTCTAGTGAAGCTGCTGGCTACATGGAAAATGAAGGTGGAAGCGTCGCTACGTTCAGAGTGGAAGATGCAAAGCCTGACGCCGCTGAGAAGTGGGGGCATAGCATTGGTTTATATGATGCTAAAGGTTGGTCTCGCGCTGTTGCTAAACCTATTTATGCACGCAGTGTTACCGCTAAAACGCACCTCATTGTTACCGAGGGTTAAGTATGTTTTTTGAAAACTCACCACTGATAAGCCAAAGCGCTACACCAGCACCTGAATCTGTTTTGCTCATGCGTGCCAGTTATGTCACGCCAGATGCGAACGATTTAAAACAAACGCTCGCGGCAGACAATACACCGGAAACGATTCTATTCAACGATGTGCCTTTGGCCTCTCCTGATATAGACGTTGACCTGGTGACTGGCGAATCAACCGCTTTAAAAGACTTTAGCGGCATGGTGAGTATCAATGCTTTGGTACTGCGTGAGAGTTCACCTTTTGCGGCCAGTGATTGGGGCATGTTTGCTGAGGTGTTTGATGGTAGCAATTGGGTTCCTGTTTCAGGTAGCCATCGACCGTTAACCCTTGGCTTTCAATTCGATAATGAAAAACGCCCGAATGACTTCACTGTTTCCATTTCTTTGCTTGCTGGCGACAAGTTCCGTTGGCGTCACTATACAACGGATGCAAGCAGCCAAGTGTCATTGGTTTCATTTGGTGCGGCGAATGGGTTGCCCTCTTCAGCGGGTGTGATCATGAGTTTCTGGGGCATTAAACCGTAATTTAATCGCCATTAAATATTCGTTTAAAGGAGTTCACAGTGAGTGGAACTAAAAAATCAACAACTGGAAAAGTTGGAAAAGTGGAAGGAAATTCCTCCACCGCTAAAGCGGAAGCCGAACAGAAAGCACTCGACAACGCCGATGCTGAATTAAAGGCCGAAGCAGAAGCTGAAACCAATGTTCAGTTAAAAACTACCGAACCGGAAGCATCAACAGCTGAAAGTTCATCTCAATCAGAGCCTGATTCTAAGAAACTTGAAAAGGTGGAGAACGACAAGCCGGAGCAAGATGCGTCGGTGGTGGGCACTGAAACCAAAGAAGGAAAGGCAAGTGAGAAAGTGGATTCAAAGAAAGATGATGTGGTTCATCCTGGGGATGGCGTTGACGCTATCGGTATTCTTGGCGCTTTCAAAGTATGCGCTAAATCAGATGCTGGGTTTTGGCGCTCAGGCGTTCAGTTCCATCGTCTCCAAGAAAAACTGGTGCTTGTGGTGGAGCAAGAGCCGGATGCGTCTGCGCGAGTTCATGCGAAAGATCATGAACCAGAGTGCGTGGTGTTCCTCTCTCCTGAAAAGGCGAAGCGAGTACACGACGAGCCGCACCTGACGGTTGAAGTTGTTGAGCTTGAAGACGTACTCGATCTTCAAGACATGCAGCAATAACGTTTTTAAAAGGTAGTAAATACGATGGCAACTTACGCAACTAAACAAGACTTACTTGATCGTGATGAGCAGATGCTGTGGAACTTTGCGGTAGACCGCACCACAGGCGAACTCAACGATGTTTGGATTAACCAGGCATTAGACCAAGCTGATGAAGAGATTAACTCTTTCTTAGGTCGTCGTTATGTTCTGCCACTGCCGACTGTGCCAGGCATGTTGAATAAGGTTGCCATCACTATTGCGTTCTACTGGTTAGCCGACCGTGACCAACAGGCCACGAACCTACTAGAAGAGCGCTACAAGATGCAGCTTGAAACCCTGCGTGAGATAGCCAATGGCAAGCGCGAACTTGGTTTGCCAACCATCGAAGCCCCAAGCGAAAGCAGCGTGGGCAAGGTTGAGCTGATTCAAGAGAACGAGCGCCAGTTCACCCGCAACAGTTTGAAAGGCGTCTTGTAATGTCGATTGGTGTTCAAGTGTCGGGAACGCAAGAGCTTGAGCGCTATCAACAGCTGCTTGAAACCCTAAGCGACCCAAAGCACAAAGTTGAATTGCTTGATTCGTTAGGTGGAATTGTAGAGAGCCAAACCAGAAGAAGAATCGCCGATGAGAAAACGTCACCTGATGGTCAGCGTTGGGATGATTGGTCTAGCAGTTATGCGAAGACTCGACATGGAAACCAATCCCTTTTGCAAGGCGAAGGCGATTTGTTGGACTCCATCCAGTACCAGGTGCAGCGCAACCAAGTTCGAATTGGATCGCCGCTGGCCTACGCTGGCGTTCATCAAGATGGCTTTTCTGGTCCGGTTCAAGTGTCTGCTCATACGCGCCTTATCACACAAGCCTTTGGTAAAGCGTTGGCATTTCCGGTCTATCAGTCTGTAGGGGCGTTCACTCGCATGATGAACATTCCACAGAGTGAATACTTAGGGCTAAGTACCGACAACCAATCTGAAGTGTATGCGGTTATCGGTGACTTCTGGAAGGAGTTAATGAATGTCTAGACCCGACTTTACCACCAGTGGTTCTACCGTTTGGGCCGTGAATGAAATCGTTCAGTACCTTAAGCCAAAGCTTGAAGGTGGTGTGCGTGAAATAGAAAAGATCCAAACCGTTGAGCGCCACATTGGCCGCTTTGATAAGGCTGATGATATTAAGCGCTGGATGTCGAACCGTGACGGTGGCGTTCGTATTGCTGCCCTACGTGTTCCGCAATATGAAACTGTGGGTAATCGCTTAATTGGTAACGTTAACCTGGTGGCCTATGTGTTTACCACCGACCAGTTCGGTTACGAAAAAGACCTACGTGCTGAAGTGGTCGCAGGAAAGTTAGTACGTGAACTGGTGGATAGAAGCGCACTGCCAACATCCTATGGTCGCGTTGAAAACGTACGTAGTGACAATTTATACAGCGGTGAAATTGACAGGCTTGGTATTGCTATCTGGTCTGTCACTTGGTCGCAGCAATGGTACTTAGATGAAGAGATTGATCTCAGTACGTTAGATGACTTCATTACCTTTGGTCTGAAAGGTGAAATCGCAGATGGCGCACCCACCATTGATGGTGAAGTGAAGCTGCCTCAATAAACCGTGACAAAAATATAGGACTTAATCATGTCGTTAAAAAAGAATCTGATCCCCATTAAACCCAAGAGCGCCGAAGTGCCTGTACGCAAACCTGAAGGTGGTTTTGTTAACGCAGCTGGTGAAGAAGTCGAACGCACAGGCTACTGGGTTCGAAGAATTAATGATGGCGACGTGGTGCTAGTCCCTCAAAAAGATTGGGATGCAGCCAAGGCGGCACTGGCAAAAGAAAAAGCCGATGCCATCGAGCAACAAAAGAAAGCGCTGGCGAAAGAAGCCAAGGCTACAACCTCTAAAACTGAAGGAGAATAAGCATGTCATTAGGCTCTATTCCTAACGATATTCGAGTACCACTCGTTTATATCGAGATCGACAACAGCGAAGCGAATTCAGGCACACCCGCTTTGGCTCAGAAAGTATTAGTCCTTGGCCAACAGCTGGCAACGGGCAGTGCTGACGCACTTACACTGAATCGCATTACGACAAGTGAAAGCCAAATGGATGACCTTTACGGTAAAGGTTCAATGCTTTCTCTTACGCTTAAGAAGTTCCGCAAAACCAATGAATATACAGACGTGTATGCATTGGGTGTGGCTGACTTAGCAGCAAGTGCGGCTAAGGGTGAGATTGCTGTTACGGCAACCACGGTTAAGGCAGGTGTGATCGCGTTATTGATTGCTGGCGAAAGCGTGCAGGTAACGGTGAAAGACACTGACGATGCTGATTCTATTGCGACGGCCATCATTGCTAAGGTGAATGCTGATACCAATCTGCCTGTTACTGCTGCTTTGAAAACAGCTGAGACAGATATTGTAGAGCTGACGTGTAAATGGACAGGTATTACGGGCGACGATATCGATATCCGTTACAACTACTACGACGGTGAGTTTTTGCCCAGTGGCGTGACTATTGCGATTACTGCCATGACAGGCGGTGCAGGAACGCCAGACATGAGCGCTGTTATCGCGGCGATTCCGAACGAATGGTACAACCATATCGTGATGCCATTTAACGATACCCAATCAATGAATGACCTACGTGACGAGCTGATTAATCGTTGGGGCCCACTCAAGATGATTGAAGGCATTGCTTATACCGCGTTCCGTGGCACCTTTGCTGAGACGGGTGCGTTTGGCTCTGCGCGTAATGACTTCTTGTTTACGTGTATGGGTACGAACAGTTCGCCAAACTCGCCTTGGGAATTCGCTGCCGCTTATGCAGGCCGTGCGTCTTACTCGCTTGGTATTGACCCTGCTCGCCCACTTCAAACGTTAGTGCTAACCAGTTTGCTGCCACCGGCTAAAACCGCTCAGTGGGACATGACCGAACGCAATCTACTTTTGCACGATGGCATTGCGACCTATTCCGTTACGCCAGGTAATGAAATTGCAATTGAGCGTGAAGTGTCAATGTACCGTGAGAACGTGTATGGCGACCCAGACCCAAGTTACCTCGATATTACTACACCAGCGACATTGGGTTACTTGCGTTACTCACTTCGAACCATGGTGACTAACCGATTCCCTCGCCATAAGTTGGCAGGTGACGATGTACTTGATCGCCTTGACCCTGGTCAGCCTGTGGTGACACCAAAGATTATGCGCAATGCCGTGTTAGAGCTTGCCAATAATGACTGGGTGCCAAGTGCGTTGATGGAAGATTTCGATGGTTTCAAAGAGACGTTGGAACTGTATCGAGATACGAGTGATCAGAACCGTTTGAACTGTGTGTTTAAGCCAGACATTGTGAATCAGTTCCGTATTTTCGCCGCACTAATGCAGTTCAAACTTTAATAGGGAGTACACACCATGGGACAAATCCTTGGTCAAGTTGTTGTTCGTGCTAACAGCAAGCAACTAAAAACAAAGAAGGGTTCAACTTTGAACCCAGGTGGTTTCACTCACGTTTCTCACGCAGGGCCAAACCGTATTTGGGGTAAGTCGAAAGAGTTCACGCCATCTACTGTAGCGGTAGTCATTGCTGCTGATGAAGATGTGGATGTCATCGAGATTAATAACATGACAGACGCCACTTTAACTTGGGAAGGCGATAACGGTGTCGACTACATGATTACAGGTGCATCACCACAAGCCCCTTTCCAGTTAAGTGACTCTGGTGATATTACGGGCACGTTCGAAGGCAACCCTGCGGAGAAAATCTAATGGCCATCATGACCTTTGCATTGGATCATGGTTTCAAGGTGGGCGAAGCCGTCCACCATGAAGTTGGTCTAAGAGAGTTAAGCTCTGGTGATTACATCGATGCGCAGTTAGCGGCAGAGAAAGTGATCGTGAATGAGGGTGTGGCCATGGCGTACACCTCTGATGTGCTTTATGGCATTGAGCTTCTTGTTCGTCAGGTTGAGTACATTGGCAGTGTTCAGGGGCCTATCTCTATCAAGGAGTTAAGAAAGCTGCACCAAGACGACTTTAAACTGCTGCAAGAAAAAGCAAGTGAGCTTGATGAGCTGATTACCAAGGAGCTCGAAAACAGGGGGCGATCTTAAGGCGCTACCGGAAGTCTGTGAAAACTTGCAACTTGCGATGTGTTCAAGAATTCCGTTAAGCGTCACCACTGCCATGCCTTTGCGGCGACTACTCAAAACCTATCGAAAACTAAGAGAACAATCCAATGGCACAGAAACTTGAAACCGATATTGTCTTAAACCTTGCAGGTAACCTAGCGGCTAAGGCGCGTCAGTATGGTAATTCGATGGGTGAGTTCGCCAAGAAAAACCAAAAAGCCATGACACTCGTTAAAACCTCGACCGCCGCAGCTGGTCGAGGTATTGACGCTTTAGGTAATCGCTATGTAGGTATGGCCACGGCATTTGCGACAGGGGCAACCGTGCGTAATGTAGCTGCATTTGATTCCCAGATGGTTCGTATCGGTACTGATGCAAAATTAAGTGCAGAGCAAGTCGAAAGCTTAAAAGCTTCAGTTCAAGATATTGCGAACAATAAAGATATACGCATTAGCGCCCCAGATTTAGCCTCTGCTGTTGGCGGCGTGTTAGGTAAGTCTGGTGATTTAGAGTTTTTAAATGAAAACTTAGAAAATATGGGCTTATTTATGCAAGCTTTTGGTGTCGATGCGCAATCTACAGCTGCAATTTTTTCACAGTTCAGGGAGAAAGGTGTTCGTGATGCCGAATTGGTTAGAAAGACTATTGATGACCTATATGGGCAATTTGCGATAGGTAGTGTTAGCGTAAAAGAGCTTGCTGAGGTGTCAGCACAATTGTTTTCTACCTATCAAGGCAAAGGTCCTGATGCTGTAAAACAAATGGGAGCTTTACTCCAATTATTTGCTAAGACCAAAGGTAATGCCAATGAGGCTCTAACCTCTATTCAAGCTGTTTTTTCAACATTTTCAGATAAGAAGAAAATTGAATTCTTAGATCAGCGAGGAATTGATGTTTTCAAAAAAGGCACAAAGGAAATAAAGGAGCCTGTTGAACTACTTCTTGAAATTTTAGATGCAGCAAAAAACGATCCTGTAAAATTAGGTGATGTTTTTGATGGAACTGCAATTGAAGGCTTGTCATCGCTCTACGATATAATGAATAAAGATCTCATTCGTAAAATGACCGGAGATATTGGAGTTGCGGGTGATACCCAAAAGGCCGCAGCAAAAAACGCCGCTACATTTAATAGTTCTTTAACTGCTTTAGATAATACATTCCAGAAATTCGCTAACCAAAGACTTGCTGAGCCTATTCAAGATTTAGCTGACACTATCAATAGCATTGATGATGAAACCATCCAAAACTGGTTGAAATGGGGAGAAGCAGCTGCATGGGCTGTAGGTGGCTTGGTTGTGGCCAAGAAAGGTTTAGATGTTGTAAATGCTGCTGGTAGGTTCTTAGGTAAAGGTAAGGGTGGCGATGCAGGCGGTAAAGGTGGTTTTCAAGACTTAGGCGCGATGCCTGTGTTTGTTGTAAATATGCCAGGTGGTGGCATGGGTGGTTTAGGTGGTGATCTTCCTGATGGAAAAGGAAATGGCGGCAAAGGTTCAGGTGCAACGAAACCAAGCAGAACGGGCGCAGCTTTGAAAGGCGCTGCGGCAGCGACAATCATTTACCCTGTTGTTGATACTGTGCTTGATTCTCTGATTGGCGGTACAGATTTCGGGAAGTGGGCCAAGTCAACAACAGTAGGTGACTTGTTTGGTGGGGCTTCAGACAAAGCCATCACTGAAGAAAAAGTAAATGCTTATATGAATGAACCATCAAATCAAAATCTTCCTTCTTATTTAACTGGTAATTATCCTCAGATTGATGGCCAATCTAACTATCCTATTGGCGGGCAAGTGAATGTAAAAGTTGATGTATCAGGCGACAGACCAAAAGTAACCGCCACTTCCTCTTCACCAACCATTCAAATCGACCCAGATACGGGTACAAATTAAAGGGGCTTTAAATGGCATTTGAAGATCGTTTAACCGCCTCTATTCGTGGTGTTGAATTTTTCCTAGATGATGCAAGTGGTGACTTTGGTCGCCGTGCTATCCCTCATGCTTACCCTAAGCGTGAACAAGGCTATACCGAAGATAACGGTAAAGTGCTTCAACAAGAAATGATTAATGGCCGCACTGTGGGTGATGGCTACTTTGAGAAACTACAGCAAATCATTGAAGCGATTAATACACCAGGGCCGTGTGAACTGATTCATCCTTGGTTTGGCGTTCGTAAGGTTCAGGTTGGTAAAGGCAGCTTTAAGTTAGTCAATAAAACAGACGGATTAGCCACGTTTAGCTTTGAGGTGTTTGAACAAGGTGAAAACCTATTCCCGAATTCAAAGCGCGATACCGCAAGCCAGGTGCAAGGTGAATCAACCAAGTCACAAGATGCGGCTAATGATGCCTTTGAGAAAGAATTTGATGAGACGGCCACGGAAGGTGTGGGCGATATGGTTGATCAGTTCTTAGATGACTTGGATGAATTCACTCGTGGTTTGCCATCACTACCTAGTGAGCTGCGTGAGTGGACAGATCGCCTTATGCGTACCAAAGATTCCATTGGCAACCTATTGGCCTACCCTGGTGAATTAGCGCGTGAAACCATGGGCCTGTTGGAAGACGTGAAAGGCGTGGTTACTGACCCTATTCGTGCCCTCGATGTTTACCAGAACGTGCAAAACCGTTGGGATGGTATGCGCGCTGAGCTGGCTGTTACTGGTGGTTTAAGCCGTAACATCGATAGCGCTGATGGCTTCGCGAGTTCAGTGCCTAGTGTGGCCGACCCTGTGAAGCAGCAAGCCGTGCTAAATAATGCCGATGCGTACAAGCGTTTGATTATGAATTCTGCGACTGTGTCTAAGGCTTCAGCAATGGGTGACGCGGATATTGGTGTTGATTTGGTTGATACCGATGAGTCGATTAATAGCCTTTCGGGTGCTGACCGTAAAGCCGTATTAACAGGTGAGCAGTACAAGAAGATTGGGTATGACATTGCTAATGAATTAGCAGAGCTTTCTGCAAATGCCGTTGAACTTGGTGACTCTGCTGTGTGGCGTCAGTTTCGTGTGCTGCGTCAAGCGGTGCTGGCGGATACCAGAGCAAGAGCCGAGTTGTTGCCTCAGTTAAGTATTTACACGCCCACCAGTACGGTGCCTGTTTCTTTGGTTGCATGGCAAGAGAACGGCGACACTGAAACGCGCCAGAGCATTGTGCGTCGTAATGGCTTATCTAATCCGTCTTTTATCTTGCCTTCAGATTCCATTGAGGTGATTAGCTCATGACAACGCAGTTAGATGAAATTGTATTGAAAGCTGGCGGTAATGTTTACGGTGGCTGGACTAAGGTCAGTGTGACTCGCTCAATCAATGCGATGTCTGGTTCATTTGATTTAGAACTGACTTGGAAGTGGCAAGGCTCTGACGATAAATACAAAGCCTTCATGGAGCCGATTCAGCAAGGGCAACCTTGTGTGATTGAAATTGGTGGTGAGCGCGTGATTACGGGCTATGTGGATGATTGGGTGCCAAGTTACGATGCAAACCAGGTGATGATATCGGTGAGCGGTCGAGACAAAACCGCTGACTTAGTGGATTGCTCGATTGACTACCCTTCAGGCCAGTTCAACAACCAAACGTTAACTCAGATTGCTAACGTGGTATGTAAGCCTTTCGGTATTAAAGTGATCGTGAATACCGATGTGGGCGCGGCGTTCCCTCGTATTCAAATCGAGCAAGGTGAAACACCGCATGAGCTGCTTGCTCGTCTAGCGCGTCAGCGTGGTGTGCTGTTAACCAGTGACACGTTTGGCAACCTTGTGATCGTGCGTAGAAGTACAGAGCGTGCGGGTGTGTCTTTAATCCTTGGTGAGAATGTGAAAGCTGCGCGTGGTCGCTTCAGCTGGCGTCAGCGTTTTAGTAGCTTTACGGTTAAGGCTGTCGGTGCTTCGTTTGGCTCGTGGGATGATTCCGCACTGTCAACGGTTGGCGGTATCAAAGCTGAAGTGAAAGATGCAGATATCAATCGCTATCGCCCAATGATTATTATCAACGAAGAAATCACTACTGCGGAAGGTGCAGCCAAGCGCGGCCAATGGGAACGCCAACGCAGTATTGCTACCTCCAATGGTGCAGAGTACACGGTGACAGGGTGGCGAATTCCGCAAACGGGCAAGTTATGGAACTTCAATACGGTAGTACCAGTTCAAGATGAGATTGTAGGTTTGGATGAAGATATGCTGATTGCCTCGATCATGTTTAGCGAAGATGATTCAGGTCGTCTGGCTGTGGTCAGTGTGGTGAAACCAGAAGCGTTTGACATCCCTGCGGAAGTTGAAAAACAAACGACATTAGGCGGTGGTCAATGGTAACTCAACGTTATATTGAGCGATTGCTTGCCCCTATTAAACGCCGCATTACAGGTTCGATTACTCGCGCTGTGGTGTCTGGCGTGGTTGAAGATTTACAGCGCCAAAACTTGCAACTTAAAATGCACGCTGATGAATCTGTTGATGACATCGAGCGCTTTCAAAACTACGGTTGCAGTTCGTTCCCACCTATAGGCTCTGAAGCCATTCTTGCGGCTATCGGTGGCAATCTAGGTAACTTGGTTGCTGTAGCTGTTGAAGATAAAAAATATCGTCCAAAGGGTGAAAGCGGTGACGTTTTCCTCTACCATTTGGAAGGTCATAAAATCCGCTTAACCAAAGATGGCAAGGTGGTTGTTACAGCAACCGACGTTATTTTTGAAGCCGCTAATTCCTTCACTATTATTTCCCCTGAAACATTGATTCAAGGCCCTTTGCATGTGACAGGTGGGATATCTACAGACCTTGGTATTTTTGCTACTGGCGGCATTACTTCTGCCAGCGTTGTTAGCGGTTTAGATTTTACCGCAGGCGGCTTTAGCTACCTTGGCCATTTCCACAAAGATGCAGAGAACAGGAATACTTCAGTACCAGTGGGTTAACTATGAGCGTGAGCATCGTGTTCGACATGATGAAAAACACAGGAATCATTATCGAGGGCGGAAGTGTCGCAGATGACACAGTTTCAGCCCTCGTTTTGATTTCGTTGTTCACTGATGCCCGCGCCGATACTTCAGACCGCTTACCCGACGATTCAAACGACTTTAGAGGCTGGCCAGGTGACACGTTTTACGATGCACCGTGGGGCTCTAAACTTTGGCTGCTTTACCGTGAAAAACTGACTACCGATGTGCGCAATCGTGCGGTGAAATACGCAGAGGATGCACTGGCTTGGATGTTGGTTGATAGCGGTGATGGCCAGATGGCAAAAAGTGTGTCTGTGGTTGGCTCTATTCCTCGTTTTCAAACCCTTGCCTTGTCTATCAATATCACCAAACCAGACAACGAAGTCATCTCACTGACCGTTATGAAACGATGGGAGGCGCAACGTGCCGTTTAACGTTCCTACGCTACGCCAGCTTATTGAAAGCGGTTTAATCGATATTGAAGCCTCGTTAGATGAGGTTTTACCTAAGTTTGGCATTGAGCAAGCGCTTAACTCTTCTGTGAGTGGCAGCGTTCGTGATCTCTACGATTACCAATCTTGGATTGTGCGTCAAATCATCCCTTCTACTGAATCTGAAGACCAGACCATCATCGATGCAGCGCGCTATGAAGGCGTGATTCAAAAGCTTGCAACGAATGCCGCTGGCCCCGTTACTTTTACAGGTAATGTGCCTATTCCCGTTGGTACTGTGATGACGCATTCTGATGGCCGATTATATCGAGTGACGCTATCTAATGCGCCAGACAGTGGCAGCGTTTTAGTGGAAGTAGAAGCGGAAGAATCAGGCGCGGCGGGTAATCTCGCGGCAGGTGAAACGCTGACATTGGTCTCAACCGTGCCAGGTATTCAACCTAATGGTGTGACGGGTGAAATCTCAGGTGGTGCGGAAATAGAATCCGTTGCTGAAGTGCTTGAGCGTTTACTGTTTCGTAAGCGTAACCCACCAATGGGCGGCGCGGTGCATGACTACGTGGCATGGTGCCGTGAAGTCGCAGGGGTTACTCGTGCTTGGGCTATCGATGCCTATCAAGGTGGCTCGACGGTTGGCTATGCATTTGTCTTTGATGGCCGTACAGACATTCTGCCTAATGTCACCGACCAACAAGCGATGTCTGATTATATTTATCGCCATAAAGACCCAGCAACAGGGAGTGACGTTGGTCGCCCTGCTGGCATCGAGCCAGTGCCGATTCAGTTAACGCTGAAAGTGACGGATTTAGACATCAATATCACACCAGATAACACAGAGCTTCGCGCCAGTGTGCAGACCAGTATCAACAGCTATTTTAAAACGTTAAGCCCTGCTAGTACCTTGCTTGTGAGTGCAGTGCGCACCGCTATTGGTTCAGTACCAGGTATTGAAGACTATTCGCTAGATCTGAATGCTGACGTTCCTGCTGCATCGAATGAGTTACATGAGCTTGGAGTGATCACATGGGCCACTCTGTAGAGCAATGGACTAACTCAATCATGGCGCAAATGCCACGAGGTATCTTGTGGCAGCGTTCAGCATCGTTAGACCTTCATAAATACGCGGCAGGCTATGCGCCAAGGCTAGAAGCAGTAGAGGCAAGCGCAGACAGTTTATTGTTAGAAATGCGCCCTGAAATCACTCAGCAATTACTAGACGAATGGGAAGAGTATTTAGGGCTTCCAGAGTGCCAAGTTCAAAACCAGACGTTTGAATCGCGCCGTGCAGCTGTGGTTGAAAAGTATCACCGTAAAGGTGGTTTGCAAGCATGGAACATCGACAAGCTAGGCGCTGATTTAGGGTTTGACATCGAGGTTGAAGAAATCTTCCCTCACCACTGTTTACGTGGTTGTACTTATCCTCTCTATGAAGAGAAGTACCGCCACTTATTACGTATTCGCGTCAAAGGCATTACACAAGCTTACGCAACGTGCCTAGACGATTGTTTAACCCCGTTAGTATCTCAAACCGCCGCTATTCTGGAATGTACGCTAAACCAGTTTAAGTTAGGCGGTAAGTACTATGAATTCATCTATGAGGAGAGCGTGTAATGCACTATCTCAATAATGGCTCTCAGGTCGAGAACGTCCCACCACTCAAGCCAAGAGTCGGTAC